>JAYYVF010000121.1:0-15923 GCA_036343635.1 Candidatus Latescibacterota bacterium | reverse complement strand
TTTAAATAGTTACCTCCATCAATTTCCATATTTGGAATTATTAAATAGTAGGACACTTACTTGTATCAAATTTTATCGTCTAATACTTTTATTATTAGAGTTTATACAGCTATTAAAAACGACGGAAACTTTTGATCCTATCTAATCGATCAAGGATACATATGACCAAAACAACGTATACATACGCTCTCAACACTAGCACAATCCGCGGTTGCGGAACACTGGCACTAGATCACATGATAGAAATTGCCTCCAAAGCTGGTTACGATGCCATTGAGCCATGGGTTGAAGAGATCGACGCGTGGACGAATAGCGGTCGCACTCTTTCCCAATTACGTTCGCTGGTATCCGCGCATGACCTTACAATCGTCAACCTCATCGGTTTTCCTACCTGGAGTGTGCCAGACGAACAAAAGCGTAAAGCAGGATTCGAAGAGGCGAGACGTTGCTTTGACATGGCCCAAGAATTAGCCTGCCCCTACGTCGCAGCGCCGCCGATTGGTATTCATCAAACACCTGGGGTTAGCCTATTCGACGTAGCAGACCGCTACGCTGCCCTGATCGACCTTGCTTCGGAATATAATGTGGTGCCAATCTTAGAATTCTGGGGTATTAGCCAAACTATGGGAACGCTCGGAGAAACCCTAATGGTTAGTAGTCAGGCCAACCGAAGGCAGGCATGTATTTTGTCCGACATCTTTCACATGTACAAGGGCAGTGGCCACTTTGGTGGAATAGAACAACTCGGCCCCGAAACCATACGCATACTACATGTAAACGATTATCCTGCACAACCTCCTAGGGAAAAAATAGAGGATAGCGACCGTGTTTATCCTGGAGATGGCGTCGCACCATACAACGAAATCTTTCGGCAGCTCAATATCACTGGCTTTTCCGGCATCCTTTCTCTAGAATTATTTAATCAAAAATATTGGCAAGAAGACGGACTCACTGTAGCTACAACCGGCCTAGAAAAACTTAAGTCCCTCGTTTGAAATCTGCTTTTCTATATTGACAGGTGTTCGACGCAAAAGTGTAAGATAAGCAATCCATTGACCGTAAAAAGTCTATGAGTATATTGCCCTTAAAGATAGAGAATGATTCGGAGGTTTATGACAGATTCACAAACGGATTATCCTTTCCCTGCTTTAACAACTGCTCAAAGATACCATTTCGAAGTCAATGGGTACGTCGTAATAGAGAAAGTCCTCACAGAAAATGAAACAGGTCGCCTACTGGAAGCAATGTACAAACTAAAACAAGACTTCCTAAACACGGCCGATCCTGATATAGCGCACGTGCGGAACTGTTACTTGAGTAACTATAGTCCTGATCATTTGCACTTTGCGCACATTCTCGAAACAGATCCCGCAGTTTTCGATTACTTAACTAAACCTCGCTTGGTGGGCATGGCTGCAGAAATAGTAGGCGGAGACGTTCGCTTGGAGGAATCCGAGGCCATAATAAACAAAAAACCCCCTCTCAAAGATGAGGTGGACTCTACCTTTCGGTTTCACGCTGGAACAACACCAGAGATAGGAACCTATACAGTTAATAATTTACATCACTGTACTTTTGTAAAAACACTTACAAACCTCACCGAATTGGGACCTGAGGATGGTGGCACTGTTTGCATAGCCGGCAGCCACAAAGTAGGAGGGTCTCGTGACGCAATTATAGCTGCTGCTTATGGTGACCAATCGCTCATCCATCAAATAACTGCACCGGCAGGATCAACAATGCTTTTTGGAGAATCATTAATCCATGCGACGGGACACATTCACTCTGACCGCGAGCGATGTATTGTGATAGGAGGTTATACACCAACAATGTATCAAGCCTGGAACAATCAGGAACCTAGCCCCGAATTCATAAGAAACGTACCTGAAAACCTCCAGCCACTTGTATCCGGTAGCAAAAAATGGCAATGGAAACAAAATCACCGATCTCTGGAAACAAAACCGAAAACAGCAAATGACTGATTTTTCCTCTCAATGGCTCGTCGCTGCAAGCGCTGAAGCTACTACCGGTATACATATCGTTCAAGGTCCTGGATTGTACAGTGGAAATCCTATTGAAAATTCTTGGGTTCGGGTCGGAAATAACCAAAGCACGGGATTTAGCTTGCATCGTACCCAACACAGTATAATAATGGGCGCCAACCACGGAATGTACTCTTTAAATCGCGAGAATAGAAGATGGAACCAATTGCACGACGAAACACTCACCGAAGTATTAGCAGCCACATCTTCTTCCATAGGCGATCCCGGCTTAATTGCGGGATCGCCCTATGGAGTAGCCAGTTCTTACAAAGACAACCTCCAGGCAATTCGGTGGATTTTTCACTCCGACAAACTTAGCCCTAACGAACGCTATACAAATACTGTAATCATCGACCCAGATGATCATAGTCGCTGGATCTGTGGTACTGAAGCGGGAATAATTACCTATACAAACTCGGGTAGCAATTTTGAACATAGCAATATTTGTGATGTCCCTGTCCGAGCACTTCATCATAATCAAGAAGGATTCTGGGCTGGTTGTGACCAAGGAGGAATTTATAATAGTCTTGACGGATTGAGCTGGAAACTCTCTGTAAAACAAATTGAAGTACCCGTTTACGGTATAACCTCCTGCAATGGGGAAATAGTTGCTGCGACGGGGCGTGGAATCTTACTCGGAACATCAAAAACACTTTCCAACCTTTTAGGTCCACAAATGTTATTTGCGGATGTAGCTATTGACCCATCAAACTCAAATCACTGGTTAGCCGCCGCGAGCCCGGGTGGCTTGTGGTTCAGTACTGATAGCGGCGAACAATGGAAACAAATTACGCCATTCAAAAATGCTCGATGTATCCTTCCTCCAGAAAAAACTATTTAATGATAAACACAAGATATCATGAGCAGGTTAATGAACGCGCTAAAGAAATTCTGAATGCATGTCACCACGATGGGCGTGCAACAAACCTCTGGAGCGTCCACGCTTTAATGCCTCATAACCCCGAACCTGATATTATTGTGGAAATCATATTAAAAAGTCTTTGGCGCGACTCTAATGCAGATGCCAACAAGTTGCTTGGGGGGCCATTTGAAATCCTGCCAGCAATGCTTCTACTCTGTAGATGGGAAAATCAACTATCTAAAAAAGCCATTGGTTTATTAAAAGAATTTATGACACTCGCACACTTAGAACGGGGAAATACCGAAAATCATTGGCTAATGGCCTACAGCGGCATCCTCTTGGCGACTGAACGATGGCCAGACGAAAACTATCAATGGAGTGGACTTTCCAGTAAAGCTATTGCAGCAGAAGCAAAACGCTGGATCAATGGAATCATAAACCGAACGGCGATCAAAGGACATCATGAATATGACTCCACCGGCTACCACATAGAGCATATGACCGCCTACATTGGTTTGTATGAACATACCAAGGATTCAGGTCTGCGTTCAAATGTAGAAAAAATGTTAACCCTTTTGGTTGCAGATATGGCACTAGAATTTTTTTACGGTGCCTGGGCCGGCGGTCACTCTCGTGAAGGGTACCGCCAAAATACATGGAGTCAAGTAGGAGGTATTCTACCATTACAATACATGTATTTTGGGGGTATAGCGTTCGATCGAATTAACCATGTACATAATTTTGCTATCCCAGCAGTCGTAGCTGATTACCGCCCTTCACCCCTATTTGCCGAAATGGCATGGGACCGAAAAACTGCCCACGTGGTAAAAAAGACAAAAGCACCCCGCACAATCTATAGGAATGCAAAAACAGATGCCACGCCCATTCGGAAATACACCTATATGAGTAATAACTTTGCACTGGGATCTACTCAAACTGGTCTTCCGGGAAATAAAGCGGGACCTATCGACTTAGTTTCATGGGATTTAACCTGGAACGCCCCTAACCATCAAGGAATCATTGTTTGTAATCACCCATACATTAGTCCTGATCGTTTCAGCTCTTTCTTAAATGGTTTTCCTCAACACATTGGTCGTTCTATCTCTAGCGACAAACCATACCTACAGTGGCCTGATCGTCTTTTTGGTGCATCACCATACGAACAAATGTTGCAATCCGAAGGATCTATCGTGGTGTTGTATGACCTTCCCGAAGATGATGCTCATCCGTTTGTAAATCTTTTCCTACCCAACAAGTATTCATGGCTTCAGCGTAACGGATGGCTATTTGCAGACATCAATTCATTTTTCATAAGCCTCCTCCCCATAGGGGAATACGAGTGGACAACCATTCGTGAAGCAAACAACTCAAATATTTTAGTTCGAGAAGGAGATCTTATTGATGGCTGGTTGCTCCGTCTAAAAACATATAGACCAGGATTGATCTTGGAGGCTATTGAAGCAGACAAGGTTGAATCTTACGAATCTTTCGTTGAGAAAAGATCCCATCTTTCACCAAGCTTAGAAGAATGGAGACAAAACAAAAGACTGGAAGTTAAAACAACTACCGGCCAGACCTTAGATATTACTCACGGCGGCCAGCATCTCATCAATGGTAAACCCGTTGACTACAATTATGACCTATATGAAGCACCAGGCGTTTCGGCACCATTAAATAAGGGAATAATCCAATTTCAAAATAAACACCATTCTGTCAAATTGGATTTTGGAATTGATTCAAATCAACCGTTAATACCCATGAGAGTAATAGGGTAACGTTGCGTCATCTAAATGGATAAACATACCTTTTTAAATTCAGCCTATTTCCAAATAACATTAAATAACCTAAGACATATAAGCGGCCTCTCCGACAAAGAGACTGAAATTCAGTATTTGCCCCAGGATATAGACGTTCCTCTAAAACTGTAATAATTGAAAACATTGGTGCTTCTCCCACAACGGAATTAATTCTGCGATTTGACACCAGAGCAACCCTTCTTCATAACCCAGAACTGCACCCTGGTCAAAAATTGCGTGTAGATACTCAAGACAACGCCCCGGGTCGTGATACTACGTTGGAAATTTTGAATACATATAAACCTGAGAAGAAATTAGAACTCGACTGTAATCCAAAAAAAATTATATTGGATTGGTCTAATAAAATACGAGGACTGGTGTTAAAATTGGAGTGCCGGTTTGAGGGCAAGCCTTGGTTGCTAAAACGACTTTGATATCCTACGGAGATATACAATGACAGGTAAAATAACCGATGTAGCACGTTTTACCCTACAAGTACCTTTTGTGGAGAGAGTGCGCGAAGAAATGGAAAGAGCCGGGATCCATACCTGGTCAGAATTAGAAATCACTCGTGTTACAACTGACGCTGGTATCGTTGGATGGGGTGAAACTATTCAAAATTATACCTGGGGCCGCGTTAATGATCACCAACACATCATTGGACGTTCACCGTTTGAAACTATGTGGGATGATAGTTTAGGCGCCGGATTACAAATGGCTCTTTTCGACGCCGCTGGGAAATTAGCCGAGGTCCCCGTTTACCGCCTTTTAGGAACCAAGTGTCGCGACTGGTGTGCGATCTCATTTTGGGACCACGATATGTCGCCTGAAAAATATGAAATTGAAGCCCGGACCGCTGTTGACTTAGGGTATACCTGTATGAAGATCAAAACCCGTCCATGGTTCGACGTCTATGAAACTATTCGAAGAATTTCAGACGCAACGCCTGAGCATTTTCGTATTGACGCGGACTGGAATGCATTTTTGAATAATGCCTCTAACGCGATTCCTGTTTTGAGGGAGTTGGAAACTACATTTCCAAAAATAAAAATTTTCGAAGATCCAATACCCCGTGACGACGCTTCCGGCAATCGGTTTATGCGAACCCAGATAGAAAGTGCAATTGCTCACCATTACGGTGTCATTGGGCCACGCGAAGGAATTGAAATGGGAGGCGTGTGCGATGGTTGGGTCCTAGGGGGAGGGGTGTCACAAATCATGAAACAAGGCACCACTGCTGATGCGCTACGTATGCCGTTTTTTCTTCAAATGGTAGGAGCTGGACCTACAACGGCTCTCTCTCTTCATCTAAGTGCGGTACTGAAACAGGCTCAGTGGCCGACGATTACTTGTCACGAATTATATGAACATCACCTTTTAACCGAACGAATTTCTGTGATCGGTGGACATGCCCGCGTTCCCGAAAGCCCCGGGTTGGGTGTAGAAATGAACAATGAAATTTTGGAAAAATATCGTGTGGACAAAGCCGATCACAATCTATCAAGACGCCTAACTAAAGTAACTCGCCCTTCCGGCGTTAAAATATATTTTACTAATTCCGGCCAAAAATGGACATTTTTTGGCAACGGCAATCAACCCGTAGATGACTGGGGCTGTAAGACAGAGCTCATAGAAGATGATGGCAGTACGGATTTTGACAACTTATACGCACGCGCTAATCACGCTCCTGTAATCACGGACGAATAGGAATAAAAAAACCATGAATGTAAAAAACGCTAATAATATTCCATTAACAACGGTACGGGCAGGCAGAGATACCGAGACACAAATCTTGATCGGACCTGAAGAGGGACCAAACTTTGCAATGCGACGCTTTGTGATGCAACCTGGAGGTGGTATGCCCAAGCACACCAACACTGTCGAACACGAACAATATATCCTCAGGGGAAACGCGACGATCGGAATTGGCGATCAGGAAATCAACGTAGAACGCGATGACGTGGTATTTATACCAGCTGAAACACCGCATTGGTACCGAGCCAAGGGAAACGAACCATTTGAATTTCTCTGTATAGTTCCAAACTTGACCGATAAAATCACGATAGTCGATTAAAGCGGTGAGACTATAAGCAACTCCCATTTTTGAATCAAAACATATCTAACTCAACAATTGTCCCAAATCGACCTTATTCGATCCTTCATAATTACAGCTTCTTCCCATCGATCAGAGAGTTCTTTCCCATCAGCTCCTTGCATAGCGTAGGTCGGCGGACCCAACTCAACTACAAACGTCAATACATCACCTTCTTTTGCACGGGACTTGAAACGTTTGAATCCGTATTCCCACCAACTCTCGTACAAATCTACCCACACTTTATTATGAGAGAATTGTGTTGGAACTTGAACTTGTTCACGTGAGGCAACACGTCCATGGAAAGCACCACAACGATCTAAAATTTGTTCAATATAACATTGATTTTGTTTGGAAAGAGGTGGGCCGGCAAACTCGCGTCCAACAAGAAAATGTGAAAGGTCTCCACATAAAACCATTTCCGGAACAGCTTCAATTAAATCCAAGGTGAAATACATATCTGTAGTCATACGGTCACGATGCGTTTCAAAGAATAGCTCGAAACCAACTTCTTTAGCCATATCCATGCAACGCACAATATAAGGTACACCTTCAGCCACCTTACGAGGCATAGGCATAGGTTGTAAATTTATATGCGAGGCACCGCCATCTGAGGCAGCCTTAATATCTTCGATGAAATCCTCTGATTTCAAGGGAAATACTATGTTGGAACGTTTTAGCCCATATTTTTCGCATAACGGAACCATAGCTGTACGATGCTCTTTTTCTTCCATTAAAAATTCTACACCATCAAAACCGGCTTCAGCTATATTGGATAACTTTTCCTCCATAGTCCACTCATTCTCACTACTAAAAGGCAGTCCTGCCATACCCCAATATGACTGATATACTTGTAATTTCATTTCATATTCCTTTTTCAATACCTAGGTTTATTAAGCATTGCATTTGATTTCATATTAACAAACGTAATGCTCAAACGCTAATCAAATGACCTATTTTCTAAGTTGAGGCCATTGTATATGTTTAGATTTAAACAATTATAAAGGCAAAAGCATTGATCAATCTTCAAAGCCCGTTCTTACTATTCCTCGGGGACGCTCAGGATCAACTTGCGGCAAAGACGGCAGACGGCATTGCCTACTGGCGTCCTAACGAATGCGTTGGCCAATTCCGTTTGCCTGGCTGTATGGCCGATGTCGGATTGCCAGATCGAACTTTAGATGAAGCCCGAAAAGATGGTGCTAAAACATTAGTCCTAGGCGTGGCAAACCGAGGAGGCGTCTTCTCTAAAGGCTGGCTAGACACCTTGTTCAATGCTGTTGATATGGGATACAATATAGCAAGTGGTCTACACGGCATATTAAATACTATCCCTGACTTGGAGAAACGTGCAAAGGCCTCGAACGTGGACCTCATAAATGTCCGTGGTACCGAAGTTAATTACCCCATTGCAAATGGAAAAAAACGATCCGGCAAGAGGTTATTAACCGTTGGCTCGGACTGTTCTGTTGGGAAAATGTTTACTGCGCTAGCGATAGAGAACTCTATAAAACAACAAGGATTTAACGCCACATTCCGTGCCTCTGGGCAAACCGGCATTTTCATAGCCGGCACTGGAATTTGTGTCGATGCAGTAGTTTCAGATTTTGTTGCCGGAGCAGCCGAATTACTCTCTCCAAATAACGACGCGGACCACTGGGATATTATAGAGGGACAAGGTTCATTATACCATCCATCTTATGCAGGTGTTTCACTGGGACTCTTACACGGATCCCAAGCGGATTCTCTAGTTTTATGTCATGACCCAGACAGATCACATATGCGTGGTCTAAAGGAATATGTACTACCGGAAATTCGCGATTGTATTTCACTAAATGAAACATGCGGCCAACTTACCAATTCGAATTGTCGAGTGATTGGGTTATCAGTCAACACCTATAAGCAAAGCTCCTCGGAGGCTGAAAGATTACTGGATGACCTCGAAACTGAGTTAAATTTACCTTGTGTCGATCCAATCCGGCAAGGAGCCGAACATCTCGTTGCAGCAATGTCCTTGTAATGAAACTAACCGTACACAGAGAATCCTGGCCATTAGCAAAAACATTCTCCATTTCTCGAGGACAAAAACAGAATGCCGATGTTGTAATATGTAGTCTGAGAGAAAATAACATTGGTGGAAGAGGGGAATGTGTTCCCTACCCTCGCTATGGAGAATCTGTCGAACAAACCATTCAGACGATAAAAAACATCCAGCCTCATATTGAATCTGGATTAGACTTTAATAAACTCCAATCACTTTTGCCGGCTGGTGCTGCCCGAAACGCAGTGGACTGTGCCTTATGGGATCTTCGAGCCAAACAGGCTAAAAAACCTGCCTATGAACTTGCTAACATAGCTATCCCCCAAACTGTCAAAACTGCCTATACCATTTCGCTTGATACTCCTAAAAACATGGGTAAAGAAGCTTTAATCAACTCGCATCGACCGTTACTAAAGTTAAAACTCGATGGAAACAGAGACTTGGAACGAGTAGCAGCCGTTCGCGAACATGCCCCATCATCCCTTTTAATAGTAGATGCTAATGAAGGTTGGCACGAGAAAGACGTGCTACCCATGGCAACAAAATTGGCTCATCTCGGGGTTGCCTTGCTAGAGCAACCCCTACCCGCCGGGAAAGACAAAATTCTTGAAAACATAGTACACCCAGTACCGTTCTGCGCGGACGAATCTTGCCACACTTCGGATAATCTCGACCAACTGGTTGGGCGCTATGACTGCTTGAATATAAAACTTGACAAGACTGGCGGTTTAACGGAAGCGCTCTTGTTACTGGAACGAGCCCAAGAATACCGTTTAGATATCATGGTTGGATGCATGGTTTCCACTTCTTTATCAATTGCTCCAGCAACTCTGTTAACAACTTCAGCCAAATATGTCGACCTAGATGGGCCCCTACTGCTAAAAAAAGATAGACCTGATGGCTTGTACTATGAAAACAGTATTCTCTTCCCGAATTTCAATAATGTGTGGGGTTAAACATGCACAACTCCCAACCAAATAACTCGGCGCATTTATTAATATGTACGCAAAATGAACAAAATCACTGGAAAACTCACGTTCCTAACCACAGCATCTATCAGCCAAATATTGCTCCTGAATGGAGAAACAATAGCTGGCACCAAGATCTCCCTGAGCCCCTATTACAGGATGCATATGAAATTGTTCCGTGTTTATCCTTGTCCTCTAAATCCTCATGGGGGTACCAATGCACTCTTGAATATGAAACGGAATGTGGTTACATAGGATCTTGTCAACTTACACCAATTGGATGGGATAAACCCGCCCAAAAGATTCCCGATAAAAAAACATTTGTTGAAGCTAACATCGATGTATGGACTATTAAAACTAAACTACGGCGAGCAAAAGTAGGTTGGCTCGTACATGGTCTAACTGAGATCGAAAGTGTCCCAGCGCTCTTTTCGCTCTCTTTACGACGCAAAATAACAATGAGTCATCCACCTCCTACTAGGCTTTCATTGGAAGAAACTGTACCTGCCATAAGCCAAATGTCACTGCGTTCGGAAATCAAAAATCGAGTATGCTCTCCAACGTGTTTAAGTATGTTAATGAAATACCATGGTATTACTGTTGATATCTACGATGTGATCGCAGAAACATACCATTCTCCTACCCAATTGTATGGCGTTTGGCCTGCTAATATTCGAGCAGCAAACCGTTATGGCCTTTGTGGATATTTATGTCATATGCCAAACTGGGAGACTGCAGAGAGTTTGATACAAAACTCGTATCCTTTTGTTGCCTCAATTCAATATAAAAGAGGTGGTCTTGCAGGTGCGCCAATAGAAGAAACTAACGGACACTTAGTAATAGTTAAAGGTTTTGCCCACGGAAGAATATTTGTTAATGACCCAGCTTCACAAACTGAAAAAGCAGTAGCAAGATCTTATGACCTGGAGGAATTTCGAAAAGCCTGGTTTGGGGGTAGTGCAATCACCTATATACTATTCCCCCAATAGTTTTATTGAGAGTTAGATATCAAGTAGCCTCAATACCCTTGCTGGATCTACTGATCGAGCATGTTTCAATAGCCTATCAGCGTGCTGTAAGACAATACGCGATTGAGAACATTGCAAAACCGTATCAGCAGTCGTCGAATCCCCAATTTTATCAATAGTAACCTCTATTTTTTCTATTTGTTCCTCTATCGTCCTAATATTTGAAGCCATTCTATTTAAGACGTAACCCAGGTTACCGCGGATTCTCGATTCTTCCTCAAGAGCCCTCTCCAAATGTGCAATTACCAAATACTTCGAAGGGCCTTTTTCTTCTGATTTAAAAAAATTTGATAAAAATTGAATATTACCAATGAATTCCTCAAGCGCACATTTAGAAACAAAAAACTCATCCTGAGATCGTTTAGAATCCTCAATCACAACGAATTGCCGATCTGTTATGTTGTCGCCCGCCAACATCCCCGTTTCATCAAAAAGCGTCGTAACATTAAAGGTCGCAAGAACACCAAACCGATCAAAATTAAGTATGATCGATTTTATCTTCTCAACTGCACCTTTATATAGAAGGTCGGTAAATTTAATTGTCTGGGAGTTAGACTTGTTACTCAACGTAATTTCTTTTTTTTCAGGTATATAACTAAGGCTATAAACACCAGGTTCTGCGTCTATTGACACAATATTGCTTAATTCTATTCCCTGTTTATTGGGCAATAATTCATGCGAATCCAAATCCTGCTGCTCGCTAATTGTCGTTCCACGTATCCCTGAGTTAACAAGCTTGACCATTCGTTGGGTGGCTGTATTCAATTCACTGAACTGGTCACTAGCCAATTCACGTTCGTCATCGCTCCACGTTTCTAAAGAAAAACCGTACGCCAATTCACGCAATCGTATCAAGATTGACCGAACTTCCAATAAGGAGAATTCAGCCGATCGGATAGAATTAATTGCCTGCTCTTCATTTCGAATGCGAAATTGGAGCGCCACCGCTTCGGACTTATCCCTTCCAGATAACGCCAAGCCCGAGAACACATCGCGTGATCCTGTAACATGAGTTCCTGAGTCTTCAATAGAAACACTACTCACTGACTCAAATATATCTTGAGGTCTGCGCGCATAAGGCACAGGTATATGCGAATTAAAACTAAGGGCCACGTGGACGATCCTTGGGAGAATGCCAACATTTTATTAGGCTAACTTAGTGAAAACTTTACTGACAAACCACTAAGAATCAAAGTGTTTTTTTCGTAACTCTTCTAACTCGACCCTTCACGTCCTTCTCGTTCCACCCTTTGCACCGCAAATAGCATCCCAACGCCAAACCAAAACATGTTATTTGCCAAATCCCCATTAAAAGACTGATTAATCTGAAACGAAACAAACGTCGCAATCATACCTATTTGGACCGAACGAAGATATGAATCCTTCATTTCATGAAAACGGCCCCACGCGAGAATAAAAACTTTCAAAACAAACCACAAAAAAACCGCAAATCCAACAATGCCGAGTTCACCCAAGACCATTGTTATTACAGTATGGGGTTCATTTACCTGACTCCAATGTGGATATCCTGCAGGGGCATAATTCGAAAATACGTGAGGAAAAGCTCGCCAGCCAATGCCAAGTAACGGATGATCACCAAACATATCCAGTGACGCTATAATCAAATAAATTCTCGCCGTACTAGAAGTGCGGCCAACAGAGCCAAATTCACTGAAAAGAGTAAAAATGGAGATAAATCGCTCGAAAATATATTCAGCAAAAGGCACAAATTCTTTTAAAGCCAAAACCGAAAGAAGTGCCGCGAATAGCAAAATAAAAAAATACCTTAATTTACGACTGAGCCAGAGAATAACAAAAATCCCAATAAGTGTAGCGACCCAATTTGAGCGACTAAAGGAGGCGAGCAGACCGCCAAAACCGATAATAATTCCGATCGCAAATAAGACTCTAGAGACCGTATTCATCTTATGATTTAGTATTACTGCAAGTAATGGCAGGATACCACACATCATGAAAGTGGCGAAAATATTGGGATTATGAAATGTACCGGTTGCACGGGGGACGTTGCCACCTAAAGCGGTTATTACCTTTACTGGCAGATGAAATTGCCCCGTGATTACCTGATAAGCTCCCATTACAGCGCCAGCTACTGTAAAAAAAACCATAGACCATAAAATTGCTTTAACCGCACGCTTTGAATCAATAATTACTTGAATCATATAGGTAAACAAGACCAACGCACTCATCCGGACGAAACTGATTGTGGCCTCGGGTTGATTCGGAGAATAGATCAGGGAAACGGCGATACAACCTAAAAACGCCAACAAAGGAGCCTTTAGTTCAAATTCTGGAAATACCACCCTTCCACGTAGGCTTGTTTGTACAAGGAGACCAATAACGAGTAAGGCATATGCGAGATGGAACCCCGTCAAATGTAATCCTCCACCTCCTCCTTCAACCCCTCCGAAAAAACGGCCCGTACTATCAAGTCCCGTTGTCAAAACAACAATCGGAGCTATTACCCAGGGACGAACCAAAACTCCTATAACAAATAGTACCGCTATGACAGATCCTATAACAAAAACTGGTAGCCACTCGGTATAAAATAGGCTACCAGTAAAAACAATAGCCTGAAAAACAAGAAACAGGAAAAAGTACCTCTTATCTAACTGTCCCAATTTCATAGTCTGAGAAACTTCGTACCTCATGAGTCTCCAAGTCGTATACAGTCTGTAGTGTCATCCATAGCTAAATTCACACCATCAGCCCTTATTTGCAAGTTGCAAAAACTCGACATCATTTCAACCATTTCCCAACTAAACTAATACGTTTACAAAATATCTAAAAAATTTTCTTGCTTTTAGTCTTTATAGAAAAGCCACCAAGGATAATTTAGGATTACCACCAATCCTACGTAACCGCGATTGGCAAGATTGTACCTTGTTTATTTGTTCTCTCGTAATTCGATTGCCACTTCGTTACGACGCATAAAAGGAGGTGTCCAGGGGTCGTTGTATCTCATCAAAAAAGGTTGTCCCTGTGTTGAGATTTCATGCATGCGCAATACCGAGAGTAATTCAGCTGTTTTTCTTTTGACCCTTTCTGGAGAAGTCAACCAGGAGAAGCGCATGGTAGCAAGCTGACGAGCAGGTACAGAAACAAATTGGATTTGCTGACCATCCGGTTGAGGTGCATTGTATTCTGTTAATCCAACGGGTAATATAAACGCCATATATTGGCCGGAAATCACAGGAGCTGTCATTGGAATGGATTTTTTCTCTTTATTCTGACCAAAGATATAAGAGGCCAAAGTACGAAACGAATCATCGTCGCTATCATATCGCGTCTTGATCCAACTCTGTTCCTCATACTGCCGAATCTCTATATCCGAAGATAACCTTTGCAATAAAGAATAAGATGGCCTGTCCGTGGAGAATATGATGTAAAACCCCCAGCAGGTCCAAAGTCCCGACAATACACTACCTATCGCAATTAAAAGCACTGTAAAACTCACTAAAACCTCCTGTAAAAATATGGCATAAAAGAATACCTAACTCCTCTGATTTTTCTCTATATTAATCGGGCAAATAGAGAGCAATAACTTATTTCTCATTTAAGATCATCATATATTCAACAATTATAAAGCGATAGAGAATAAAATAGGAGAAGATTTGGAAAAATTAAATTTAGGTTTTATAGGTTTAGGCGGCAGAGGACGAGGCCTCGCCAATCTAGTTGCCAGCATGGACGACGTATACATCCCAGCAATTTGTGACTTACATGAAGATTATTTGGAACAAGCTGCCAACGGTCTTAATGAGGCTCAAGGATCCCTACCTGAAAAGTACCTAGACTACCAAGATCTTCTTACAAGAAATGATTTGGATGGAGTTATTGTTGCCACCAACTGGACAAGTCATGTAGAAATTTCTCTGGCGGCGATGCGAGCAGGAATTTACGTAGCATCAGAGGTTGGCGGTGCTTCCTCTATTCAAGAATGTTGGGAGCTAGTACGCACGAGCGAAGAAACTGGCATTCCTTTTATGCTCTTAGAAAATTGTTGCTATGGACGTGAGGAAATGGCCGTTTTGAATATGGTCAAACAAGGATTATTTGGCGAATTAATTCACTGCCAATGCGGCTATGAACACGACCTACGTTCAGAAATTACGCGTGGTGGTGAAAACCGCCATTATCGTCTTGAAAACTTTATCCACCGGAACTGCGACTTGTATCCAACGCATGGAATCGGTCCAATAGCAAAAATGCTGGACATCAATAAGGGTAACCGCTTCATTTCTCTTGTTTCGATGAGCTCAAAATCTCGTGGGCTTCGTGAATACGTTGTTAGTCATTTAGGGCCAGATCATCCCAGAATGAATACCGTATTTAACCAAGGCGATATTACCACGACGATAATAAAATGTGCCAACGGAGAAACCGTTTTATTAACCCATGACTGTTCGCTTCCTCGTCCATATTCTCGGGCTCAACGCGTCCAAGGAACAAAAGGATTATGGATGGAAGACAAAAATGCATTACATTTCGACGATTTTGGTGATGAGCGTTGGGCACCAATGAGTGAGTACCTTGAGTCTTATGAACATCCCGTTTGGAAGGATTTTATCGAGGGGGGAGTAAAAGGCGGTCACGGCGGTATGGACTGGCTCGTGCAAAGAGCCTTTATTGATGCAATAAAAACAGGTAGCCAAACATCTATAGACGTCTATGATTCGGTGACGTGGATGGCCATTACCGCGCTTTCAGAAGAATCTATTTCCTGCGGTAGTCTTCCACAACCATTCCCCGATTTTACAAACGGTAAGTGGATACAACGGCAACCGAACCCTGATCACTACTGGACACTAGATGGAATATTTAGCTGAAAATCCAAGAATCAACCCATCCTTCTTAAAAGAGGTATTTTATGGCGACTTCATCAAATCCACGCGTTCCCTGGTACACCCCGGTAGGACAGGTCCAAATTGAACATAAAAAAAAGGGAAAACCAAATACCGGGAAGGTTCTAGCAGCCGTTCAGGCACACGCTGACGACATACCTTTTTTTTGTGCAGGACTCGTAGCAAAACTTGTAGACGAGGGTTACACCGCCTATCTCATACAAACTACAAA
>JAYYVF010000120.1:0-9643 GCA_036343635.1 Candidatus Latescibacterota bacterium | reverse complement strand
TGGCATACGCGAGATAAAACCTTCCGTGAAGATGGTATTTAACACATTAGAATAAATACCAACCATTGGATAGTTCCCTTGAAAGGGGATCACACTTAGATCAGTACTTCCAGTCGATGTCTGACCATAAAATAAAATTTTTCCTTGCAACTCAAATGGGGTGAGCGCGAGACCCTCTACTATTTTATAAGGATAAAAAAATAATGGTCGCGCCTGATCACTCACTCTGCCTTGAACGAGGTTCTTCGATATGTAATAAAAACTCTGTTCCAAATCATCAGAATCATATTCTGATAATTTTTCTTTCAACTCCACGAAACCTATAGAAGGGTTATTTTCCACTATTTGCGCGACACGATTATTCCGGCGTATCTGACTATACATATTCAGTTGTGCCTGCTGGGGTTTCTTGACACCTTTCGATGCCCAAAACTCGGTAGCATCTTTTTCTGGCTCTTTCACTACCGCGGACTCTATTCCACGTGCTTGAACCCAAGTCACTATTGCACGACGAACAACTTTTTTATCCACGTAACCGGATTCTGCTAAAACAGACGGTAACTTGTTAGGCTTTAGAGATTGGTCCAAAGCAACAATTTCTTTAATCTTTTCTAACAATTCCTCACGCGATTTTCTTTCGGAAACATCGCGAAGAGCTATGTGAGGATACCTCACGAACGTCTCCTCCCAACGTCCAACCCAGTTTACGTTCATTGTTCCATCGGGATTAATCGGTATTTCGATATCCTTTTTTTCGCCATCCCCATCCTGAGCATTTGGCAACAACACCTTGTCACCCGGCCAAACCTGGACCTCGGACAACGGGACATTTAATTGATCACAAGCTATACGCAATGCAATAGAAGGAAAAAGAATATCTTTATATTGGAACACCACTGGATAACGTCGTCTAGACCCATCAAAGTCCTCGGTGGTCTGAGCATACGCAAAACCACGAGCGGCTCTACGCAAAACCGGGATTGGCGGCTCAAAATCTGTCGCCTTTGTCAATGTACTCTCATGAACAGGCACCATTAATTGAGGGGAATCTGCACGAATTTCTTCCAACGCTATAATCTGCTCCTCATCTAATTCTGGGAAAAGGACTTCTTCCTCTGCATCTGCATCTCCATGTCCCTCACCTACAACATTCAAATATTGGGCCAAATAAACATTATTAGCCTCCGTTATCGCACGTCCGAATCTTGCATCATAGTCAGCATTAGCCAAAAGACCTTCTATCCCATTAGCGTCCACACTACCCAGTCTCCTAATCTGTCTTTCCGTCACAATTTTTGTTACAGGATCAGGAAAATAAATATCAAACCCAACACGAGCAGCACCATAATGGCCAAGAATACCAACTACATCGATGTATTCCTCACGAGTCCAGTTTTGCCAACGGCCTTCAACTTCTAAAGTCCGATCATCTATCTCAATCGTTCCTAATCGAGGATCCATCTCAGGGAGACCGAAAATGGTATTACGTATATTAAATCTCCAATCGTAACTGACTAATTCGGCCCTTTCATAAGCTTTCGTCAAAGAAAATAGTAGTACCAATAAACCTACTATAGGTCCAAGATACGGCTGTAGGCCAGCATCATTTTTCGTTTCTTCTGGCATATTACGTAAAGCTCCCTTTTCATTCTAGGCAGATCAATTCTAGATTGAATTATAACAAAAAAGCGGGGAGGCAAATAGCCTCCCCGCTTTTGATCTGAAAAATCAGATACTATTCATTACTCATCTCAGCCATCTTACTTTCAGCCTTCACCGCATACGGTGACTTGGGGTGTTCATCAGCAACACGATTATAGTAATCACGCGCTTGAGCCTGCTGACCCATTTTTTCGTAACACTGAGCCACAAAAAACTTCTGCTTAGGAGCATTCGGCGACTTAGGGTCTTTAGCCAACGCATCTTGCAACGTCTTAATAGCTTTGACTAACTTATCTTGACTAGGATACCTTTTACCACCTTTATAATATAGCTTAGCCAGTATATTGTCTTCTGCTTCAGCTCCCCGAACACCGGCCACCGTAACCGTTTCCTGTAACTTATATTCTTCTTCTTTGACCATATCGTCAACTTGAGTCCAGACGGTGTTCAACCAATCTTCGTCTCCCATTTCAGCGTCAGAATCAACATCCGACTCCTCCTGAGAAAACACAACTCCAGTATTTAAAATCCCAAAAGCCAGAGCAAAAATCACTGTTTTCTTAATCATTTGCATTTCTCCTTACATGACACTACAAAAGGGTTCGCCAATAATTATCGATCGTTTAGGCGAATAAAAACATGATCTACATCACATTATATAAAATAAATTTTGCATCACAAAGCACAACCCAACCTCCCACTTACTCATTATCAAGAAAATTCAAATATCCCTCATAGCGGTCGTCGGATTCTACCACCTGACGGTAAATTACATTCGCTTCATTCCGGCGTCCTTGTAAATAACGAAGTATCGCCATGTTAAGCTTTACGCCAGGATGCTCCGGCATTAAAGACTCGGCCTCTTCTAACTGTAAATAAGCTTCGTCATACTGACCTTTGTTACTCAAAACGACGGCCTTCGCATTGTAAGCATCTCCCATCTGAGGGTCAGCTTTCAGGGCTTTGTCCAATCGGTCTAGCGCGCGATCAAACTGTTCCTGAGTTATATATGCTGCTGCGATACGATAATGCTCCTGAGCCGACTCGACTTCAGCCAAAAAGTCAAGTAATCCATCATAGGCTTCATCCTCAGCTATGATCTGCCGGTAAAGAGCATCCGCACGATCTCTATCTCCCTTTAGATAATATATTAGAGAAACATTGAGACGATGCCCGGACTGGTCGGGATCTAACTGGACAGCCTTTTCAAATAAATCAAGGGCCTCATCAAACTGACCCTTATGCGT
Organism: Candidatus Latescibacterota bacterium; assembly: GCA_036343635.1. Lineage (GTDB taxonomy): Bacteria > Latescibacterota > UBA2968 > UBA8231 > UBA8231. Next base: position 6,734 of record JAYYVF010000120.1, on the reverse strand, counting down.
CAAAACAACACCTTTAGCATTAATTGCATCAGCAAATAAATCGTCTGCAGCTATAGCTTCTTCGAATTGCGCTAACGCCAGATCAAACTTATCCTGACGTAAATACGAAACTCCTATATCGTAAGACTCCTGAGCATTACCCACGTCTGCAAGAAAATCAAATAGTTCCACATACGATTCATCTAAAGACACCACTTCCTGGTAAAGTGCGTCAGCAGTTTCTCGTTCCCCCTTGAGATAATAGCCAAGCGCTATATTCATACGGATACCCGTATTATCCTCTAACTCCAAAGATCGACGGAATAAAGCTAACGCCTCGTCATACTCACCACGATACGCTGCAACAACCCCCAAGCTATTTAAAGCATCAACATGTTCAGGTCTCATACCTAGGACCCGTTCAAACATCGCAGATGCCTTCTCAAGATGATTTATCCGCAAATATGCAGCACCCGCATCATATGCACCATCCGGAGTATCCAAGGAAACAGAAGCTCCCAGCGCAATCTGGTCGACGCGATCGTCGAAATAAGCAAGATCTCGCTCCATCAAGCTATCCATAACGGCAGATTCAGGTAGTTGAACCGTACTCGGTGGCAAAGTTGCAGGTTTATAGGTCTGAAGATACTGTTGCACATAAAGCTCATCAATAAGCTTACGAGGTTTGAGCCGTTTGTATTCTGCAACCCCATTGCGCCAAGCATCGGAAAAGGTAAATCCGTACATCGTAGTCTCAATGGGTATCCAGACACGCCCTTGCCAGACCACATATTCAGACGATGATAAGAAATGGTCTTCTGCCTTATCCGGAGAAATACCACTATCAAACATCATGTAGATATGCCCCTTACCCGGATCATTCGCTTCAAGAAACGCAGTATCTATACTAAGGTTTTCCAGTAAGGAAACGAACAACACCGTAAGGTCATCACAGTCACCGATCTTGGTCTCTACCCCCTCGGGTTTTTCCAGCAATTCACTAGGGTACTGTACGGTATCGAAAATAGTTTTATCATTCGATACACTAGTGAAAGGGGTCTTCTGGTCCGCTTGATAGCGAATACGGTAAGCTCCCAGGGCATTAAACAAAACAACTGCTTTGCCCATATTTGAACGGTTAAATTTTGCCCCTAGCAAATCACTATAACGTTGGACCAAACCTCTTGCCATACCGGCAATGGCCATGTCCTCAGGTGTAACATAGGCTGCAGCCATACCCTTAATATTCCAACTGAGTTTACCTTTTCCAGCCACATACACGCGCTCTAACTGCTTTTCAACAAATTGATCTTTACGATTACGCTGATATTCTACACGCACAACAGGCGTAACAAAGTTATCATAATAGGCGTCATCACTGTTAAACAAATCATTGTCAAACGTCACCTTAAAAGTGTATTTTTCTTTACTTTGTGCGGGCAACAATACCGATTCACGGTGAGGTACGCTCATTACCTTCGGCAAAAACAAAGAAACACTAACCTCTATCGGCTCTGGCGCCGAATTCGTTATAACTACGTCAAAGAAGTCATTTTCTTGATAATGAGGATATAGTGAACGAAAAATTGGGTTCGGCCGAATCGTTGTATCCTTGATGTTAACAACCCGAGGATTATACGCCAAAGACAACGAAGTATAATGAGTCGGCGACAATATAGGATGGCTCTCATACGCATAATCGAATTGAGCAAAGCGGTATTTAATTCCAAAACCATACGTTTTTGTAGTAGCATCTCCAAAGCTCTCGGGTGTATCCAAATCTGTGCTAATTCCAGCCCGCAGTGCCAGCAAACCTCGCAACCAATATTCGCTGCCCAAATGGAAAGCATCTGCAGACCCATCAACTCCAATGGTTAAACCTTCTATAGGCTTTTTGGCCAAACCCACGCGGAAACGTGACGAATACACCTGCTCTGACTCTCCCCCTTCGTATCCCAAATCAGATCCGCCTACATCCTGAATCACAGCGCCCAAACGCAAGCCCCAGGGCAACGGCGCCAATAACCCAACGTCAAAACCCCATCCAGATGCCTTTCCAACACTACTGCCATCTAGTCCCACGTTATACGAACGATATTTCCCACTGATTCCAATAGCTGTATTCCCGATAAACGGACGTAAACGTTGAATGCCATTACGGTAACTATAAGCGAACGAAAGACGGTTCCGGTCAGCGTCAAGCTCGCTGTCATCAAAGCCCAAATTAAACCAGTCAAAGCCTATAGCATGATTATCTCCAACGGGCAGGACATAATTCAGATATTGGTGTTTCAATCCAAGATCAAACCGGTCGGCTAATGCAGCACCCAATTCCTGTCGTTGCAATGAGGCCAACGCTCCTGGATTCCAATACACAGCACTCGCGTCGGCCGCCACTGCACTAAAAGCACCACCCATACCCAACGCACGCACGCCAACAGGTTCCGGACGCAGAGAGGCAGCAAAGACTGTCTGAAAACAGAGCACCGAAAAACACAACATTCGAATTGTATTTTGATAGATCACGGCTCTACCACCATTAGCGCATCGCCCCCCTGCAAACCACTTAGAGTAACAGCTGGTGAAGATCCAGGAAAATTGACTTCAATACTGTAAATTTCGCCTTCATCAACACCAAAGGAAATACCGGCAACATCATCTACATAGCGATAACCTACGACCTCATCAGCCGCATTAAATAACCGCACCTTCGCCCCGAATGCACTTCGATTCGTACCTCCGTCGGCTCCACCTTTTCCGTCAACGTCTATATGAATAAAACGACCGCTTGCTGTATTATTCTTAAATAATAAATTCCCGTAACCAAAACCGTCCGTCATATACAAATCGGGCGATCCATTTCCATCAAAGTCTCCCCATCGCGCCGACAAATGCACCGTAGCACTTGTTGGCAAATTAGCGGTCGAGGAACTACTACTAAACGTTCCGTCACCATTATTAGCATATAATAGATTCCGTTGTCCCTGTCTATCTCCTCCGCTCGCCAAATACAAATCTAAGAAACCGTCCCCATCATAATCCGCCCAATCAGCCATTGCAGTCAACCAACTACCATTTTCTATGCGCACACCTGCCTGATTAGCGACTTCAGAAAACACACTGCCATCATTGCGATAAAGTGCGTTAGCACCAACATTAGCAACAAACAGATCTAAGTCACCGTCATTATCGTAATCTCCCCAGTCTCCATTTTGACCAATTTCAGTATTAGCCACCTTCATGGAAATCGAGACCTCTTTAAACAAACCCTCGTCATTCAGATCGTTTCGATACAATTGATTTTCTTGCTCACGATTTACCGTATATAGATCCGGATCACCATCTCCATCATAATCCGCCCAAAGAGACGCGATAGTATCACGTTTATCACCTAAACCTAAATCTGTAGCCGGAGAAAAAGTACCGTCACCATTATTCTGATAAGGCACATTCGAAAAATAATATTTACTGAGATAGAAATCCGCCCATCCATCGTTGTTATAATCGCTCCAAACAACGGACATAACATTACCACGCCCCTCAAGATTCACCAATCCCTGGCTTCGACCTACCTCAGAAAAATTGCCACTCCCGTCGTTCCGATAGAGAAAGTCCTGATCGTAGAAATTTGCCACATATAAATCAAGATCCCCGTCGTTGTCGTAATCTGCGAACGCTGCCGCAGGGCTGTTTCCAAGGTTGTCTACACCAGCCTCTGAAGCACGATCAGTAAAGGTGCCGTCTCCGTTATTATTAAACAATGCATCCCCAGGTGGAGCTAACGCAGCACCCCAATTAGTTGCATAAAGATCTAAATCACCATCTCCGTCGTAGTCACCCCATGCCGAATTCGTACTGAATTTACCTGCGTTTAGCGTACCACTCGAACCTGAAACATTGTCAAAAGACTGCCCATATCCGACAATCGGGCAAAGACTTAACAGCGCAAAAATAGTCAAAAAAGATTCCACTCTCATCGCACCACCGCCACAATTTTTTCGCTACTCGTATTTCCGGAACTTACCACGACGACATAGAGACCACTAGCAACAGCTTTTCGATCTTCGCCCAAACCATCCCACTCAATCGAAGCTCGACCACGAGCCATCTGCCGATCCTTTACGATAACCCTTTCAAGGTTGCCAGACGAACTAAAAACACGAACCGTAATATTAGCTGCGTTGTTTAGATCAAATGAAATATCCGTAAGATCACGTAATTTACCCCCGTTGGGAGAAAAAGCTCTAGGCTGACAATCCAAACCCGAAATAGCAAGGGAACCGACATCGGCTTCTGAATCCTCGAAGATAGCGAATTCACCCAACTCCGTGACACTAGTACGAACAGACTTTTTCCCAAGATCGACGTTACCGCCAACCCTCCTCCAAGCCCCATCTTGCGCACGTCGGAATATCGTAAAACGAAGTTGGCTATTATCATCAAGCCCCTCCGCGTCTGAATCGTTATAACGAATAGTTAACGTAGCGGGTTTATTTAAAACCTCTTGGCCCGTCCTCACCAAGTATATATCAGATCTTTGATCAATCTCACGGGAACTCATATTGGGCTGGATTGACACTTCATTATTTCCAATCTCTAAAGCAGACGGCGGGAAATACATTTCAAACATTCCCGAAGCATTTCGAATCGTTCCACCTGACGCCACATCGGGCACGGAGGTCGCCGTCGTAAAACGCCATTCAAATCCCTCCTGGGCTCGTTCACCTAAAACCGTTCGGTCCATTAATATGCGATATTCCGTGAAGGGCTTCAGGCCTCCATCAATGGCAAAACTAATGGCTGTGCCCGTAGTATCAGCACCAAACCCCGTGATCTTTACTACTTCCTCGGTAGCTTCGTTTATTCCTACAGATCGGGAAAAAATCTGGAAATTCTTTTCATCCTGGCTGGCTACAGGCCCTGAAAAAACAATATTTAACGCAGACGCCGCTAAGCTCACTCCATCCGACCCATCTATAGGAGACGTCGATAACACGCTAGGAATTTCAGTGTCAAAACTCCAAGAGAGGTTTTCAAGCCCAATATTCGTAGCCAAGGGCCCACTAACGGCCGCTTGAACGTTAGCACTAAAAGAAGAGCCCGCACGCAAATCAACTAAAGGATAACGCACTGTAAATGTTTCAGCGTCATAACTAAAGCCCTCATTGTCAAGGGCCACTGATCTCCCGCCCCTGCGCAGACCAAAATTTTGGACATTAATGAGGGCCGGATTGAGTGGGCTTGAGAAGACAACAGCTAACCGTTGATCTCCCGCAGAGGTAACTGCCCCTGCCTCCGGAAACGTCGATACAGGATTGGGAATACGCGAAGCAAAGTCCCAGTTATAAGCCGAACCGTCAACCTGTAAAGCCCCACCTACATCCGAATCAATCCGAACCGAATAGGCTGTTCCGGGCAGGAGACCCGCCAATGCATTAAAGCTGAGTTCATTCGTAACTGGATCAAATGCTGGCTCACTTATTTCAACAGATGAGCCACTCTGCAACAAGACCACAGCACCATCCCTACGCAAAGCTTCTTCATCAAGACCACCGTCGAACTTTGCTCGGATCAACGCATTCATATCGACAACGGCCGTATCACCCAGTGCAGGAAATCGCGACAATACCACAGGAATTTTAGTATTAAAGCTGAGAGAACTTGCCTGTCCGGACCCAAGCGGGCCTTCGACACTGGGAGAAATCTGTAATTCATAACGAGTGCCGACAGCCCATCCATCAACTGGTGCCAAACCATAAGTGTTGTCTCCCCTATCAATAGGGTCACCATCTCGCAACGTCACTGGAGAACCAAATTCTGTCAACAGGAAACTCTCAGTATTCAATTGTGTCTCATCAACAGGAGCACTAAAAACCAAAGATAATTCCTCAAGTCCTGTATTCACTTCCGTCGCGCCACCAATAGGCGTGGAGCCGCTCAGCTTTGGGATTGCCGTGGTAAACCTAAATTCGTAATCACTCTGACGCATTGGACCGCCAACTGCCGAGGCAATCCGGACTGTGTAGGCTGTTCCTGCTCGTAGACCCTCTTCTATAACAGCGCGAAGTGTCCGGTTTGCTGTGTTAAATTCCACGTCGCTTAAAGGAACAGCTTGGCCATTTTTAATAACAGAAACCTGCGAATCAAGATCAGACGGATCTATTGACACATCAAAAGTCGCATTCAGCACATTAGTATCGCTACCAACCTCAGCGCTTTCGGCGGGAACAGATGAAACCAGCTCCGGAACTTTAGTCCGAAAGGTCCACCTAAAATCTCCAGTTTTCTGAGATCCTAAAGGCCCGCCAAGCAAACCAGGCAGGACCACTTCATAACGCGTCCCTGGCTGAAGACCATCCAAGGGCTCAAAGGATATTGTAAAATCCTCATCATTATAGCTTGGATCGCTTCGTAGAACCTCGGGCTCTCCCTCCCTAAATAATTGGATGCCAGCCAAAGCCGACGTATTTATGGGTCCGCTGAACTCAACACTCACCGGACCTTCGTCCGCCGCTACATTTACCGCGTCGACAGATGGGGTTACTGTTAACACTTCAGGAACAAGCGTACTAAAGGCCCATCTAAAACTGCCCGTTTGCTGGGCTCCCAGTGGCCCGCCAAGCAAACCAGGCAGGACCACTTCGTAACGCGTTCCTGGCTGAAGACCATCTAAAGGTTCAAAGGATATTGCAAAATCCTCATCATTATATTGCGGACTACCACGTAAGGATTCCAGTTCTCCTTCCCTGAATAAC
>JAYYVF010000119.1:0-10316 GCA_036343635.1 Candidatus Latescibacterota bacterium | reverse complement strand
AGTCTCCAACGAAGACAATATCGATACCTGCCTCCTCCAATAACTGAGCCGTAGTGTAGTCGTAGGCGGTCAGCATACTGATCTTTGCCCCACTACGTTTTTTATGCTGTAGGAGAGCAATGGTTTTTTTTTCGTTTTTCGGTTCGTCAGACATCTTTCTCGTCTTTCAAGTCGGAGAAATTTATTGCTCCAACCTTTATACGGCAAGTACTATCCAACCTATATATCGCAGGTATCATACTAAAGATTCAGGGTAGTTTCGATTGCAAACCAGCGACCCGGCATGGGGACGCCTGTTACATATTCGTACTGGGTATTTCCTAAATTGTTGATTTTAAGTTGTAGATGTCCTGCATCTATTTTACGAGTAAGAATGAAGGAACCGACTCCATAACTATTTTCGGTAGGGTGGTCACGATATTGATAATGCCCTAAAGCTTTCAGTCTGCTGAAGAGCGGGAGTAGTATTCTGCAGTCATACTGGTGTCTCGGCTGTGCAAAGACATATTTTGAGACAATGTAGTCCGGTAGTTTTCGATTCTTGTCGTGTAGGCTATAGGTTATCGATATTTTAACCTCACTCTGTCTGTTTTCATAAGTAGTTTCAAGACTACCGCCTCGTGACTGCATTTCCCCCAAATTTTGAGCATTCCACGGTGGCATATTCCCTCCATCATCAGTTACCGACTTAGTCCAGTCGATGACATTTTGTTCTGCACGCAGATAGCTGCGCACTTTTAGTCGAACTCTGGGAGATAATTTGAAAAGACTGCCGAAATTGTATGCCCAGGCACGTTCTGCTGCTAGGGAGGGGTCACCTTGATTACTAGGGCTTTGGTAATAGAGTTCGTTAAACGAGGGGGCTCGAAATGTGCGTTGGACCCCAGCAAAGATATTCCAACGATCATGGTTTGAGCTTAACTGAAATCCGGGTGCCCACTCAGATCCGTAAACACTGCTTATATCCATGCGGCTTCGGATATTGAACTGCAAAGACTTTATGGGCATTGCCCATTCGCCAAAGAATCCCAATCTTTCTTGTTGATGCTTGCCTAAGTTACTGCTATCAACTCTTTCTCCATTGATTTCACCGCCTACTACAATATCCCCGCCTGCCAACTTACTTCCGACGTGGGTAGAGAGTGTTACAACTTCGCTTAAATGGCTATTCTCATAGGCGGAGGGATTGTGTCGCCAAAGAACAAAGCGGTCTTTATGACGACGGTATATGAAACTACTAATTAGCGGTTTTCCTACATTACCTTTCCGTTCAAAACGAGCGCTGTATAATCCGGCCGTAGTCCACTCTTTGGACGGATAATTTCCATAGAAATCATTGGCTCCAAATGCCTTTTTTTCGATCCCAGCATTTAGTTTTAGATGTCCGCTGCCGATGGGTAAGCGAAAACGAGCGTTTAGATGATCTGAGTTAAGTTCGGTCGTATCCCGATAGCCGTCAGACCGCTCTCTACCTGCACTTAGGTTGAAATTTCCCCAATTGCCTTGCCAACCATGACTCAAGCGAGTCGATGTTGCAACACCTGAGACGTCACTATTGTCTTGCGGGGTAGGCCCCCAATGATTCGAAACGCTAATTTTTTTTTGGACATCGTGGCGAGTGACCAAATTAATTATGCCTCCAAAAGCATCTGGACCGTGGACTCCAGATCCAGCGCTATGATTTATTTCAATCCGTTCCAAGTCCTGCGGGCGAATGGGCAGGTTGAGGTTGTGATGTCCAGTTTGAGGATCATTGATGCGTTGGCCGTCAACTAAAATTAAGATCTGACTAAACGTGGCACCATTCATTTCCACGTCTGTTTGAACGCCGAGAGGCCCTCGAGCACGTGAATGGGTTGATGCGTTTAAATTCAATATTTCGGCAATGGTTGATACACCCATTTGGGCTATTTCATTGCTGTCTATGATAGTGACTTGATTACCCGACAAGTTAGAAGTTTCAGGCAAACGCGAACTACTGACGTAAACCGTAGGCATTTTGTAAAGATTCTGGTCCTGTGCAATTGCGATTGAAGGTATGCATAGTGCGAGGAGCCAAAGTAATTTATCGTGTAAAGATTTCATTTATCTCTCTGTCCGCTATAATTTTGATGATCTGGTTGAGCTTGAAACTTTTCGGCAGAAAAAACGATAGCAAAAACATCCATGTTTGTCATTTGAGCAATACGGTTTATCCTCTCTCTGATACAAACCGAAGCTTTTTCTTTTTGCTCCAAGTTATTTTTCCCAATTTAATGTAGATATATATCATGTTTGTGAATAGACACCGAAATAGTATTTGAAATTCGTATCGCACCAAATTTGTAACAAATTCTAAAAAGAGTGCCTTGACATATGTAATGAGCACTCTTAAAGTAGAGTGCTATTCAACGGGTATACAACGCAAAATTATATAGCTGATTTTAATATTAAGGGGTGGAAGATTCTGTTCCATTTTAAGGAGAAATCTTGGCGACACCTATGAGAAAAGATCAAATTCGTGTCAAGAAGGGTCTGGATCTGCCGATCACGGGTGGGCCTCAGCAAATTATTGAAGAGGGTAATCCTGTTCAACATGTTGGAGTAGTAGGTTTTGATTATGTCGGAATGAAACCTGCGATGTCGGTTGCTGAAGGGGATATGGTCGCGTTGGGACAAAAGCTTTTTGAGGATAGAAAAACACCAGGTGTTTGCTACATATCGCCTGCCAGTGGAAAAATTGTAGCAGTGAACCGTGGTGCAAAACGGGCCCTGCAGTCTGTCGTAATCGAAATTTCAGGCGACGATGAAGTTGAATTCAACGAGAATACAGGAGTAAATTCGGAACATGCGAGTCGTGATCAAGTCGTGGAGACACTGCTTGCTTCAGGACTTTGGACGTCGTTGCGTACGCGCCCTTACAGTAAGGTTGCAGATCCCCAGGCGGTGCCACAGGCGTTATTTGTTACGGCAATCGATACGAATCCACTTTCTGCGGATCCAGATGTTGTATTGCGAGGTAATGAAGAGCAGTTTGCCCACGGTTTGAAGATTGTATCAAAGCTTACGGACGGTGCGACGTATTTGTGTAAAGCTCCTGGATCCTCGATCGAAGGAGAGGGATGCGTTGAAGTTGAGTTTGCTGGTCCGCATCCAGCCGGTTTAGTTGGGACGCATATTCACTATTTAGATCCCGTTGGACCCCAAAAATCTGTGTGGCATCTGAATTATCAAGATGTTGTTGCTATTGGGGTACTTTTTCAAACGGGTAAAATAAAAACAGATCGGATAGTGGCTTTGGGTGGCCCTCAGGTTGATCGGCCGCGTTTGATTCGCACCCGCTTGGGTGCTCAGTTAAGCGAGTTGATGGTCGGTGAATTAAAAGACGGTGAAAATAGGATTATCTCGGGTTCAATACTTTCTGGCCGATCGGCGGTAGGCCCTTTCGATTTTCTTGGACGCTATCATCTGCAAATTGCTGGTTTGCTTGAAGGGCGGGAGCGAGAGTTTTTGGGATGGCAAAAACCCGGTATCGACAAATTTTCAATCAAGAATATTTTTGCATCTAAGCTGTTTCCAGGTAAGTCGTTTGGATTTACGACATCTATAGAAGGTAGTGATCGTGCGATGGTTCCAATAGGTGCCTACGAAAAGGTGATGCCACTTGATATTGAACCCGTATTTCTACTTCGTGCTTTAATTACAGGTGACACGGAACAATCTCAGTTGCTTGGAGGGATGGAATTAGACGAAGAGGATTTAGGGCTGTGTACGTTTGTTTGTCCGGGTAAATATGAATACGGACCGCTTTTACGGGATAACCTCGAACAGATTCAGAAGGAGGGATAGTGGCGCGATGAAGTTACTGAGAGATCTTCTAGATCAAGTCGAACCGTTGTTCCAAAAAGGAGGGCCTCTTGAGAAGGGGTATGCCCTTTATGAGGCTGCAGATACGTTTCTTTATACGCCAGGTAGGGTGACGTCCGGACCAACTCACGTTCGAGACAGTAACGACTTGAAACGAACCATGATCACGGTAGTGGCCGCTCTTTTGCCTTGTATTTTTATGGCATTTTGGAATACTGGCTACCAGGCTAACCAAGCTGTTCAAGAGATGGGATTAGAGAGTGCTGCGGGATGGCGTGGAATTGCGATAGATATGTTTGATATTGGTTGTGATCCGTCGAGTTTCTTTGCAAATATTTACCATGGAGCGCTTTATTTCATTCCAGTATTCTTGGTCTGCAATATGGTTGGCGGTTTCTGCGAAGCTGTATTTTCGACATTAAGAGGACACGAGATTAACGAAGGATTTCTTGTTACGGGAATGTTATTCCCGTTGACGTTGCCGCCAACAATTCCTTTATGGCAAGTGGCTATTGGTATTGCTTTTGGGGTAATTGTAGGCAAAGAAGTATTCGGGGGAACCGGCAAAAACTTTTTAAATCCAGCGCTTACTGCACGCGCATTTCTATATTTTGCCTACCCAGCACAGATAAGTGGCAATGCGGTATGGGTTGGGGCTGACGGTTATACGGCTGCGACAGCGTTGGGCATTGGTTACGAACAGGGTATGGCTGCAGTGGCCGAATCGACATCTTTAATGGCATCTTTTTTTGGCACGATCCCAGGTTCAATGGGAGAAACTTCAACTCTCGCGTGTATTTTTGGGGCGTTGGTATTGATCGTTACGGGCATAGGTTCCTGGCGTATTATAGTTAGCATGGCGGTGTCGACGTTTCTATTTGCTGAATTCCTATGTTATGTGGGTAGTGAAACTAACAATATGTTTCAGATGAATGGTTTGTGGCATTTGGTGGTTGGTGGGTTTGCCTTCGGCTGTGTGTTTATGGCGACCGACCCTGTTTCTGCTTCGATGACGCACACGGGGCGTTGGTTTTATGGAGCTTTGATAGGTGTAATGACGGTTTTAATTCGTGTGATAAATCCGGCTTTTCCTGAAGGTGTAATGTTGGCTATTTTGTTTGGAAACGTATTTGCTCCAGTTATTGATTACGTGGTTATTCAGGCTAACGTAAAAAGACGTTTGATTCGAACTTCAATTGGATAATTGAGAGAATCTTGATATGGCACGAGATACAATAAAAGATACGTTTGGAGTTGCTCTCGGTGTTTGTTTGGTTTGTTCAATACTCGTATCGGGTGCGGCCGTATCATTAAAGCCAACCCAGAATGTAAACAAGGCCCTAGATAAGAAAAGAAACATATTGATGGCTGCTGGATTACTTGGTGTTAACGAGAGTGCTGGCATGTCGCGGGTTCAGGAATTATACAAAAATATTGATGCGCGAGTGATAGATCTTTCAACAGGGAATTACACCGACATTGACCCGAGCCAATTCGATGGCAAAAAGTCTGCAAAAGACCCCAAGCAAAGTGTGGTCATTCTTCCCGACAACGATTTGGCTGGTATTAAGACTCGATCAAAATATTCTGACGTTTATTTAGTATCTGATAGAGGGCGAGTTCGAAAGGTTATATTGCCAGTAAATGGCAAGGGTCTTTGGTCTACTCTTTACGGTTTTCTCGCATTGGACACAAAAGATTTAAACACTATCCGAGGTCTTGTTTTTTACGAGCATGGCGAGACACCTGGCCTAGGTGGAGAAGTAGATAACCCTAATTGGAAAGCTCTGTGGAATGGTAAAAAAGCTTTTGGTGAAGATGGTGAAGTCTTAATAGATGTAATTAAAGGTCAGGTGGTGCCCGGTAATCCCAAGGCCAAGTATCAGGTAGATGGTTTGTCAGGTGCAACGATTACGGCAAATGGGGTGAAGAATATGCTTAGATACTGGCTGGGTAAAGAAGGTTTCGACGCATACATTCAAAACTTGCGTCAGCAGGGGGTAAGCTGAGATGGCAGAAAAGGCTAAAGACGTAGTACTAAATCCACTTTTTAATGATAACCCCATAGCGTTACAAATTTTGGGGATATGTTCTGCATTGGCTGTAACGACGAATTTGCAGGTGTCTGTCGTTATGTCTTTGGCGGTAATCTTTGTTTTATGTTTGTCTAATACTGCCGTAAGTCTCATACGCAATATAATACCCAGCAATATTCGCATAATCGTGCAAATGACGATTATAGCGTCCTTGGTTATTATAGTTGACAACATATTGAAGGCATATGCCTTCGAGGCGAGTAAACAGTTATCTGTTTTTGTGTCTCTAATTATTACAAACTGTATTGTTATGGGGAGAGCCGAGGCTTTCGCTATGAAAAATGGTCCAAAACTAAGTTTTCTTGATGGTTTTGGTAATGCTTTAGGATACAGCCTGATTTTACTTGTTGTTGGTTTTTTTCGGGAGCTATTTGGCTCGGGGAGTCTTTTTGGTGTAGAAATATTCTCTTTAGCAAATGCAGGTGGGTGGTATGTGCCGAATGGAATGATGCTTCTTCCTCCGAGTGCATTCTTTATCATCGGGTTTTTTATTTGGTTACTCCGAGCATGGAAGACTGATCAAATCGAGGAGGAGAATTAGTATGGAAGGCTATTTGAATATTTTCATGAAAGCGGTTTTTGTTGAAAATTTAGCCTTAGCTTTCTTTTTGGGTATGTGTACATTTTTAGCAGTTTCCAAAAATGTAAGCACTGCTTTTGGCTTAGGGATAGCCGTTATTGTGGTTCAGTCGATTACTATTCCAGCAAACAATTTAATTTATAATAATCTACTGAAGGAAAATGCTAACCTTCTTAATTTTTTCGGTCTTGCAAACATAGATTTAACTTTTGTTGGTTTGATAAGCTATATCGGTATGATTGCTGCGATGGTGCAGATTCTAGAGATGGTATTGGACAAGTATGTTCCGGCGTTATACAATGCGCTAGGTATTTTCCTTCCTCTAATAACTGTTAATTGCGCTATTTTGGGCGGTTCGTTGTTTATGATTGAGCGAGACTATTCTTTTGGCGAAAGTGTGGTTTTTGGTCTCGGGTCAGGCGTAGGTTGGGCGCTAGCTATTGTAGCTTTGGCTGGGATTCGGGAGAAGATGAAATACAGTGATGTTCCGGCTCCGCTACGTGGGTTAGGAATTACCTTTATTACCGTGGGTTTAATGTCTTTAGCATTTATGTCATTTAGTGGAATTCAGCTTTAACATTTTTCAAATAGGTGGACCTCTCGATGGTAGTAGAAATTGTATCTGGCGTAGGAATGTTTGTTTTAATTGTATTGGCGTTGGTTGCTTTGATTTTAGTTGCTCGCTCGCAGCTTGTGGCCAGTGGTGACGTTAATATTCTTATAAATGGCGATGAAAGTAAAGCTATTTCTGTTTCTGCCGGAGGTAAACTCTTAAATATTCTTGCTGACAATAAAGTTTTTGTTTCTTCGGCTTGTGGTGGAGGTGGTACGTGTGCGCAATGTAAGGTACATGTGCATGAGGGTGGTGGCGACATACTTTCGACGGAATTAAGCCATATTACTCGTGGTGAGGCTAGAGATGGGATGCGTCTATCCTGCCAGGTTAATGTGAAGCAGGATATGAAAATTGAAGTCCCTGCAGAAGTTTTCTCTGTAAAGAAATGGGAATGTGAGGTCGTATCGAATGAAAATGTAGCCACGTTCATAAAAGAATTTGTCGTTAAACTGCCCGAGGGTGAGACTATGGATTTCGAATCGGGTGAATACGTCCAGATCGAGATACCGCCTTATGAATGTGCCTACAAAGATTTTGAAGGGATTGAGGATCGTTTCCGTCCAGATTGGGATCGGTTTCGAGTATGGGATTTTAAGGCAGTCAATACAGAGACAACGGTACGGGCGTATTCTATGGCTAATCATCCGGCAGAGGGTGACAATGTGATGTTAAATATTCGAGTTGCCACTCCTCCGCCTGATAGGTCCTCGCCAACCGGCTGGGCGCAGGTTCCTCCGGGCATTGCCTCCTCGTATATTTTTGACCGCAAGCCGGGAGATAAGGTGACCATCTCGGGACCGTTTGGTGAATTTTTTATTAATCCTACGGATCGCGAAATGGTTTACATTGGTGGTGGGGCAGGGATGGCTCCGCTCCGCTCACATCTTTTTCATTTGTTTCACACCTTAAAGACGGGGCGCAAAGTTTCTTACTGGTATGGAGCGAGGAATCCTAATGAAGTTTTTTATGAAGAGCATTTTCGCAAGATTGAGGAAGAGTTTCCGAATTTTAAGTTTCACATAGCTATGTCAGAGCCACGGCCGGAGGACAACTGGGAGGGCTATACTGGATTTATCCACCAAGTAGTGCATGATAATTATCTTGCAGAGCATCCTGCTCCTGAAGACATAGAATACTACATGTGTGGACCTCCGATAATGGCCCAATCTGTCTTTAAGATGTTAGATGATCTAGGTGTTGAGGATGAGATGATTCGTTTTGATGACTTTGGATCTTAGGGACAAGGTTAATTAATAGGATGACTACAACTTTGGTGGCTGTTTTTGTTTTGTTTGTCTTAGTTATGGTTGGAATGGCAGTTGGGGTCATATTTTCTAATCGTGCTATAAAGGGTTCATGTGGTGGACTGAATAATATGAGTGATCGATTTGGTGAACCAATGTGCGAATGTGGTGCAAGACCAGGGTCTTGCGGAGAGGTGACTGAGGGATCAGACGGTCTGGTTTTAACGGGACAAAAGTAGAGATCGGCTAAAGCTTCCAACAGGGGCGATGGAAGCTCTATCTGTCGCCCTTATTCTATGGGATCTATTGAGGCATGAAAAAGCAAAGGTCTAATAAAAAGCTTTTAGATGACTATGCCGAATCAAGTCGATACATGGGGTTGGGACTGTATTTTGCCGTGGCCGTTTTGCTGTTTACGGCTGTTGGATGGTGGGTTGATCAATACTTCAATACTCTTCCTCTGTTTACCCTTATCGGTCTTTTTGGTGGTGCCGGCGGTGGATTTTATCGCCTATATATCTTGTTAATGGCGATGAATGGAAAGGAAGAAAAGGAATGTGGGAAGGGGTAGCTCTCGGGGTTCTTGTGGGAGGTGGTACGGGTGCGACCACTCTTCTGTTTCTTCGTTGGGGGCTGAGTAAAAGCCTTCAGGCAATGCTTTCGATTTTTATGTGTGGGATGTTGTTGCGTTTGATTTTAATCGCTTTAGTTACGTCATTGATTTTGACGCAAACCTCTATACCTCGCGGTCCTTATATCGGGTCTATGATTGTTTCGTACTTAATTTTTTTGGGTTTTGAGATTGTTTTCATTTTAAGGCAAAATCGTTGACGCTGAGGTGCGAGGCTTATCTACCAAAAAATATAATTTTCAGGGGCGATCCCGTTGACAGGGAGAATACCACTTCTTAGGTTTGTTTCGCAGGCGGATTATAGGAAACCAAATCACAAGATTTTTCTGCATTTTTAGGATGCTCTGAGAATACGTAATCGATGGCCGGAGACGCAAACGCGGCAGATGCCGCGGCCCCGACAGTGGACATAATTGGGCACATTCTAGACGCAAATTATTTGGAGTTGCCCTTCGTTGATTCGCATCACCTTCTAGCCGGTAAAGTCCCTCTTCCTCAGTTTCCCCCTGTCAATATTGGCGGAGTAGAGATCGATCTATCTATATCTCGGCATATCGTAATGATGTGGGTGGCGAGTTTTGTGCTAGTGGTAATGTTACTCCGTACGGTTCGTAAAGGTAAACTGGTTCCTTCGGGGGTAGGGAACTTCTTTGAAGCTATCGTAGTTTTTTTACGGGACGAAGTCGTAGTACCAATTATGGGCGATCACGGAAGAAAGTATTTGCCGTTTTTGTTGACCGTATTTTTTTTCATTTTGTTCTGTAATCTTTTGGGGCTTGTTCCCTATAGTGCAACTGCTACCGGAAATATCAGTGTGACCGCCGCACTGGCATTGTCGTCTTTCTTTGTCATGTTGGGTGCAGGTATCGCTAATAATGGGTTGTTCGGATATTTTAAAAGTTTGATTCCTTCGGGCGTTCCCCCGTGGCTTTTGTTGATTTTGGTTCCAGTCGAACTAATCAGTCTTTTTGTGAAGCCTTTTGCACTTTGCGTAAGGCTCTTTGCAAATATGGTTGGCGGGCACGTTGCGATACTCGTTTTTCTTGGTTTGATAGTGATTCTGCAAAGTGAATGGGTGGCGTTGGCTTCAGTGCCTTTTTCTGCTGCTATTTATCTTTTAGAGATTTTTGTGTCTTTTGTTCAGGCGTTTGTTTTTACCCTACTGTCAACGGTGTTTATCGGCATGGCCGCGCATCCGGACCACTAGTGGGTTTTTTCAGTTCTCAACTATCCTGCCTCTGAGTCGAATGGGTCGGCTCAGTTCAGTGCTAAGTGTGGGCAGGGATATATTTTAGCAAGGAGT
>JAYYVF010000118.1:0-106005 GCA_036343635.1 Candidatus Latescibacterota bacterium | reverse complement strand
GTTGGAAATCTTTGGTGGTTATTCCTTTATGGCATTGGAATGCAATTGTACATTGTTTTTTTAAATGATTGGTCCGACAGGTTTGCTGATGCTTTAAATGAGGCGCCAACTATGTTTTCAGGAGGATCTCGCGTATTAGTTCAGGCCAAACTGGAACCTAAGGAATTAAGAAATACTGGTTTAGTCTTTGGATGTCTGGTATTCGTCTGGGGCGTAGCCTTGGCTGTTTTCATGTCACGCCCGTTTCTACCTTTGCTCTCTGGTGTCGGCCTTGGACTTTTTTGGCTATATAGCCTTCATCCTGTTAGAATGAATTATCGTTTCGGTGGTGAATTTTTGCAGGCACTCGGGGTTGGCGG
Source organism: Candidatus Latescibacterota bacterium (assembly GCA_036343635.1). Lineage (GTDB taxonomy): Bacteria > Latescibacterota > UBA2968 > UBA8231 > UBA8231. The sequence goes on along the minus strand of JAYYVF010000118.1, from coordinate 105,646 downwards.
TGTCTTGCCTCTTGTAGCTTTTTATTTCAATACTGGCGATTGGATAGGGCCTAACGTTGGTGGTGTTATTCTTGGCTATATTTTCCTGCAATTTGGCGCTGCCGTGGCTTTTACCTTGCCCGACATTGAGGCGGACAGGAAGGCAGGGAAGGGCACAATTGCACTTCGTTTTGGGGCTAAAAAAGCAGTAATACTGTCTTATTTTTTTTCGATATTGGGTCTACTTGTTTTGTGGTTCGATGGTATTACTATAGAATGGATTCTTTTTCCATTGTTGCCATTGTTGTTGATATTGCTGAAACTCACAAAAAACACTACACAAAGTAATAGTTTATTTGTAACAACCATGCTCATTTCTCCTGCTATCACTTTCGCAGTTGTATTTATTCTCTACGTATCGGGAAGTTGAGGGATAGAGTGAAAATAGAAAGCCCCGAGTGTATTCAATTTACATTAAAAATGAGTGTAAGAGATTATGAATGTGATTTGCAGGGAATTGTAAACAATGCGGTATATCAAAACTATCTGGAGCATGCACGCCACAAATATTTGCAAAGTAAAGGGTTGGATTTTGCAAAACTGCACGAATGTGGACATGATCTTATAATTACTTCTTGTCAAATAGAATATCAACAGTCATTACGAAGCGGAGATGATTTTTCGACCGGTCTCTGTATTGAGAAAAAGGGCCGTTTAAGATTTATTTTTTATCAGGAAATACGGCGGCCAAACGGAGAGTTGGTTTTGTCGGGAAGCTTCGTGGGGACCTGTTTGAACCGCGGGGGGCGACCATGTTTCCCTTTGGAAATTAATGTGTTATTTGACTCGGATTAAATGCATAGTTTCAAGCCCGATTGCAATGCGATATTCTCGCATTCTTTTAAACTGGCAGCTACTATAAGTGCGGTAGAGAATGTTGTGGATTGAGTCGGGTCGGTTGTAAATAAAATCCCACGGCTAATTTGTCTTTCATTCTCAGTTAATTCAATTGGAGAGTTGCTCTCAATATATTCGGCCCATCCGGCGAAGTTGTTAAAACCTGCGGAGATAGCTTCACGTTTGTGCAGGATCAACCAAATGGCGGTACGGGCGGAATTGACACGAGTTTTTAGCGAATGCCCCACGCGTCCCATGGTCCACCGCGGATTAATCTCGACGATGGGTTTTAATCGAAGTTGTTGATTCGCATTTCTGTAAACAAGTGCATCTATACCAACTGGGCCGACATATCCTAATTTGGCAACGGCTGGGCCTATTTCCTGGCTAAGTGCTTCCCCTAATCGATACAATTGTTTTGGTGTTTTTCCTCCTCCGTACAAAAATCTTTTTGTTTCGGGGGATAAGCCGTCAACCATCTGGTGAATGAAAGTAGCGCGGTATTGACCACGTGCATTAGTACAAAAGCGCGTCCATCCTGCTATCGTTATTTTCCCATTTGTATTAATGTCAAAATGAAACGAGAGGTCGATAATTTTATTAAGCCATGGTTCGACGATTACTTCCTTATGCTTTTGTATTATCTTTTCTAAATTCTCAATTTGATCCTTGCGTAAGCGCCCATTTTTCACGCGGATTTGACCACGACCAGATGACGCGATAGGAGTTTTTATAATAAAGTTACCCGTATCCTTTACTATCAATTTTTTTACTTCGTCTTTGTTTGTGCATTTTGTGCCTACCATTTTAGAATCACAAAGCCATGTCTCTTTATTTTTATTTAAAAAGTTTTCCAGCTGTGCAGCACTCCAAGTTTTTGAATACAATGTCTCCCACTGTCGATCCCAGTGGATAGGTCTCCCATGTTTGGTGTGTTTTGATAGAGGCTTCAGAAAGCGTGTGCTCTCGGAATTCCATCCCCAGGGTCTTAGCTCATCAATTGCTCCAGCGTTCCATGAACTGAGTTCGTTTGCGTCTTCGTATTCAACATACTCGGGTAACGTAAATCCTGAATGGTGTAATTTTTTTAAAAAACTGATGCAAGGTTTTTTCTCTACTAAGACTATATCGTCTTTCTTGCATATTAGGGTCGGAAGTGTTCGTAAATCTCGTTCAAGTTGTTTTATTGTTGCTGTGGGCGTTTGATCTGGATGAGAGTTGGTGATTTGTTCCTCGCAGTTTCCATTGAACCAATAAACGTGAGGATGGCGCCCTCTTGAGCGTGAGTAAACCTCGAGTTCGTCTATGAATTCGGTGCTGAATCCAGCCTTGATACGACCTTCGCGATTAAAGCCAATACCTTTAGCTCGGGCTGGAGTTAGAGGTTTAGGTAATGCCTCAATGTAAGATCTCCATGGGCTGGAACGCTTGTCACGCCATTTATTAAACCAAATTAATCCATATTTGACATGTTCAATCTCGTCTTTGTAAATTTTTTTTAAGATAGCTGCTGTTTTTTTATCCTGAATTTTTTCGTAAATGCGTGCGTAATGCAGTGCATAATCTAAATTTGCTTGTTCAAGCGTCATGCTAAGGCCTGTGACAAAATCTTTTGGGCTTCTCATCGGCTCTAATGCGCGCCAAAAATAGTCACTAACGGGTATTTGGCCGAATTCAATACCAATGTCAGCCATGCGTTTTTGATACATCCTGACATGTTGTTGTTCGTCTTTAAGTGTTTGAACAACACCCCTTCGAAAAACAGCGGGTGCATCTTGAAATTTAAGTATTGCTAGAGCCATCAATTCAACAGCTAAGAGTTCATGATTGGCAAAAAAATGTAGGACCAGCCCTCTTTCTTTCTCAGAATGAAATTTACCTACTTCACGGAAAGAGGTTCGTTCACGTTTTTTCCATTCGTCCAATCCTAATCCTGGAGGGCGGCCAGGAAAAACTGGAAGGGTAATTTCTTTCCGTGAAAGATCTTCGTAAACATCTAATTCACATAGTTTGTCTTCCCATGAAGACCCAAAAAGAATTCGTTCGCACCATTCATTAATTTCCATAAGATTCAATTTATATATTGTTACGGATAAATGCGATACGACTAAGTTGATATTGTTATTAAGTTGACACTTTGTCCCAATAAGCCTATTTCTTTTGACGTGACTTGCTGGCATTAGTGGACTGCCAGGCGCAATTAATGAACCGGTAGGGGGTTATCATGAAAATCAAAGAGATAGAGCTAATACATTTGGACGTGCCTTTTACTGAGCATACCAATGCACATATGAAATACTGGTTGCCTCACTGGCAGATTGTACAGTTGTGCCGAATCGAAATGGAAGATGGAACCATAGGCTGGGGGGAGACTATCCCCAATTATACATGGTCAAAAGTCCCCGATGATATTCATGAGCGAATTGTTGGGCGTTTAGCTGCGGATATAATGTGGGATGATGGGCTTGGTGCTGGCGTACAAATGGCACTTTTCGATGGTGTTGGCAAAAAATTAGGTGTTTCTGCCCATCGACTTCTTGGGAATCAAGTGCGAGAATGGTGTCCTATTTCGTGGTGGGCCATGGATATGCCCCCAAAAGATTGGGCATGTCAATGCGAGGATGCGGTCGAGGCGGGGTATACCACCGCTAAGCTAAAGGCACGTACATGGTATGATTTGCACGAGGCAATTCGTGCAATTATCGATGTTGTTCCAGAGCATTTTAAGTTGGATCTGGACTTCAATGGTACTCTCGGTAATGCTGCTAGTGCGGTTGAATTTCTTTCTACTCTTGAACAGTACGAACAGGTTGCAATGATAGAGACGCCGATTCCTCAAGGAGATGTTTCTGGGAATGCCCAGATACGCAACCGTATAAGTCGTCCAGTAGCTATGCATTATGGTAGTCCGCCCATCATGACTACTCTACAGCATGATGTCACCGATGGCTTTGTAGTGTGTGCTGGTGCTGATAGCGTTATGAAGCAGTCCGCAATAGCTGATGTTGCTAACAAGCCATTTTGGCTTCAGCTCGTTGGAACGGGGATTACTACGACCTGGGCTGCTCACTTGGGAGCAGTTTGTGGTCAGGCCAAGTGGCCTGCTATCACTTGTATGAATATTTGGGATAAAGAACTGTTAGTAAATCCGATAGAATTACGCAGTGGATTTTACCGTGTTCCGAATGGACATGGACTTGGAATTGAAATAGATGAACAAGTAATAAATAATTTTCGGGTAGATTACACATGGGTCGATACGCCACGTCATATATATCGTTATGCTCGAGCAAATGGAGAAGTCACCTACTATGGATGTAACAAACAGGAGTTACATAACATATATCCAAAAGATGCGATGCCTGTTTGCGAAAAAGGTTCGGAGTGTGTGCCTATAGAGGATGATGGGAGTGAACAGTTCGATTCACTTCATAAATCGTTACAGGAAGGTCACACAATCCGTCGAGCCGAAGGTTAGCAAAAATTGGGACATTAATTAATTCAGATATTTACCGTAAAATAGATTGAGCGTCTCTCTTGTTTTTTCGGGTATCATTTTAGGATCGGTTAGAATGGCGTTTTGCGCTGATTCTTGACAGAGGCAGTGTGCTCTTTTGGGTAATAATTTGGCTAATTGGCTGATTATTTTGTGGGCCGTTTTTGTGTTTTCCTTCATTACCTTTAAGACGGTCTCGATATTTACATCGTCTGCTTCTTCGTGCCAACAGTCGTAATCTGTGCCCATAGCAAGCATGGCGTAGCAAAGTTCTGCTTCTCTGGCTAGCTTTGCTTCTGGTAAAGCTGTCATGCCAATAACTGATGCATTGATAGTTTTGCGATAAAAGTTCGATTCTGCACGAGTAGAAAATTGTGGCCCTTCCATACAAAGATAGGTTCCACCGTCGAAAGTATTCAGGTTTTGCAGCCTTGTTACTTCAAGAATGTGTGAACGTAGGTCATGGCAGAACGGGTCGGCAAAGGGTATATGCCCAACTATTCCCGCCCCAAAGAAAGTAGAGGGGCGGGTGCTCTTTGTTCGATCGAAAATTTGATCTGGTACAATCATGTCTCCCGGGTTGATGTTTTTACGCATTATACCACAAGCGCTAATAGCTAATAGATGTGTTACACCCAATGCTTTTAATGCATAAATATTTGCTTTGGCAGGTATTTCTGAGGGAAGGAGGTGGTGTCCTCGACCATGTCTTGGCAAAAAGAAAATAGACCGATTTCGTAGTTCAGTTTCAATTACTTTGTCTGATGGCTTGCCAAAGGGGGTATCGACTTCATGTTCCTGTATAACTTTAGACTCGGGCATTTTGTATACGCCAGATCCTCCTAGAACACCCATAACAACCTCTTTTTCCTTTTTCATATTCTATGCGCCTCTATTAGAAATCGATTTTTCTGCGTATTATTTGTTTTTTAAACGAGGATCTGTTGAATTTTCCATGTCAGATTATAATGCAACCTTGAGATCGATCAAAATACTTGCATGGATTAAATATTTAAAAGGACGAGTAGATCAGTGCATTCCATTATAATATCAACAGATTATATGAAGAAAATTAGATGTTGGTTGATTGTATTTTGTGTGCTTTTTGACCGACAGACAGATGCAGATCCGGTAGTGGTGTATGCAGCTGCCAGTCTGAATTCTGTTGTTACGGAAATCATGGTAAAGTATTCTCATGGTTCAGCCCAAATGTCTTTTGCTAGTTCATCTACTCTGGCAAGGCAAATACAGTCAGGAGCTCCAGTAGACATTTTTTTTTCTGCAAACACACTATGGATGGACGATTTAGTAACTAAGGGTATAATAGAAAAATCGTCGCGAAGAAATGTTTTAAGCAATGAATTAGTACTTATTTCTCAAAGTAAATCGCGTATAGACACATTAGACTGGAGATCCTTCCAAAAGTTTATATATGTTTTGGGAAAATCGAGGCTAGCAATGGGTGATCCCACTCACGTCCCTGTGGGGTTGTATACTAGAGAATTTTTTAGAGAATTGGGTTGGTGGGAACAAATAAAGCCGCGAATAGCGTCGGCACCAAATGTATTGGCGGCACTTAATTATGTGGCTAGAGGGGAATGTGAATTAGGAGTAGTTTATTTTACGGATACATTTTTGACAAATAAAGTCAGAATAGTTCGTAAAGTTCCTAAAGCTTTTCATTCTCCAATTACTTACAGTATTGGAATTGTAACTGGTCGAGAGAGGCCTCAGGTTCGGGATGTTTACGAGTATTTGGTTTCGCCGTCGTCACTAAAGTTGTTTACAAAAAAAGGTTTTATTGTGTTAAATCCTGAGGTAGAAGATGCTGACGGTTGAAGAATTGCAAGTGATTTTACTCTCGTTGCGCGTTGCTCTTTGTTGTGTTCTGGTTACGCTCCCACCGGCAGTGGCTTTGGGGTGGCTCTTGGCACGTTGCAATTTTCCATTAAAGCTATTTCTTGATGGTATTTTTCACCTCCCGTTAGTATTGCCACCTGTTGTGGTTGGTTATCTCCTTTTGATTCTTTTTGGTCGCCAGGGGATTTGGGGTCCGTGGTTAGATTTTTTTGGTATACAATTTGCGTTTGATTGGAAAGGAGCTGTAATGTCCTCTGCCGTCGTTGCATTCCCATTAGTGTTGCGTGCTGTTCGTTTAGCTATCGAGGATGTAGATCCTAAGCTCGAAAGAATAGCACGGACTCTTGGTGCTTCGCCGGTTAGAGTTTTTTTTACGATAACTCTTCGACTGGCCATGCCAGGATTGATTGTTGGATCATTATTGGCTTTTGCGCGGAGTATGGGAGAATTTGGTGCTACAATCACATTTGTGTCTAACATAGCAGGGGAGACTCGAACTATTCCAACGGCAATATACACTTATTTGAATCAGCCTGATGGTGAGATGGCTGTTTTAAGGCTTGCCACCTTCTCTATTGTTATCTCATTGATCGCATTGGTAGCAAGTGAGTGGTCTGTCAAACGTTTGCGTAAGAGGTGAAATTGCTACGGATTGACATAGAGAAGTCTCTAAACAATTTCCAATTATGTGCGGATTTGATCTTAGACGCACCAACAACTGGATTATATGGTCCTTCCGGTGCTGGGAAAACGACCTTGTTGGATTGTATCTCCGGCCTTAATGAACCGGATCGGGGAGAGATTATTCGGGAAGGTCAGGTTTTATTTTCGTCGTTACACGGGATTGTTCTTGCTCCGGAGAAACGAAGAATAGGTTATGTAGCACAGGATGAATGGTTGTTCCCACATCTTTTAGTTCGAGAAAACCTGAGATATGGCCATGACTTACTTCCACCTAATCGCCGTCGTTTTTCATTTGAACAGGCTGTTGAATTGCTTGAGCTGGGAACATTATTAGATAGGTATCCAAAGTTTTTGTCTGGCGGCGAGCGAAGACGTGTTGCTTTAGGCCGAGCTATTCTTACCTCACCTGAGCTACTCCTGTTGGACGAACCGTTAGCTGGTTTGGATCAAGCGCTAAAAGGGAGAATTATTCCGTATCTTAACCACATACGCATTGATTTACAGATTCCAATGATTTATGTGAGTCATTCTCTCTCCGAAATATTAGAGCTTACCGATAATATTGTCGTAATAGAGAAGGGCAAAGTTCTGGCAAGTGGTAGTTTTTTTTCGTTGATGTCAAAGCCTGATTTGTTGCCTCTATTTGACCGACAGAGAGTAGAGAATATTGTTCGTGTTCGAGTTGAAGCTTCGGGAGACCGGTCGGGTTTCTGTCGTGCCAAGTTATGCCAACATACTTTGAAAATACCCTATTGCCGGATTAATCCGGGTCAGTTTTTGCTTGTTGGCATACATGCGGATGATGTTATAATCTCTCTCGAGCGGCCGATAGGTATGAGTATCAGGAATGTAATTAAAGGTCAAATTCTCCAAATAGTTGAGAATGATTCTGTAGGATGGGTTCATGTTGATATAGGTCAGCGCATAGTGACAAAAGTTACGCTTGAAGCGATTGAGGAGATGGGAATTACTCTAAATCAAGATGTATACTGCCTTATTAAGACACATTCAATACGTATTGGGCCCAGGGTCGATCAATGAAGGACATTTAAAAAGTTGTTCTATGTTTTTTGTGGTTGTTTGTAATAAGGAGTAAACTATAAAATATTCTTTTGTGGCTAGGTTTTTGGTTTTTATTATTGCGGAGAATTTTTGAATGAATACTTATAAGGTTGCATTACTCGAAGGAGATGGGATCGGACCGGAAATTTCCTCCGAGGCCGTAAAAGTGCTTCAAAGAGTTGCGGATTCTGGTAGAGTTAAATTTGAAATAACAACTGCCCCCTTTGGTGGTGGTGCTTATTTTTCGCATGGTAATGCTTTCCCTGAAGAAACTAAGGCTATTTGTGATAATTCTGATGCGATAATTAAAGGTCCTATAGGTCTGAGTAAGGCAGAGTCAGATAAGATACCAGTAGAAGACCAACCAGAACGGGGAGCATTATTGCCGTTACGCCGTCGTTTTGATACGTATGCAAATTTTCGGCCTGTCTATTTGCCAAGAGAAATCCGCAGTTTTTCTCCCTTACGTGCCGAAGTTATTGGTGATGGCATAGATATAATGATTATTCGTGAGTTGGTTGGAGGACTCTATTTTGGTGGTAAAGAGCGTGGAGAAAGCGATGGTAAACGGTATGTTAAAGAAACGTTAGAATATGATGAGGAACAAATACGTCGGATCATGCATATTGCTTTTCAGGAGGCTCAAAGTCGCAAAGGCTTATTACACAATATTCATAAGAGTAACGTACTTATGTCAAGCGTCTTATGGAATGAGGTCTTGGAAGAAGTAGCTGTTGATTATCCAATGGTAAAGGTTGAGCATGTCATTGTGGACGCGGCAGCAACAGCGCTTGTGCTCAGTCCCACTCAGTTTGATGTGATGGTAATGGAAAACATGTTTGGCGATATTTTATCTGATCTCGGGGGAGGTATATTGGGGTCTCTTGGCTTGATGCCCTCGGCCTGCGTCGGGCCAAATAAATCCTATTATGAGCCTTCACATGGCTCGGCACCCGACATCGCTGGACAGGGCATTGCCAATCCCTATTCAATGATTGGATCGGTTGCGCTTATGCTCGATAAGAGCTTTGGTATGAAAGCCGAATCGGAAGCGCTGTGGAACGCCATGCAGCAGGTCTTTGCTGACGGCTTCACCACAGCCGACTTATCGCGGGGCGGTGAGCAGCTCATCAGCACCGCCGAGTTTGGCGACAAAGTTGTAGCGGCGCTTCATTTGTAGTTTCTTGCACTGCTACGGGAGAGGGGTAGAGGAATTACTGTATTGCCCTCTTATTCCTTTTTTTCTATCCTTCGATCGTCTTTGCCATCGTTTGTAATGCGGAAGGGCAACCGATCAAGCGTTCTTTTTCGTTCCTTGGCAGTGCCTTAACGTAGTGTTCCAAGCGAGTAGCTCGACGTCGGTCACCCACTTCAACCTGAGCGACGAGTTGTAGAGGTCCGCGGCCGCGGAGATACTTGGCGCCGCGCGGCCCACCACGTTCGTGCTCGTTGAATCGCCGCTCTACGTTGGTAGTGATACCCGTATAAAGCGTTTTGTCATCGCAGCGAATTATATAGATATACCACATAGCCAATCCCAAGGGACATCTATATCCCAATAAGGCCTAGTGCCCTAGAGTACGGTCGCATAGCCGGCCCTGTACAAATGTTTTTCCAAAGTCATAACTGGCTGCGATGTCTACTTGATCAACCAGGCAGTGTGTCGTCATTGCAATATGGCCATCGGAAATATTGACACACTTAAAGTCAAAAGGTACCTCCACAAAGCTACTACTGGTAACCAAATGACCTCCATCCTGTTCGACACAGGTGTTAATATGACTGTGCGCACCAAGAATACATAGTAGGTTACAATGCGCGCTTAGCAGCGATTGTCCTCGTTCTACGAAAGCCTGCGGTGGATGATGAAAGAGTTGATTCAGGCCGCTCTGGTCAACGGATACCCCATAAAACGGACTATGAGTGGATAGAACGTGCACCAGATGGGGGTCGCGTGTCAACCCAGTTTTTAGAACGCGCTCCTGTTCTGGCGCGAAATGAGGCTCCTGTACGCCGTTCCAGTGATAGGGTATGGGCCCCCACTGATTTGGTACTACGTGCAGAAGGCAGTCGGACGTTTCCAGCGTAAAGTTTACTCCACCTATAAAAAAGTGTGGCGCTCGATCTAACCACATCTCCACGGCGTCTGCAGACGTTAGATCGTGATTGCCCAGACAAAGGTATACCGGAACGGAGAGCTGAAAAGCTTGTGCCACATAGTTTATATTCTCCGCGCTGGTATAATCGATCATATCACCGCCGTGCAGGACAAAATCCACGGGGCCGTGCGTTGCTATCCACTCTTCTAATGCAGCGAGCAACTCTGGCAGTCTATCGGGCTGCGCGTGTTGCATCGTATAGCCTGGCGCCGCCACGCCCCAGTGTGTATCGGACAAATAGATGAAACGTGTCATAACAAATCACCTTATGTGTCGTTAAAAAAATAGGAGTGCTGGAATTAAGGTCTGTAGCGCTTTCTATCGCAAATCCATCTAAGCAGCAACCGTTAGTTTCTCAGTAACTGAGCAGATGATCCGGCGATGCGGTCGTACTCAACTCTCTACGGGGCGGCGCAAACTTGGTCAACTCGATTCCAACAGCTGCCGCTTCGTATTCCTCTATAGTAGGCGTTCTACCGAGAATCGCCGAAAGGACCACAACCGGCGTAGACGCAAGAAGCGACTCCCCTTTCTTGCGCTCTGAATCGGCCACAACGCGTCCCTGGAACAATCGAGTGGAAGTAGCTAGGACGGTATCGCCTTTAGCCGCTTTTTCCTGATTACCCATGCACAGATTACATCCTGGTCGCTCGAGATACATCATATTCTCGTATTCTGTTCGTGCCGTGTCCTTAGGGGCCACATCGTCGAATTCAAAGCCGGAATACTTCTGCAGTACATCCCAATCCCCTTCTTCCTTGAGTTCGTCAATGATATTGTAGGTCGGAGCCGCGACTACCAGCGGTGCATTAAATTCAACAGTACCGTTATGCGCCTCTACATTCTTGAGCATCTGCGCCACGATCTTAAGGTCGCCTTTGTGCACCATACAGGAACCGACAAAGCCGAGATCTACCTTTTTCTCTCCGCCGTAGTAGGATAGCGGACGAATGGTATCGTGCGTATACCGTTTAGATACATCTTCGTTGTGAACATCGGGATCGGCGATCATTGGCTGGGCGATAACATCCAAATCGACCTCGAATTCCGCAAAGTACTGAGCGTTTGCATCAGGTGCGAGGGCGGGCTGCTCCCTAGATTTTATCTTGGCGATCCGTTTGTCTGCCTTATCTATGAGGCCTTGAAGGACACACTTTTCATTTTCCATGCCCTTGTCGATCATGATCTGAATTCTGTCTTTGGCGATTTCAAGGGACTGGATGAGCGTATCGTCCTGAGAAATACATATAGATGCCTTGGCCTTCATTTCGGCCGTCCAGTCCGTGAAAGTGAATGCCTGGTCGGCGGGAAGGGTCCCAATATGCACCTCAATGATTCTCCCTTGGAAGACATTTTCACCGCCGAACGCTTGTAGCATCTGGGACTGTGTTGCGTGTACCACATCACGGAAATCCATGTATTCCCGCATCATCCCTTTGAATGTTACTTTCACTGATTCTGGAATGGGCATGGACGCTTCACCGGTAGCAAGCGCGAGGGCGACGGTGCCCGAGTCAGCACCAAATGCAACGCCTTTGGACATTCTTGTGTGCGAATCCCCTCCGATAATGATTGCCCAGTCATCCACTGTGATATCGTTAAGTACTTTGTGAATCACATCCGTCATCGCGTGATATTCGCCTTGCGGATCGCGAGCCGTGATCAACCCAAAATCATGCATAAATTTCATAAGTCTTGGAATGTTCGCTTGGGCTTTTGTATCCCAAACCGAAGCTGTATGACAGCCCGACTGGTAGGCGCCGTCGACTACGGGCGAAATCCTCGTCGCGGCCATCGCCTCAAGTTCCTGAGAAGTCATAAGGCCGGTCGTATCCTGAGAGCCGACGATGTTTACTTTTACCCGCACATCAGAACCGGCGTGCAATTTTTTTCCCGGCGTCGAACCCAACGCATTGCGGTTGAAGATTTTTTCTACAGCGGTAAGACCTTGATCGTGGTGAGAAATCTCTTTAGCTGTCGCGAATACAGGTGGAAGATCGATACCCAGTAGATTTGTAGCAAAGGTCTGGAGCTTTTTGCCAAATACGACGGCATAGGAACTACCAGCCTTCATAAATTCCATTTTCTGCGGCGTGAATGATGGGGCAATATCAATCGGCTTCTGACCACCATAGTAGAGCTTTTTCTCTTTTGTGTTGATGGTGAGAGCTGTACCGGTAGCAATCGAGTAGGCCTCTTCAAGCACAGGTTCGCCATCCTCGCCACGCACGAGATTACCATCGACATCTAGTTTCTTGACCCAGTTTTTAAGGTCGATGCCAATGCCGCCGGTAACGTCCACCGTTGTCAGAAAAATCGGCGAAATCCCATTGGTTCCCGCTACGATCGGCGCGATATTGACAAAGGGTACGTAGGGACTTGCTTGCTTGCCTATCCACAGCGCCACGTTGTTTACGCCTGACATTCTCGACGAGCCCACCCCCATGGTGCCTTTTTCGGCTATTAGCATCACCCGCTTTTCCGGGTGAGCGGTCTGCAAGCTTTTTATTTCCTCCTGTGCTACTGGAGAAATCATACACTTGCCGTGCAGTTCGCGATCCGAACGAGAGTGCGCCTCATTTCCGGGAGATAGCAAATCCGTAGAGATATCGCCTACACCAGCCACATACGTGACAACTTCGATAATCTCGTCTACGTCTGGGAGTTGAGTAAAGAACTCGGCTTGGGCATAGCTTTCAATGATATCTCGAGCAATAGGATTGTCGTTTTTAAATGCCTGTTCCAGACGGTCTGTATCGGCCTCATAGAGGAAAACCTGCGTCTTCAGTACGGTGGCTGCTTCTCTTGCAATATCGGTATCATCACCTAGAGCCAGGTCCAGTAGCAACTCTATAGAAGGCCCGCCCTTCATGTGCGACAATTGCTCGAAAGCGAAAGCGGGAGAGATCTCTTCAACATGCGACTCCCCGAGTATGATCTCCCGCAAGAATTGTGCTTTTACCCCGGCAGCGCTAGTAGTCCCAGGCAACGTATTAAAAATGAAGAATTTCAGCGATTCTTCGCGATGCACATTGTCCGGGTCTTTAATGTTCGTGATGATTTCACTAAGCAGTTTGCTATCATCAATCGGCTTGGGATGCAGGCCCTGACCTTTGCGGTCTTCAATCTCAGTGATGTACGCTTCAAAAGCATTCATAGTTCATGCCTTTCGATGGACTATATCAATTTCTACAATGAGCGCTGTCTCAACTAGAGCCACTTTAGCACACTTTGCCGGACTATGCTTCAAACGAACATTTAAAAATATATATCATTATTTTGAAACGACATATAGCATTGCACAATGCCGTAGCTCAAAAGGTTATTAATTTGTCGGACTTCTAAGGTCTGAATGCCATTGCATTCGCGTATTCATTTGTAGACATTAGGGTGTGTTAAGCCGATCTACAGCCGTCGCTTAACAGCTCTTTCTGAATCTGATCGTCCGCTTGCGCAGGAGTTCCTTATGTCTACTACCGAAGCTGTCATATCGCAAACGCAACACCGCGTCGCCCAAACGCCGGCGCAGTTTCTCACCTATTTGGAGCAGACGCAAAACTTTCTTATCGCACCAGATCTCTTCCCGTTTGAAATGGACATGCCGCCAATTGAAGATGTCATCGATATACTGCGGCGCGACAAGGAAACAAAGGTGCGCAGCCCGCGACAAAAAGATAAAGATAAAGAAGGCGAGCTCACGCACTGGGTACGCACGGCACCCATTGAAGAAGTGATGGAGAAAGGCGACTTTGGCATGAGTAATTTCGAACTCAATCGCTTTTACGGACCGAACCAGTTTCTGCACGAATTACAGGATCACGTTATGATTCCCTGGCGTATTTTTTTGTCGAAGCACGGCTATACCTGGCAACGCTGTGCGCCATACATCTTTATCTCCATGTCCGGAGTCAGTTCCACCTTTCACGCTGATTATTCTCATGTGTTGGCTTGGCAGGTCCACGGAGAAAAGACATTTAATGGTTTTTTGGATCCTGAAAAATATGCGCCCATCGACGATATTGTCATAAAAGGTAATGCACCACGAAGCGTAGAGGTTCCCGAACATGATCCTGAAGATATATTGAGTTATATAATGAGACCGGGGGACGTATTATGGAATCACCTACTAACGCCGCATTGGGTTGTTGCTGGAGTTGAAGAACCCGCATTCAGTATTAATATCTCTCATGGAGGTGTTCGCCATCGAGGAGCGTTTTTGGCTAATGAGGCACCGCTGCGTGAACGATGGCAGGCATGTCCAGAAGAGGCGTGGGTTGCTGATTTGCGCTACTGAAGGTGTGCTTCCCATCCAATATTGACGTAAGTATGCGAAAATGTTCCATCTCTGAATAATTCTAAAGATCCGTAACCTTCTTTACATTGCGCTAAGGCACCATTCCACCAGTTTGCACAAAGTGCTCCGTCGCAAATGTAGGTGACGTTGTTGTATTGGCACGAATCTCGAAGGTGCATGTGTCCGCTGAGGCAAAGACGGACGTTGGTATATAGAGAAAAAAGTTTTATCAATTCGTACGCGTCAACGTGCATCCAATCGCCGGGGATATGCCAATGGTTTTTATGGATTCTTTCATTATCGTAGGCAAGTCCGGTAACACTGAGAATTGGTACGTGTGACACTATGATTACGGGCATATGTTTAAAATCTGCTAAGTCGGACCTTAACCAATTAAATTGTTCTTTGTCTAATCGAGCAGTGTAGCCGCCGTTTAAAGGTTGACAGCTATCTAAGAGTATGATGTGCCATCCTCCACGATCTACACTGTAATAGCGATCAGGTATTTCAAGCTCGGTTATGGCTCGTTGTTTTTGTGGCGACGCAGTCTCGTCGTCAGTCTTCCAGCTAAGAACATCGTGATTTCCAATGCAGTGTAGAGATTCAATGGGTTTTATGTTTTCAAGGCCTAATTGCCACAGACCCCATTGGATGTCCACACGTTTTTCTGTTTCATCAGTTGCGTTCATGACAGCATCGCCTCCGGTAATAACCAGATCGTAATTTTCAGGCCCCTCATTCATATGAGACAACGTTTTCCCCCATGCTTTTGAAGCTCCCAATTCGGGCTGAACGTGAACGTCTGTAACGTGGGCCAATCGAAATCCAGTCGATGTCGACATTTTTTTTATCCTTTTTTTCAGGACGGGGGGGCTGTCGGTGAGTTATTATCTAAATACTCTAATAAAACCGTAAGAATGTCCGCTCGTTTTAAATAAGTTGCCCAATCGACTGCATCGCTATTGTGCATGGTGTCTTTTATTTTTGGATTAGCTCCTGAACTTAACAAGCATTCGACGGTTGCAATAGAATTTGCCCAAATAGCTAATTGCAAAGGGGTATTGTGCGAGTGAAATCCATGCGGGTTGTAATTGTTAGGATCTATTCCTTCTCTGAGCAGAATTAGGCAACAATTAGGTTGGCCACAGGCTGCGGCACATGCTAAGGCCTTTCTTTTTGTGACTGTATCAACAGTTGGTAGAAGTCCTTTGAGTTTATCTTCTCGTCCGATGCCTGCTGCTACAAGGATATTGATATTTGCACCGTGATCCACCAATGTCAGGACGGCTTGTCGCTCCCCATGAATTAATGCGGCCTCTGTGCAGTTCGGGTCTGCACCGTTTTTTACGAAGCAACGTACTATTTTATTTAGAAGGATACTCTGATTTGCAATGCAGCCAGAGGTTAGGAGTGATAGTGTATAATCTAAGTCGAATTGGAGAGTCGACGGACTATTCTTTCGTTGGCTTTCGATAATACAGTCTATTACGTCGCAAATCGACTCATTAAATTTTCCACGGCGCACGGGATTTTCGGCTGTAAACCAAAGCAGTTTCGGCTTTGAAAAGTATTGATTGGATTCGGTTCCGCTTGCAAAGAATTTCTTAGAAAATTCGCCTACTATGTTTGTTAGCTCTGGGTTGGCGATTAAAAAGTGTTCCAAATCTTCTACTAAACCGTTATCTATTAAATTCACGGCGGTACGAAAATTATCGTTAGTGAGATATTTATGAATGGGAGGGACGTCATTCATTGAAAGATGTTTTAGGAAAATTGTTCATTTTTGCAAAATTTGTAAGTGCTAAATCGATTTCTTCCAGTACACCAATGTCACTCTCATGTTCGCGCTGCTCAAGTAGGGCGTGATGAGCAGAGTCACCTCCCAATTGACCTAAGCCCCAGGCCGCATGAGAGCGAATCAATGGCTCCTCATCTCTTAATGCTAAAATGAGAGCTGGGACGCTCAGTTCGTCGCCACTGTTACCCAAAGCAATAGCGACATTTCTTAAGAGGCCTCGCCGCTTGGGGCGCTTGGCTGGGTTTCCACGGAATTTTTGGTTGAATTCTTCTTTATTGAGTTGGATCCATTCTATCAACGGCGGTTTATCGAAGCCGTCACGACTTTCGTAAGCCGGCTCTTGTGAAAAACTTGCTCGTTTATTCCACGGACAAACGTCTTGACAGATGTCGCACCCATAGACCCAATTTCCCATCTTCGGTCTAAGGTCCTTTGGGATCGAGCTTTTGTGTTCAATGGTCAGGTATGATATGCAACGGGAAGCATCCATCACGTAAGGTTCGGGAAAGGCGTCTGTTGGACAAGCATCAATGCATTTTGTGCAATTGCCGCAGTGATCTGTCGCTGGTTCGTCTGGAGGCAATTCTAAGGTCGAAACGATTTCTGATAGAAAAAAATATGAGCCGCGTTGTTTATTTATGATACAGGTGTTTTTGCCTCTCCAACCGATACCGGCACGCTGGGCTAATTCACGTTCGAGGATTGGGCCCGTGTCTACGTATACACGGCCTGAGACATCTTTCATTTTCGAGTTTATGAAGTCCCATAATTCGAAGAGGCGCTCCTTTATAAGCTCGTGATAATCGTCACCCCTTGCGTAAGAAGCAAATCGGCCTTCAGTGGTAGAAACGTCTTCAGGAGATGGTTGTAGATACTCCATCCCCAGACAAATTACCGATCGGGCCCCAGGAACGATTTTTGTCAAATCCCCCCGTTTCTCGATGTTGCGTTTTAGGTAATCCATTTCGCCCGCAAAACCCATGGCGATCCAACGTGCATAAAAAGCCGCGCCATCTAATGGATCAGCAGGAGTTACACCAAAGAGGGGAAAGCCTAATTCTTGAGCTTTACGTTTAAGGTTGGCTTTTAGGTTCTTCATTGCACTTAAGGAAGCTCTTATGGACGCTGGGGCTCGATTAATCAAACAGCTCAGAGATATGGTGGAATACCATCTGATTCAAGTCGTTGAATATTACGAAAAACATAAGCGAAACCATGATAGCTAGACCTACATACTGGATCCATTCTCTGGCACGAATAGACAAGGGTCGGCGCATTATCCCTTCGAGGAGAAGAAAGAAAAGATGGCCGCCATCCAGCACCGGTATAGGTATCAAATTGATTACCGCGAGATTTACAGATAGCACTGCCAGGAATTTCACAAAGATGTCAAGTCCCAATTTTGCGGATTTGCCAGCCATCTCAGCGATTCGCAGAGGCCCGCCAAGGTCACTGGCGGATCTTTGTCCCTGGACAAGCTGTCCTAAAAAATTTATTAATCCAAAAGAAAGGCCATAAACTTGTTTCCCAGCTAAGGCTATAGATTCAGCTGTTCCAATATTGACACGTGTTCCCTCCGACCAACCTATGCCGATTTGCCCAACAATAGAATCTCCATGGGCGACTCCATTCGGTACAATCAAACCGGACATTTTAGTTCCACTTCGAATCCACTCAATCGTTATCTCTTGGTTAGGACGTCGTCGAATCTCTCTACTCATCGCGAGCCAGCTGTCAACAGAGGTTTTGGCTACGCTCACAATCTGGTCACCTTGTTCTAGACCAAGGGCCGCAGCAGGTTTTCCGCTGACGACTTCGCCAACCGTTGCTGGAATCACAATGTCTAATCCATAACTAGGGTCATCAGAAGGACGTAGGTTGATTCTCAGTTCCTGTTTGTTGCGGAGGACGTCAATGTGTCCACCCGACCCATCCATTTGATCGAGAGCATTGGAGAGTGAGTGCGTGCCAGTCACTCTTTGATCATTAATGCGGATTATTTCATCTCCGTATTCGATGCCACTGATCTGGGCAATCGATTGAGGCTTAGGGTTTACGCGTGCAGGTTTTATCGATTGTATGCCGTAAAACTCAAAGAGAAAAATAAGTGCCAAGAATGCGAAGAGGAAATTCATAAAAGGTCCTGCACCGATTACTGCCATACGAACCCACACAGGTTTGGATGGGTATTCCCAAGGTTCGCCTGTAGTTTCTTCGCTGCCGACATCGGCCATCCCCGCCACTTTGACGTAACCACCCAATGGAATCCAAGAGATGCAGTACTCGGTTTCTCCAATTGTATGGGCCACAATTTTTGGTCCGAAGCCGATGGAAAACCGCTCAACGCGAATACCGGACCACCTAGCTACGAGAAAATGTCCTAATTCATGAACAAAAATGAGGATACCCAGAGTTAATACTAAAGCTACTGGGGTGGATGATAAAAAGGTTTCCATTTGGGTCTCTATCCTAAAAGCCTAAAAGGGCGATGATTTTCAAATATACAAATGCTATTGGAAAGGCAAAAAAATATGAATCAAACCGGTCCAACATTCCACCGTGCCCAGGGATTAACGGTGGGGCATCTTTGATGTTTCCCATGTCGCGTTTGATCGCTGACTCGACCAAATCACCGATTTGTCCTCCCAATCCTACCATTATGAACATACCGAACAAGACCAAGGGTGCAAATTCAGGTAAGTATGGATAAAAGCCAAAGGGGATGACACTACCAATCATTCCACCCAAAAGGCCCACAATTGTCTTGTTTGGGCTGATGGTCGGTGCGAGCTTTTTGTTGCCCCATTTGCGACCACAAAAATAGGCAAATGAGTCCGTAAGCCAGATACAGAAAAATAGTGCAATTATGAGATTGTAGGAATTATTTAGCTCACCGACATGTTTAATTAAGGCTAAGGGGGAACTGCCCAGCAAGCCTGCATACATCATCGTCCCAATACCAAGTACGGCATTTGAGAGGTAATTTTTCGTTCCTCTGCACAAGGAAAATGAGAATAGTAGCACCGTTGCAGCAACAGTGTACACATAAATTACTTGAGGCCCGATCCAATGTATACAAGATACCAGCCCCGTAGCCAGTATGACACTGAGTAGGCAGTTTGGTTTGTAGCCTGCTTTCGTGCAGATATGACACCACTCCCAAGCACTTCTTGCACTTATCCCAAGTATAAGCAGTAAAAAGGTCCAGTTGCCGCCCTTTACGAGGAATATTAGTAAGGGTCCAAGTATTACCGCAGAAAGCAAGCGCTGCTTTAAGTTGGAGTTATTTTTTTTGGGTCGTTCTTGCAGCGTTTTATTCTCCACCAAATCGCCTCTGTCGGAGTTGGAAAGTAGCTATTGATTCGTATAGATGCTCACGACGAAAATCCGGCCAATGGATATCAGAGATAAAGCAAATTTCGGTATACACCATTTGCCATGGGAGAAAGTTACTTAGACGCATTTCACCACTAGTTCGTATTAGAAGATCGGGGTCGGGTAGTTCCGCAGTATATAACGAATCTTGGATGTGCTTTTCTTCAATGTCGTCAGCTTCAAGCTTACCCGACTTCACCTTGTGAGCTAAGCAACGAAAAGCGTCTACCAATTCACTACGTCCCCCGTAGTTGAGAGCTAGGTTAAGGGTAAGTCCAGTATTTCCTTTTGTCTTTTCTAACGCAGTATTTAACGCGATCCGAACTGCTGATGGCAAGCCATCCACACGTCCAATCGCATTTAGACGCACATTGTTTTGATGTAATTCAGCAATCTCATTCAGTAAGCTCTCGCGGAGCCAGCGCATTAGCGTTGTCACTTCAGTTTTTGGTCTTGCCCAGTTCTCGGTAGAAAATGTGTAGAGGGTTAAAACCTTAATGTCTAATTGACCGCATGCGCGCACAATATCGCGAACAGATTCTCGTCCATATTTGTGACCCTCTGTTTTAGGAAGGTTACGTTCAACAGCCCAGCGGCGGTCTCCATCCATAATAATTGCGATATGCTGGGGTAAATTTCCAGCGGCCAATAGTCTCTTGCGGATTTCCTCGTCTTTTTTGGGGTCTAAGTCTTGTTCCAGCTCGATGGTGGGACATTCTTTGTCTGTTTTGTTGGGACACATGTTATTTGTTAGGGTAAGTTCGGACGAGAAAGGGTCTTGAATAGAGTCTAACCGACTTTCTTTGAAATCTATAGCTGTCGCTGAAATACGTCAAGAATCTCAGCTAAGTCTTTAGGATGTTCAAGTTTACTTGACACGGCAATTTATCTCAATTATCCTGCTCGGATGACAAATTTAGATAAAGAAGATCTGCGTAAACAGCTGATATATGGGCAACGGGAGTTTTCTCGGGAGAGAGTTATAGCGGATAGTGCAATAATTTGTCAACAGATTCGGAGTTGGGATGTTTGGGAAGATGCAAGTTGCGTTCATATCTACGTCACTGGTAAACGAAATGAGGTCGACACTGTACCGATCATTAGGGATAGTTTGAGCTCTGGTAAGCGTGTGTTTGTCCCGCAGATTGGATTAAAAGGTAGGACGCCCCTACGGAATATTAGCGTGGGACGAAATTCAATTTCAGTCATGGAGATTTCCTGTTTGGAAGAGCTTGTTGACGAATACTGGGGTATTCCTCAGCCGATTTTTGAAGCTGAAAAAAAGGAAACAGACTGGACTGAAATTGATTTAGTTATTGTGCCCGGATTGGCTTTTGATCAATCAGGGAATAGGATCGGTTATGGATCTGGTTACTACGACCGCTTTTTGCCTGAATTACGGTCAAAAAGTGTCGGTCTATGTTTTTCGGAAAATTTTTTTGATACCTTGCCGCGAGCTGCACACGATGCTCAAGTGCAATATGTTATGACTGAATCTGCTTTGCATAATATAGCGTCTTAGCTGCTTTTATTTAAGTTTAGCTACGAAGTAGGCTAACTCATATATCTTTTGGTTAGGATGGAGTTTTTTATTTGACGAATATTGCTGATATTTTTGCGCAACCACGTTTGCTTTTGGCTCCAATGGAGGACGTAACAGAAATACCGTTTCGATTGATTTGTAAGGAAATGGGTGCCGATGTTGTATATACGGAGTTTGTCAATGCTGAGGGACTTTTGCGTGAATCTGCGGATGGTCCCAGGCGAACGTTTAATAAGCTGCGTTTTAGTGAAGAGGAGCGTCCCTTTGGTATTCAGTTATATGGTGGTACATCGTTTTCGATGGAACGAGCTGCTGAAATTGCTACGGCCCAAAATCCAGATCTGATTGATATAAACTGTGGTTGCTGGGTAAGTAATGTTGCCTTGCGTGGAGCTGGGGCAGGATTGCTGCGGGATTTGTCCAAGATGCGTGACGTTGTTCGAAGGGTTGTATCTGCAACTCATCTTCCGGTGACAGTTAAAACTCGACTGGGGTGGGATGCCGATAGTATCGAAATAGTTGATGTTGCGCAGATGTTAGAAGATCTTGGCGTCCAGGCTCTTAGCCTACACTGTCGAACTCGATCCCAAGGTCACAAAGGTTCCGTAGATTATTCGTGGATTCCTAAGGTTAAGGAAGTAGTTTCTATTCCTGTAATCTTAAATGGCGATGTTGGATCTTCGCAGGACGTTGAGCAGGCTTTTTCCTCTACGGGTTGTGATGGCGTTATGATCGGTAGAAGAGCTATTGCCCACCCGTGGATTTTTCGAGAGGCTCGACATTATATGGACACGGGTCTCTTGTTAAAGGATCCTACTTTTCAAGACCGAGTAAAGCTTTGTCTAAAGCATCTCTTTCTTTGTGTTGATTACGATGGTGAAAAATATGCACTCATAAGTATGCGGCGCCATTATGCAGGATATTTTCGTGGTATAAAAGGAGCTTCCAAAATTCGTTCTGAATTAAACCGTTTCAAAGAGTTGCCATCCCTCGTAAATTATTTGAAGTCGTTACCTGAGGATGGTCGTATGGCTGCCTAAAGAGTTTGATCCGTTTGCCCAATTTCAAAGTTTGCGAGGAAGATGAGTGTTTGATTGTATGATTTCCCTTTACTATTGGCATAGAAATTATCTATAGATTCGATAGTAAAGATTAATTTGTCAAATACTAAATGTATCCTTTTTTTATAAATTGCGTTGCAAACTTTCTTTGACAGGAGCGTAACTTGAAAATGAGTGATCCTAAAATCATTAAATCCGCTGAGGGCAAGTTGGGCATTTTAATGCCCGGCATGGGTGCAGTAGCTACCACGGTGATAGCAGGGGTTGAGGCAATAAAAGCAGGTTTAGGCAAGCCCATTGGTTCGTTAACCCAAATGGGCACTATTAGATTGGGCAAACGAACGGAAGCCAGATCGCCGCTTATTAATGAATTTGTTCCTTTGGCACAGTTGGATGATTTGGTCTTTGGCGGTTGGGATGTATTTCCAGACGATGCTTTTGAGGCAGCCACACATGCTGGTGTCTTGGAAAAGGGTGTTTTAGACGGGATCGAAGATCGCCTTCGCGCAGTTAAGCCAATGAAGGCTGTTTTTGACCGAGATTACGTGCGGCGATTGGAAGGGTCCCATGTGAAATCAGGAAAAGATAAATGGAGTATGGTGCTTGAGGTGAGGGAAGATATCCAACGTTTCAAGCAGGAAAATAACGTTGACCGGTTAGTTATGATTTGGTGCGGTAGTACAGAAATTTATCTTGAGCCGGACGACATACATTCTGACTTAGAGCGATTAGAGAAAGCAATTAAAGAAAATCATCGCTCTGTTGCACCTAGTATGATATATGCATATGCAGCTCTGCAGGAAGGTGTTCCATTTCTTAATGGTGCGCCTAATTTGACGGTTGATGTTCCTGCTATGGTAGAGTTAGCCAAACAACAAGGGCTTCCGATAGGGGGTAAAGATTTTAAAACCGGACAGACACTGATGAAGACTATATTGGCGCCGGGCTTGAAATCTCGGATGTTGGGAGTTAGGGGATGGTTTTCTACTAATATTCTTGGTAACCGTGATGGAGAAGTTCTAGACGATCCATATTCTTTCAAGACGAAGGAAGTTAGTAAGCTCGATGTGTTGGAGTATATACTCCAGCCTGAACTTTATCGGGAGCTTTACGGGGATATTTACCACAAGGTACGAATAAATTATTATCCACCGCGTGGCGACGAGAAAGAGGGATGGGATAATATTGATATTTTTGGTTGGCTTGGTTATCCCATGCAGATAAAGGTTGATTTTTTATGCCGCGATAGTATTCTGGCAGCTCCTCTTGTACTCGATTTGGTGCTTTTTACTGATTTAGCTCATCGAGCCGGCATGAGCGGAATTCAAGAATGGCTTTCTTTTTATTTCAAGAGCCCGCAGGTAGCCCCTGACCTATATCCTGAGCATGATATCTTTATTCAATTAATGAAATTGAAAAACACTCTTCGTTTTATGATGGGTGAGGAATTAATTACTCACTTGGGTCAAGAGTATTATGATTAGAGTTTATTTGTTATATTCATCTCTCCACAAATAGCAGCAAATTAGATTAGTTGTTAGCAGCAAATTAGATTAGTTGTTGAGTTGCTCGATGATATCTTCGGCGGGATAGGTTAGGATTTCGGCTAAAGTCGGGTGGTAGTGTGGTATTCGTAAAATATCGTGTGCGGTGCCATGAAAATACATAACGGCAACGAGTTCATGAATGATTTCACTGGCTTCAGGGCCAACGATGTGAGCGCCTATTATCTGACCCGTATCTTTGCAACAAAGCAGTTTGACGTGTCCGTTTGTTTCTCCTAGGCACATTGACTTTCCGTGATCATCGAAGGGGTAAGTAGCCCTTAAATAAGGTGTCTCGTTTGCGATGCAATCCTTTTCGCTTAACCCCACGCTGGCTATTTGTGGGCTTGTAAATGTTACCTGAATAGGTAGGTTGGTATCAATGGTCCGGGCATTTCCCCTTTTTTGCATTGAGTTGTATCCTGCGATTTCACCTTGCTTAACGGCCTCGTGCACAACCTCATGAAGACCGTTGACGTCACCTACAGCAAAAACGTTTGGTTGACTGGTGCGCATTTCTGTGTCGACAATAATTTTTCCATTCTCAATCTTAATGCCCGCATTTTCTAAACCAAGTTGGTCGATGTTAGGTCGGCGGCCGAGGGCGAGTAGGATGACTTCAGCGGATACTTTTTTGGATCGACCAAACTGCGTAAAGTGGGCGACACGGATTTTTTTTTCTTGCTCAATTTTTTTGATCTGGCATCCAGTAAAGATCTCCATTCCTTCGTAGCGTAATTGTTTCTCTAATGGTAAAGCCAAGTCTTTGTCTCCAGACGAGAGGACGTGGTCGCTGCGTTGTATTAGAGTAACCTTGGTTCCGATGCGCGAATAAAATTGTGCTAATTCGAGAGCGGTAGGGCCTCCTCCCAAAACCAACATAGATTTAGGGGGGAGACGTAGTTCTAGTGCCTCATCGCTGGTAATATACCCCGCCTCTTCAAGGCCTGGTATGCTAATGGATTGAATGCTGGATCCCGTTGCAATAATAGTTTGGGAAGCGGTGAGAGTCACATCGCCGACCTTTAGCTTAGTCGGTGACAAAAATGAGGCGCCGGACTCATACAGCCTGAAGCGATTATCTTTTAGTTGTTTTATTCGATATTCTGCAAAGTCATTGATGAGACTATTTTTTCGATTCATGATGGCATTTAAGTCGGCTTGCGGAACAACATTTGACAAACCAAATTCTTTTCCGCGGCGCATGTAAGATAGTATTTCGGCGCTACGTAGAATTGCTTTGCTAGGCATACAGCCTCGGAGAATACAAAGTCCACCGAGCGGTCCCCGGTCAATAATAGCAACCCGGGCGCCGGCCTCATGTGCTGTTCGTGCGGCAGCGTAACCAGCTGAACCTCCGCCGATAACTGCAACGTCAAATGAATCCATTAGATGGTCCTTTTAAAGTACGTTCTAAGATTATTAGAAAAGATGAGTCAAAATTAATGTTAAAGCTACGATCGTGTCTAAGGTTTTGCACGTTTATTGAAAGAATACAAATGGGCTTTGTTACATATCTTTCGTTGATATTTTTTTTATTAATAACGAGTGAGGCCAAACCGGACGTTTATACGCTGCGTGGTTACGATGCGCGGATTCAATCAGGGATCGATATGATTTATGGTTTACAATTTGAAACTGCTGACAGCCATTTTTTGAAAATCATTGAATCCGACCCCGAGAACCCACTGGGTTATTTTTTTAGAGCGATGGTGGCATGGTGGCGAGTTTTAATTGATTTGGAGGATGAGTCTAAAGACAAAGAGTTTTACACTTTATTGGAACGCTGCATAGAAGTTTGTGACGTTCGTCTGAAAAAGGATCCCTTTGATTTTGATTCGATTCTGTTTAAGGGTGGCGCGTTGGGTTTTCGAGGGAGGCTTCGCGGAGATCGCGGAGATTATTTGGGGGCTGCTCGGGATGGTTTGCGTGCTTTGCCCCTGCTTAATAAGAGTCGAGAAATGGAGGCTACCAATAAAGATATTTTATTTGGCCAAGGGCTTTACAATTATTTTGCAGATGTTATGCCCAGGCGTCACAAAATATTGCGCCCAATCATGTTTTTTTTGCCCGACGGCGACCGAGCGACAGGATTAGATCAACTTAAGGAAGCCGCGCGCAAAGGGCGGTATGCGAGGGCTGAGGCGGCCTATTTTTTGGCCCAAATTTATCGTGTTTTTGAAGATGATTTTCATTCCTCATTGCCTTATTTAGAATCACTGTATAACCAGTATTCAAATAATGCTCTTTATCATCGTTATTTGGCACGGAACTTGGTTGAGGTCGGACAGTGGCAACGCGGTGCCCAATTATATACTGATTATATAGAGCGCGTAGGCTCTGGTGAGATGGGATACCACGTTCATGGTGAGATTGAGTCCCATTATTACCTCGGGCGTTTGGCCTATTTTAGATCGAATTGGGGGGATGCTCGGGATCATTTCCTGCTTGTCGAGGGGTTGTTGCCGGCCCCTCTGCGGACAAGAGATGCGGCCTTTGCCTCCTTGGCAAATCTAAATCTTGGTATGATGGCTGACCGTCATTCGCAGAGGCAGGAGGCTCTCGGTTTTTATAGGCGCGTGTTGGAGTTACCCTCGCATTCAAATTTGCATAGTAAAGCAGAACGTTTTTTAGATGTGCCGTATGACTATTTGGCCGAATGAATTGTTTTTAGTCATTTTTCATTTGCAATAAGATTTCAATTGAACTAAAAAGAAAAAGTCTACGAGGTAGCCGTAGGGATGGTAACTTTGCTGTCGACAGCCCATTGTCGCAACACTTCAAAAGTAGCAATAGAAGCAGCATTAGCGACATTAAGAGAATTTTTGTAACCATACATAGGAATTTGAAGTAATTTTTGACATTTTCCCAATATACTTCGCTCGATGCCCAAGGCCTCGTTT
The DNA here is from genome assembly GCA_036343635.1 of Candidatus Latescibacterota bacterium. Lineage (GTDB taxonomy): Bacteria > Latescibacterota > UBA2968 > UBA8231 > UBA8231. The sequence goes on along the minus strand of JAYYVF010000118.1, from coordinate 78,991 downwards.
CCTAAAACTATAGCTAATGGTTTGGGGTAATTCACCTTTGTATAATCGACGCTATGGGACGTGGTCTCTAATGCCCACACAGTGATTTCTTTAGTGGCTAAATGTGCTAAAGCCTCTTCTGTGGTATCGAAATGTTTAGTAGGGACAAACCCAAGTGTACCTAGGGCAGTTTTATCTAGTTTTTTATGGGGTGGGTGAGCCGTATAGCCGCAAGTATAAATTCCAGCTAATCTTGCTGCATCTGCAGACCTGAAAATAGACCCTACGTTAAAGGCGCTTCGGAGGTTATCTAATATCAAATAGAGTGGGTGCTTTTCGAGTTTATTATATTCCTCGGCGCACATGTCTATGTCAAAATTCCGTACTTCAAAAGATGTTTCTTTGCCGTAATCTCCTGGTTTTAACTTCATGTGAGTTCGATAGTTTCCCCTGTTGAGGCGGATCTTCGGGCTGCTTCAATTACAGCCATCGTTTTTCTGCTGCTCTCTGGTGTGACCTCTAATTTGTTTCGATCCTCAATAGCTATAGCAATATTTTCATAAAAAGAGCGCCATCTGCCTGGAACAGTTTCTATAATCATCTCAGAATTCGGCTCTGTAGAATTTGCGTGTATAACAGCCCGATGCTGGGGGTTTTCTGTTGCCTCGTCAATGTTGCCAGTGATCATGGCTTGTTCCTGCGGGTCGATTCCCTCTTTAGTCAATGTTCCTAATGTTCCGAAAATCCGCCAACGTGGTTTTGGTGATTTAGCAAGCGAGGACGTCTCGACGCGCGCCTCAACGCCGTTTGAAAATATTATTGTTGCGGTAGCATGTGCCTCGACATCCAGGTTCCATGTGTCCGGCGAATGAAAATTTGCTTGGACATATTTAGCTTGGGTGTCTACAAGTTGCAATACTTGATCTACTAAGTGCGCCCCTAAATCGAAGAATTTGCCTCCTCCGTGGGAAGCTTGGCTGCGCCAACCACTTGGCTCGCCGTATTGTCCCCAGAAAAGTTCGAACAAGTACGGCTTTCCCAGCATGCCGGAGGAAACTGCTTGTTTGATGGTTAGGAAATCTCCGTCCCAGCGTCTGTTTTGGAATACGCTTAACAGTCGATCATGTCTTCGGCTTGTTTCTATCATCGCGTCAGCTTCTGCTAAAGAAAGACACATTGGTTTGTCGGTAACTACGTGTTTGCCACATTCAATGGCTCGGATGGCCTGGTTTGCGTGTAAATCATTGGGCGTTGCCAGTACAACGAGGTCGACGTTCGTATCTGTTAGCACGTCATCATAAAATTCATACGTTTTGAGATTTTTGTAGCTGGCCTTTGCGATTTCTCGGCCCTCACTTCGGCTTGTGAGAATCCCGTATAAATTTAATTCTTGGGTTAAGTTTACAAGGTAGGCGTGGAAACATCGACCAGCGAATCCGAAGCCAACTACGACTACGTTAGGTTTTCTCATGTTTATCCGATAGCTATTCTTAATGGGTTGGTTTTCGTTTTCTATTTTAGGGTTGAAGATGGGATGGGGCAATGTTTTCTTGGAGTAGGGACTTAAAATGGGTACAAAAATCACAGACACAGATTCTGTGTCAAAAATATTAGGATATCGATTATCAGCATTTCTAAGGGAACAAAGCGATGTTTGTAGCGTCCGATTTAAACAATAGAGTACCTTTTACGCTTACGCGTGTTGGGGGAGTGTAGTGCTCATAGCTTTATGCTGCGTGGTAGCTTTGCTTTTTAATGGTTGTGCTGCTTCTTATTCGAGTTATTTGGCTCCGTCGTTGAATCGGTTAGCGAGAGAAGATTATGATGGTGCTCTCGCAAAAATCGAAAAGCCTGACGGTCTGACCAACAAACTGCTTTATCGTTTGGAACGTGGTCTCATTCTTCATTATCAGGGAGAGTATCATAAGTCTAATCAAGAATTCGAACGGGCAGAGAAAATAGTTGATCGTCTCTATACAAAATCGTTGTCGCGGTCTGTTGCTTCATTATTAACTAACGACGCTATAATAGCTTATCGTGGCGAGGAATTTGAACGGGTCATGATTCACTACTATCGTGCGATGAACTACGAAAGGTTAGGAGATAGACAATCTGTGCTCGTAGAATGCAGAAAAGCAAACTTAAAATTGGCTAAGTATTCGAAGGGGAGTGAATACGAGCTTAGTTATAGAAATGATGCATTCTTACAATATATGACGGGAATGTTTTTTGAGGCTGAAGGGGAGTGGAACGACGCTTATGTTTCCTACCGCCTCGCCGAAAAAGGTTATAAAGCTTATGCCACCTCTTTTAACACGCAAATGCCGAGAATGCTAATTCTCGACTTGGTTCGTATAGCGGAACGTTTGGGTTATAAAGATGATGTTGTTGATTATGAAAACCGTTATTCAGTTAAGGATGAAGAAACTCGGAACCCTGCTATTGATGAAATTGTTGTGTTTGTTGAGGTTGGATTTGTTCCACGAAAGCGCCAGATAGAATTTGAGTTGCCCATATACGAAGACGATAGAGATTTACCAGTTTGGACGGTCTCTGATCGGGCGAGGTCGAGATACAGATACCCCCGTACATACCGTAGATCTTCTATAGACTACTGGTTGCGTGTCGCATTACCTGAATATCACGATCGTATTTCACCGCCGCTTTCCGTGCGTGTTCGCAATGGTAAGCAAAGTTATCACGGAGTAATCGTGGAAGATTTAGAAGCTATTGCAAAAAAGGCCTTAATTGAGAAGTATGACCACATTCTACTGAGGACTATTGCGCGTAACATTTCGAAATATATGGCATCAAAAGCGATAGAAAGGGCAATTGTCGAGTCAGGTGACCATGAAAGTAAAAACGATGATGTTCGTAGGGGCGTGGGGGCACTGTCTGGGTGGGTATTCAATATTTTCGGAAGTAGCACCGAAGCGGCGGATACCCGAAATTGGTTGTCTTTGCCTGGGCAGATTCATGTTGCACGTTTACCAGTTCATACGAAATCTTCTACATTGAAAGTCGAATTATTAGATTCGAATGGTCACGTGGTAAAGGTTAAAGAAGTTTCGCCGGATCAATTATCGACGGGGAGTAAGGCATTTGTCAATCTTCGTATCTTCTTGTGAGCGAGGGGTAAAAAATGGATAGAAAATTAGGCATAATTTTTCTTGTAGTGATAGCATTTGGCGAGATCTATGCACAACAATTTACTAATAAAATAGAAGATGCGAAGTTCTTGGATAAAGCAATAAATATTGTTGAATGGGACGGAACAGATTTGCCTGAGATCTACCAAAGGTCTCAACAGTTGCCGCTGAATTTGAGAGACCTAAAATCGCTGAGTTTAAAGGGGTTTAATGACTCCACTATAATCAAGATGTTAGAGGAACGTCGTTGTTCCTGTGACGCGTCGGTTCAATCGCTTATAACGTTAAAAGAGAAAGGTCTTTCTGAAGAAGTGTTAGCCGCCGTGTCTCTTCATGCGTTACCTCCAAATAGGCACTTAAATTTAAAGATAGACATCGACTTTTTTGGAAATGTTGGACGAGATACCTTTGGGGGCAGTACTCAAGAGAATTATTTCTATCTGATTATTCCGGATGGGAAAAGAGAAAGGGTGTTTGTCGGTAATATAGCCGAAATTTTAATCGGTGAATGGCAGGTAGATACTTTCACTGACAGCGGCAATCCGTTGTTGTCTATAAAAAGAAGAAGAGTCTCTTTTACAACAGAAATACCGCTGAAGACGCATGGTAACCGTAAAGCGATCGTATTTACTTCGATGCGTCCCGATATTTATTCTTCGAACGATCTGTCTGTGGAGAAAAACATTGAATCTTTTTCTATTGATTATCCAGTGAGTTCCTCTCTGGCTTCTTGTAATTTGAAGGTTCGATATAGGCAGGATGCAGTTTTTTTTGACCGGTGGCATTGGAAAGGAGCTTATTTCGATTGTGAATGGAACTAATGCGCGCTTGCGCCTAATTTCTACAAATGAGGAGAGGGCCATGAAACTTTCTTTCTTAGGTATAGCTACCTATGGATTGTTGATGTTTTCTGCATGTGGAGGTCCGATGGCCTTCACTCGCGGTGAGTATAGGGATCCCAACGAAATTTCTATGCTCGACGATAAGTGGAATCAGAATGATATGCAATTAATTGCAAAAAAAATGGTTGGCTCATTGGGTACATGGATAGATGAACGTGAAATGGAGAAGCCGGTAGTTATCCTTGAGATGCCGAGAAATCGAACTGCCGAACACATTGATTTAGAGTCACTATATGATCATGTTAAAACATCTTTGATTACAAGTGGTAAATGCACTTTTTTAGATAAAAAAGCGAGGAAGGAAATAGCTGAAGAATATGATTACCAGAGTTCGGGTTATGTGTTATCTGATGAAGCGCAAGGGCTAGGTAATCAACGGGGGGCGCGTTACCTAATGGGAGGAGTAATTACGTCGACATCGCAGGAAGTGGGACGAGATAAAGTTGTTTACTATAAGGCGACTTTTGAGTTGACAGACATTGCCACCACAGAAATTCTTTGGACCGACCATAAGGAGATTTCTAAACATTTTAAGAAACGCAGTGTCGGATTTTAGGAGATTTAACAATTATGTTAACTCGTATATTTGTTTTTATTATTACTTTTGGCGCTTCAAACTATGCACAGGAACCAGGCCGCACGGACGGTGTTGAGGAAAGCGAATTTGGGCGGGGTGGTTACCCGTTTGCTGTTGCGAAAAATTCTTGGAGTTTTCAGGCTTCTTTGGGTTCGGGCAGAGTTAATTCAGAAAGTAAATCTATGCTAAAAGAGGAGGTAACGGACCTGTATTACGGTTTCAAGATAGGATACAAGTTAGATTTTTTTGATTTTTATATTGGGTATAGCCGAATTGAACAGCAAAACAGCGATTTTTATGGGTTTGGGGTGACCCGAGAAAGGCCCGCCGTTGGAATGCCAGATATAAAGTTAGGATTTTCGTTGGGTAGCGAATTAATCAAACGAAATGAATTAGATACAGAATTTGCTATTATCCCCGGAATTAATGCGGGAATTATGTTGAATAATCATTTTATTCTTGGTATCGATTATCGACGCAGTATTGTTTTTTCAGATTACAATGTGACAGTAAATCGTTTTGGGGCATATTTTAAAACAGAGTTTTAAACGGGTAATGTTTCGCCAAAATTACTTTTTGTACAAAAGTGGAACTCGTAATGAGGAAGTTTCTTGATAGAGACAAAGGCTGATATTGCGATCCTCGGAGGAGGAACGGGTGCCGTTGCCGCTGCATTGGCTGCCACTTCTCACGGGAAGAAAGTAATCATCACCGAAGAGACGGACTGGCTTGGTGGCCAGTTGACTTCACAGGGGGTTCCCCCTGACGAACATCCTTGGATTGAGTCGTTTGGATGCACAGGCAGATATAGGGAATTTCGCCGGCGGGTAAGAGAATTTTACCAGGCCTTTTATCCTCTCAACAACAAAGCTAGAATAGAGACGCAATTCAATCCCGGAGACGGAAGCGTTTCTCGTCTCTGTGCCGAACCACGTGTATATCTTTCTGCTTTGGAGAGTATGATGTCTTACCCTGTTTCTAAAGGCTTATTGGATGTTCGTTTGACAACGCGTCTTTCGGGTATTGAAATGGATGGTGACAAAGCTCGATGTGCCAAGATTTCCAATCTGGGTAACGGAGATGAAGAGATTATTTATGCTGATTATTTTCTTGATGCGACAGAGCTAGGTGACGGCATAAAATTGGCAGGTGTAGAATATTTCACGGGCGCTGAATCCCAGCGTCAAACCGGTGAATTGCATGCTGCCCCGGTAGGAGATGAGGATAATGTACAGGCGCTTACGTGGTGTTTTGCTATGGGTTATGATCCCAACAGTGATCATACTATCGATCGCCCGGATAATTATGAATATTGGAAATCATACGACCCTAATTTAACTCCAGCGTGGCCTGGAAAAATGTTTGATTGGACATATACCAACCCCATTTCGCTCGAACCGATCACCGCGAGCTTTGACCCTATGAATGGTGACGGATCTTTTTGGCGTTATCGGCGTCTTATTGGACGGTCTGGATATGCAGAAGGTTCCGAACCTAATGAGGTGGTATTGGTTAACTGGCCTCAAAATGATTACATCGAAGGTAATGTCATAGACGCAAGTCGAGAGGAGGCTTGTGATCATCTCATGTCGGCTAGAGAGATGTCCAGGAGCTTATTTTACTGGATGCAAACGGAAGCTCCTCGGCCTGATGGAGGAGAGGGTTTTCCGGGGTTGTATCTTTGTCCCAATGTGTTGGGCACGAGAGATGGTTTTGCCAAGGCGCCCTACATTCGAGAATCTCGGCGCATACGGGCACTTTTAACAGTTACGGAAGAGCACGTTGGGCTTGAGGCTCGTGGATCAAATAAGGCCGAATCGTTTGATGATAGTGTCGGTATCGGTTGTTATAGAATTGATTTGCATCCGAGTACAGGGCGCGACAATTACATCGATGTTGCATCTATCCCTTTTCAAATTCCTTTGTCGGCCCTTGTCCCTGAACGAGTGAGGAATGTTCTGCCCGCTTGCAAAAATATAGGTACAACGCACATCACGAACGGTTGCTATCGTCTCCATCCAGTAGAATGGAACATCGGCGAAGCAACTGGATTAATAGCTTCATTTTGTATTGATGGCGACTATTCGCCCCAACAGATATGTGAAAACACCGGATTGCTTCATGATCTTCAGAGGCAAATGCTGGATGATGGTTTCGAACTTGAATGGCCAGAAATCCACCCTGTATAAACCCTGAACTATGTGTGAGGTTGGATTGAAAAAAATGAAATTTGGTATTATTGGTTGTGGTGATATTGCCGAAAACTCGTTTGCTCCCAGTTTGATAAAGTCAGAAACAGCGAAATTGGAAGCGGTTTGCCGTCGAGATTATGGAGGAGCTCGATCGTTTGCGAGTCGGTTTGGTGGCTGTAAGGCGTATGCGTCGGCTGATGAGCTAGTGAATGACAAAGAGTTAGATGCCGTAATTATCTCAACGCCAACAGACTTTCATTGCGATTACACCTTAAAAGCGGCCGAAGCAGGTCTTCATGTATTATGTGAAAAACCTATGGCGCACGACCGGATGGAATGCAAAAGAATGATCCAGGCCTGTGAAGCGAACAACGTTACGCTTGGCGTTGCTTATCGTCGCCGTCTTTTTCCGCAAATTGTTAAGGCGCAGGATCTTATTGCAAACGGCAGAATAGGAAGGGTCGTTGGGGTGCGTACGCATTACAGTGGATGGTCTAGTGTCGAACCCGGAGAGTGGCGTGTATCTAAGGGGATTGGCGGAGCGATGATGGAAATGGCCGTTCACCGTTTAGAGGTATTAATTAATTTGGCGAACGCAGAGCCCAAGACCGTAAGTGCTTTGGTAGAGACGGTTGAGCATGAATGGCCCGTTGATGATGCTGATGTAGTTGTCTTGCAATTCGCCAATGGTATTGTCGGGTTACATTCTACATTACTATGCTCTCGTCCACGCCGAGACATGGTGCAAGTAGATGGAACGGAAGGTCGGATAATGATTGATGCACTAGAATTTGGCCAGTCAACGATAAAACTCGAAGATGAAATAGGGATCGAACGAGTTTATGTTGATCCTTTAACGGCTCCTTATTTTGATTTGCCGATGATTGACGATTTTGTAACGTCAGCCAGTGAGGGGAAGAGACCGATCTGCGACGGTATTACAGGATTTCGTGTACAGGCTGTGGTTGATGCGGCTTTTGAATCGCACAAAACCGGTAGGCGGATTTCGGTTGAAACTATCGCAAGTTGATATGTGTACCGTCGCAAAATTATTTGTTTTGAATTCTTTCAGAAACTCTCAATGAATTTTATTGATGCGCACGTTCATGTTTGGACAGAAAACATTACGCGCTATCCAATTTCTCAAAATTATAGTGTAACAGATCTCAGACCTTTAGCATTTCTTCCTGATGAAATATTAAAACACGCTGAGCCACACGGAATTTCAGGTATCGTTTTGGTTCAAATGAGTTATTATGGATACGACAACTCGTACATGTTGGATGTGATGAAAGAATATGAAGGCATTTTTTCGGGAATTGCGGTTGTGGATTCGAATGAAACACGGCCTGATTTGGCGATGCGCGAACTTATTAGTGAAGGTGTTCGTGGTTTTAGGATACAACCCTCAGAATCGCATATAGGCTGGTTAGACAGCCCCGGATATGGTCGGATGTTTTGTTGCGCTGCAGACGAACAAGTGGCCATATGTCCGCTTATTGATATTGAGAATTTACCCGCACTAAAGATAATGTGTGGTCGGTTCCCTGATACGACCGTAGTCGTGGACCATCTCTGCCGGATTGGCGTCGACGGAACCATCAAAGAAGAGCATATAGCCCAGCTATGTTCGTTGGCCGAATATCCAAAAATCTATGTTAAAGTCTCGGCTTTTTATGCTCTCGGACAGAAATCAAGTCCTTATAGAGACCTCGCTTTTTTGATAGAGCGAGTGTACAATGCTTTCGGACCTGAGCGTTTGATGTGGGGAAGTGATTGTCCCTATCAAGTGGCTGGAGAGCATAATTACGGAGACAGTTTCTCTCTGATAGATCGTCATTTGGCTTTTTTATCGTCATCCGATCGAGATCAGATCTTACGAAACACAGCGAAAAAGGTTTTTTTCTAAATCAGACTTCCCATTTATTTTTTTGACCTATATTTAATTTGAATAGCAATAGAATCATTTTTTGAGGTAGTATTTATGGTAGAAAAACAGCGTGTTGGCATTACCGGATCTAATGGTACTATTGGAAGGGTGTTGTTGGACGGACTAAAATCCGGTTATGATTTGACTGCATTCTCTCGTCGTGAGGTAGATTTTCCTACAAATATTGTGAATTTTGATTGTGCTGAAGAGGTGACAGGTTCGTTCGAAGGTCTAGAAGCTGTGATTCACTTAGCAGCTGATCCTAGTCCAATGGCTTCTTGGGAAAGTGTTCGTCAACATAATGTCGAAGCAATGTATCAGGTAGTGGAAGAATGCGTGCGGTCAAACGTGAAACGTCTCGTCTTTGCGTCAACAAATCATACCATGCATGGGAACTCGATACTCACCACTCCCGAGACGCTTGATCCTGCAAAATTTGTTCGTATGAAATTAAGCGATCAGCCGAACCCAGACTCTTTATACGCTGTCTCTAAACTTTTTGGCGAACACTTAGGAAAATTATACAGTGAGAAATGGGGCTTGGAATTTATCAGTCTACGCATAGGATGGACGATTAAACAAGATGACCCCACGGTTATGCGTGGTACACCTTCAGAGGATTATATGCGTGCTATGTTTCTAAGTCAGCGTGACTGTGTTCAGGCTCATATTCGAGCACTGGAAGTCGAGTCGCGTTTTCTGATAGCTTATGTTGTGAGTAATAATGGCAGGCGTGTTTTTGATCTAGAAGAGACAAAAATCAACTTAGGATTTGAACCGAGGGATGACGCGGAGGAGTTTTTTGCACGCTAATCCACAAAAGTTGTTTTGTAGGAGTGTTGTAGATGGCTCGAAATAGGAAAAGAAGGAAGCGGGATGATACTTCCCTTGGGCCCGAAAAAGGACCAAATAGAAATTTGTTTGGGTCCGTATCTTATATTCATGAAGTATTTGTCCAGCTTAATCATTATGGCGACACTATTAAGGGCCGTCGAATAGTTTGTTTTCTTGTCGGATTACTTACTTTTTTTCTTGGTCTGTGGGTCTTTGATTCAAAGCTGTCGTTGAGCGGAGACAATGCAGAATTCATTACGCTTGCTCGAAGTTTGGTTGAAGAACAAGGTCTACAGTATTTAAACCTTCCAGATCCGGTTCCCGCTACAAAGTATCCGTTTGGGTTTCCCCTTTTACTTCTACCAATGGAGTGGTTGTTTCCCGGTGAGTGGATCCCAATGAAGATGTTGGTGTTGATCATTTTCTCAGTTGGGATGAGCATGCTGTATTTAATTTTGCGAACCCGACTCGAGTTGGTTCCCTCGTTGGCCATTGCTCTCATTAGTATCACAGCTGGGAAGAGTTATTTAACGACTGATGCAGAGGGCGTCAATTCGTTTGGCCCGATATTGCTTCACTTTAGTCATCAGGTTATGTCAGAGGTTCCCTACTTAACAGTATCTCTGCTTGCTGTGCTATTTTTGGAGCGTGGGATTAGTCAGCCAGGTATCCGGCATAATAGGACATTTTTATTTGGCATCTTGTGTGTGATGGGGGCCTACTACATACGCAGTGCAGGTGTTGCCCTCATTATTTCGTTTTTTATCTATCTTTTGACTCTTCGTGATATAAAACGAGGTCTTTTTTTTATTTTCGCATGTTTTGCTACTTGGCTACCATGGACAATCCGTAATAATATGGTGGGTGAAAAATCGGTCTATTTGCAGCAATTAATAATGGTAAACCCCTATTATCCTGACAGAGGTTTTGTGGGGTTAACCGAATTGCTGGAACGTATTACTGAAAATGGCCTACTTTACCTTAATATACATTTACCTCGTTTGCTTTGGCCCTTCACTTACGGTGGAAACGAGATTGGGCCGGTCTCTATTTTCATTTTAATCATTGCTATTTATACCATATGGATGGCCTTTAAATTCCGACGTGATATCTTTTGGGTTCTTTACGTCGCTAACGTCTTAGGTATTGCTATTCTGTGGCCATGGGTGGACACGCGCTTCTTAATCGGAGTCGTACCGTTTTTAGTTTATTTTTCCGCAAGGTGCGCTATCGATTTGGTGGAATTTTTCAAGCGTGGGGGTGGGCCGTGGACAGGCAGAATATTTATTTGGGCTTTGTCTCTCAGCTTAATTGTCGGACAGTTCCCAGGCGTCTTGAATCTATCAGAGTACGCTCGGTTAGATTACCCGCCTGCCTGGGAAGGTTACTTCTCTGCTGGCAAATGGCTTGATGAGCATGCCACAGATGAGGCTTTGGTTGTATGTAGGAAGCCTTATTGGATGTATGTCGTGTCCGGTCTTAAATCGATCAATTTTGTGTTTCCCTTTGAGGATACGTCTGAGGTTCTGTCTTATTTGGAACGCAAAAGCGCAGACTATATTGTAGTGGAACACCTTGGCTTTCCACAGACGTCACAATATTTAGTTCCTACGGTGCAAGAGCATCGAGACCATTTCGAAGTAGTGTGGTCAGATACAAGTAGAGGGACTTATGTGTTACAATATTTGGATATTGAGTAAATATCAATGTTTCTATGTAGGAAGTGGGGCAGCTGGGTCTAACAGGTTTTCAGAACGTAGCTCCTGCCAAAAGTCGGTCGGTATACTTTCAGTTATCAGGTTAAAGTTTTCTTCAACGCGTTCGGGTTGTCTTGTGCCTGGAATAATGCATGTGATGGCTGGGTGTGCAAATACAAATTGCGATGCAGCCGCTTTTATATTGACACTATGCCTTGCAGCAACGGCTTCGATGGCCCTTGCTTTTTGGACAATATCAGTTGGTGCTTCAGAATAGTTGTAGGTGGCACCTGGTCGCGCACCTTTGGCCAAGATACCGCTATTGTAAGTGCCACCTGCCATAATTCCAATGTTTTTTTCAAGACAGATCGGCAACAATTCATGCACGGCGGTTTGATCAAGCAGGCTATATCTTCCTGCTAGTAGGAAACAGTCAAAATCACCTTCTTGCGCGAAACGAGATAGCATTTGCCATTGATTCATGCCAGCACTTACCGCACTGATTGTGCCCTCAGATCGTAATTTTTCTAAAGCGGGATAAGCACCTTCTATAGCTTCTTGCCAATGATCGTCAGGGTCATGGATGTGTACGATGTCAATACGATTTACTCCTAACCTTTCCATGCTTGAATCAAGAGATCGCATTATCCCATCGTAGCTATAATCAAATTTGATTTTAAGAGGAGGTTCATTTTCGAATATGCTGTCACTGTTTTGACCGTTATTGGGCTCTAAAATGCGGCCGACTTTCGAAGCTAAGATGTAGCTATCTCTGGCCACGTTTTTTAAACCTTCTCCTAAACGTTGTTCACTTTTACCTAGTCCGTACAATGGAGCCGTGTCAAACAAATTTAATCCCAAATCTAGGGCTCTCTTTACGACTCTGGTTGCTTGATTATCGCTTATGTCACCATATAAACCACCAATAGCAGCACAACCTAAACCGAGCCGCGTGACGGATAAGTCACTACTTCCTAATTTTCGGTTATCTGTAGGTTTCATTTCTGTTCCTTTAAATTTTTAACGGTTCGTATGATGAGCCTAAAATATAAGTGTTTGTTGTTCTTGCGAAAGCTCCCCTTGAGCTTGACTGAAAAGAAGTAGAAAATTAGATTAGGCTACCCTAAATCCTACCAATAATTGTACATAAAAGAGATGGGTTTTTATGCGCGCAGCAATGGCGTGTCGGCGCCCAAATGTTTCGGCAGGTCTTTTGCTATGTTGTTCCTGGATGTGGGCTTGTAATGAGCAAGTTGCTACCCCCGATATTCCCGTTAAATTGTCCGAGAGGCGTGCCGTAAAATCTTCCGTTTGGCCGTCTCAAGATTTTAATTTGACGTGGTTAACTTGGCAGGAGGGTTTGGATGTTGCTAAAGAAGAGGGTAAACCCTTGCTGTATTATATTGCCGCACCAGGATGTGATGGACTGTTTAAAAACCCGTCTTTGTTGGTTCGTGCGCTTATTGAAAAGAGTTTTGTGTCCGTACGCATTCATCCTTTTGTTCATCCAGATTGGGTAGCAAGGTTATCAGTTGCAGGCTGCCCGGCTTTGATTAATGCTTTGCCAGATGGTCGCGTATTCGCCAGAGCTGTTGATATTCCACCTAATAATGTAGAGCAATATTTGTTGCGCATGCACAGTGTGTTTAAAAAAGAAAGAAAACGTCTTTTAACTAAGGTGAATCAAGAAGCAAAGGTGGTTTTTACAAGATATTCGACTACCGAATTGCAGCAATATTTGATGGCTTCTTTTGACTGGAAGGAGAAAGGCCTGTTTGGACCTCAAAAGTTTTTACATGCTACGGCTCTTCGTTTTCTTTGGCAAACCGGTAATCCAGATGCAATTGCATTTGTTGAAGAAACTGTCGAAGTCTTAATTGCGTCCCCACTATGGGAGGATGGAAGTTTTAGGCTTTTCTCGTATTCACCAGATTGGAACCATCCTGCACCCGAGAGAGACTTACTTGATCAGGCAGAAATAATAGGTCTCTTGATCGAGATGGAGCGGTGGGAATTGATTGAAAAGTGGGTTTCCTATATAAACAAATCTATCGCTGATTCTACCACCGGTGCGCTTTATGGACGCCAATTACTACGTGTTGATGGTGAATGGTGGACGGATCCCAATGTATATGTCGACCGGATGGCCAGCCTGCTTGTTCGGCTTATTGAGATTTTTGAAAGAACGAATAGTGCGTTGGCATATAAATTGGCTTCCGAAGGGATTGAGTACATTTTGAATGAGTGTGTTGATGGCAGTGGTGGTGTCAGGCATGTATGTAATAGAGATGGTGCATTCAGGTTACCGACAGACCAGGCTTTGGTTGCTCTTGCATTAAGTGCTTGGTCAAGTCAGTCCGACAATAGTTCGTTGGGCCAATTGGCAAATCAAGTTATACAGACAGGAATTGAAAAAAGCCAGATGGATTTGGATGAACTAGGTCTAGTTTTTGCTGCATTTTGGTATTGGAACTACGGAGAGAAGTCTCGTGCTGAGCAAATGATTTCTGCGGCCCATTATGATCCTGAACAAATTCGACAGGCGGCACTTTGGGGATTATTAGATCTGCGTTTAGATCAATTAAAACGATGAAATTATGAAGATTATTTTAACGGGTGCTACAGGTTTTTTAGGTAATTGTCTATTGCGTTTATCGTGTTCGTGGGATATCGTTCCTTGGTCTCGCTCGACTGGAATAGTCGAAGGAATCAATTGTCGAGTTGTCAATTTGTATGACAGAGCAGCGATAAAAACTGAAATTGCTGCAGAAAAACCTGATTGGGTAATAAATACTGCTGCAATTACAAATGTGGATCTTTGTGAAGAGGAGCGTGTCGCAGCCCGGCGTGCCAATGTTGAAGTTGTAGATAACTTAGCATCTGCTTGTGGAGCTAACGACGTAGGTTTATTGCATTTGTCGACAGATTATGTTTTTGATGGGGATTGTGGACCCTACGTCGAAAATCACGCCCCCCGGCCAATTTCTCATTATGGTGAGCTTAAGTTAGAGAGTGAACGTATTGTTTTAGAAGATATTCAACGCGGTATAGTTGTTCGTACGATGTGGCTATATGGTTATACGCCTAGCGCTCGGGCAAATATGATCACGTGGCCACTCGATGCTTTGCTACAAAGAAAACCGGTGAACGTTGTTAGTGATCAATGGGGTAATCCGACCTACGGGCCTGATTTAGCTCGTTGTTTAAGCGAATTATGTTTTAAAGGGGCATATGGTTTATGGCATGTGGCCGGAGGAAGTTTCATGACACGTCATCAGCAAGTTAGAGAAATGGCTGATTTTTTCTTATTAGATTCTTCTCTAGTGAGAGGGATCACAACAAAAGACTTAGGTCAGCCAGCTGCGCGTCCTTTAATCTCGGGCTTGAATACTTCGGCGGTCGAACGGAGATTAGGCTGGTATCCCAGGTCATTTAGCGATAGCTTAGGTCACCTTATCGGGTGTTCGGACTTTAGAAGTCGTTATCCTCAACTAGTTTCTGGACGAGGTTAGGTTGGAAGACGAAAAGATATACGTTTCTCTCATTACACCAACGTATAATGAGAAAGAAAATATACCAATATTGGTTGAGGAAATCTTTACGATTATTGGAGACCATCCTGATATTGATATGGAGCTTATAGTCGTGGATGATAATTCGCCGGATGGGACTGGAGAGGCAGCCGAAAATTTGCGTAAGAATTACCCCGTTGCTGTTATCCATCGAGCGGGTAAATTGGGCTTAGGTTCCGCGGTTATGGAAGGTTTTGCGCATTCAAAGAGAGATTTTATTGGGGTTATAGATGCAGATCTTAGTCATGACCCAGTTATTCTTCCCGAGCTTATCCGTGGTTTGAAGAAATATGATGCTACGATCGGCAGCCGATTTGGCGAAACGAGTAAGGTAGAAAAGTGGGCGTTTCATCGTCGGCTTACTTCCTTGACGGGTGTGGGCTTAGCCCGTTTGCTCACCGGTGTGGAAGATCCGCTCTCGGGTTATTTTTTTCTGCGTCGTGAATGTCTGGGCGACCTTAATCTAACATCAGTAGGATACAAAATTCTACTAGAAATTTTGGTTAAAGGAAGCGTAAGAAACCATTTTTCAATTCCTTTTGTATTTCGCAATAGACAGTATAGTAATAGTAAGCTTAATACACGTGAGTATTTGTTATTTGCAAAACAGTTGATCTACTTTGCGCTGTATAAACTTGCGGGTCAGTGTAAAGGGTAAGTTTAATGAAACTTAGTGTAGTATTGCTTAGCTATAATACGCGTGACCTCACTGAACAGGCGTTGCGATCTACGTTTACGGCACTGGATGGGATTGAGTCGGAAGTTTTTGTTGTCGACAATGCTTCTGTGGACGGCAGTGCCGAAATGGTCAAAGAAAAATTCCCTAATGTTCGACTGATTTTAAACGAAGAAAATATTGGTTTTTCAGGTGGAAACAACAAGGCGCTTTCTAAGGTGTGCGGAAATTATGTTTTGCTAATAAATACGGATACTATTGTGCATCGAGATGCATTTAAAAAGCTGGTCGAATTTTTGGATGCTAATCCTCAAGTCGGTGCAGTAGGTTGTAAGATTTTAAATCCTGATGGGACTCTTCAGCTAGACAGTCGCCGCGGATTTCCAACTCCTTTTGCCGCATTTTGTAAAATGTCAGGACTGAGTCGATTATTTCCTAAGCACAAGAAAATTGCTCATTACAATATGACGTTTTTGGATCCTGATGAGGAAGCGGAAGTAGACGTTCTTTCTGGGTCTTGCATGCTGGTAAGGAAAGAAGTCATGGATCAGGTGGGCTTACTTGATGAAGATTATTTTATGTACGGCGAAGATATTGATTGGTGTTATCGAATTCGTGAGGCTGGCTGGAAGATCTACTACATACCAAGTGCACAAATAATACATTTTCGTGGTGAAAGTGGACGGACGGTGCCGTTAAGGGTTCTTTATAGAAAAAGTAAAGCGATGTCTATTTTTGTCGGCAAACACATGGTGCGTCGTTACCGCTTTTTCCCGATGTGGATTTTACATTTTGCTATTACGACATATGGTGCATTACGTTTTATCGGCAATATGTTGCGGTTATCTCTGATACCGTTAATTGACTTGGTACTCATTTTGTTTGGAATCAAAATGGGTCTCACCGTGCGTTATCATCCTGAGTTAGCTCCATTGATTGAACAGATAGAGGGGGTTGCGCAACGCCTGTCCATAGAGGTTGAACCGACGCGTTGGCTGGAATTGCCCCCCTATTCAGAAATACAATGGGCTATGGTATATCTTGTTTCGGCACTAGTTTGGGTGTCTACTTTTTGGGCGTTGGGTTTATATGGTACTCGGCGTCTATCATCCTTTTGGGCATTTGTCGCGGTGTCTCTTGGTTTTGCTGTAATCATGACGTTAGTTTTCTTTTTCAAGGCCTATAATTTTTCGCGTTTGGCGGCCAGTGCGGCTTGGGGATGGAATATTTTGCTGCTTTGTGGATGGCGTTTTGGAGTGGATTGGTTTGGAAGTAAGCGTGAATCTTCTGGTGCTCGTGATCGTGCATTATTGGTCGGTGATGATGAATACGCATGTCGTTTTCTCGATTATTGGAATACGAGTGGTTATTTAAGTCGAGATCTCTTAGCTGTTGTTTCGGAAAATGACGAGAAAACATCTTTATTGGCAGGTAGGCCTGTCTTGGGAAATTATAGGAATTTGGAAAAATTAATTGAGAATTTGCAGGTTGATACAGTTATTTTTGTTCCGGGTACTTTGGGTTTAGCTCTTGAACATTTGTCTAATCGTTGGGGGAAACCGGACCTTCAAATTTGTATGGTTCCTCTTTCTTTCGGTGAATATACTGAGAAAGGTAGCGGGTTGAAGTCATGGGAAGGAAATCTTGTTGACATTACTACTAAGAAATGAAAGATTAGGGCTCAGGCAAACGAAATTGGGGTAGCACCTTATCTGCGTCAAACGTATTGGAGTATAGAGTAGCTTGATTTGCTGAAAATCCTGAATAAACAAAAAGCATTTTGCGTAATACCTATTTTCTTACGAAGTTGTAGGACGCGAATTTATTTTCGTCTTGTGTAGAGGTTTAGTCACTTTTTTTCGTGGAGAATTTATACCGATGTCGGGAATAGAAGTAGCGGGTGGTAAAAAGATAATTTTGCCGTGGAGTCGGGCTGTAGAGATCGCTTTGAGGAGTTTGAAGATTCGTTTCGGTCGGTCGCTTATCACGACAAGTGGCGTTGTGCTCGCAATTGCCTTTTTGATGTCAGTTTGGAGCAGCAATGCGATTGTTTCAAGTTTGCGGGATGCAAATAAAAGTGAGATAAATCTTCTATTACAGAAAAAAGGTGTTGAAACTGGATTAACTGATGGAGGGGCGGAGTCTGTAGAGGCTAAAGCTCGAATCAAAGAGGAGGAGTCTAAGCAAATGTGGCTTATTGGCTTATCTTTGCTTGTGTGTGTAGTAGGAATTGCCAATGCCATGCTTATGTCTGTGACGGAACGGTTTCGAGAAATCGGAACTATGAAATGTTTGGGAGCCCTTGACGCGTTCATAGTCAAACTTTTTTTGCTCGAATCTACATTTCAAGGTGTGGTGGGTACCTCTGCTGGAATAGTTCTCGGATTTCTTTTGACGCTTATGTTGGCCTTGCTTGATTATGGTGGGTTTGTTTTTGATTATTTTCCGCTTATGGATATTGCCCGTTCAGCCCTCTATGCGTTGGTAGCTGGGACGCTCTTGTCTCTTATTGGAGCTATGCTTCCAGCATATCGTGCTGCTAAAATGGAGCCGGTAGAGGCGATGCGCTCCGACACATAATTAAACTACAGAAAGTAAACAGCAAATGACGGAAGTACAGGAGGGTTTTTCTGAGTCTGTTGAATCTGAGGACGAACAAAGGACAGTCGTGCGTACTCAGCAGGTCAAAAAGATATATACCATGGGTGAAGTAGAGGTACATGCGCTCAGAGGTGTTGATATGGAAATATATACCGGTGAATATCTTTCGATCATGGGCCCCTCTGGGTCGGGCAAGAGCACTTTTTTTAACATGGTGGGAGGCTTAGACAAGCCGTCCGAGGGGAAGGTGTATATTGATGAAGTTGATGTTGCGCAGTTGGATGCCTACGAATTGGCATGGCTTCGTTGTCGGAAAATTGGATATATTTTTCAGTCGTTTAATTTGATACCTGTTATGACAGCGCTCGAAAATGTGACCTTACCTATGGTGTTTGCGGGCCTTACAGGAGATGAGGCTCGTGATAAGGGGATGGATTTACTAAAGAAGGTTGGTTTGGGGGAGCGTTACTCACATAAACCGTTTGAATTATCGGGAGGTCAACAACAAAGAGTTGCTGTTGCTCGAGCTTTAGCTAATGACCCAGCAGTCGTCTTAGCAGATGAACCAACAGCTAATCTGGATCTACGTACGGGTACGGAGATTATTGAGTTATTGCGTGAGATGAATAAGTCTTCCGGTGTCACCATAATTTCAGCCACTCATGATCATAAAATGCTTAGTGTTTCTGACCGGGTTGTGTGGGTTAAGGATGGACTTGTTGAGCGCGTTGCACGTCGTGAAGACCTGGACATTGAGGTAACGCATGTAGAAGGTGAGTAGTGTTTCCTGAATATTCGATTCAGGTATGGTTTTGTGCCACGACCGCCGTGGTATTGATGGGTATTGCTAAAGCAGGTTTTGGTGGTGGCATTGGGTTAATTGCTACTCCTCTATTGGCATTAGTGTTACCAGTAAGTGACGCGGCGGCCTTGATGTTACCCTTATTAATAGCCTGTGATGGTTTTGCCGTTCGTCACTATATTCGATCTTTCGATTCACGTAGCATAAAGCGTCTTCTGCCCGGTGCCCTTGTTGGTGTTTCTGTAGGAACTTTCTTCTTCACGTTTTTTGGTAATCATGAGCAAATTCTGCGGGTAGGGTTGGGTGTTTTGGCACTTTTATTTGTAATGTTTCAAATTGGACGAAATATTTTGCTTGATGCGATAAAAAGATATCAACCTGGAACCGTCGAGGGATTGTTGATGGGGGCATTTTCAGGCTTTACTTCTACAATTGCTCATGCCGGTGCCCCACCGATAATTATTTATCTCTTGCCTCAAAATCTACCTCGTGCCCAATTCGTCGGTACCACAGTCATTTTTTTTGCTTTATTAAATTTAATAAAGGTGCCACCTTATTGGGTTTTGGGCCTTTTTCATGTTGATATTTTTAAATTAACATTATTGCTTTCGCCTTTGGCTTATATCGGCGTGCGCTTTGGAGTTTTTTTAAACAAACAGTTTTCTGACGTTTGGTTTAATCGGGTAGTTTATGGCTTACTTGTTCTTACTGCAATTCAGTTGATTACAAATAAGGTACTTTTTTTCGACTTATTCTGAAGACTAAAACGTTAAGGGAGATACTAAATGCGAGTAGCAATAGCCGGTTTTTCTCATGAGTCAAATACATTTTCTTCCCAACCCACTGGAGTAAATGATTTCGATTTGTCGGAGGGTCAGGATTTGATATGTCACTATCGAGATACCTTTCATGAATTATCTGGTTATATAGCTGGAGCGGAGAAATATGGTTACGAAATCTTTCCAATTATAGCTGCAGGGGCTACTCCCGCGGCTCACGTCACAACGGAAGCATATGAAAAAAATGTTGATTTGATTCTCGCTGGCTTAAAGAATGGTCCGTCCGTAGACGGAGTACTGTTGGCTTTGCACGGCGCCATGGTAGCCGAGGGGTTTCCCCATGCAGATGCCGAAACAGTTAAACGGGTTCGAGAGCAAATAGGCTCGGATGTTCCGATGGTTGTTACGCATGACTATCATTCTAACATTCCCCCCGAACTCGTTGAAATGGCTGACGCACTAGTTGTTTACAAGACTAATCCACACATTGATCAACGAGAAAGAGGTTTGCAGGCGGCTTCAATCCTGGTTGATACGATCCACGGGAAAGTAAAACCTGTTATGGCATTAGCAAAACCAGAATTGGTTTATAATATATATTTCCATAACACAAGCACTGCTCCAATGCAGCCACTTATGGAGATGGCTAAAGATTTGGAACAAAAACCTGGAATTCTCGCTTGTAGTATTGCAGCGGGTTATCAGTATGCCGACGTTCCTCATATGGGTCCATCGATAGTTGTAGTTACGGACGGGGATATTGATTTGGCAGAGCTTCATGCACAATCAATAAGTAAGCGAATGTGGGATTTACGTGATGAGCTTATACCACAAGTTCCGAATCCCGCACAGGCTGTAGAGCTGGCAAAGAATAGTAATAAATTTCCTGTGTGTTTACTTGACTTTGGTGACAATATCGGAGGTGGATCAACAGGTGACTCAACTTTCATCTTACATGAATTACTTGTACAGTCTGTCGAGGGATGGGTTTGTACTTTGTGGGATCCCGAGGGAGCTGAAAAATGTTTTAAGGCAGGAATCAATGAACGAGTCGATTTTTTGGCAGGAGGTCATACAGATAAGATGCACGGAGAGCCATGTCAGATATCGGGTAGAGTAAGGACTTTGCACGATGGAATATATGAAGAGATGGAACGACGCCATGGAGGAGGTCGCCGTTTTGATCAGGGGCGTACAGCTGTAATTGATGTTGATGGAAAAGGATTATTGGTACTCAATAGTATTCGTTCATCGCCAAACAGCATTCATCAAATTACGAGTGTTGGAATACAACCGCTTCAACACAGAATTTTAGTTGCTAAGGGAGCGGTTGCTCCGCGTGCCGCCTATGAGCCATTCTGCACTAAGCTTATTGAGGTTGCTTCGGGAGGAGCCACGGACATACTGCGTAACAAAGATCAATATGAGTTTGCACGAAGCAATCTCTATGAGTGGCAAAATTAGATTATTAACTTGGAAATTAATCACTTAATTAGGAGTAAATATGACACTGCGAATAGGTATTGTCGGGGCTGGGGAGAATACACGCCTGCAGCATATTCCCGGTTTTCAAGATATTGAGGACGTAGAGGTTGTTGCTGTGTGCAACCGGACGGAAGCCTCAGGTAAAAAAGTTGCGGAGGAGTTTGGTATCCCTATTGTTCATAATGACTGGAATGAATTAGTCAGCAGTGATCAGATTGATGCCGTGTGTATAGGTACGTGGCCGTATTTACATGGTCCGATAACGATAGCCGCGTTGTCGGCTGGAAAGCATGTTCTTACCGAAGCTCGTATGTGTATGAATTTAAAAGAAGCCCAAGCTATGCATTATGAGGCCGAGCGTAGTGATTGTGTTGCGATGATTGTGCCAGCACCATTTTATCTCACAGCTGAGCCGACGCTGTTGAGCATGCTCGAGGATGGTTTTTTCGGTCAAATATTGGAGATAGAGGTGCGCGGGCTAGCTGGCGGATTTGACCCCGAAGCACCTTTACATTGGCGTCAAAGACGTGATTTGTCGGGTCAAAATATAATGGCCCTCGGGATCTTTAATGAGACCGTGAGGCGCTATGCTGGCCACGAAAAGTCAGTTATTGCTCACGGTGCTATTTTTACGCGTGATCGAGTTGATCCGGAGACTGGTCTGTCAGGGATGGCAGATGTTCCGGAAAGTATTGGAGTTGTTTCTGAGATGGAAAGTGGTGCTACGGCGGTCTATCATTTAAGCAGTGTTGCTCGACTCGGCGATAGCTTTACTTTCGAATTCTATGGAACAAAGGGTAGTTTCAAAATGGAAGGTGGTTCAGCATTTAATCCCGGGAAAGTTTGGGTCGCAGGGGAGAACGATGAAGCGCTTCGTTTGTTGGAATTGTCTGAGCAGCCCCGTAACGGGTGGCGGGTCGAGGAGGAATTTGTAGACGCAATTAGGCTTGGTAAACCCGTGACTCACACAAATTTTACAGACGGGCTTCGTTATATGGAATTTACCGAAGCAGTACAGATGAGTTTAACGAAAGGCCGAAAAATAAATCTTTCTGAATTATAAATCTTTTAGTGTCTGAATATTGGGTATGACTATTAAGATTTATGTTTACTATACCCTTAGTCCAATCACTGTTGTTGATGGATGTTTTTCCCGCAATGAGGACACAGAGGGTCGGGGCCATTTTTTTTGTTTTCCGTTCGCATATTGGCTAATGCTTCTGTGAATGCAGCACCAAGAATGCCCGCAGGAAGTGCAAACATGCCAATGCCTAATATAGCAATTACTGCGGCAACTGATTGACCTGCAGCCGTAACGGGGTAGGTGTCTCCGTATCCAACAGTAGTTAGTGTTATTATACCCCACCACATCGTTGCCGGAATGTTGGGGAAGACATCTGGTTGAACTTCATGCTCGACAAAATACATCAATGAGGAAGAGACGATTAGGAGTGTTATTAAAACAAAGAAAATACTAATCAATTCTTCCTTTCGTTCTACTATTACTTGTCCAAGAAGTCTGAGAGCCCGTGAATAGCGTGCTAATTTGACGATTCGAAAAACACGCAATAATCGTACTGTCCTAACCACTCGCATGTCGACGCCCATCAGACCTAAAAAAAATGGGAGTATAGCTAAGGCGTCAATGATTGCTAACGGTGACAGTGCAAAGCGAATGCGACCACGAACAGGATTGTCCGAATAGCGTGGATTAGTAGTACATGACCATAATCTCAAAATATATTCTAGGGTGAAAATTGTTAGTGAAAAGAGTTCAAAGGTACTAAACAAGTCATAATATTGTTCATGAATCGTATCGATGGTCTCTAGGACAAGAGCTATAATATTTAGAAATATTAGTAAGACTATAGCGGCGTCGACGGCTCGCCCTTTATCGTCGCCAGGCTCGAGTAGGTAATAGATATTTTCACGAACTTTCATGCCGTGCTCCTTATCCTGTACAGTTGATCAAAATTCATTGATTAAATATTTCTTCCGCTAATCCAAATGCTGTGGTCATGCCCGCTCCCCCTACACCATTAACAATGGTTACCTCTTCGTCTGGATAGGCTACGAATTCTGATTGGCCTGGAAGTTTAGCATAGATGCCATGCCAACGCTGAGTAATTTTTAAAGAAGGTACAACAAGAAAAGATTTAAGATAATCTAATATAAGCTCGTCAATTAAGGGTTGATCGAAAATAGATGGTTGCCATTCGTATTCATGAGAATCGCCAATCAAGATTTCGCCCGCGCCATTTTGGGAGGCCAAAACATGAATACCCCATTGGTCATATTCTGGCGATTCTTTAGCGATCCGGTTTGAATATGAGGCTAAGGCGGTACAGCTTTTAAATGAATCATAATGTCGTAGTGTAAGTCCCGCAGCGACGGTAGGCCCTAATCTCCAATTCTCTGGTTGAGGCGAAGTACGCATCATTTGTAGTTTACATCTCGTAATATTACTTGACCGGAAAATATTAGGGTACAAGCTCTCAAAGTCATCACCGTTGCATACGATTGATCGTTGAACTTCCCAGGTACCTTGAGATGTATAGACATGTGGGTGGTCAATTGCGTAGACGTGTGTTGAATAACGCAGGTCTACGTTGTAATTGGTAGAAAGAAAGATTGGTAATTGAATCATAGCTTGGCGGGGATCGATGCATAGCTCATTTTCGCTCCAAAGGCTGCCACGTAATCCATCGGGACGAATGCCTTCGCCAGTGGCCAGTGTTCTTTGAGCATTAAGTAACTCAACTTTGTATCCTAAGGTAGGGGCAAGGTCTCTGAATTCGCATAGAATGTCCCATTCGTCCGAGGCGTAAGCAAGGTGTAGCGAACCTGTTTTTCTGTGCCAAATTTTTGCTTTTGGGGCTATGTCTAACCATCGCTCGCGTGTGCGCAATGCTCTTTGATAAACTATTCCGGGACTTTGTCCAATAGGCCATACCAGACCAAAGTTACGAACGGAAGCGCCTTGTGCTTGGGTACAACGTTCAAAAAGCACAACAGAGTGACCTCGTTTGGCAGCTTCGAAGGCATGTGCAATTCCTAGTATTCCTCCGCCAACTATGGCAACGTCACATTTTTTTTCCATGCAATTATTTTTTATGGTTTGACCGCGACTCTAAAGAATTGTTTTGATTCGGCTATTTTGATTGCTGTAGGTAACTCAGTTAAGGAAAGTGGTGGTCGGACAAGGTCTTCATAGGGGTAGTAATGTTGGGTTTGTTGTAGGAACTTAATGGCTGTTTCCAGGTGCTGAGGACCGTAATTATGAACTCCGCGTATACGGAGGCATTTACGAATGATCTGTTCGCCAGTGATAGGTAACATGCTATCCGGATGCACCATGCCTACGAATACGTAGTGGCCACCTACTCTAAGTGCAGAAACCCCCTCACCTAGTATTTGGGGAGCTCCGGTTACTTCGATTGCCAAATCAACCCCGTTGGGTTCGCGGGAATAAATCTGTTCAACATGTTCGATGGGTATACCACCAAATTTTTCACTATACTCACGTCTTGAGGGTATTTGATCCATGCAGTAAATACGAGGAATACCTCGTTGATGGAGTAATGCACAAGCGTAGATACCCAGTAAGCCTGAACCTTGTATTAATGCGGAATTGCAGGGAGTCGGTAGGTCTGATGTTGCGTTGACCATAGTGGCCAGGGCGCAGTTTGCCGGAGCTACTACTGCGTCACTTAAATCTTCAGGCACTTTGACGACGCGGGTTCCTCCTCGGATAACTATGTGGCTGGCGTAACATCCATTTAAGCCCGAACCGTCTTCCAGGGTAGCGTGGCCATATTTGAAAAGTTTGTGGCATTTTTCGGGTAAGGCGAAATCCAAACAGGCAACGCAATCGCCACAACTGTCGGCTATTGACCAGGTTACACGTTGACCCCGTTTCCAAGTCTCACGTTTCCCCCCAGTTGCCACAATACGACCGACGGCCTCATGACCTAATATACATGGAGTTTTTTCTTGACGTTGACCCGATAGTGTATGCAAATCCGATCCACAAATAGTGGCCAATGTAATGCGAACCAACATCTGTCCATCGCCAAGCGTTTTTGGAAGTGGTTTCTCCTCTTTTTCTAGAGGTAGGTCTGCACCTACAAAAACTTGAGCATATGCCATGGTTTCAGGTTTTTTTCTTACGCCAGTACTTCTCTAGTTTGTCTTGTGGTTCCCACTTTAAAAGCGTTCTTGCCTTAACATTACGGTAACGTCCGTGGGGCGTGTCCGTCGTGATGAAAAAGATTTCGCATCGTGAAGGCAGAGCGTTTAAATCTGTTTCCAAGCCTTTGCGTATTGCACGGGCAGCATCTCGGAAAGTTACCGAGAATGGATTAGTGTTTCCTCCAAATTCGCTAGGATTTGGTTCGGGTTCTCGGAAGCTTAAAAACAACATTGTAAGAACATTTATGTCGTGATTATCACTAAACACTTGACAAATTTCCTGTCCAATAGATTTGCTGTGTGCATATAGATTCAGGCCCGAGTGAAGCGGCACGTCTTCTGAGATCTCGAAATCAAAATTTTCATAACTGGGACCTACTTGCGTAAAATGCGGTCCCGTATTAATGAAACGTTTATGTTCAAGCTCAACGGCCGTTTTTATCGCATTGTAGGTCCCCATTGTATTAACATCAAACGCTAATTTTCGATCTGGCCGAAGGACTGAGCAATTGACAATTACATCGGTGCCTTCAGCGGCTCTTCTTACCTGGTCAATATCGCTAACGTCCACACACATAGTTTCATGGGGGCTGTCTATTTCTACAATATCTGTGATGCGTAGGCTGTAGTCTCCCTCCAACTCTTTGACTACATGTGGACCCAAAAAACCGTTACCGCCTAACAGAAGAACTTTCATTGATTTTTCTCGAATCCTTGTTGCGGGATAAAGTCAAGGAGGTCGCAAGTCCGCTGAGATGAAAAGCGTGAAAATTTAGAGACGGATTGAAGGTGTAAGACCCTATATGGAATTTGTGGAGGACTCGGTAAAAAATCTTGCTCGATTAATAAGGAGATGGCCACAGCAGCATCCGATTCCTCTATCCACATTGGATCATATTGTTCGTCTTCAGCACCTTGTTCTTGTATTAAGTGACCCAAGCGAAGTATGGTTACGTTTAAAGTATTGCTATGGGCAAATTCCCTGGCTACAAATTCGGTTAAATGTGCTCCAAGTATTTCAGGATCTGTACTGGGTAACGGCTTCCAGTCTTCCGTTACCGTCATGTCCTTATCGTAAGGAGTCATAAGGTCAAGGGTGCTGATAGCAATGATTTGGGACACGTTAGCAGTTGCTGCAGCTGAGAGTAGATTATACTGACGACGCGTAGTTACATCGATCCAATCTGTTTCGTGGTCCTTGGCGCGAGGAGAATATGGTAGGCAAATTAACACATCCACGTCTTTTACTAAATGGTCAGTTGTCTCATCGTGATCGAGTTTGGACGTAACAAATTCGAAATCTGTCTCAATCTGGACGGTGTCTGTTAAACGAATTTCGTGTTTTTTTCGTAGAGCACTTGACAATACGAAAGCGAACGGATCACTGGCACCTGAAAGTAGAATCTTCATCCTATTCGGGCTCCAATTAGAGGACTTGTTGGTCTATATTCATGGGAACTATATTGTGTATTTTGCTATCCAAAAGTGCTGAGGGAGATTGCATTTCAAGAATGGCATGAGAATGCAATTCCTCTATGCTCTTACATCCCGCGGTTGCTAAAGTGGCTCGGAGCATCTGGACTATCATTGGCAGCTTGTCGAAAATCGAACCAACGTGAGGGACATATCCTGAAATACCCTCTTCGAAGAAATTTTCTTTTGTTTGAGTGTAACGTCGCATGTTATGAGCGCGCATGCTGCCCTCCATCCAATATTCCTTAACTATTTCACCCGCAGTATTTCGCATTAAGCTGCCATGACTTTCAGTGTAGCGAGCAAAGAAGTTGCCCATCATCAATGTGTCAGCTCCTAAGGCTAAGGCTACCGACATATCTGCGGGCCCAGAAATCCCACCATCAGCAATAAGAGGTATATAATGGCCACTTTTATTGACAAAATCTTGCCGAATTTTTCCAACTTCCATGAGAGCAGTGCCTTGACCCCGTCCCGTAGCTTTTACTTCCTGAGTCGTGCATCCCGAGCCTATGCCCATACCTATCTTCACAGCATCTGCGCCAGAGTCTACTAGAAAACGGAAGCCCTCACTCGTTACAATGTTACCACCAACCACAGGGGTATTCGAATGTTTTTTAATGAAGTCAATCATTTCGCCCTGGTGTTCGGTGTGTCCGTCTGAAGCATCGAGGAATAGGACATCTACTCCATTTGCGATGAGTTCTTGAGCACGCTCTCGATCTTCTGCGTGGGTGGAAACGGCTGCACCCACGAGCAGGCGTTTTTGTTCATCGATTGATTCATTTGGATGTCTTAAGTGCTTGTCTAGGTCTTTTTTAAAAACGACCGTTTGCAAGATTCCATCTTTAGAAAGAATGGGGAGAAATCCTCGTCCAAGTTTAATCATCAAATCATTTGCCGGCCGCAGTTCAGTAACTTCCGTTCCAAACTGTACGTCTGTTTTCATGCGCTCACTGACTTGAACGGAAAGGTCACGCCGTTCATCGAAATCCTTGTCTGTTAGGATGCCAATAAGTTTATCGTGAAACGTTCCACTTTCAGTGACGGGAAAAGTTGTGTATCCAGTGTCTTGTATTATGGAGAGGACATCAGATATATTTTGACGTGGTGAGAGGGTTATTATGTCAGTTTGAAATCCAGCTTTAAATCTCTTTACTTGACCAACTTTCGTACATTGTTCATCAATTGTTTGGCTTACAGGTAGGATGCCGATCCCACCTAATTGAGCAAGGGATATTGCCATATCTACACCGGTCACCGCTTGCATGGCCGCACTTAGAAAGGGTGTGCTCAATTCGATAAACTGTTCGCCTTTTTGGCACAAGCGAGTGGTAAGTTGCACGTTTGGTGCATTCCCGTCTTTGGGGGTGTAGCCGGGAAGAATACGAAATTCTTTTAAGCTGTGTGAAGGGTTGGGTAATACCTTGGCCATTTATTCCTCTCCATAGCATGGAGAATATTCGTGTTGGAAGGTTTATATTACCAAAAAAATAGGTATTGGGGCGGTATTAAACAACACCGATTAAATTGAACTTCCTGTTTGTTTGGTGCATTTTTATATTATTATTACGCTGATATGCATTTTTACGAGAGGGGTGTCATGTTATATAGAAAATTTTATCCGCAACATCGCAAGTCTAGTGGACTGGGGGCATTTATTATCGGGCTTGGCTTAGGCGTTTTTTTAGGAGCCCTGGCAGGTATACTTTCTGCTCCGCATCGGGGTGATGTTACGCGTCGGAGACTATCTAAGAAAGCGGAGTCTACACGTGATCAGATTGTAGAGGCTGTTGAGGATTTTGTTGATGGTGATGCGAGTGAAGGTTCGATAGAGACGAAAGCTGCACTATGAGGGGTTAGTGCTTGGTGTCCTCGTAGTTTAGGGCATGAAGTTTGGCGTAAATACCTCCTTGTTTTATTAGTTCATTGTGACTGCCCCGTTCTCTTATTTGTCCATGGTGAAGAACCAAGATTTGGTTAGCATTTTGGATAGTGGAAAGCCGGTGGGCAATTACAATTGATGTCCGCCCACGCATGAGTTTGCTTATGGCATCCTGAATTAATTGCTCGGTTTCTGTGTCTATAGCTGAGGTTGCTTCGTCGAGTACTAATATCTCAGGATTGAAAGCAAGGGCGCGAGCGAAAGACAATAGTTGTTGCTGCCCTCCAGATAGTGTCGAACCTCTTTCTGCAACTTGATGGTCATACTTGTGTTTTAGTTCATTGATGAAACCATCCGCGTTTACTACGCCAGCAGCTTGTTCAACATCTTCCAAGCTAATTTTCTCATTCCCCAGACGAATATTATCTTTGATTGATCCCGAAAATAGAAATACATCTTGTTGCACTATGCTTATTCTCTCTCTCAGTTGCTCTGTGTTCCAAGTCCGGATGTCGACACCGTCGACGCGAATAGTACCTTTCTGGATGTCATAAAAGCGACACAACAAACTCACAATGGTTGTTTTGCCTGAACCTGTGGATCCGACTAATGCTAAACTTTGTCCTGCCTCAACCCGGAAACTCACGTCCCGCAGTATCCAATCATTGGATGCTTCTTCGTATTTAAAATAAACGTTCTCGAACTCAATGGTACCAGACCTTAGGTCATTTGGTAAATTTCGACGCGATCCTCCCGAATGCTCTATGGGTGTTTCTATGAGTTCAAAAATACGTTCAGAGGAGGCCATGGCACTTTGGAGTAAAGCGTAGCGGTCGCTTATATCCATTATAGGTCGGAAAAAGCGGCGTATGTATTGTAAGAAGGCTACTAATACGCCAAACGCGATACGCTCGGACATAACCGCAGAGGCTCCTAACCATACTACGCCAGCTACTCCGAGTGTACCTATCAATTCAGTAAAAGGAAAAAACACAGCATAGAAGAAGATTTCCCGCTCTTCAGCTCGTCTATAAGGTAGATGTTCTTCATCAAAGTCTTTAAGGTTACGTTTTTCACGACCGAACAATTGAACTACTTCCATGCCCGTGATGTTTTCTTGAAGATAAGAATTGAGTCTAGCTAATCGAACTCGCAATTCCCGGTATGCTACCATTGCCTTATTTTGCAAATAGAATGTTGAAACGGCTAGAATGGGGACAACGATACAGCAAATTAGGGTGAGTTTGGGGTCTATGTATAACATGAAGCATAGTATTGCTACAAGCATGAATAGATCCATAAAAACGGACACTATGCCTTCGCTAAAAAATTCGTTAAGAGCTTCAACGTCGTTTGAAGTTCGTGTCATAATACGACCCAATGGGGTATGGTCAAAATAATCTAGGGGAAGTCGCTGAAGGTGAGCAAAAATATCTCGACGCAAATCGAGCATTACATGTTGCCCCATGGTTTCAGTGATTAGGGTTTGAGCATATTGGGTTACATATTGTGCGAGAATACAAGCAAAAAAAGCGGTTACAACCCAGCTAAGTCCTTCGTAGTCACCCGTACCGATATAATCGTCAACAGCGATTTGTGTTAGCCATGGTCCGATTTGGCTAAAGAAAGCTGCGAAGGCGATCGTCACGAACGATAATACGACGCGTTTTTTGTGAGGACGGAGATAGGAGAGTAACTTGATTAGTAATCGCCCGTTAAACGAACGATGCTGTATTTCTTCCTCTTTATTTAGATCGTTGCTCATAGTTTTTCTAGTTCACTGGCAATTTTTTGACGTTTACACAAGTCCGCATAGAATCCGTTTTTGCTTATAAGTGCCTGTTGCGAACCTTGCTCTAGGATATGTCCATTCTCTAGGATAATGATGTGGTCGCAGTGACGCAGCGTAGAAACACGGTGAGCAATAATCAACGTAGTGCGTCCTTGCATTATATTGCTAAAGTGCTTCAAAATAGCCTCTTCTGTCTGAGTGTCTACTGCAGACAGTGCGTCGTCGAGTATTAGAATTTGTGGTTGACGAATTAGAGCACGCGCTATGGTCGAACGCTGTTTCTGTCCGCCAGATAAAGTGATACCCCTTTCTCCGACAACGGTATCAAACCCTTGTTCAAATTCGTTGACGTCTCTGTGGAGTTGAGCCCATTCAGCAGCTTGGATCACCGATTCCTTTGGAGCATCCTCGCGGCCGTACCCGATATTGTTTGTTATCGTGTTAGAAAAAAGAAATGGGGTTTGTGAAACATATCCGATACTGCTACGTAGCTGATCGATAGGCCAATGTTCGATAGGACGCCCGTCAATAAATAGTTGTTCAGCCGGTGCTTGTATAAGGCGTGGGATCAATCGACCGAAAGTTGTTTTTCCTGCACCTACGCGCCCCATTATTCCTACGGTTGTGCCTGCAGGAATTTTGAGGTTAATATGGTGAAGAATTTTTGTGTCGTGATAGGAAAAATTTAGTCCACGGAACTCAATTTCACCGTGAATAGGGTTCGCCCGACAGACAACTTTTTTGTCTTGTATGTCAGGCACGACGTTCATGATTTCGTTGATGCGATGCATAGCAACAAGAGCGCGCTGAAAGCGATCTATTACCCAGGCCGAATACATGATTGGCCGGATTAACTGAGTCAAATAGGCGTTGAATGCGACAAAAGATCCCAAAGAAAATGATCCGTCAATGACACCTTTGCCGCCAAGCCAAAGGTTTAAACCTAAGCAAATAGAGGCAACCATATGGGTTAGAGGACGATAAGAGGCATGGGTCTGTATAAGGCGACTGTTTTTATGTAAATATTCGTTGTTTAGCTTATCAAAC
Organism: Candidatus Latescibacterota bacterium; assembly: GCA_036343635.1. GTDB lineage: Bacteria > Latescibacterota > UBA2968 > UBA8231 > UBA8231. The sequence goes on along the minus strand of JAYYVF010000118.1, from coordinate 47,428 downwards.
GCTGCATTCTGTTCCTTCCCTTGCACATAGGCCTTGATGACTCGTGTCCCAGCGAGGTTTTCTTGAATAAAATTGCTCATATGGCCGAAAAAATCTTGAATTGCAAGAAAGCGGTTGTGCACGATCGTTGCCATGCGTCCGAGTAAGAGCATAAAAACAGGAACAGGCAAGATTACCAGCAATGCCAACTTCCAATCAATAAAGCACATCCAGAATATGCTGAAAATAAAAATGAGTCCAGATTCTACAATGCCTCTAATGCCATACGTGAAAAATATCCGCACGGAATTTAGGTCATTAGTGGCGCGGGACATTAAATCGCCCGTATGCTGCGTCTGATAATATGTCAGAGGTTGTTTAAGTAGGTGGGAAAAATATGCAGTGCGAATGTCGTATTCAATACGAGCAGATGCACGACCTAACCAAATACGCATTGAAAAGCTGCATACTGCAACGATCAAAGCCAGTCCAGATATAACAAGGACGCATTGGAAAATCTGATTCGATTGGTCGGTTTTCCCGATATTTTCTATGTCCAGGACATCAATGGCATCTTTCACGAGCATTGGTATGTAATTGCCCGCTGCCTGGGCGATAGCTATAGCGAAAATGCCTAAAGACAGTAGTTTTTTATATGGCCTAGCATATTTTGCATAGGGTCCGAACACATTCAATTTCCGATTATATTGTTCATTGATTCACAACGTGGGCTATCAAAATTGGCCCATATTATTGTCTGAACGGTGTTTTTCCCAGCCTTTGAATTCACTGAAAAACTTGAAAAGATCTGAGGAAATTCCGTTGAATAGAGCCGAACCCTTTTCATTACTTGCCTTCTCCGGATGGTTGGCGGCTCCCGTGGGAATAAAGGCGGTGAAGGGCGTAGACAAACTGATTACGTGTTTGGATAGATCAACGTCGTAATAATCTGTCTTGAAGTCTGTTGGTATAGCTTTGGCTTGGTCTGGTTTGCACAGATGGGGGAATATATGGAGTCCAAGAGAATATTCCCACTCGTCGGCGTGGGTAAGCATAGGGCTTTCAAATTGTATGCCATTTATACCTTCTTTGTAGGCCTTTTCTATTGTTGGAGAACCGAGATGCCAATAACTGGCGAAACCAACCCACGTGTCCTCGCGTTCGTAACCTCGGCTGTATAACTCTACCAATGCCTGATTAGCGGGCACTTGATTTCCTCCGTGTCCGTTAAGCATAAAAATTTTTCTGAAGCCGTGTTTTAGCAATGTTTCCAGGGTTCGAACAAGCCATTGAGTATAGAGTTCCGGATTGGCTGTTACTGTTCCCGGGAAGTTTAGGTGATGGTCAGACATCCCCATCCACTGTGTTGGTAAGAGTAGTATGTCGTTGCCCATCTCTGATTCTATCGCCTCAGCGAATGCAGTTACAATCATAGTATCGGTGAGTAACGGCATGTGTGGCCCATGTTGTTCGCATGATCCAAGTGGTAATAGAACTGTTTTTTCTTTGTCAATTTCCCGAATATCGGGCCAACTGAGATGTCCGTAGTGCATATTTCCCCATAGGATGTTTACGTTTAATCTTTAATCAAGTAGACTCAAACATTGATCAAAGAACACGAATTTTTCCGCCCATTTATGGCTGATTCAGTTGCGGAATATAGACCTGCTGCTTTCTGCTAACAAGTGTGATAGTGGCAACATCTATTTATTACTCGTGTAACAATCTTAGTAACTTTGGTTGAATTGTTTGAAGTGCTTTGCCGCGATGGCTAATTGAGTTCTTAGCGGTTTTGGACAGTTGAGCCATAGTACACCCGTGTGACGTTACAAAAAAAACAGGGTCGTAACCAAATCCCCCGTTTCCTGTAATTTTGGACGTAATGTGTCCTTCGCAATAACCCATAGATTCGCATCGTTTGCCGTTTGGTGAAAAAGCAACCATTGAGCAACAAAAACGAGCCTTACGTTCGTGCTGCGAAGGAAAATTTTGAAGGTGTCGTAGCAAAAGTTTACAACGACCGATGTCATCGAGCTCGGGTGAGCCGAAGCGAGCCGAATGAATTCCGGGCTGTCCATTTAATGCATCGACCTGGAGGCCCGAATCATCTGCCAACGCTGTCATGCCTGTTTCTAAGGCAAAGGCCTCTGCCTTCAGTTGTGCGTTTTCAAAAAAGCTACTGCCTGTTTCCTCAACTTCAATTTGTACGTTCAAATCGTCAGGCGAGTAAACATCTATCGGTTTGAGAAGAGAGCGTATTTCACGTATTTTCCCGGCATTGTTGCTGGCGACTATAAGTTTCAATGCAAAACTAATTTCTGTTATACGTATATTACGGAGATTTTTTTAAACGTTCGATTTCTTCAAGTTGAGCGGTCGCATAATCTTTGAAGCGGCTGCTTTCTTGTGCTTTAAGATACCAAGTTTTTGCTTCCTGAAATTCACCCAGTTTAAAGTGCGTATCACCCAAGAGGCTTTGGGCTGGTGCTAAACTTTTGTTGTTGCGTAAAGCACGCTCAGAGGCTGACCGTGCCTCTCGGTAGTCACCCATGCCGTAGAGGGCTTCACCTAACCTAAAATGAGCTTCAGCGTTGGCGATATCTAAGCCGATGGCTTTTTTCAGTGGGGTAATGGCTTCGTGTTGACGTCCCATTTGTATTAGTGCTATACCCAAAAGCAAGTGACCATCGGTGTAATCTGGGTTTATGCTTGTTGCTCTATGCATCAATTCGATAACACCTTCGATGTCCTCGGTTGAAAACTTAGTCCGGGCCAGGCCCCCGTAGGCGGGCGTGAAGGAACTGTCGGTTTCAATGGCTTTCGAGTAACTATTGGCTGCAGCAGCAAAATCGCGTCTGCGGTGGTATATGTCGGCTAATTTATTGTGAGCTTTTATGAAATTTGGATCCGTCTGAGTTGCCTCATTCAAGGATTGAATGGCCTTATCTTCGCGGTTTGATTTTCCATATGCAAGCCCCAATTGGTATAAGAGTGTTGCTTTGCTGATCCTTGAATCTAATTGGAGAGCTTGTTCATAGCGAAGTATTGCTTCGTTATATTTCCCCCGCTGATAGTTTAACGCGGCAGCTTTGGGGTAGATAGTAGCTAAGGCCTTTTCGGATTTTTTGGGTAAATACCCCAAGGATAGTGCGTTTTCGAATGATTTTATAGAGCGGTCATAATCGTTTAGAGTATGGTAACAATGACCGAGCAAGTAATGGGCGTCGCCGTAATGGGGATAAGCCGTTAGAGCTCGTTCAAATTCGATTACAGCGTCACGGTACTTCCTATTTTTTTGAAGGTCATATCCGTTTGCATAGTGGGCACGTGCTTGATCATTTGGTTCGGCAACCGAATCAAATGATAAGGGAAAAAGCAGGCACGTCGCAAAGCGAAGTATTTGTAAAGACAATTTTCTTTTTAATATGTTAGCCTTCATAAATGTTAATCTTGTTGCTAACATTTATATACAATGACCGAATGACAGAGGTCGCATTTTCCTCGTAATTCCGAATTAAATTGAATCAATTTTTTCCTTAATTTCATTGAAAGAGGGGTACCTACCCTCCTCCCGTTTCGAAAAGATAAGTTCATTGTCCAATTCGAGCTCAAAACGGCCTCCATCGGAAGGGACTAATACGAACTTCGTTATGCCCTTTTTATATTCAGAGAGTATTTCTTCCGCCAGCCTGGCGGCTTTTTCTTCGTATCCTCAAGCTGAACAGTAAGTCAGTTTCAATTTCATTCGAACAATCCTTGCTAAAATGTATCATGAAAGGTTATGAAAGAATTTGTGATGCTATTATATAATGAAGATTATAGGCTGTCAAAAAGAGGTTTACAAACACGGGAAATAAAATTTCCATGTTTTTCATTTTTTGCTGATGATGGAAAAATCTTCAATTTCGCAGTTAGGATTCGGATAGGATTACAAAATCTAAGATAGGCCAAACGCTAAAATCTTTTTTTTGGCCGTAACACCGGTCCGTGTTTGGATAGGTCTTCTTATTGGTACGACATTTTTGTTTCTGTAGTGGACTAGTGAAGGAGCAATGATTAATTTTTAGTTTTAGGGAGGAGCTTGCAGTGCAGTTATTACGTAGCTGTCTTTTGTGGGCGTTGCCTTGGTTTCTGGGATTTGTTGGATGCAGCCCTGACCCGGCTTACCATATCGAAAAATTAAAAAGTTTGGACTCGGGTGTTCGTACTAAAGCAGCTAATGAGTTAATACGTTTTGATGCGGACGAGGTTGTGCCGATGTTGCTTTCTGAATCGAGCTCGGCGTATACTCGAGTGCGTTTTGAGGTGGTTTGGTTACTCGGGCGTTTCCGTGATCAACGAGGCATTCCCTTTCTGATTAATGCCTTAGGGGACCGTTCGCCTAATGTTGCAGCCCGGGCGGCACTTGCGCTTGGTCTGATGCGCAGTGTAGAAGCCCTGCCGCATCTTTTGGGCTATGTTCGTGACCCTTCCGAGGTCACGAGGCAATACGTTCTCAGTGCTCTTGGACCGTGCCACTCATATGAGAAAGCGCCGGCGTTAAGTGATTCGGCTCACAAAGTTGTTCTTTTAGCGCTTGAAGACGCTAAGCCTAAGTGGCGAATGGCGGCGTTACAGAGTCTTCGGGAGTTTGGCTATAAAGGTGGGTTCAAGCCCGTGCTGCGCATGGCTGAAGATCCGTCGTCTGAAGTCCGGCACGTCGCTATTCAGGCTTTGGGGCAGATGGCATCAGGAAAACATGTGAAATCTGCTGGGGCAGATTCGATTGTGTCGCTAACAGTTGCTCAGAGACAGTCAGTTGTGGGGGTGTTGTTGGAATCGTTATCGGTTGATGAATTACAAAGTATTCGAACGAAGGCGGTGCGGGCTCTTGCTTTGATTGGGGACGAACAAGCAGAGGATTTCATAGAGAAGTTATTTGAAGGTGGGACAAAAGAGGATAAAATAGAGGCGCGTCGCGCTCTAGCTAAATTACGTTGATGTTTGTATAGATCTTTATCTCTATTGATTGGAATTAATAATGAAGAAACTGAAGTTGGGATTACCGTCAGGCAGTCTAAAAGACTCGACATTCGACTTGTTTGAACGCGCTGGGTACAAGATCCGTCTTTCTTCGCGCTCTTATATTCCGACTATAAATGATCCTGAGATGGAAGGGCTTATGTTTCGTGCCCAGGAGATGGCTCAATATGTTGCGCGAGGTGTGGTCGATGTGGGTCTTACTGGCAAAGACTGGATTCTCGAAAATGATGCTGACGTTGTTGAAATAGGAGAACTTGTATATAGCAAGGTGAGCTCGCGCCCCGTTCGCTGGGTGATTGCTGTTCCCGAAGAATCGTCCGTGCAAACTGTACAGGACTTAAGTGGTAAACGGATTGCTACAGAGCTGGTGGGTGCGACGCGGCGGTATCTTGCGGAGCATGGCGTGGAGGCAGAGGTGGAATTTTCTTGGGGAACTACCGAAGTAAAAGCTAGAATTCCCGGTCTTGTTGATGCTATTGTCGAACTGACCGAAACAGGTTCATCGTTAAGAGCGAATCGGCTCAGGATTATAGACACCGTTTGTGAATCTACTACACGACTAATTGCCAACAAAGATATTTGGGAAGATAGCTGGAAGCGTGAAAGAGCGGAGAATTTGTATATCCTGATCAAAGGTGCCTTAGAAGCTGAAGCTAAGGTGGGTCTTAAGATGAATGTACCTCGAGCGCAATTGAATGGGTTGATCGAAAAATTGCCGGCGCTGCACACCCCTACTGTTTCTGATCAGATGGACAAAAATTGGGTAGCACTTGAGATTATTGCAGATGAAAGTGAGGTTCGTGAACTTATTCCACAGTTAAAGCGTTTGGGGGCAGAGGGACTTATTGAATACCCGCTAAACAAGGTAATACATTGAAAACTTTGGAGATTGTTTCCTACCCGTCCGATCCAATTGCACCGAAAATTGAAGCCATATTAAATCGTCAATTGGGTGTTCCGGACGAGGTGGATGAGGTGGTTCGGGAGATTTTACAGTCGGTTAGATCTGACGGCGATCGGGCAGTAGCTGAGTTTGCAGCTCGATTCGATGGGGTTGAGTTTGCCGAATCGGGCTATAGAGTACCGGTTTCCGAATTGAGATCTGCACTACAGGGCCTGGATCCGGACTTGAGGACGGCTATTGAGGAGGCGAAAGAAAATGTTCGGGGTTTTCACAATCACCAAACGAGTGAATCTTGGTTTGTTGAGGATGGCGACGGTGTAACTTTGGGGAAAAAATATTCTCCGATAGACCGCATTGGGATTTGCGTGCCTGGCGGGAAGGCTCCTCTATTTTCAAGCTTAATCATGTGTGCCGTCCCGGCACAAATAGCGGGCGTCAAAGAGATTTGTGTTGTGTCTCCCCCTCGAACCGGTGGGGGTGTAGATCCAGTGATTGCTGCCACTGCCTGCTTGTTGGGGATAGAGGAAGTTCATGCGGTCGGCGGAGCGCAGGCCGTAGCCGCAATGGCATATGGGACCGAGAGCATTCGGCGGGTGGACAAAATTGTGGGTCCCGGCAGCCCCTATACTGTGGCCGCCCAAAAACAGGTTTTTGGTTTGGTCGGAATTCCGATGTTACCCGGACCATCCGAGATTGTCGTCTTGGCTGACGACGGGGCGGATTCTTCTCATGTAGCGGCAGATATGTTGTCCCAAGCTGAGCATGGTTGGGGAGTGGCTTCTGTTTGTATTACTACCTCCCCAAGATTAGCCCGGGAGGTGGATGCGGAACTCTCAAATCAATTAGCCGAATTGTCTGATTGTGGGGACATAGTTTGCGCTTTGGAAGAATTTGGCGCGATCGTGATTGTGGATGAATTGGATGATGGAATAGAGTTGATTAATCGTCTGGCGCCGGAACATGCCGAATTACTTGTTGCAAATCCATGGGAGTGGTTAGATAAAGTCAGGCACTGTGGTGCTCTTTTCTTAGGCCCGCATTCCACTGAACCGGTTGGGGATTATTTTGCGGGGACTAATCATGTGTTACCGACAAATGGAGCCGCCAGATATGCCTCGTCTTTGGGGGTGGGAGACTTTGTAAAGGATACCAGCGTTATAGCATATTCTGAAAAACGTATAAAAAAGACAGGATCTATGATAAGCCGTCTGGCTCGTGCAGAGGGATTAGAGGCCCATGCCCGTGCCGTTGAAATCAGAGGAGAGACATCTTGAGTGTGAATCCCAGGTTTGCTAAAGTGGCTCGCAAAACTTCAGAAACAGACATAACCCTTGAGTTGTATCTGGACGGGAATGGTCGTTGTGACTCAAGCACGGGGGTTGGTTTTTTTGACCATATGTTGGATGCTTTTTCGCGACACGGATTATTCGATCTAAAATTGAAATGTAACGGGGACCATCATGTAGATGCGCATCACACCGTGGAAGACGTTGGAATCTGTTTGGGAATGGCGATTGAACAAGCCCTTTCTGAAAAACAGGGGATCGTGCGATTTGGCCAGAGTCATGTGCCAATGGACGAAGCGTTGGCCCGTTGCGTTGTTGATCTGTCTGGGCGGAGCTATTTGGTTTTTAATGCTGCGTTTGCCGATTCTATGGTTGGAGCTTTTCCCACGGCGTTAGTCGCGGAATTTTTTCAAGCTGTGACGGCTCAGGCACGCATGAACGTACATATAGACTTGTTGCGCTCAGGTAACGATCACCATGGTATTGAGGCTGTTTTTAAGGCGTTTGGACGGGCATTAGACGCGGCCAGTTTTCAAAGTGATCGCGTGGAAGGCATACCCTCTACTAAAGGCTCGTTGTAACAGCCGCAAGCTCCCCGAGACAGACTTTCGAATATGGTAAAAAAAAGAGACTCCAGTAAAAGATCAGCGAGCGTGCAAACGAGCGAATCAGAATCATCGGCACCTATCTGGAGACATCGTTTTTTTCCTGCGGCCGTGTTTCTTTTGCTAAGCTTTGTTTACTTCTATCAATTTATTTTTTCCGACCGTGTTCTTTTTGGTTACGATGCGGGCCTCGACTTTCATCTTGGTGAGGATCTTGGGTTCTGGGAAAGAGTGAACACGATTGCGCAGCCTATGTGGCACATGAAGATGGGGGGGCTGCCTTCTTCTGAAGAGATAAGGCCACAATATTTTCCTACTTATCCGCTTTACTTTTTTACGTCCTCTTTCCATAGATATATCGGCTGGCGCTACATAATTACAATGTTTGTTGCGGGCTGGGGCATGTTTCTTTTTTTGAGGCAAATAAGGGTACATCATCACGTCGCTATGTGGGGAGGTGTCGCTTATATGTCTGCTCCCACGTTAATGGGTTTCACCTATGCTGGCCAGTATGCGAAGATGGGGGTGATTGCTCTTTATCCTCTAATGTGGTTAATGCTGGACCGAGGACTGCGTCGCAGGAGATTTATAGACTTTGTGGGCCTGGGGGTATTGGTCGGCTGGGGCCTGTATTCTCCGCATCCCAAAATGCTTTATTACGCTCTTTGCGGGATTGGACTTTATTTCGTTTGGCGAACTTGGGAATTCTATAAAGATGAGCGGCATTTGCGGTTGGTTGCCCAACGCGGCGGCCTCTTTGCTTTTGCTGTGGTTTTGGGCCTTGGGTTGGGTGCAGAGGGCACTTTCCCGCTGTATGTTTATACCAGTTCCGAATCGAAGCGCGCCGCAGACGTAGAGCTAAGCGGCCGTTCGGAGTCGGATCAACTTCTTTTTGCTCAAAGCTGGTCGCTGCACCCTGAGGAAGTCGTTTCTCTAATTGTCCCTGAGTTTGGCGGTTTTAATCGGCCGAATGAGGGACGAAGTAGTTATTGGGGCCGTAATCCCGGCAAGGACAATTCCGAATACTTTGGAATCTTGGTGGTTTTCCTGGCTCTTGTTTTGGTGCCAGATGCACGGAGGCGGCCGTTTATTGCTTTTCTCTGCGGTGGATTTCTTCTGGCGTTGGCCTATACCCTGGGCGGGCACACGCCCGTTCACTGGTTCGCTTATCATGTGCTTCCAGGGTTGGATATGTTTCGAGCTGTAGGAATGGCGGCGTTCCTCTTCGCGTTTCCTGCCTGTGTGTTGGCGGCCTTAGCATTAGACGCCCTGGTCTATGGCGAGGATCAAGACCGGGAGCGACTGCAAAAGAGGCTAACGGTCTTCGGCACAGGGTTGGTGGCTTTTACGTCACTTATTGCTGTGGCTCCGTCTGGGTTCACTGATGCCTGGATAGGTGGGTTTTATTCAGAAATTGCTTCACAAAAGAGATTGGTGCTTAATGCCTCTTTGGGTTGGCTGTCAAAGGGTGCCCTCTATGTATCGTTGACTGTCTCGGGTGCATTGATCGCGTTTTGGCTGCAGCGGAAGGGCCATATCGGCATCGGATTATTGGTGTGTCTGCTCGGCCTGCTCACCGTCGCAGATACCTGGCGGATTAGTTCAGAGTTTCTCAAGTATGTAGATCCCAAAGACTATGAGGATGTTCGTATTTCAAACAGTAATGCGCGGGACCTTATGCGACGGGACGGCGATTTGTTTCGTGTTCTGCCGTTGCCGGACTACCAGATTTTGCGGCAGTCGGGGTTCAGCCTGGAGGGGATCCCGTCTATCACGGGATTCCATGATCTCACGGTAGGACGTTATGACCATGCTCTGCAGTATATCCAGCCCGTGACGGGTTTACTCTGGAGTAAGTATGCCCAGGGGAAAGAGGTTCCCTATAGCGATGACGAATTGTTATCTGCGATCCAGCCGATGTTGAACCTGTTAAACGGCAAATACATAGTGGTTCCCTCCACCCTCCCCATGGAGCTTGATACGGACCGGTTTCCTTTAGTAGGCAGTGCCGACAACTATACGATTTTTAGGAACCCCTCGGCCATGCCTTGGGTTTACACGGTCTCTTCGATCCAGGAAGTGGCAGGCAAACCTGCTTTGGAGCGGATTGCTCAAGGGGAAGTAGATTTATCAAAAGTGGCCCTGGTAGAAGCTGCTCTCCCTTTTGAGTTGGACGGAGGGCCTACCGAAGACGACATAATTAACGTGACCGAGCACAGCCCGACAGACGGGGTCGTTCGAGTCTCCACGCAGACCAAGGGCCCGAGACTTCTTGTGTTATCGGAAAACTATCAGGCAAACTGGTCTGCCTATGTTGACGGGGAAAAAAGGCCTTTGGTTCGAGCAAACTATGTCTGGAAGGGGGTTGCTGTCCCGGCCGGGAGCCATGAGGTTGAGTTTCGTTATCAATCGGCCAATGTGCTTTGGTCCCGTGCGGTTATGGCAACGAGCTTGCTGGTGGTTTTCTTTGTGTGCACAATCACAATTAGGCGACGGGGTTCAGGGCGTGATTAGACGGATCTCTGGCGTGTAATTGCGTCTCCCAGCCTGCTGGATTGTGACGATTTGGCTAAGATGTTAATAATCTCTTGCCTAATATTTTTTTTTATTGCACATTGTTAAGCATGCGCAGGAGTTGCGGGTGGGTTTTGAGTATTACAGAAAAATACTTGACACTTGCTGATAATCCTGATATAATTACAATCGCCCCGTAATTTTACGAGGGCTAGCCGTACCTATAGCAATATTTTTTGGTGTGCTCAGACAAGGAAGGGGGCGCGGCGCAGAGAATTTTGTATCGTTATTGAGTAAAGTTTTACTTGTTATGTCAATTAAATAAGGCCGAAGCGCAACTGGTTACGCTTCGGATAGATGATTTGTCATCGTTTTGTCAATACTTAAACAGGGTATCACTTCCCTGAGGAGGAAATGATGAAGAGTAGCAAATGCTTACTACTTCTAGCTGCTTTGGTGGGCTTCGGGCTCGCTGGCAATTCGCACGCAGCGCAATTAACGTCGATCGCAATAACTTCACCCGATAGTGGGTCTGTTGTTGGTATCGACTCTATGATTACGGTTACCGCTACGGTAACTGACTTTGTTGGTGTGGGTAACAAAAACACCCAACCTGACACACAGATCCTTGTGTATCTCCGGCAGGATGCAGGACCGCTCGGCATTGTCGCGGCTAATTGGAGTGAAGCGAGTTCAAACTTGCCGACCTATGTTAAGCTGAACACTGCCTGGTCGGGTGCCGCGAGCAACCTGGGGATTGGAGGTCTTGCTTTTTATGGTGCCAAGGGTGCCACCGCGATCAACGCTGTATGGTATGCAGCCGTAAAATCTGCTACCGACGGTGCAATCGCAGCCAACGCGGATGCTGCCGGTGGTGCGGTGTCACAAACTGCTGAATCGCAGGCTGACTCGGCAGACTTCACCGGACCGAACAACCCACTCGGAACTGACACTAACTTGAGGGATAACACGACGAGGAGTTCGGGAATTTCAAACAGCCACGAGTTGCTTCATGCAACTACGACGGGTGATGTCACCACTTTTACGTGGAAAGTGAGGGTCATTCCAAACTTACTTCCTCAAAAAGCTAATCTCACGGGTATTTACGCCGAGGCTATTGTGTTTGATGCAGACGGTAGCGCAGTATCCGCCGCCAGCAATACCAAGGCTAAATCACAGCTGACTTTTGACCATTGGCGTCCGGTCAATCCAAGCTCGACCCCGTCGGATTTGACGATTACGATTGGAACCCCTGTTTCTGCTATTGCGGCGTCGGATAACTTTACGATTGAGCAAACAGACCAAGGCGCTCACAATCTTTTGTCTACCAAAATCGGTGGAATCGGTGACAAGGTCACTATTTCGGCCGACTTAGGATCTACAACTGAAGGTTATGCGTTGGGTGATTCTCTCGAAGCCGAGATGGAGTTTCTCGGTAAGAAGATCGCCTTGTCGAAAGCTAATCGCTCAGGTTCGACGCTTTCGGCTACCGTGACCTTAACCGAAGGTTATCTCGGTAACTTAAGCAAAACCGGAGATGTTGGTACGGTAAAGGTCTACTACGTCGATCAGGCCGGTAACCGAAGCGGTGCCGCTCGTATCTTCCAAGGTCTAGTAAACACGCCCGCATTCTTGATGGATACCAATGCTCCGATATTGGATTCGATAGCTGTGGCAAAGGGCGATACCATTACCGATGGTACCCTGTCTGGAGTTACGGGTATGGCAAACGATGCTAGGCCTTTGTGGTTTAGCTTTGCCGAAGCCATTGATAGCTTACAAGTATCGTTTAACGATCCGTCCGCCGTGAGCTTGGTGTGGACTGGTGCACAAGACATCGACTCAGGTATGTCGGGTGCGTTATCAGGTAAGCAGGTTGCTGGTAAGAAAAAGGATGAAGACTCCGATGCCTACCGGAATGCTCTGGACTTGACGCATATGGGTGATGGTCCTGATCAAACCACAGCAACGGTCAAGATAGGTACACGTACGGCCCTGTCTTCGGCAGCTATCAACCCAACGGGAGCAGCTGACTCGCTCGTTACCGGTTTGTATTCTATGACGATGAGAGCCGTTGACTTTGCGGGGAATGCAACCTCCAAGACAGTTGACAGTCTCTACGTTGATACCAGAGACGTTCAGCTGCAGCGTCCGTTCCCGACGAACTTGGCTTTCGGAGCAACAACTGGAAGCAAGCTCTATAAGAACGGTTCAGACAGCCGTCTTGATACGGTCGATGAGGAAACTGCGAAGGTAGTGTTCCAGTTGTCGGAACCCGCTGACAGTGTTCGAATCATTTACACAAAAATCAGTGGATCCGATGCGACAGCAGCCCGTGCCCGTGCCCTTAGCGGGTCTGCGTTGTTAAACACTACGACTGAACAGGTAAGTGCGGTCGATGGTTTGGTGCACAACACAATTTATGACCTTCATATTGAGACAATTGACTTAGCTGGAAACAATATGAAATACAAGTTTGGTCAATTTACCTATGACTCGTCGTATGTTGTTCCAGTAATCAAGCGTTTTACGATTGCTGCCACGTCATCGGGTAATAACAAGTACGGTACGGGAGACAAAGTGAAGGCCGGAAATGTTGTTACATTGACTATCCAGGCTGACGCCTCGACCAACAGTACGCTCGCTGCTAACTCTTACAAGGGTGCAGCAATACTTAAGGTTGCCGGTGGTGGTGCTGGCTTGTCATTGTCAGGAACCGGTGTCACCGACTTAGGTGGCGGTCGTGCTACACTGACTGAGCAGGACTGGGCAGTTGGTTCGCGTACCGTTTCGCTCAAGGATACAATCGCCGGCGAATCGCTTACGGTTACTATCGTCGACTCGACCGATGCTTCAAATCCTTATGCTGGAGGTATGGATTCGGTCCTGGTTACTACGAATGATGATTTCAGCAAAATCCACGTAGAGGCACCTGCCACGGCAGATGTTGGCGAAAGTTTCTGGGTATCAGTTATCAAGAGGGATAAGTATGGTAACACGGTTCCAGGAACGGAATTTTTCACAATTACAACAAACAAACTTGGTGTAGAGCTACCGACCGGCGAACAGCAATTGGTTGCTGGTGTAGGTGGATTCCATGCTAAGGCTACGAGTGCTGCTGGTGCGGATCTAGAGTTTAAGGTCAGAGCTACTGTAGGTACCGCTCAAGTTGCCGTAGATACGGTTAGTGTAGTTCCAGGAAGTGGTCTTGATGCACCGAATACATTGGTGGCCGAGGATTATACGGGCGCCGACGGAGCCGGTGACCAGGGTGGCTTTATTATGCTGACCTGGGATCCTTCGGATGATCACGGATCGCTTGATGGATATCGTATCTATCGTGAAGTGCAGGTTTCACAGGGTAAGAGCACCGACGCTGATGGCAACGCCACTATCGTCGCTCTCGAAGCCCCAGCGGCCGCAATGGTGCCATGGGCTAGCGTTGACGCTGTCCCAGGTGAAGAAGTTGGTCGCGCTATCGTAGCTACCCTCGACAATGTCGCCACCAAATGGGGCGTCTCGTCTGAGCGTGGCGGAGCTGTCGCCGGAGCCAAGTCAGTATCGGTTGAAGCGATCTCAGCTTACGAAGCCATGGCACTTACCATGCAGCAGAGTCGCGATCAGGTTGCTATTGAAGGACCGGTATTCGCAACATTGTTGCCTGAGGCACTTGCATTCGCCGAAAATGGTGTAGCACCTCGTTTTAACTTATTCGATTCGGAAATGGTACGCTCCAGCATCACGGAGACCCAAGAAGCCGTTCGTTCGATTGACAACATTGCTCCTTCAGCAGTGCCGTTCCTACGCGTCCTGGATACACCGGCCGACGAAGGTAACAGCATCAGCTTGACGTGGACCAAGTCGGAAAGCGACAGAATGTTGGCAAGAAGTGCTTCGAATGCTGTTTCCATCGGCTCAGTAAACGACATGGTAGCAGGTGTTGTCGGTTACAACATCTATCGCAAGGTAGGTGCTAAAGGCGAATTCACACTGATCGGAAAAGCTGGCGCCGGTGCCACCTCGTTTGCGGATGAGACGGCATTAAACGGTGTTCGCTATACCTACTCAGTATCGCCTTACGATCATGACAATATTGCTGAGGCAAGCACCGAGCGCACGGCTATGGCCATTCGCAACAGTGCTGTTGATAGCCAGGGCAGAGTTGTTCAGGGTCTATTCGGTTCCGACAACACGGTTGGATTCGATGATTTCTTCATCTTTGCCGATAACTTCGGCATAAGCGCCGCGGACGAAGTGTTCGAGCCGGCCTTCGACTTGTCGCCAAATGCTGGCTTGCCGAAAGTTGATTTCGATGACTTCTTCGTATTCGCAGACAACTTCGGTCGCAGCATTCAGGCCGCCGGTAAAGTTGTTCCGATGTTGGCGGGTCTTAACACTGACGCACGTCTCTACTTAGAGACGGCTGCTGATCTACCTAACGTAGGTGAGGAAGTAGTAGTCAATGTTGACATGGCTGATTTCGTACAGATGAAGGGTTACGGATTCTCAGTTGCCTTTGATGCTGAACAAATAGAGTTCGTTCGTGCAACCACAACCAACAGCCTGTTGGGCGACGGTGAGTTTGCAGCACCGCGCACGATTGCTCAGGCTGACGGTAAGGTTGATATCGCTGCTTACGGTGACATGGTTACGGAAGGCGAGCTAGGTCTTAGCTTGGTATTCCGCACAAAAACCGAGATCGAAAACACTGAGATCGAGGTTACTGGTAGCCAGGTCAGCGACGGTAGCTTGGTAAACGCGGTTGCTCTGCCAGCACCTGTGCAGATTCAAACGCGTCCGGAAGCATTCGCTTTGGCGAATAACTATCCGAACCCATTCAACCCGGCCACGACGATCAAGTATGCTCTGCCAGAAGCTTCCCAAGTACGTCTGGAAGTGTTCAACGTAGTTGGTCAGGTTGTCCGGACCATGGTTGACGCTCACCAGAACGCTGGACGTTACGTAGTCCAGTGGGATGCTAGCAACGACAACGGTGTCAACTTGTCCTCGGGAATTTATTTCTACCGCTTGCAGGTGGAAGGAAACTATCTCGAAGTCAAGAAGATGCTCTTGCTGAAGTAAGCAGAGTGATCTAAGCTCAGTGAGGTGGGAACCTCGATTTGGTTCCCACCTCACGCTGAGCTTTACCTCTTAAATGAAATATTCTTTCTTCAAAAAAATAGGAGAACCAACCATGCAGAATAGCGTGTGCAAGAAGTTTGCTCTTGCTACCGCCTTCCTGCTCGCGCTGAGCGGCGCAGCTATTGCTGGTGATAACGCTGGAGTCGCTATCGGTCTTTCTGGGGCCAACGAAATTTCCGATGTAGGTTCCGGAGGCTCGGTATCTGTAGCTATTACAGCTGCCGGTATGGTCGGCGTGAAGCAGTTTGACGTGACCCTTGAGGTTTCGCCTGCTGATGCCTTTGACCTGAGTGGAACGGCTACATTTGGACCTGAGGCACCGTTTACCATTAGCCCAGGAGTTGAATATCCTGCTGATGGCCAAGTGAAAAGCGGTGCGGCGAGTTTTGGAGCAGCAGCTGACGGTGACGGTACATTAGGAACGTTCACTTTAAACATGGCAGAAGGATTCAATGCGGATACCGAGGCTACCATCACAGTGTCCCGCGTGTCGTTAGGGCCGTCCTCTACAGATAGAGATGTATTTGAGCCGGCTTTAACTATTTCGATCAACCCTCCGCCACCGCCGATAACTGAACCGACGCTTGCGTCCGTAACCGAGACGGATGTTAGTTTGGATTATTCAGCTGTCGGTCAAGGGGACGCAGCGGATGGCAGTGATGGTGAGCTTGTAATTGGTGCTACCTTCACAGATGGTAGCGGTGCCGCGGTAGCTGGACAGGCTTTTACATGGTCTATTTTGAATAATGGATCTGAGTCGGTCTATCTGTTGGGCGTAGGTGAGATAGAGGCCGGTGCTGATATCTCTGTTGACGCAGAAACTGGTGCTGATGGTGCGATTGAAGCAACCTTCGACGCCGAAGCCGATCGTTCAGCAGGAACTACGAGCTTAAGCGTTTCGATCAGTACTACCGCTTCTAATTCAGCCGGTGACAGCCGTGACCTGTCCTTAAATTATAGCGCGACATGGGACGTACCAGTGGCAGCCGAATTGGCGAGCCTGACGTCGCAAGTCACTGTAGATAAGGATGTACTTTTACATTGGGGCGTGGCATCTCAGACCAATAATATGGGTTGGGAAGTCTATCGAAGCGAAGATGGCCGAGCATACACCAAGGTCAGTGATATGATTTTAGGTGACGGTAACAGTGACGAGTTTTTGGCCTACAGCTTTCTGGATGAAGAGGCTCCAACTGCAGAAGTCTTATTCTACTATTTGAATCAGACGGACGTGGATGGGTCGACGACCCGCTCGCAGGTGGTCGAAGTGAATCTACTTGCTTCGGCAACATTAGTATTACCTACGGTTACGGCGTTGCGCCAGAACTTTCCTAATCCATTCAATCCGGAAACTACGATTGATTTTGATCTAAGCTCTGGTGAAGCGGTACATTTGACTATATATGATATTACCGGTCAAGTTGTACGCACGCTTGTTGATGGTGAGCAAATGAATGCTGGAACATACACAAGAGTATGGGACGGCCGTAACAGTAATGGTATGAAGGTTGGTAGCGGCGTTTATTTCTTTCAGATGCGCGCTGGCGACTTTGTAGACAAACGGAAAATGACACTCCTTCAATAGTTAGGTAGTCGTTCTTTTCTAGGAGCAAAGAGCCGTCGGTGTCCAATGGATACCGACGGCTTTTGTTTTTAATAAATAGTAGGTTTTTCTTTATTGTGAGGAAGGTCGGAGGAGTTTGATTTGGTCGTTAGAGTTTTATTTTTTGCAAGTGCCCGCGAAATTACAGGTACCGCTTCGATAGAAATAGACTTGCACGACGGTGCAACGGTTAATGAGTTGAGAGAAGAGTTGTTAAAAAGATTTCCGAGCCTGGAAGGTATTGAAAAGAAATTTGCGATAGCACTTAATGAAGAATATGTGGTAGACGATTCGACATTAGGAAATGGGGATGAGGTCGCATTAATACCACCAGTGAGCGGGGGTTGAACATGTATAAAATTACAAAAGATCGCATAGAAGCGGATTGCCTTTTTGAAAGAGTCATTGACCCCTGCCACGGTGCTATTGGAACGTTTGCTGGCACGGTAAGGGCCAAAACCGGGGATCGAGCTACTACGTATCTAGAATACGAAGCCTATCCAGCTATGGCTGAAAAGAAGATGACCGAAATAGCCGAAGAGGCCAAATCAAAATGGCCGATAGGAGAGGTTGCTATCTTGCATAGAATTGGTCGATTAGAGGTGGGGGAAATAAGCGTTTTAGTGGCGGTCGGTGCAGGTCATCGCAGGGAGGCGATGGAGGCCTGCCTTTACGTGATTGATCGGTTAAAGGCCGTTGTACCGATTTGGAAAAAGGAATATGGTCCCGATGGTGAATTTTGGGTGGAGGGCCCCAGTGCGGAAGGGTGTAGGATTCAAAATGGTGCCTAACTTTGGATGGTTGGTTCCAGGGCAATTGGCTGGTTCGGGAGATATTGCAGGCTGGAGAGCTTATGACGCCGAGGTAATACGCAGGAATTTGAGTTGGTTAACGGAAGAAGGAATCGGTGCCATTGCGACGCTTACGGCATCTCCATTAGATAAATCAATCTTGGATGAGTATCAATTTGAATATAAACATATCCCCATAATGGATATGACTCCACCGTCTATCGAGTCTATTGTTGAATTTGTTGAGTTTTCGACTGAATGTTTGAAGCAAGACAAGCCTATACTTGTACATTGTAGCGCTGGACTTGGTCGTACGGGGACAATGCTAAGCTGTTTTATGGTCAGTAACGGAGTTGAACCACTTGAGGCTATCATGAGAGTTAGAGAATCGCGCCCTGGTTCTGTGGAAACTTTGGAACAAGAGATGCGCGTCATTGAGTATGCAGATTCGATTAGTTTAGATTAGGTTGATATAGTTGACATTAAGTGTGGCTACTTCTAAATTCACAGTGTAGTTAATTTTAATTCTCAATATCGCTGTTTATGAGCGAATAGATCTCTTTATAAGGGGGGGGAGGAAAAAATGGAGACAAATAATTTTCCTCAGTGTTTGAAGTGTTCCCAAGGTATTTTGATTCCTCTGTCTGATTATGGTCGCGACGGAGCTTCGATACATTACAAAGCTTGGGCATGTACGAATCCAGAATGTGGGTTTCATCTGCGGATAGATAACGGTGAATTGAGCACGGGAACCGAGCTTAAAGAATCATACAAATAGTCTGGAAACTTTTTGTATGATTACTTTGGGTTGATTGAATTTCTGTAGGTTGAAACGCGATCTCATAGTTGAAAATAGAGAAAGGCTCCCAAATAGGGGGCCTTTCTCGTAGTTAGGGGGGGTTTTGAGTGTATGTACTTTCGTAGTTGGGGTGCGAAGTTAGGAGCCGTTGCTTTAGGTTCGGTATTGTGGGTGCATGCGATAACGGAGCAGTCATTCGATCGTGAGATCCTGGTTCGTCTGGTTGTTCAAGATCCCGAAATACCTCCCGAATCAAAACCTATTGTCGCATTACTGTCTGGAACGACGGAAACCCATGTAAAGGTTCGTGTAGCTGGAACAGGAAAGAATCTTCTGCAAATGGACCCTGATGATTATGTCCTACGGGTCAAGACTCAAGGCCATGTTGGAGGCAACCGGACTTATTTGTTGAGCGTAGGCCAGATTGAATTTACGTCTGTTGAAAAGCAGGTTCAGTTTGAGGAAATTATTTACCCGAAGGAAATCTCAGTGTATTTCGATCGGCTGGTAGAAAAAGACGTTCCGGTTGAAGTTGCGGCCAATATTAATAGCGCTATTGCTCACGTGGTCGTGGGTCAACCTGAAGTAGTTCCCACAGTAGTTCGTTTGGTGGGTCCCCGTTCATTGTTAGACACGATTGATAAAGTTTGCTCAGACACACTTTCCCTGTCAGGTCTTCGTGAAGATGTTAACATAACACTAGATCTACAGTCTGGTTTGTCAAAATATGTGACCGTTAATCCGCGTAGTGTGAATTTTTCTGCGGACGTACAAATTATAGCTGAGAATAAATTGAGTAACGTGCCCGTCGATATCCGCGGAAGCTCTGGAACAGGGCTCAAGCTTGTTCCCCAGAACGTTATTGTAAAAATCCGAGGGGGGGTTGATGTTGTGTCTCGGATAGATATAGCATCGGACTTAGGTCTTTACGTTGATTATGGTGTGGGGGATGATGGGAACCTAGTAGATGTGAAGAGCGACCTGATAGGCTCTAATTTTGAGATACTCTCGATCCAGCCCAATCAGATCGAGATCGTTAGGCAATAAGGCTTATGAAAATTTTGTCAATAGAGTCTTCGTGCGATGAGACTGCCGCAGCAGTAGTGGATGATTTAATGCAAGTTCATGCGAATATTGTATACTCACAGGCAGATCACGCAGCTTTTGGTGGTGTAGTTCCTGAACTGGCATCGAGAGCCCACATGCGATCCATGGTTTTTACTATTCGCGAGGCCCTACGTGAGGCTGACGTTACATGGGACGACCTATCTGGGATCGCTGTAACGCATGGTCCTGGGTTGGTGGGCTCTTTAGTTGTTGGAGTATCTGTTGCAAAGGGGATTGCTTTGGCTACCGGTAAGCCATTAGTCGGTGTTCATCATATGGAGGGTCATATATTTTCTAACCTTATCGCTCAAAAGATAGACCCACCGTTTCTAACTCTGTTGGTTTCGGGAGGACATACTGAACTGATTTGTGTTGAGGCACTGGGTTCGTATAAATTGATCGGGAGAACACGCGATGATGCTGTCGGCGAAGCATTCGACAAAGTGGCCAAACTTATGGGTTTACTTCCTGTAAACGAAGTGGTAGCCGGTGGCCGTATTGTATCTGAGATTGCTCAAAAAGGTGATCCAGATTCTATCAATTTCCCTCGTGCCCTGGTTGGTCATGCGGATTTTAGTTTTAGTGGATTGAAAACGGCTGTATTGAATTACGTTCGCGGCTTAACAGAAGAAGATCGGCGTAGCCAACTAGCCGACATTTGTGCGAGTTTTCAATCAGCGGCTGTTGACTCTCTTGTAACTAAGACAATCCAGGCGCTTCATCAACATGGGAAAACGATAAACGCGGTCTGCATAGCCGGTGGAGTGGCGGCTAATCAAAGCCTAAGGGAATCGCTAAGAAGGGAAGTTGAAAAATATGGGATGCCTTTTTTCTGTCCAGACTTTGAATATTGTACCGACAATGCTGCGATGATCGGGGCAGTCGGGGTAGATCGATTTTCGAAGGGATTAGTAGATGACTTTACGTTAGATGCATCTCCACGCCTAAAATTGTGTTAGAAAATTTAGCCCTATCAGTAGATTCTGTTTTCCACATAGAAGGTGTGGTCATACTCCTTGTTGGTTTACCTCTTATTATTTTTTTTGTCCATTACGTCTATTCCAAAACGTATCCTTATGCGATGGGTTGGTCGTTTCGGACGCTCGTATTTTTAAGAAGTATGGTTTTTTTCTTATTGTTAAGCTTGCTGATTGAACCAATTTTTCAGCTGAGCAATAAGGTTGTTCGAAAACCGAAGATGCTAATGTTAATAGACACTAGCCCAAGTATGGCTGTGTCGGAAGGAAAAGTGAGTCGGTTAGATCGAGTTCGCAGTTTCTTTGATAGTGATTTGTGGAAGGATCAAGTCAAGGAATTCGACGTTCTTGCATGGGGATTCGCCGATCTGGCTTATCCAGTATCTTTGGACACTCTTCAGAAACTAAAAGCCGGGGGTCAATCCACGAATTTTGGTGAAACACTGCAATATGCTATTCGAAATACGACCGAGCCTGGATATTTAAAGAGTGTTTTGGTTCTTACCGATGGTATACACAACTCCGGCTTAAATCCGATTGAGGTTACAAAGGAGTTTCGGATACCTATTTTTTCGTTATCTGTGGGCGAGACTTCCATTCCTGCTGATTTAAATATAATAGCGGCAGAATCAAAGGGGCCGCATTATTTAGGCCAAGAGACAAAAATTAAGGTTAAAGTTGTAGGAAGTGGTTACGCAGGACAAAGCTCTGACCTAGTTGTTTACGAGGAGGGCAAAGAGTTGTCGCGCGTCTCTATAGTTTTTACGGGTGAATTGCAGGAAATAGAGGTGTCCGTCCGGCCGTCCACGTCAGGAGCTCATCTGTACCGTTTGGCGATGATGCCGTTGGAAGGAGAAGTAACGCGTGTTAACAATCAGATAATGACGTGGCTATATGTCGAGCAAGAGAGATTAAAAGTTGTGCTTGTGGCGAGTCGTCCTAATAGCGACACCGCGTTTCTTTTTAGAGCATTGACCGGAGATTCGACATTGAGCATTACTGCGGCAATACAAAAAACCCCAGGCGAGTTGTATGAAGGAAAATGGGAAGACTCGCTTTTTCAAAGTAATGACGTATTCGTTTTACTTGGCTACGATCCGAGAATGTGGTCTAATCGAATGTCGTCAGTATTTGAGAACGAAATAGGCAATGGTAAGGGGTTGCTTTGGATAGGAGGACCTGAAGGATTTGATAAGGCATTTCAATTTCTTCCCAACGGATTTTTCCCGTTTGAAATTTTAGATAAGTCATTCTCGAAAAAGGACGTTTCTTTACGTTTGGCTAAGGATGGCTTTCAGCATCCAGCATTTGGTGTGCATACTATCGGTTTGAATCAATTTTGGGAGGCGATGCCTCCGTTACACGGCTTTTTTCCTGTTGCTTTGCAAAAACCAAATGCCCGAGTGTTAATTGAAAGTACAGATGGTGATCCGGTCTTTGTTTCTGCAAGTTATAAAATGGGTAAGATGATTTTTGCTTTGTCACAGTCGTGTTGGTTGCTTGAATTAACGAGTCGCGGGTTAATGTCAAGCCCTGGAATAGTTGGCCTATTTTGGAAAAATGCTATTCGTTGGTTAGGGACTAATACGGCAAGTAATCGTTTAGAGGTAACTTCAGAGCGTCCCATATACAGATCTGGTGCAGCGGTAACGTTTAGTGGTCGAGTAATGGGAGGATTGTCTGAATTGGAACGAGGGTGCAATGTGAGCGTAGAATTAGATACTGGTGAATTAATTGATCTTGAGCTCCAACCAAATGGTTTCTATAGAGGCCGATGGGCTGCACCCCCTAGCGGAGAATATTGGTATAGGTCTACTGCTAAATGTGGAGACAATTTGATAAAAGGAGACAAGGGCAAGGTTGTTGTGGATACTTATGGCGTCGAGTGGGCCGAACTTCGAACGAATCTTCCGTTGCTGGAAGGTTTAGCCGAAGCCAGCGGAGGGTCAGTTTATTCGATATCGGCAGCAGCAGATTTGTTTAAGCATTGGGATTTTGGCCATAATGTAGTTTCAGAAATAAACGTATTTCGCCTTAATCGTAGCAGCGTGATATTATCTATAATGGTGATATTTCTCGCAACGGAATGGTGGCTCAGAAGGCGTCTGGGTATGGTTTGATTTGTTATGGCTACATGCGGAAAATCGCATTATTGCTTAATATTCAACTAACCTCCCCTATTGATGTTTTCAATTACTATTTTTAGGATTATTTGGTGCGTTATCGTTTAGCGGAGTTGCTATTCCATGTTTGGTGAATTACAGCGTCTTATGAACCAGGATCGCGTTTTGCCCGTGCTAGGTATTTTGGCTTTGGGCGTTGGGTTGTTTTTTCTAGTCAGTTACTCTTCCTATTCGGATCTTGATTATCCAAATTCTAGCAGGTCTGCCGACCTGGTAGAGAATTGGGGTGGGCGAGTTGGCGCGAGTCTATCGTATTCTTCATTCGATTATTTGGGCTGGGGAGCATATTCTATTCCTCTTTTATTTCTATTTTGGGGTTGGAGTATGTTGATTAAAGCGTCTGGGTCTGGCGTGTTGTGGCGTAGTATTGGATTATTTTCGATGACGATTTTCTTTTGTATCGGATCCGGTCTCCCAAACTTCTCGTCTAATTTGGCTCATACTATTGGCGGAGGTTTCGGGTATTTCTTGAGTCATGAATTTTTTATTCCATATCTTGGGCGTCTTGGTTCTAGTGTTTTATTGATGGCCTTGTTTTTAGCAACTCTGATTGCGGTGACCGATCTCAATCTTCGCTGGTTAATGGAACTGTTAATAGGTGTCGGGCGTAAAACAGGAAAGTTGTTGGTCGCTCTTTGGCTGATTCCAGTTCGTGGCGTAGAAGCTTGGCGTTTGCGGCGAGCGTCTAAAAAGGCTAAACACAAGATTCCAATTGATGATGAGGATTTTGGTGAGGATATTTTAGCGGAGAAATTAGAAATTAATGAGGCGGCAGATATTCCGATTGCAGTTTCTAACAATGATAGTTTGCAAGATGGATCAAACATAGCCGATGATCTGATAACTCTCGAGACGGAGGTTAATGCTGGCAAAAAGGATTCAGAACCCCTTCGAATAGATGTATCATCTCACCAGGATGAAACTACTGAACCATCAGTGTCAACTAAGAGAAAGAAATCTCGAGGGCGATATAAAGTACCAAAGATGGGGTTGCTAGACGAGGTGCCGGAAAATGCTGGCAATATAGACCGAGAGTTGTTGCTACAAAACGCACGTAGACTTGAACAAGCGTTAGATAATTTTGATGTTGCCGGTAAAGTAGTTGAGGTCAGCCCTGGACCAGTTGTAACGCGATATGAGGTTGAACCGGCTGCAGGGGTGAAAGTGAATCGAATTGTTACCTTGTCAGATGACCTTGCGCGTATAATGAGTGCTAAAAAAATTAGAATACAAGCTCCTGTTCCAGGTAAGTCTGTTGTGGGGGTTGAAATCGCGAATCATGATCGTGAAACCGTTTACTTGCGAGAAATATTAGAATCAAAGGAATTCCGCCGAGCTGAATCTAAATTGACGATGGCACTGGGCAAGACAATAGCCGGTGAGCCTTATGCGGCAGACATGGCCAAGATGCCGCACTTATTGGTTGCAGGTGCAACGGGGGCTGGGAAAAGTGTTTGTATAAATTGTTTGATTTGCAGTATTCTTTTTAAAGCGACCCCCGACCAAGTACGTTTTCTGATGGTTGACCCAAAGGTAGTCGAATTAACTATGTACAACGATATCCCCCATTTGTTGGTTCCAGTCATCACGGAGCCGAAAAAGGCCTCTGATGCTTTAAAATGGGCCGTCGCTGAAATGGAGGCTCGCTACCAAAAGCTGGCAAAATTGGGTGTGCGAAATTTGGCCGATTATAATATTAAGCTTGAGCGTATAAATGTTGAAACACAAGATGACGGGGTAGAGCAAGAAAAGGCTATGCCGTACATAGTTATTGTGATAGATGAATTTGCCGATTTGATGTTGACTGCCCCCGCAGACGTTGAAACTTCATTGATGGGTTTGGCACAGAAATCCCGAGCAGTAGGTATTCATATTATTCTTGCAACCCAACGACCATCTGTTAACGTAATTACCGGAGTAATAAAGGCTAATTTTCCGTCTAGAATCGCATTTCAAGTTGCCTCGAAAACGGATTCCCGAACTATTCTTGATATGAACGGAGCGGAATCATTGCTTGGTCAGGGTGACATGCTATTTTTGCCGGGAGGGCAAGGAGAAGCCATTCGAATTCATGGTGCGTTTCTTTCTGGAGAAGAGACTGAACGCATGGTCGAAGATATTAAGAATAGTGGCTATCAATCGGAGGAAGTGGGTGTTTTTTCTAATAATTCCGGTTTTGGGACCGGGGAAGAAAGTCAGGATGAGTTATTTAATGAAGCTATGAAGATCGTTGTCGAAGCTCAACAGGCTTCAACGTCGTATCTTCAACGTCGTATGAAAGTTGGTTATTCCAGAGCCGCTAGATTAATGGATGAATTGGAACATGCCGGTGTCGTGGGGCCAGCAGATGGTGCAAAGCCACGCCAAATCTATGTCGAAGATATTAGCGAGATGTTGGGAGGACAGGCTTGAAACAAACAGGATCTTTAAGACTTGTCTTATTCGTTCAATTTACTTTTTTGGCAAAGAGTGTGTTAGCATTAACGGGAGGTGAAATTGTCGGAAGGCTACAAGATCGATTAGAAGGCTATAAAACCTTTTCGATGGATTTTGAAAAAGAATTCTATTGGGCTGCTCTGGATAAAACTCGTAGTCGTACTGGGAAGATTTATATGCAAAATCCGAATCAATTCCGGGTAGGATTAGATAACGGTGATGTCATGGTTGCCGATGGTATTACCGTTTGGTCATATGTCGACCGGAATAAACAGGTTATCATTAGTGATTACGACGGAGAGTTGCGTAATCCTTGGCAGATTTTTGTCGACTATTCTGCTAATTTTGTGCCAACAGTTGTAGAAGAAACGAAAATAGCTGGCAGATCGGCTTATATAATTTCTATGCGAGAACGTCTAAGTGATTCACCGGATAGATGGCTAAAGATTTGGGTAGATAAAAAAAAGTGGTGGTTGTTGAAAATCGAATATGGTGAGGAAAATGGTGACATTACCACCTACCGATTGAAGGAACATAAAGTTAATAAGAAACTTAGATCCGGCAGCTTTTCATTTGTGATTCCAGGTGGTGTCGAAGTATTAGATCGGCGGATTTCGCCTTCTTTAACGCAGTAGAGTTTTGGCCTTCTGCCGATGTTTGGTTTAACGATATTATGTTTGCTGGTGTTTTGCACGGGCAGCGCTCATGCAGACCTTGTTTGGTTGATTTTGCGAGATAAAGTCACTCCCGATGGACAGGTTATTATCTGGGATTTTTCCAGGTCTATTCATGATGTTGCAGAGCAGGATTTACCAGTTCGTAAGGATTATATAAATAAGATTGAAAAAATTGGTGTTCGAGTGCGAATAAGCTCGCGGTGGATTAATGCCGTAAGTGTTAATGCTACGAATTATCAGCAAATCGAATTAAGTAAGCTAAAATTTATCAAAACTATTATCCCAGTACGACGGCTACCCAGGCCAGATAGACAAAGTGGACGCCCACTTCCTGCCGAGCGTCCTGTAATTGATAATAATTATTATGGTAATGCCTATGAGCAACTGGGTCAAGTAAATGTTATACCATTGCATCAGATGGGATTTCGAGGTTTTGGTATCCGAATAGCTGTTTTGGACAATGGTTTTCATTATACTGAACATCCAGTTTTTTTAAATGGCCTCAATGTTATTGCCGAGAAGGATTTTGTCAATAATGATGATATTGTAAGTGACCAATCGGATCAACCTCAGACGGGGGATGAGAGGCTTTCATCTCAGAATATTCATGGTGCTCAAGTACTTTCCATTTTGGCAGGGAACCATATAGGAAAGTTTGTAGGTGTTGCACCCGACGCGGAATATTTACTAGCCAAAACAGAAGACAACGCCTCTGAGTTTCCTGTGGAAGAAGATCGTTGGATAGCTGGCCTAGAGTGGGCCGATTCGTTGGGAGCTGATGTTGTTAACAGTTCCTTGGGCTACAATCTATGGGATGATGGTAGTGGTTATAATTATCAAGATTTAGATGGAAGAACGGCTTTAACAAGTGTAGCAGCCGGACTTGGGGTTGAGCGAGGTCTTATCATTGTCGTGGCAGCTGGGAACGAAGCGCTGTCTTCCTGGCATTACATTACTGCTCCAGCCGATGCAGATGGGGTTACGTCAGTCGGTTCTGTTGCATTGACGGCGGGCTTCGAAAGGCAATTTAATATTTCTGCAACGAGTTCGCGTGGTCCCACTGCTGACGGACGTATAAAACCAGACCTAGTAGCTCCAGGCCAAGGTGTCGTTGTGGCGGATATTCGTTCCGGTGGTTACGTGCGAAATAATGGAACATCATTTGCTGCTCCAATTGTCAGTGGTATTAGTGCTCTGATGTTGCAGATTAATCCAGATTGGAAGCCTGATCAAGTACTCTCTGAGCTAAAAAGCAGTGCCTTAGATCTGGGTGATAGTGGTGCGGATACGATTTTTGGTTGGGGATTAGTTAATGCGCTTGGGGCAAGCGGTTTACAGCCGGCGATTCCCCAAACAACACGATTATTTGCTCCTTCTCCAAATCCGGTCATTGGAGGGGTGCAACAAGTTTTTTTCCCAATGGATATTACCGAACCGACGGATGTAATATTGCATGTATTTAATGTCGGAGGCGGTCTCGTTTTTAGGCAGGACAATTATTTGTTGCCGGGAGTATATAGGGCGGCTAGTGGTGCACCTGCGTGGAGACTGGACGACGGCCTCGCCAATGGGATTTATTTTTATAGGCTTGTAGCTAAAGAAGTAACGTTCAACGGAACACTTGCAATTGTGCGCAAGCAATAGAAGACATTTTTCATATGCCAAAACGTAATCACAGAAGAACCAGTAACCTTGATCTATATTTGCGTCGATTGAACCGTTACATACTTGGTTTAATCGTTGTGTTTATACCACTTTATATATTGTTAAAATTTACTCAAAATGAATCCATTAGGGTAAAATCTATTAGCGACGTCATTGAACGAATTAAGGAGCCGGTTGTATGGAGTGTCCCAGAAAAAGGAGTCCGTTATACTTCGTATTTTAAGGGTGTTCCGGACGAGGGTAATAAATTTGTCTTAATCGATGTCGAGATTAAAGCCATGATGAAGATCGGGTTTCCTGTCGTTCCTCGTTGTTTTCGCTTGGTGGATGACACGAGGACTCGATACTATCCAAGAACACATTCTCCTTTCTTTATTGCTTATGGTGATTCATTTTACATGGAGCAGGATGCAACCTTTAATAGCACTTTGCTTTTTGAAATACCTCTAGACCGAAAAGCAAATAATTTGCTGTTTGACCGTTACCAGAGATAGGAGATAGATCCATGCCTACGGTAGAAGAGTTACTAGATAGTTGTGAAGAAAAGTTGAAACGGTTGGGAGGATACCTTTGACGTGACTCGGAAGAAGGCTGAACTGACTGGGCTAGAGGAGCAAATGTCGGATCCGAATTTTTGGTCAGACCGCAAAAACGCCGAGAAGGTCGCCAAGCAAGCGCGATTATATAAACAGAGCATTGAAGCCTGGGAAGCTCTTTCAATTCAGCACCAAGATCTGTGTGAATTTCAGGAGATGGCTATTGCAGAGGGTGATGAATCTGCGCTTAGTGATTTGCAGGAAGAAGTAGATGAGTTGACCAAGAGTGTGGAGTCATTTGAATTTCAATCAATGTTAGATGGTGTGGATGACAGAAAAAATGCAATCTTGGTAATACACTCGGGTGCGGGTGGGACGGAAGCGGCTGATTGGGCTGAAATGTTGCTTCGCATGTACAATAGATGGACAGAACGGAATGGTTTACAGAGTAAGGTTATGGATATACAGCCGGGTGAGGAAGCGGGTATAAAAGGAGTAACCATTGAAGTTAAAGGTGAATATGCTTACGGGTACTTGAAAGCTGAGGCGGGGGTCCATCGATTGGTGAGAATTTCTCCGTTTGATTCGGGAGGCCGTCGTCACACGTCATTTGCTTCTGTCTTTGTATATCCAGACGTAGATGATGACATCGAGGTTGATTTGAAAGATGAAGACCTTAAGGTAGAGGTTTATAGGGCTGGAGGTGCTGGAGGTCAGCATGTAAATAAAACTTCATCGGCTGTCCGTATTATGCATATACCAACGGGTATTGTAGTTCAGTGCCAAAATGAACGTTCGCAGTTTAAGAATAAGGCAACTGCCCTGAAGGTTCTTACGGCTCGAGTTTATCAGAGTATAAAAGACGAGGAAGATAAAAAACTGCAAGAAGTTGAGAGTTCAAAGAAGAGTATTGACTTTGGTAGCCAAATACGCTCTTACGTGTTTCATCCATATAATTTGGTTAAAGACCATCGTACCAATTATGAAACAGGTAATGTGCAAGCAGTAATGGATGGAGAAATTGACAAATTTATTCGTGCATTTCTGACTTTGGAATAATACTATGAATGTTTCACTATATGTAGCTCGTCGTTATTTGATATCCAAAAAAGCTAGTGGCTTTATTTCGGTGATCGCTTATTTGGCTATGGGCGGTGTGGTCTTGGGAGTGGCAGCCCTGATCATTATTCTGTCGGTTACGAATGGTTTTGCGGGTGAAATAAAAAATCGGCTCATAGGGATGAATGCTCATGTTAATATTCGTCGATTTGATGGTGGGCCAATAACAAACTATAAAGCTTTGATAGATTCTCTAAGTGATTGGTCTGATGTAATAGGTGCGGCGCCCGTGATAGATAGTAAGGTTATTATAGTGTCTAAGCGTGATTTTAGCCACGTAGATGGAATTCCGATTTGGGGAATAGATCCAGAAAGTTTTTCTAAGGTTTCGGACCTTTCTCAGCACCTTTTATATTCCGATAAAGGAGAAATTTTATTGGGTGATGTGGATGGGGAAAACAAACAAGGTATTATTTTGGGAGAGCACCTGGCCCGTCGCTTGAAGGTTGGTCCAGGTTTTGATGTATTACTCTTTACCATACGTAATATAGATGTAGAGCAAACGGTATTAGACGGTCTAGTACCCAAGACTTGGCCCTTCCTTATTGTTGATCATTTCGAAAGTGGTATGTACCAATATGATGATAACTATGCATTTATTGATTTGAAAGACGCACAGAGGATTCTTGGTATAGGGGATGTTGTGACGGACATTCATGTTAGAGTTAATGACATATATCGTGCGCCAGAAATAGGGGAAAGCCTTGCAGGTGTGTTTGACTATCCCTATAGGGTTAGTGATTGGACACAGCTTTTTCCTGAATTTTTCCGATGGATTGAGTTGGAAAAATGGGCAATTTTTGTTGCTTTGAGTTTGATAGTCCTCGTAGCTGCCTTTAATATTATGTCGATATTGGTAATGTCGGTTTTAATAAAAACCTCAGAAATTGGTATTCTGCGAACAATGGGCTGTAGTATTAGCGAGATTTATCGGATATTCGTTTATCAAGGTTTGATTATTGGTGGTGCAGGCACGGCATTAGGTTGCATTATTGGTGCTGTGGTCTGTTATGTACAGAAGCGTTTTGATGTTATTTCGATTCCAGGGGATGTTTACTTAATAAATTCGTTGCCTGTGAACATGTCGCCGATTGATTTTTTGTTGGTTGCGTGTGTAAGTATGACTATATGTATGTTAACCTCTATTTACCCCGCAAGGAAAGCGGCAAAGTTAATGCCGGTACAGGCCATTAGATATATTTTATAAGGGATGTATATTGAGCAACCAGAATGATGCGGTATTGCGAGCACGGAACTTGTATAAAAGCTTTGAGTCGGGTGGACGCATGTTAGAAGTTCTAAATAATATTAACATGGACGTATCTCGTGGTGAGCTTGTTGCAGTAATGGGAGCTTCGGGTGTTGGCAAAAGTACCTTGTTGCATATTCTGGGTGCTTTGGAGGAGCCCACATCAGGTCAATTAAAAATTATTGGCGAAAATGTATTTGATATGTCCTTAGAAGAGCAGGCCCGTTTTCGCAATCAACACATTGGTTTTGTTTTTCAACATCATCATTTATTGCCGGAGTTCACTGCTTTGGAAAATGTGTTATTACCTGCTCGTATTGCCGGTAAATCAGAAGATCTATATGACCGAGGGATGGAATTGTTGGAAACGGTAGGGTTACTTGAGCGTGTGAATCATAGACCGGATCAATTGTCAGGAGGTGAGTGTCAGCGTGTTGCTATTGTCCGAGCAATCGTAATGCGTCCAGACATCGTTCTGGCAGATGAACCATCCGGAAATTTGGATGCAACTAATAGCCAATTACTTCATAGCCTACTTCGAACTATGGCTGAACAAGATCGACAAGCTTTTGTGGTAATGACGCACGATGAAGAATTGGCAATGCAAATGGACCGTTGCGGTTATATAGAGCATGGATGTGTGCATTTTTAAATACTTACTCTCTGGGAATGGTTTTTGAAGATGAAGTGTGAAATTTGTCATAAGGGAGATGCTACCACGGCGTACACTCATATAGTGGATGATGAAAAAAAGACGCTTCTACTTTGCGCCGACTGTTTGCCAAGCGAGATGAAGGTAACGTCAGATTCCGATCCGACTGAACCTTCTATCGGAGCGCAGAGCTCTGATGGTCAAGAGATTCCCGAATTGAAGAAAAAGGCTAAGGTAGATTTTTCTTCTGCTCCGACTACTGGAGGGATGAGCGAAAAATCGTGTTCTGGGTGCGGTATGGACTACAAACAATTCAAAAAGGTCGGTCGATTGGGATGCTCGATGTGTTATTCTGCGTTTCAATCAGATCTGGGTCCTTTACTAAAGAAAATTCATGGGGCTGATCAACATCATGGAAAAAATTGGGTTGCTGTAAAAGACGGTAGTATGTCTTCTTCGAATGTGCCATTGCCAGATTTGAGGTTACAGTTACAAAAAGCTGTAGATAAAGAGGAATTTGAGAAAGCTGCCCAGATTAGGGACTTGATTCGATTAAGGAGTGAAAATGAAGATGCCGAAGAGGGAGAAGGAAAGTGAATGTTGGTGATTTAGCTCCTAATCATGCCCGTTGGTTGAGTGGGGATTCAGATCTGAATGGCACAGTTATTAGTTGCCGTGCACGCTTAGCTAGAAACCTAGGCTCTGCTCCATTTTCTCCAAGGGTAACGGCGGATGATCAGGACCGGATCATAGAAGAAGTCTTGAAGGCTGCCCAATGCGGTAAACACATGAGTGATGCGACATTTTTCAAAATGAATGCTCTACAATTACAAGAAAGGCGCCTCTTAGTCGAGCGTCATTTGATTAGTCCGGCGTTGGCTGAAAGTAAGGGACAACGGGGCTTGCTTTTTAATCCTGATGAATCTCTGAGTATTATGATCAACGAAGAGGATCATATGCGTCTTCAGGCCATATTGCCAGGTTTGCAGGCTAATGAAGCCTGGGCGTCGGTAAATGCTCTGGATGATGACGTAGGAGCTTCGCTTGAATACGCATATTCTGATAAATGGGGGTTTTTGACGGCCTGTCCTACTAATCTAGGTACTGGATTACGTGTTTCAGTGCTTGTTCATTTGCCTGGGTTAGTTTTGACTGAAGATATGGACAGAGTCAAGCATGGTTTGACAAAGATGGCCTTTGCTGTAAGAGGCTTTTACGGTGAGGGGACACATCCCTTAGGTAATTTATTTCAGATCTCGAATCAGGCGACTCTTGGAGTGAAGGAAGAAGAGATAATAGATAGACTTTGTTCAATAACCCGCCAGATTATAGGGCATGAAGAGTATGCGCAACAGTCTCTTTTTAAAGAAGCAAAGGCACAGGTAGAAGACAAAGTCTGGCGTGCTTATGGATTATTGTCGAATGCTCGGGTATTAAGTAGTAAAGAATTTATGAGCCTTGTTTCAGCATATCGCTTAGGCTTGAGTTTGGGGATAGTCGATCATGTTGATACCGGATTCATAAATAGATTGATGATCGAAACCCAGCCATCACATTTACAGGCGTTTCATGGGGAGGTTCTCGATCCTGAGGAACGCGATGTTTTTCGTGCGGAATTAGTTAGAAAACACTTCCTAAAGCGTACAGATTGATGTCATGAGTAGATCTTGACAATTCTATGCCATTTTTATACGTTCAATTGGTGATAAGGGACTTTATTGTTTTTATAAACCTATGATAATTATAAGTTTACATCTTTACGAAAGTGTAATTTACTAGAGTGTCGTCGAGGATATCAAATGAATAATATGTTCACAGATGGGGTCAAGCGAGTTATGCAGCTTGCTCGGGAAGAATCAGCAAGGCTCGGGCACAACTATATAGGAACCGAACACTTGTTGCTTGGTATAATCAAGGATGGTAAGGGGAAAGCTATTACAGTACTTGCCAATCTCGGATTGAGTTTAGATACGGTCAGACAATCCGTGGAAGATTACGTTGCTACGGCTGGGGGGACAATGACCATAGGTGAGGTGCCCTTTACACCTCGTGCCAAACAGATCTTGGAAGTCGCTGCTAACGAGGCAAAAGACATGAAGACACAGTTTGTGGATGTCGAGCATCTTTTACTCGCTTTGCTTAAAGATAAAGAGGGTGTCGCGGCCCAAATTTTGGCTGCATTTGGGGTTGATTATAAGACGGCGATGGAAGAAACTTTAGCTGTTTTAGAAGGTAAAACGACGGGACGCAAAGAAAAAGGAAAGAAGAGCAAGACACCGTTCCTAGATCATTTTGGTCGTGATCTCACGCAGTTGGCCCGAGAAGGGAAGCTGGATCCGGTTATCGGCAGGCAAGAGGAAATCGAGCGGCTAACCCAAGTTTTGAGTCGTCGAAAGAAAAACAATCCAATTTTGATAGGCGATCCTGGAGTTGGTAAGACTGCAATTGTTGAGGGATTGGCGCAGAGTATTATTGAAAAGCGCGTTCCTCAAATCTTACTTGATAAAAGGCTGGTAACTCTTGATATGGGTGGTGTGGTTGCTGGAACCAAATATCGAGGGCAGTTTGAAGAGAGAATTAAGGCTGTGATGAATGAGTTGCAGCAAAATGAGGAAGTCATAATTTTTATTGATGAGATGCACACCATAGTAGGTGCAGGTAGCGCTGAGGGCACGCTTGATGCATCGAATATGTTCAAGCCGGCGTTAGCACGGGGTGAATTGCAATGTATTGGTGCTACGACGCTAGATGAGTACCGTAAGCATATTGAAAAAGATGGGGCCTTAGAACGAAGATTTCAGAATATAATGGTTGATCCGCCGTCAGCTGAAGACACTATTGAGATTTTGAAAGGTTTGCGTTCAAGTTACGAAAGCCATCACCATGTTGAATTTTCTGATGATGTAGTTGCTTATACTGTTAGGCAATCTGATAGATATATTAGCGACCGATATCTTCCGGATAAGGCTATTGACGTCCTCGATGAAACAGGTTCAAGAGTCCATCTTTCTCGTTTGAGCCCGCCAGAGCGAATTACAAAACTCGAAGCAGAAATACAAGAGATAAACCGATTGAAAAATGAGTCTGCCGAACGTCAGGATTTTGAAGAGGCGGTAATTCTGCGAGATAAAGCTCTGCAATTGAGTGAGGATCTTCAAAAAAAGAGGCAAGAATGGGAAGAGAAGGTGAGGGATGAGGTCGTTAGCGTAACCGAGGAAGATATTGCTGGAGTTCTATCTAGTATGACGGGTATTCCCATTACCCGGCTGGCAAAAAGTGAGAGTGAACGACTTTTGGCTATGGAATCCAAGCTCAAAGAAAAGATTGTTGGACAAGAGGAGGCAATCAATGCTGTTTCTCGGGCCATACGCAGGACTCGTGCGGGTTTGCAGGATCCACGTCAACCGATAGGCTCATTCATATTTTTGGGACCCACAGGCGTAGGAAAGACGGAATTGGCTAAGAGATTAGCCGAGTTTTTATTCGATGACGAAGACGCGTTGATTTCCGTAGATATGTCTGAGTATATGGAAAAATTTGCGGTATCTAGGTTGATAGGAGCACCGCCTGGATACGTTGGCTTTGATGAGGGAGGGCAACTGACTGAAAAGGTGCGTCGTCGGCCGTATTCGGTTATTCTACTGGACGAGATTGAAAAGGCTCATCCCGACGTTTTCAATATTCTACTACAAATTCTTGATGAAGGGCGCTTAACGGATAGTAACGGTCGTAAGGTTGATTTTAGTAATACGGTATTGATAATGACTTCAAATATAGGAAGCCGAGACGTTGGTTCCGGTGGCGTTTTAGGTTTTCAAAAGTCTGATATGGAGACACTGCATGGTCTCATGGAAGGTAAGATCAATGATGCTTTGAAAAAGACGTTTAATCCCGAATTTATAAATAGGGTTGATGAAAGCCTTATTTTTCATGCTCTGACGGAGGAGCATATCCATCAGATTATTGATATAGCACTTGATCAATTTAAAAATCGCCTTGAGGAACAGGATATTGCTTTAAGGGTGACTCCAGGAGCTAAAAGCTTGATGGTGGAAAAGGGATTTGATCTGGCTTTTGGTGCCAGATATCTTAAACGTACTATGCAAAAGATGTTAGAAGATCCCCTTGCAGAAGATATTTTAAACGGTAAATTTGGCGAGGGTAGTCGAATTCGAGTGACGAAGAAGGGTGAACAATTGGTATTTGACGAAGAGCGAGGTAGCTCAGAAAAAAAAGTTGAAGAGAAAAAGGAAACCACCAATTAAGGTGATCCAATCTGAATAACCGATTGTTAGAGCCGCTCTGGTCTTTCCAGCAGAGTGGCTCTATTTATTTTTATTTTGTAAGGCAATTTGAGGAGTTCAAATGAGGGGTGAGTTACGTGTCCTATTGTTCGCTCTGCTGTTGATGGTTCCGAGGTTGTGTTTTGGACAGGAAATAGTTGATGTTGAAGTTCGAGGCGAACTACGGAAAGTTGCTGAATCATTGATTTTATCCGCAATAGGATTAGAGCCTGGGGTGGAGTTATCACAAGAGAACGTGCAGCAAGCAGTACGGGATCTGCAACGTCTTAATGTGTTCGCTGACATCCAAATCTGGGGAGAGCCAGTAGAGGATGGTATGAAGTTGATAGTGGTAGTTTCTGAGTATCCATCACTTCAGGGGGTCCGTTTCAAGGGTAACGAGGAGCTTAAAGAGAAGGACATGAAAGAATCTCTTGGGTTAGTGGTTGGACAGGTTATTGCGCAAAAAGATGTTGTGCGTGGTCAGCAAAAAATTCTGGAATTGTATAGAGAAAAAGGTTATTTGAGAGCTGAAGTGGTTGGCCAAACATTCGCCGGTGAAAAGACTGGAGAGGTGTTTCTACAATATGATATAGAGGAGGGGGAAAAGGTTAGAATCAGGGGCATACGTTTGTTGCAACGGACTGCAAGCGGCGCTGTAATAGACAGTGACGCATTGCCACCGAGAAACCCCCGAAATCCTATAGATTGGCCTCATTTAGGACCAATGCCGCAGGAACTTCGTCGACTAATGGAGACCAAAACTAAGATGTTGTGGCGGAAGGGCGAATTTAATGGGGATAGCTATGAAGAAGACAAACAGAGAATATTAAGTTATTACCGCAGTCTCGGATTTCAACAGGTCGGTATAGTTCGTGATAGTGTTTATTATGATTCTACGCGTCAAGATTTATTTGTGGAAATAGAAATTGATGAGGGGTTACGGTATCACTTAGGCGATGTATCCTTTTCTGGAAATACCGTACTTTCTCGCGAAACTCTTGATGAGAAAATAATACTGGATAAAGGTGAAGTTTATGGCTTATCGGGCCCTGAGTTAGCTGAAGTGGTTCGTTTCGCTTACTATGAAAAAGGTTATTTGGATACTCGTGTCTCGCCTGCAGAAACAGTTCGCCAAGATACGATTGATGTATCGTTTCAAGTTTTTGAGGGGCAACCTTGGACGGTTCGTCGTGTAGAAATTGCTGGGAATACAAAAACACATGAAAAAGTCATTCGTCGAGAAATCGAATTGAGGCCCGGTGAAATATATCAACAGGATATGGTTCAGGAGAGTCAGCGTCGGATTTATATGCTAAACTATTTTAGAGACGTTCAGATTCAGCCGGAATATAGTCCTATTGAGGGTGAACGGTTGGTTGATTTGATTTTCAATGTCGAAGAACAACCTACTGGTCAAGCTTCCATGGGAGCGGGCTATAGCGACCGTGACAAACTAGTTGGTCAGATTGGTCTACGGATACCCAATTTTCGAGGTCGAGGTCAGAATGTAGATTTCAGTTGGGAGTTTGGTACTCGTCGTGAGCAATTCTTGCTTGGTTTTACCGAGCCTTGGTTGTTTGATACGCCCACGAGTTTATCGATTAGAGTTTATACGTTGAATAATGATTACTACGACTACTACGATTTTAGACGAAATTCTATAAGTGCCAGAGTCGGCCGTCGGTTGAAAAAACCTGCTTACTCTAGTATTTCTTTTGGTTATAGGTTAGAAAGTGAGAAGTATAAGAACTTTGGTGAAGCCTTTGATCCTAATTTGCGTTCCGATAATAGCGTTTATCGAGGTCGCTATGAGCCGATGACAACCAGTAGTTTTGAATTGGTCTTTTCGCGAGATACGCGGGATCAGGCAGATTTCCCGACCAAGGGAACGCAAATATCATATCGGCCTGAATTAGCTAGCTCATTAGTTGCCGGAGATGTTGATTTTCACAAACATGAAATTATAGGTAACTATTATCGGCCGAGTTGGTGGAAATTTGTTTTGAGTGTTGAATCAAAAATTTCAGTAGTAGATGGTTTTTCGGATCATGATGATCGGAGTTTGTCCGTCTGGGAACGTTTTTCTCCTGGAGGCGTTGATATGTGGGATGGCCAGGTCCGTGGTTATCCCGATCGCTCGCTTGGTCCTAGGGTTAATAATGTTCCTCTGGGCGGTCGCTCCATGATGATTTTAAATCTTGAATATCGTTTCCCTGTAGCGGAAAAGCAGGTTTATGGAATTATTTTTGCCGACGCAGGGAATGCTTGGGAAAACATACCTGATTTAGATCCATTAGATCTACGTAAATCTCTAGGTTTTGGTTTTCGTGTAATGACCCCTATGCTTGGGTTGATTGGTTTTGATTTTGGTTATGGATTTGACCGTAAAAAGGTGGACGGATTGGATGCCGGGTGGAGTACTCACTTTCAGTTTGGCCCGCAGTTTTTCTAATATTATGAGTTGAATTATAGTTGCCTTTTGTCCTAAATTTTTCCGATGTAGAAATAAAGAACCTAAGGAAGGAATTGTATGAAAAATTATTGGTTGGGTTTGATTATTGTAGGTTTAGCATTGACGCCCTGTATGACGGAAGCCGAGCTCAAAATAGGTTATATTGACTCGCAAGCTCTGATGGAGCAGTTGCCGGAGTTTAGGGAGGCTCAGCAAAGCTTAATGCAATTAAAACAGGATTATGAGAACCAAGCTCAAGATCGTGATGTTAAATTGAGAAAAATGCAAGAGGATTTTAAGAGGCAAGAGTTGCTTTTAAGCGAGGCTCGCAAGGCAGAAATGCAAGCGGAATTTGAAGAAAAAGTTCAGCAATTGCAATTGTTTACACAGGAAAAATTAGGCCCAGAGGGCGAACTAATGCGTAAGAATATCGAGCTTATGGAGCCAATATTTAATAGGATCAATGAGGCTATTAAACTGTTAGCGGAGGAATCGGGCTATGATTTTGTACTTGATTCTGCAGCCCAGAGTGCAGGTTTAGTTTACGCTAGTGAAAAGTATGATCTGACTGAGACGTTGATTGAAGCAATGCAAAAACAAAAAGAGGACCAAGGGCAATAGTCGTGGGATCAGATGACGACAGTATCATCGAGCTATCAGAAATACAGGACGTGTTACCGCATCGTTATCCATTTTTGTTGATCGATCGCGTTGTGGAAGTAGTTCCTAGGAAACGTATAGTTGCCATAAAGAACGTTACGGCCAACGAGCCCTTCTTTCAAGGTCATTTCCCCGGTTTTCCCGTTATGCCTGGCGTATTAATTGTTGAAGCTTTAGCCCAGGCTGGTTGTGTGATGGTTTTAAGGGATTTGGAAGATCGAGCAAACAAGGTTCCGTTTTTTGCAGGTATTGATTCCTGTCGGTTTCGAAGACCTGTTGTACCAGGGGACCAGTTGCGGCTCGAACTGTCTGTTCTGCGTCAACGAGGAATTTCCACCAAGATGAATGGTAAAGCTTACGTCGGTGATGAATTGGCGGCCGAAGCGGAGATACTGGCTGTTTTAGGGGAGCGTAATAAAAGATAAGATCTTACATCACTTATTGACCTAATACATAAAACTACAATCGGGCCATCCATAAAGGTTCGTTGCCCGATTGTAGTCTTGTTCCATTCACGGAATGACAAAGATGAATATCATCTATTCGATTAGCGTCATTTTAAGTGTTTTGGTGAAGCTCGATGTTTGCAGTCGATAAAAATACACACCGCTTGCCAATTGTTTCCCATGGTCATTCAACCCATCCCAAGTTAGGCTATAAAATCCTGCGAACTGATTTTTTCTATTTACCAATGATCTTACTTGTTGGCCAAGTACATTGAAAATTGTTAGTCGAACAGGAGTTGCCTTGGGTAGTGAGTACTTGATAGTAGTGCTTGGATTAAAAGGGTTTGGAAAATTTCTATGAAGAAAATATTCCGATGGAATTAATTTGCCGGATTCTAAATGAGAAACGCTTCGAACGCCCAACTGGGGAGACGAGGTATAAGTTTTTCGCAGGGCAATTATCGCCTCGTTGGGATCACCTATAAGCGTAAAATACAGTTGGGCGAGGAGTCCATCACCATTAACAGTATTGCCATTTAATCTTCCGTTTCCTATGGCGATTTGTCCAGGCTTTTCCCACATCACAGCAAATAGCGGAGCCTTAGTACCATCGCTGGTTAATAGGTGTCCTGGCCCCGGTTTAGCGTGGTCAAAATGTAATATCCGAGGATCGTATTCTATTACAGATCCGAAGGCTACTAGCTTTTCTATGTTACGTGCCCATAGTCGAACCGAAATACTTTTTTCGTTTGTTAATGATGGGCTAATCGCCTCAATTCCAAAGGTGGAAAGCTCATCGATAAGAGTAGAATCGGCCCATCGTTTACCAGTAATTGTCAGGCCGAAGTTGTCTACAAAAATAAAAAAGTCATCGAATCCAATATTGCCTCCGCTTTCATTCAGGTCATATATAAAGGCGTCGCCAGTGGCCGGCAGGCCAAAAAAGTCAACGAAGAGGAAGAAGTCGTTAAAATCAACACTGCCGTCTTCGGTGAAGTCGCCTAATAATTGTGGCTTGTCTTTTGCGATGTATTCTGCGGTATCAGAAAAGGGTCCAACTAAGTCGCCTTCAACTGCTCGAACGCGCCAATAATAAGTGGCAAGTTCTTCCAAGTCCCGATCGATCGCCCATCCGGTCTGGCCAGTGCCGACGGCCTCCGCGCCTTCGGTTATGTTAGAAACGGTGGCCGTTACGTCTGAAAAATCCGAAGATGTAGACACCTGCAAGTTGTATGTTAAAGTACCATTTGTATTGAAAGGAGTGGCGTTCGTAAAGTAGAATGTAGGTGCAATATAATTCCCAGTAGTGCCTAATTCGGTTGGTATGGAGGGAACGGCTGTAACGTTTGTTGTGGTCGCTAGAATCGTGGATGGGAAGCTTT
The DNA here is from genome assembly GCA_036343635.1 of Candidatus Latescibacterota bacterium. Classification (GTDB taxonomy): domain Bacteria; phylum Latescibacterota; class UBA2968; order UBA8231; family UBA8231. The sequence continues at coordinate 6,956 of JAYYVF010000118.1, read as the reverse complement.
CGTTTGGAGGCACTTGGTTGTCAATCGCAGTCACGTAGTATTGGTAACTTACACCTTCGTTGACGTTGAGATCTGTATAGATGGTCGACTGTGAACCGGAAAGTACATTAGTGTAATCCGCTCCGTCGGCACTACGATAGATATTGAATCCGTTTAAATCGAGATCGTTTGGGGCATTCCATGCAAGCAAAATTTGTGTTGCTCCCGCCGTAAGAGATAGGTTGGTTGGTTCGGCGGGCGCTGTAAGATCGGCACCCTGAGATGTTGTGAAATTATAAATGTCGCTTTCAGTGGACGGGTTGTTAGCTCGGTCGGTAGAGCCTACGCGGTAATAATATATTGTGCTCGGGTTGAGGCCTGTAAGGGTAATACTGTGTTCAGTAATGTCTTCAGTGTCTCCCACGTTATAGTCTAGTTGTAGTGAATCCACACCAAACTTGACAAAGCTGTCGGCTACTTCATCTGTTTCCCAGGCCAAAGTCGCAGATGAATCTGCAACGAGCGATTGAATGGAGGTAATCACCGGAGCTTCCAGGTCGGGGAGGTCATCTGTACTAAACGACAACGTGTCACTGTTGGCTGGTCCATTGTTGCTTAGATCGTAAGTTGATACGGTATAATAATATGTCTTGTCTGCTTCTAGATTTGTTAGGGCCGCTTCATGATTTTTGGCAGTTGAAGAAAGGCTACGTATGGTGCCCAAATCCGTTGTTGTTCCAAATTCAATTTCTCCAGTCGCTTCCTCGTTGGTTTCCCAGGTAATAGTTGCGCTCTCGTCATTTTTGTAAATGATTTGCGGAGACGTTGTGAACTCAGGCGCTGTAATATCGATCTCAGGATTCGTAGTAAACGAGGCCGTGCCACTTTCGGTAGCGCCATTTCCGGCAGCATCAGTCGAGCCCACCATATATTGGTAGGTCACACCGGATTCCAAATCACTTAAAATGATTTTGTGTCTTGTCTCAGCGTCCCCCGAAAGCTCACTATCGTCTAAATCATCTGCACCAAATGCCACGTCACTGTTTGCAGGCTCGTCAGTAATCCACTCTACTACTGCCGAGTTGTCTGTCGTCGAAGTTACGGTCGGGCCTGAAAGGATTACGGGGAACTGTGTATCAATTGTTGACTCTGTGGTAAATGCGCCAGAGCCACCCGGTGGCTGGAGGACTCTTACGATTTTTCCTGCTTCATTGGATCCGAGTGAATTGTTTGGGTCAAATGCTAATGTGCGGCCGTTGGCTCCCTCAACTTCGATACGATAGCCATAAGCTGTCGAAAGATCTAATGCTGGGATAGTTAGCACGTGGCGCCTTGCAAAACGACGTCCGCCGTTGGGAGTAAGACTTGGTATCTCTACTTCATCGGCGGTACCAAGGATTCCAATACCTGAATCCGATGAATTTCCTACGGCTCCAACGAAAACACTTGCCTTGGTTGGAACATCTGAGGAAAAACGAATTATGGCTATGTTACCTCTAACATCTACTTGAGGACCTTCGGTAATTACTGGATCTAAAGTGTCACTTGCGGCAGAGGTTCGGAGGAAAAAGTCGCGACTCCAAGGCTTGTTGCCACGAGGGTCAGTGGTTAGTGTGTCATCAGAGTTGTAGGCTTGTAGACGAAATCGATAGCGATTGGCCGACTCGAGATCTACCAAGGTTATATCGTGCTCAGTTAATAGTTCTTCAGTATTGGTAGAATCAGTATAATCAATTGGTATTGTGCGTAGCGGACCGTCTCCTTCAACGGATCCATATTCCAATTTGAGCGCCGCTGGTTGGCTTAGGCGAACGCGCAATCTGGCATTATCCGACCCTACTATAGGGGACGGTGGACCTATGAAACGTAGTTTCTTGCCAGCACGTTGGGTTTTTAAGAAGCCGGATCGGGTTTTTTGAACCTCATCTTCTTTCAATCCCTCGGTTAAAAGAGTTTCTGCCTCAAGTAAACGAGACGCGATCGTGAATTCGTACTTCGTTCCTGGGGAAAGGTCAGAAAGTTCAACTTTATGGACCTTTGTTCCTTCTATGTTTTTTATTTTTTCTGTTGATTCGTTGTCTCCATAATTGAAAATATATCGTGTGTCGGCAGGTCTGTTTGTAAACCAACGGATCACGGCAGATTTTGGCGTAGTGTTTACGCTGAAGCGTTCAACAAATAGTGGTCGTTTGTCTATAGCTGTTCGGGTTTTGAAGCTTCCGGTAACTTTTTGGCTTTTTGCTCCTTTTAAGCTAAGAGATTGAACCTCAAATTTGTATTGGGTATTTGGTTTGATATTTTCAACCTTAATTACATGTCGTTTATCACCCAGGATTGTGACTATCATGCGCAAATTTTCTACAAATTCACGCGTAATTTCAAGGTCTTTGAAATCCGAAGTAGCTTTTAAGGCTTTGATGATTCGACCGTCGTCTCTCTCAAAACGTGGGATTATTCCCAGACTAATTAGGGTTTCAGCTGCTTTTTTTAAAAGCGGTTGTCGTTGTATGAGTTTGGCAACGGGATTTGTGAAAACCTGCGAAGAGTCGTCACCGGAGGCTTTTATAGAAAGCGTGTCTATTATGCCGGATTTCTTGGTAAGCCAAGTAATGCTTGCCCCTTTGTCGCCTCTGACTACCTCAAGATCAAATATTTGATTTGAAAATATGGGTTTAAGGAGCACTCCAAAGCGACCTACTGGATAGGTTAAGTAGTCTCTGTCATCGGCGGAAACCTGAACTTGAATCTCTGTGATCGAAATGAAGGTTTCTGTAGTTAAGTTGTTTTTTAATTTGAAAGACATTATGCCAAACAATCCACTTCCTTTGGCTGGAGTACCTCCTAATTGTGTTCCTCCTCCTTTAACAGAATTAAATCCGTCGTCACCAGTTTTTGGTGTGTCGGGGAGTGCCAGTAGTCCGGGGATAAAGTTTTTTGGGGAGAAACCCATGAATTCGACTACCGTGGGGTCGTAATGTGCAGTTACAAGACCGCCCTTTGCTTTAGTGACTTTTTCCAAAAAAACAGGTATTTCGATAGTTTGGCCGACAAGTGGTTCACGAATGATGTTCGGCCCTTCAATCTTGGCGGTATAATCGGCATTTGTTTCAGCTATCAGCCTAGTTGCTAATATTATTATTACGATTGGTAGCGATTTTAGAAGTTTGACCATGGTTTTGACCCCAATGCTTTATATTAACGGATTAAGCGCTTAAATTAACTTGTATAGAATCGCAATACAATAGTTTTTCACCATTATTATCTTGGGGCTGGGTTAGTTCAGTCATAATTTAAATCGAGAAAGATGGGTGATCACGGTTTTCTCTTAAGAAGTATTTAATTACTTTGCAATTAAGGCTTACTTGAAAATTATCAAGGAGATTTTTTTGCGTCCAAATCATGTCATAGAGGCTCAGCAATTCGATGTTGATCTGTTAAATTCTATTTTTTCGACCGCGCGGGAAATGGAACAGGTCGTACAACACTATGGCTCCAACATATTGGGCCGACGAGTAATGGCTACGCTTTTTTATGAGCCCAGTACACGTACGAGGCTTTCTTTTGAATCCGCTATGACGCGTCTTGGTGGTGCGGTTTTGACGACGGAGAGTGCTCAAGAATTTTCCTCCGCTTCTAAGGGCGAGACCTTAGAGGACACAATACGTGTTGTGGCGGGTTATTCAGACGTGATTGTGTTGAGGCATTTTGAAAGTGGTGCAAGTCAACGCGCAGCGGATGTTTCTGAAGTTCCGATTATAAACGCCGGTGATGGAGCAGGACAACATCCTACGCAATCGCTTTTAGATATGTATACTATCAGCCGAGAAATTGGCCGACTGGAATCTATCTCCATAGCATTGGTAGGCGATCTATCTAATGGGCGTACGGTAAGGTCCTTGTGTTATTTGTTAGCAAAATACCCTAATCCAAAAATTTATTTTGTTGCTCCCGAAATTGTTCGTATGAAGGATGACATCAAGGAGTATCTTACAAGAAACGAGATCGAATTCAGTGAAGTTGAAGATTTGCACCAAGTTGCTGCCGAAGTGGATGTGCTTTATCAAACTCGAATACAACGAGAGAGGTTTGGTGACAAGCTTGAACATTACGAAAAAGCGAGAGGAAAATATATCGTAGATGCATCGGTGCTAAAATGTATGCGCGATGACGCAATAATTATGCATCCTTTACCGCGTGTCGATGAAATTGATCCTGCGGTCGATGCTGATCCACGGGCCGCATATTTTAGGCAAGCTCATAATGGATTGTATGTAAGGATGGCCTTGTTAAGGATGTTGTTGGCCGATTGAAATACTTGACTCGATTATATAAGCGAAATATATTTTTGTAGCCGCAATAGTAAATATTTTTATGGGAGAGGTAGAAAATGGGTTCCAGCAAGGGTAGGATGCGTGAAAAGGAACTTCGCCAGCGACGTAAGCGCCGGAAGGAGGAGTTGAAGCAGCGGATCCGCGAAGCTAAACTGGCACCTCGTAAGCGTTCAAGGTAGCGGTTCCAAGTTTAATACATACTGCAGAAATATTTAGAGAAAAGAGCCGATAGTTAAGTCTTCGGCTCTTTTTGCGTTTCTGATTAATAATTGTTGTACTCTACTGAGAAATTTGTAATTAAGATTGAAGATGGTTTTGGGGATAGAAAATAAGGTTTGAAAATTAACGTGGTATTTCAATAGTGAGGTGTATCGGTTATGCCAATTAATGAAAGAAATTTTGAAGGTCGTTTCAACGCGCTGGCAGGCGAATTGACGGAGCAAGGTGTAGATGTTGAGCAAGTAATGGCTCGGCTTACTGAACAAGAAATAGAGACTCCTTCATGGGGTTACGGTAATTCCGGGACGCGTTTTGGGGTTTTCAAACAGCCGGGAGCGGCGCGAGATGTTCACGAGCGTCTTTCGGATGCCGCCCAGGTGCACAGGCTAACCGGATCCTGTCCGGCGGTGGCCTTGCACATTCCATGGGACAAGGTTGTTGATTACGATGCTTTAAAGGCGGAGGCTTCTGACTTGGGAGTTAGGATCGGCGCTATAAATCCCAATGTATTTCAAGATGATGATTATAAATTGGGTAGCTTTGGTCACCGAGATTCTGCAGTGAGACAGAAAGCACAAGAGCATATGTTCGAGTGTATTGATATTATGCAAAGGACGGGCTCTGAAGTTCTCAGCTTATGGTTTGCGGATGGCACAAATTATCCAGGTCAAGATGATCTCATTCGTCGAAAGCATTGCTTTCAGGAAGGACTGAAGGCGACGCATGATGCTTTACCGGAAAATTGTAGAATGTTGATAGAATATAAGTTTTTTGAACCGGCATTTTACCACACGGATGTGCCCGACTGGGGTTTAGCACTGGTTTTTGCTAATCGCACAGGTCCAAAGGCGGAGGTGTTGGTGGATTTGGGACACCATCCTCTTTGTACAAATATTGAGCATATTGTGGCCTTGTTGATAGACGAGAACAAACTTGGAGGGTTTCACTTTAACAATCGCAAGTACGCAGATGACGATTTGACAACAGGTTCGGTAAATCTTTACGAGGTTTTTCTCATTTACCATGAAATCTTAAATGCTGAACGTGCAGGACGTCGAGCAAACATTGCTTATATGATTGATCAAAGCCATATCATTAAGCCGAAAGTGGAGGCGATGATTCAGTCTGTTGTGAATATCCAAACTGCTCTAGCTCGTGCTCTTCTTGTGGATCGTGATGCATTGGAAACTGCGCAGGTGAATGAGGATACAGTTGGATGTGAGGAAATCTTACGTGCGGCGTTTGATACTGATGTCCGACCATTGTTGGCGAAGATGCGTTTTGAAAAAGGGGCCGAAATTGATCCTTTATCAGCATATAGAGCTAGCGGTTATTTTGATCGGATTTCTGCTGAACGTAAAGGTGAATTGGCGGGAGCCTCCAGTTGGGGTTGATTTTATTTTGAAACAGACTTGGTTCTGCGCGGCTTTTTTATTAGGGATTTGTTGGCTTGCACTTGCTCAACAACCTAACGTTTATGCTTTGCAGGTGATGTTGCAAGATCGAGACCCTGAAGTTCGCGTAAAAGCGGCTGAGGGATTGGGGCGTGTGGGGGGAAATCAAGCTATTGCTGCTTTGCGAGCTAGTTTAATCGAGGATAAAGTCGGAGCTGTTCAAATAGCAGCGTCTGAGGCCCTTGGTTTTATAGGTGGCAGTATGGCTATGTCTGCACTTTCTATTGGGTTTAACGCTAAGAGTTCAATGGTGAGAAAGCGAGTCGTTGAATCATTAAAAGATGCTGGAACCGTTCAAAGTATTCCATATCTGCAGAAAGCATTTGCTGATAAAGATGAAGGAGTGCGCTTACATGCTGCATTGATGATTAAGTCAATTGGACATCGCAAAGGTGTACCTTTGTTGGGTAAGTTCGCAATTAGTGATAAAAGTAGTACTGTTAGGGCTGCAGCATCTTCTTACATGGGTCGTGTTGGTGTTAAAGATATGAGAGCTGTCGGAATACTTTCAAAGGTAATTGATTCGGAACCGGACCCTACCGTTAGAATGCGCGCAGTTGAATCTTTGGGGTTTTTGCAGTTGCCTCAAGCTATTAACGTGGTAGAGAAAGCACTCCAAGATAAAGATCTTGGAGTGAGGATTCGTGCTACTGAAGTGTTGGGTTTTATGCTTTCAAAAGATTTTGAGTGATATTATATAATTTTGTATTTGCTACGGCAGAAATTGTTAAGAAAAGTACGCAGATTTAGATTGAAGAAGGCTTTTGCGGCATAAAGGCTTGACAGAATTCCGCATCACCTTTATCATTTACTCTTGCGCCAGATGTATGGTGTTACGCTCTTTGAAAATCAAATAACGTGCATGGGGTCCAATAGGACCAAACAGAGCTTGGATTGAAAAAACAAAAAGTTCAAACTTTCACACGGAGAGTTTGATCCTGGCTCAGAACTAACGCTTGTGGTGTGTCTTAGT
>JAYYVF010000117.1:0-11198 GCA_036343635.1 Candidatus Latescibacterota bacterium | reverse complement strand
GTGGAACGAATGAATCGTTCTTTAAAATCAACAGAGTTGGGCCAGACTGTCACGAAACTTTTGGTGAAAACATTTCCTAATATTTTTAATGTTGGCTTTACTGCTGAAATGGAAGATAAATTAGATCGCATCGCTGAAGGTGATGACAATTGGTCTGATACTGTTGGAAAATTTTATGGACTTTGGAAACCGGATTTAGTAGAAGCTAATGACCGTCGAAAGGAGCTAAAGGCCTCATTACAGGAAGAATCTGATATTGAATGTGAGGATTGTGGCCGTATGTTAGTTATTAAGTGGGGGCGCAACGGAAGGTTTTTGGCTTGTCCGGGCTATCCTGAATGTAAAAATACTAAACCGTTAGAAGAGCATGAATTAATTGATACTGATGAAATCTGTGAAGAATGTAAGTCGCCTATGATTGTTAAGACAGGACGATTTGGTCGCTTTATAGCGTGTAGTGCATATCCAGAATGCAAATCTGTTAAGCCTTTTTATCTTGGCATGTCCTGTCCGGAAGATGAATGTAATAGCGGCCGCGTCGTAGAAAAACAATCGCGAAAAGGAAAAATTTTCTACGGTTGTGATCAGTATCCCGCCTGTAAATTCGCAAGTTGGGACAAGCCAGTGAATAAATCATGTAGTCATTGTAATGCACCGATACTTTATGAAAAATTAGGTCGAGGTGCGTCGACCGGAATTATTGAATGTCGGGTTTGTGGAATTAAAGAAGAAAGGGATGAAAACGCGTCGGCAGAAACGGTAACCGCTTGATAAAATTGATATTCGCTCAATTATCATCCTATGATAGGTTGCATGCAGGGCGTTGACGAATGCAAGGCCGCTTTCATCAAGTATTTGAGCGTAGCCAGTAACTATTCAAGCTATACGGTCGTATCTTATGAAACCGATATAGAGCAATTTCTAAGTTTTTTGAAGAATCAAACAAAACGTAAAAATCCTTCAATTGCTTCTGCAGACAGTGTGTGTGTTTCTGTCTATAAAGAAGAATTAATTTGTAGAGGATTAAAGAACAGCACTTTGGCTCGAAAATTAACGGCTTTACGTACATTTTTTCGGTTTCTATGTCGCGAGAAGATGATCGTGGCCAACCCAACCCTTTTCATAAAAAGTCTTAAAATTCCTCCTCCTAAGGCGCGCGAAATTTCTTTAAAAAATATTGAAGAAGCCATAGAAGAGAGACCTGATGACACTTTTATTGGTGTACGAGATCGGGCGATTTTGGAAGTTTTCTACGGCGGTGGAATTCGTTTGGGTGAATTAGTGATGCTAAACGTAACCGCTGTAGACCTTAAAGCAGGTTTGCTGTGTGTGGGGAACAAAAAAAAAGAGTATCGCACAACACCGATTGGTCGACCTGCTGTAGAGGCGTTAGTTGTTTATGTCCATTTACGTGGTTGTCTTATCAAAGAACTGGGAGTTAAAAAGCCTCCTGAGACTCTTTTCCTTGGAATTAATGCTAAACCTCTTAGTAGAAGAGCAATTCAGAAACGTATTTCTTATGGTTTGGGTAGGATCGTTGATAGTAAAACATTAAATCCGAATATTTTGCGTCAAAGTTTTAAAGCGCATTTGTTGAACTCTGGAGCAGATTTGGCCTCTGTTCGTTATATGCTCGGTCAAGTAGTTATGACCTCGGCTACGGACCCTAAAAAAATCCCTATAGAAAGATTGCGTGAGGTTTATGCTCAGGCTCATCCTCGAAGTGATTAGGTGAAATTTAATGCTTGTAAAATATCGGTTTGTTGTTAAACAAAAAACCCCATCGAAAGGGAATCCGATTAAACTTCTTTTGGATTCATGTTTTTGTTTGTCGGTGTTGATTGTGGTTGTCATTTTAAATTTAAGTGGATGCGCAAAAATGGCTCCACCGCAAGGTGGACCGATAGATAAAATATCTCCAAAAGTCATATCGTCTACTCCCGTTAATGATGCACTATTGGTGTCCGAGGGTACGAAGGTCGAAATTTTATTTAGCGAAGAAATGGATCGAAAAAGCACGGAACAAGCTTTATTCTTGTCTCCATATGACAAGATGGAAATGGATTGGACGGGGAATAAACTTCAGTTGGACATTACTCTTCAAGCAGATCTTACCTATCTTCTTACGGTAGGATCTGGGGCTCGTGATTTAAGAGGAAATGTTCTTCAAGAGCCATTTCAATTGGCTTTTTCTACTGGAAGTCGCCTTGATCCTGGATCGTTGGTAGGGAGTATATATCGTACAGATGGAGGATCTTCGACGGCTGAAATTTTTGTTTACGACTTAAAGTATTTTTCTGCTGAAATTGTTTTCGATGAACCTAGATACCGGACTCAATGTCTGACAGGTGGGCGATACAATTTCTCTCGGTTGGCTCCGGGAATGTATCGAATTATAGCTTTTGAAGATACAAATCGTAATGGTCATCCGGATCGAGAGGAGTGGATAGCTATTCCAAGTTATGATGTGGAAGTCGGAGACACTCTTTCCCATGCTGGCGATCTAATACTCGCGAAACGTGATAAGCCGCAGATTGTATTGGAAAGAATAGTAGCCTCGCATTCTCGAAGTGTGGTATTGTTTTTTAATGAATCTATAGATCTGTCCGATATTTCAATAGAGATAGAGGGATTAGAAGTAGGTGGATTTTTTTTAAGCGAAGACAAACATAGGATTAATATTGTCACCGAAGGACAACAGGCGGGACAGGTATATCAGATCAAGCTACTTGAATATGCTGGGAAAAATATTAGTGGTGAAAACGTTTTTCGCGGCAATGGAAAGTTGGATGTGACCCCTCCTCGTTGGCTCGGTATGGATGATAAAAATATTTTTTCAGATTCGTCATTGAAATTCATTTTTAGTGAAGCTATGGAAAACAACCTACCTATTGAGATGGAATTCCCTTACGATGAATATCGTCAATATTTTGGAGCTTGGCGTTGGTACTCACCGAATCAACTTCACTTTGTACCTGCTCAGCCTTGGACAGTAGGTAGTCTTGTATTGAATGTTAAGCCTAAAGGTTTGCAAGATCATTCGGGGCGCTCCCTTTTGGATAGTATTTTAATTGTCGATGTTGAGGTGATTCCGACTTATGGAAGTATTAGTGGAGAGGTAACAGGTCATACCCAAGATTGTTCAGTTTCTTTACACTCAGAATTGTATGGTCGAAAGTGGGAAACACGGCCGGATGTTATGGGCAGGTTTTCTTTTTTAGAATTGCCGCCAGGTAGTTATTCTATTTGGACATATATTGATGAAGATGGGGATGACAACTGGAATCCGGGATCTCTAAAACCTTATGTTACATCTGAACAACGTGTAAAATTTAACGATGTTATAAATCTTGATTCTGGCGAACATCTCCAAAACCTTCTTTTGGACTTCTCTATTGAACAGTAGAAAGATTTTTGAATATACTGAAGTAATTACGTTGATTGTGTTTCTGAGTTATATGGGGCTTCAACATTTTACCAGTCTTTCAGAGCCACGTATAAAACAGCTACAGTTAGAGGCTGGAATGGAGCAATTGTATTTACTTGAGCAGAGCTATTATCGAGAGTCTGGCAAGTATTTTGATCCTACGGATCCGAAATTTGGACTTAATTGGTCATGGATGGATAATCACGAATGGGAAATTCGTTTGGGTGATGCATTATTTAGGATTGTCGTAAGCACAGATTTGAATAGTGATGGGCGTGTAGGTATTTGGGCAATGGATCAAACTTCTCCTATGTTAACTAATTTATCAGATGATTAGGGGTGTGGGGGCTACCGGGTAAGGAGTCAATAACGTTATTTTTTCGCAGAAATCACGAATATCTTCTTGAATAGTAACATCAGATGGTTTTATAAATTCTACGTAGCACCTATACATCCATGGAAAGTCAGCTAGTTTGCGGGTTTCAACTTTTGTTAAATCGTGATCAGATAACTTTTTCAATATTTGGCCTAAGGATTTAGCCGACATAGGTAAGTCAATAATCATTGTTTGTTTGAGATGATCATTTTCTAGTTCAACCTGTTTATTACAGACGATTAGAAATCGGGTGTAGTTATGGGAGTTTGTTTGTATGTCTTTGGCTAATACCTGCATTTTATGTATCTGGGCAGAAGCTAAGGGTGCTATTGCGGCTTCGCTTTTGATGCCTCGTTCTTTAATTAGAGCTACTGCACCAGCAGTATCGTATTCTGAGACAGGTTTAATATTCATTTTGAGTAAATATTTTGCGCATTGGGTTAGCGCTTGCTCGTGAGAATGAGCACTTTGGATTTTTTCTAATGGGGTGTCAGGGTGTCCAATTAGATTGTGCCGAACAAGGAGATAATGCTCTCCGATTATGGTTGGAGTCTTTTGTGTTAAAAGGTCCCAGACGGGGAAGATGCTTCCAGCTATAGAGTTCTCGACGGGTGCCATTCCATAGTCTACAGATCCATTTTCAATTGCAGCAAACAATCCCTCAAAGTCGGTACATGGTATTAAATCGATACGATCCGAGAAATAATCATATGCAGCTTGAGCGCTATTTGATCCTAATTCACCTTGGATTGCAACCCTATGTGAGTCTATCAAATTGCAATCTCCATTTTGATAGAGGGATGAGGGTCATAATTGGTTAACAGGAAATCATCAAATTCAAATTCAAATAAGGCTTGGGCTCGATTTTTGATTTGCATAATCGGTAGGGAGCGTGGTTGCCGAGCCAATTGCAATTTTAGTACATCAATATGATTTTCGTATATATGTACGTCTCCCCCTGTCCATATAAACTCTCCAGGTTGCAGATCACAAACTTGTGCAATCATCATGCATAATAAGGCATAACTGGCAATGTTAAATGGCACGCCCAATCCAACATCACAGGAGCGTTGATAAAGTTGGCACGAGAGCCGACCGTCGGCGACGAAAAATTGAAATAGACAATGGCAGGGAGTGAGGGCCATTTCATCCAATTCTCCAACATTCCATGCATTTACAATGATTCGACGAGAATCGGGATCGTTTTGAATTAGATAAATAATACGTTCAATTTGATCTATAGTTTCGTTGCTGGATTTGGGCCAAGCACGCCATTGTTTACCATATATTGGACCAAGGTTGCCCTCGTCATCTGCCCATTCATCCCATATAGTGACCCCGTTGCGATTTAAATATCCAATGTTTGTATCGCCTTTTAGGAACCACAATAATTCGTGGATTATGGATTTCAAGTGAAGTTTTTTTGTCGTAAGACAGGGGAATCCTTCACTGAGGTCAAAACGCATTTGGTAGCCAAAAGTTGCTAATGTTCCAACCCCTGTCCGATCTTTTTTAGGTGTGCCTTTTTCAAGTACATGATTTACTAGATCCAAATATGACTGCATTTAGCAAACTCTCCCGTTCAGGTTCGGTTTCCTAATATAGGTCAAGAACACCTGACAAGAAATTGGTGGGGAATTCGTGTGTTTGGCTAAGTTGACATAAAGGATTCGTCCAACTATCTTGTGGGTCCCGTAAAAAGATCTGAGGCGGCGTGGCCAAGTGGTAAGGCAGGGGCCTGCAAAGCCCTTATTCCCCGGTTCGAGTCCGGGCGCCGCCTCCATTTAAACATGCTCCGGTGGGTGGTGGCTTAGGTAGAGCGGATGGACGGAAAATTCGTGTATATAGTTTAACGAGATGTGCGTGAGGGTAATAAATTGGGATCTATAGCTATTTTTTGACCTTAGGGTTTGATTTTGTTGTAAATGGTAAAGCCGAGATGGCGGAATTGGTAGACGCGACGGACTTAAAATCCGTTGGCCGTAATCGGTCGTGCGGGTTCAAGTCCCGCTCTCGGCACCAACTGAAGCCGGATAGATAGTCTCAAAAACCTTCTGTCTGGCTTTTTTGTGTTTTGGGATGATTCTGCTTTCTTAAAGGATTGGGTCAATATTGGGTCATTCAGTGTATGTGGTCTCATTTTGGGAAGGGCTATATGCCGCGTGATTACTACATTTTTGCGATTCGCAATGTATTCTTTAAAAAATTGGAATAATAAGAATGGCTGAGATACAGAAAGAGTCAATTAAAGGTTTGTTGCCTGGACGGAACAGGTATAAACCTAATGCGATGGAAGAGAGCATACTTTTAGAGCAGGTAAAGCAGTTTCATAATCAAGGCTACACGGTGCTCCGCGGGGTAATCAACGCGTCTGAGGTGGCGATAGTCCGTGAACGTCTGGATGTGTTGATCGCCGAGAAGCTAACGGCGACTCTCGACGAATTGGAGGGGAAGCCAGCTACAGGCAAAGAATTGGCTGCGGCGGGCCGCACCATTAGTGTCGGTGGCCCTGTTGACTCGGCTTTGATTGGTTTTCCAGGGCTGCTATCGGCGGCACCGGAGGTGGCTGAGTCGTTAATCAGGCCCTTTCTATTGAACCCCCAGTTACTCGACCTTGCGGAACGCATAATGGGCCCTTTTGTCCAAGGCGACGGTTTCTACGTAGTTGGTACTCCACCTACTAAGCTGACCGGTCGAGCGACCGGGGTTGTTTCTAGGCAGGAGTTAATTGCTGAAGCGGCAGGATGGCATCGTGATGCCTACAATCATCATAATTTGTGGCGCAATGATCCTGGTTATGTTGACGATTTGGTGGGTGGGAGGCAGCCATTTACACCTCCACTTGCATCGCACATGCTTTGTTATTTGCAGGATATGGAGGGACCAGGGGGGCCGCTCCTAGCAGTGCCGGGTTCACACCGCTCTGATTTTGGCGAAAAACCAGTTGGCGCGGAGGAGGATGCTGTGGTGTTGGTAGACGCCAAAGCGGGTGATGTGGTTTTTTTCCATTGCGACATGTTACACTCCGGTTCTGCCAATCGCGCCGTCAACGCTTGGCGCTACATGGTTACCTCTTTCGTCGTGCGCGCCGGATTGCCTCACCGAGATGACTTTACTACCTCATCACTTGTTAAGGCCTTGGTGGCGGAGGCAGAAGCGACAGGCGATCGGCGTGTGCTACGTTTCTTTGCGGCGGACACTGCGGATGGTGGTCCGCTTTGCCGTGAGGAGCGGCAGTGGGCCACCGCAATTAATGAAGAACGTCAACTTCTACGCTCTACTTGTTGACAATCACCGTTTTTCGACCTGATGAGTTAGGTGAAAAGCTTCCCAGTTAATACCAGCTTGGCTCGTGGCACTATTTATTTATCGGATTTTTTAAAGAAAGTTCGAGTGTTTGGATAGGATTCATTCTTGCGATCCATGAAGGATGTCTATGAATTGGGTGGTAACAAGAGCTATGCATGTGTGGCGCTCTTAATACCCTTACCTTCTTTGTCCTGTCGCAACTTTTCTTCTTCGCGTTTTTTGTCTAGATCGAGCTGGGTTAGTAATTCGCAATATTTTCGCAGCTGTTCTTCCTGTTCCTGCAGTGGTTCCGTTACAACGAGCAATTCTTCTATTTTGAATCTGTAGGTTTCGGCACGCTCCAACAGTGTCTCTAAGAGATGGACAATTTTGCTGAGCTGTGGGCGGAAACGCAACTCATCACCTTTAAATGTAGCAATAATACGAAGTGCCATTCCTAAAGCGCCTACGCTGATGAACAGTGCAACAAAGCTTGAATCGATCATATCAAAATTTTGCTAAAATATCTCGAAGCCGATTATGGCGTAAAAGTGAGTAATTCTTTGCAGAATAAAATAATTAGACTTGTAAAAAATGAAAAGAATGAATTTTTTATGATTACCTTATACATATCGACAAAAAACTTAAAAGATACACCGACTATAATTCTTCTTTCTACTGAACTCGTGAAATAAGGTGTTTATTATGGTTGATTTTAGTGTAAAATTTAAAGCTAACGTGGGGGGGTGTTGTGCCAAAGATTAACATTATTGCACTGGAAAAAATGATGCGGAGACGTAACATGCTTTTCAAACATCAATTGTCGAATTTGGTGGGCGTAAGTTACACCCGACTAGGTGAAATTATGTCAGGAGATGGTAGTGAAATAGATGAACAAACCCTTGAACAATTATGTGCTGGCTTAGAATGTGACAGGTCCGAATTAATTTATGAGAAAACTTAAATTAAGCTGGGATGCGGTTCGGTGAATATCATTTTGTTTCATGAGGTTGAGTTAGGGCAGACTCTACCAGTGGAAGATAAGAGAGCTAAACATCTTTTGGAGGTTCTACGTTTCCGTGAGGGTAATGTTTTTGATGCTGGGATCATAAATGGACCTAGGGGTAAAGCAAGAATCGTTTCCGTCGGTAGGAGAGGGCTTCAAATGGATTTTAGTTTTACCTCAGAATCACCATCTTTATATCCTGTTGAGATGATCATTGGTGCAGTTAGGCCGTCTAGCTCGCGCCGTATTCTAAAGGATGTCACTACGCAGGGTGCTTCGGTGCTACATTTTGTCGGGACAGATAGGGGGGAAAATTCGTATCTAAAAAGTAGTTTGTGGACAAAGGAGGAGTACCGACGCCTTCTTCGTGAAGGGGCAGAACAGGCGTTTTGCACTAGAATACCTGAAGTGTATTTATACAAATCTTTGAAGCAATGCTTGGAAGCTCTCGAACCTGGGTTTGATCGTATTGCTCTGGATAATTATGAAGCTGAAAGCCTTTTATCTGATTATGCACCAAAGGATGAAGGCTGTTTTTTGGCACTTGGATCTGAACGAGGATGGTCATCTAATGAACGAGGTCAACTCCGTGAAGCTGACTTTCTTATGATGGGTTTGGGTTCACGGGTATTGAAAACGGAGACTGCCTGTATTGCCGGGTTAGCTGTTTTGCTGTCGCGTATGGATTGCAAAGAGTGATTCTTGGCGTTGTTTAATTTAACCAATTAAATGGTTGTTTTTGTGTGGTTTTTAAAAAGCTTATTTAAAGGAGAATCTACTAATGGATGATACTTTTTGTGTACGTGATTGTTTTAGTCAACCGGAAGAAAACCACGGTCACCCAGGAAGTATTTCGAGAGTAATTTTGGGTCCGGGGTCCTCTAGAGTGGATCGACCTAATGCAGTCAATAGCGATAGTTTGGTTATTCACACCAATGAATATGAGGTTGATGGTCTATCGGGGGACGGTCATGCGCATTCAGATCAAGAGCAAGCATTTTATCTCCTGGAAGGAGAAATGGAAGTGGAAGTTGGGGAGGAGACCTACAGACTGCGGGCAGGAGATTGTGTTTTTTTGCCACGAAATGTTTTTCATAAACATCGCAACATTGGAGACTGCCCTTTGAAATTTTTGTTTATCAGTGCGATGTTTAATAATGGAACGCCTCCAGGGGGTAACTAAGGGTAAGCTACATGTATTGGTCGCTAGATAGTTTGGCTTCTATCGGGGGGATGGCTCCTGTCCTAAAAGGAACCCCCAAAATAATCGATATTGCAGATGGTAAGGCAATCGAATTTTCTGGCAATGGAGATGGGCTTTTTTTTAAAGAAAATCCGCTTGATGGATTGAGGGAATTTACAATAGAGTTGCGTTTCCGGCCCGACAAGGGAGGGTTTCCAGAACAACGATTTTTTCATTTCGGGTACGCAACCGGAAATCGTGTATTGTTTGAGACACGTTTGACAGAATCTGGCAACTGGTTCTTGGATACTTTTGTTGCAAGTGGAGAATCAGAATGTACGTTATTTAACAGCGACTTTCTGCATCCTGTTGATGATTGGTACCACCTTGCCTTGTCCTGTGACGGAAGTGAGCAAATAAATTACGTTGATGGGCAAGCCGAACAACGTGGAAAAACAACATTTAAGCCTATAGAAGGCGGTGAGTTATCAATCGGCGTGCGGTTAAATCAGGTCTGTTGGTTTAAGGGAGCCATAGCCGAGTTATCTATATCGCCAAAGTCTCTTCAACCCACTGAATTTTTACTACTTTGATTCTTGTTAGCGGGACTTTCGGAGCATCTATGTATGGCTAAGGGGCGCGGACGACATCGATCTACCGACAAGGAAGGGAAACGAACTATAGCGGCTATTGAAGCTATATCTGGTGTTGAAGCTGTGTTTATCAACAGATCTATAGGAGGCAAGTCGGTTGGTCGTTCGGGGGCTGCTGGTGATTTTAAGTTGCAGGGGAAAACCCCAGGCGGTTTTCGAGGGATATTACAAACGTCAAAAGGTATTCAGGAAATATTTATACGCGTTGTAGAAAATGCAAACCCTAAACTCCGAGACCAGCTTCTAACTTTATCTGTGTGATAGCGAAAAGCTCTTATGATGGGGCCTATATAGTTTTTTTCAGATTATGAGTTGGGTTTACTGCCAGGTATTTTCAAACATCTTGTTCAAATGAGCTAGTATGGTAATAGGGCAAAATCACGCGATTATAGTAGGTAATGGGGATCCACCGTCTGCTTCTTTATTTTCTCATCTTATGTCTAACTCCCCTACACTTATTTGTGCAGACGGGGGCTTGAAGACAGTGCTTAACTTTGGTGTTGTGCCTGATGTAGTTGTGGGGGATCTAGACTCTATGGAAATTTCCGAGCTGGATCGAGTCCCTGATGAAAGGGTTTTTAAGGTAGATGCTGATAATACGTCCACTGATCTTCAAAAGGCCTTGAAGCATGCGATAAAGATAGGCATAAAAGTTGCAACGTTACTTGGTTTTACAGGGGGAAGGTCCGACCATGTTCTGTGGAATCTGGGATTATTACGAACATTTGGAGATCTTATAGCGCTTCGAATGGTTGATGATTACGGCGAAACAAGACTTGTGAAAGGGATCGTTAGATTTCGTGCGGAAATAGGCCAGAAAGTCTCTTTATCTCCGTTAGATGGGCCGGTTACCGGCATTGTCACGCGTGGGTTGCGTTTTGCATTACGGAATGAGTCATTGGAACTAGGTGTTCGGGACGGTATTTCTAATGAAGTGGTTCAAAATCCAGTAGAAATTGTGGTTAAGCAGGGAAATTTGTTGGTTTTTGTTCACCGGAATTCAGATAAGGATATTGTTGGATGGGAACCGCAAATTTTTTAAACAGACTTGTAGATTGAGATATGGTTTATTATAATGTTTATCTGGGCTCTTCTGTTTTTGCCAGACTGTATGTGTGGCTATACAAGCTGAGATGATTTTATGTGTTTTGGTTGCGAATTTGATGACTTAATGTCTGGGTGCTATTCATGCTGAACAAAAATACTGTAGTTCTCTATGTGTTTGCATTGATATGCCTGCAAGAGGCTTCTTTGTCGGCGCAAAA
>JAYYVF010000116.1:0-22815 GCA_036343635.1 Candidatus Latescibacterota bacterium | reverse complement strand
CGTCTTTACTCTTCTTGCCTCTTCTGATCGGTTTGTATCACCGTCGACGAGAAAAGCTTGGAATAGTTTTGGCAGCGACGTATTTGGTTTTTGCATGGGTGCAGCATGAGCGGGCGGTATCTGTTATGGAGAGGTGGAGAGTGGAGCGTGGGCACGAAATTACGGATTATGTTGTCAAACCTACTATGGGCAATCTATTGTTGTGG
The DNA here is from genome assembly GCA_036343635.1 of Candidatus Latescibacterota bacterium. Taxonomy (GTDB): domain Bacteria; phylum Latescibacterota; class UBA2968; order UBA8231; family UBA8231. The sequence goes on along the minus strand of JAYYVF010000116.1, from coordinate 22,609 downwards.
CGCAGCTTGTATAATTATAAAGATGAAATCTTTGTTGACGCACTGAGATTGGGAGATCCTGTAGTAAGATATCCGGGGGGTGTTGTGTCGAAGGTTGTCCTCGAGAGAGATCTGGCGTGGGCTGATCGAGGGACACGTGTCTGGAGGGATAGCGATCGGTTTTTGGCCAAAACGCGTGGGTGGGCAATCCCTTTAAACAATGCGGGAACTGTGCTTGGAGACATACGCTACTCTATGTTGCCCAACGGTATCGATCCACTGTGGGAACTACATTTTCAAAGAGAGAACCCTAATGCCGTCCCTCGTTTAATCAGTCGGAGATCGTTGTCGCCTGAAGTACGAGAAATTTTTTCAAGAATGCTATTAGGTTTGCCAAATCCAAAATAATTTTTTTTGCGGACGGCGTAGAAGAGTTTTTAGTTTTTATATATCGATCAAGTTTTAATTCGCTGACCTTGAGAGGGTGTTATGTCTAATTATAGCGTAAGAGCAGTTCATTGTGATTATTTAGGTGATGATGATGAAGTTTTTCAGGCTTTGTTAAGAGCTACAGAGCCTCTTACAGATACGTGGGAACGTCTTTCCAAGGCAAAGCGTGTTGGAATAAAAATAAATCAGGACAAACCCGTAGATCGTTGGGTTCGTCACGAAGGTCAGTTGCAACAATTAGTTAGCGAGAAAGTAGTACGGGCGCTATTGCGGTTATTGCGAGAGCGCACAAATGCGGATTTGATTTGCTCCGATGTTAGCTTTTATGGGGTGTACGAGGGGACGAATCCGAAGGAAACAGGGACGGCATTGCCATTATTGGAAGAGTTTGGTGTCGACTATGTCGACTGCACAAAGCCGCCTTACAATTTGAAGGAAGTTCCCGGGGGCGGGCAGATGTTTAAACATTACATGTTGCCTCAAAGTACGCTTGATGTCGATGAGTTTATTTCTGTTGCGAAAATGAAAAATCACGGCTTTATGGGGATTACTCTAAGTTTAAAAAATCTTTTTGGGCTGATGCCAACCGAGCCGGAATGGCATGCAAGAACGTACTTTCATCATCTTGTGCGAATGCCTTACATGCTTGCCGACCTAGGGCGAGTTTTTGATCCTATTTTAAATGTCGTTGATGGTCTAATTGGTCAGGCCGGACAGGAATGGGGTAATGGTCTTGAAGAAGGGCCCGTACGAATAGCGAATACGATTGTGGCTGGTAATCAGACTGTAGCCACGGATGCATGTGCTGCTCATCTTATGGGACATGATCCTGCCAGTGACTGGTTGACGCCACCATTTTTACGTGATCGCAACGCGTTACTTGCTGCCAGTGAGGCTGGATTTGGAACTGTCAATTTATCTGGTATTGATTTTAAGTCAGAGGTAGAAAGTCCATTGGCACATTTTTATTCTAACCCAACCGATTCGCATGAAATGGTTGTTTCTTGGCGAAAGACTACTTGTGAGCAAGGCCTTTATTATAGGGATAATATTGATTGGTTTCTGCAGCGTTATTCTGGCGAATATATATTGTTGCAGGAAGGTGAAGTTCGTTGGCATAACAAAGTAAGTGACCTACGTGGAAGTCGCCGAAAACTCTCCGGCGACAAGCCTGAACAGGCGATGTGGCTAAAATATGTGGATGTCGAAGAGGCCGAAGGTGAACATTTTGAAGTATATGAAAACGGCCTAAAGCAAATAAATTCTAGCAAAATAAACGCGGCTTGAGGTGGTTATGGATGATCAACGATTTCATGAGCACATTCTATCGATGGAATTAAACGGGTATACCGTCCTGCCCAAGGTGTTTACGGAAGATGAATGTAACAAAGCTCAAATTGAGTTAGAGAATTTGGACGCTGCGGGTACGTCTTTGGAGTGTGTATTCAACAAAGCGACGGTATTTGAACGAATTTATCAAGTTCCGCATCTACTCCGTTATTTGCGTTACTTTTTGGGTGATGATGCATGTTTGAGTGGTGCATATGGGAGTATTCGTCGGGCGGGTGAAGGTGATGCAGGGCTCCATTCCGATGGCGCTATTACTGGACACAATAAAATTGACTCTATGCCCAAAGGTGATGATGGAATTCGGATAACAAGTCATATATTGGGTCTGAATGTAATAATATGTATCAGTGAGTTTGCCTGTGATAACGGATCCACACATATAGTCCCGGGGAGTTTTCGTTTTCCAGGCTTAGAAATTCCTGAGTCCGCATTGCAGGCCAAAACGGTAATTGAAGCTCCGCGCGGATCTGCTATCGTGTTTAATTTCAATACCTGGCACGGGCCGTCAGCCAACAATAGTAATTCAACTCGTTACGCCCTGTTGACGCCTTGGAGGCGCTCTTGGGTGAGGTCCGAAAACGACTTGGCAACAATTGTCAAAAGAGAGGTTCTGGAGCGTGCAGGAGCAGAGGGCCCCAAGATTTTTGGTCTCAGTTCACGTATACCATATTTAGAGGGGTGGCAATGGGATAGGGAGAGGGGAGCACCAAAACCTGAGTGGGCTCACTTAGAGCGTTAGGCTTTATACAGCAGGGGGAGGAGCTATAAGGTTTTATATCTCCTCCCCCATTTTTATTTCTACGTTAAACCAATTTATTGAACTATGACAGCGTCAGCAGCGGGCCCCTTTTGGCCCTGTACGACTTCAAACTCTACTTTCTGACCTTCCGCAAGTGTTCGAAAACCGTCCCCTTGTATGGCACTGTAATGAACAAAAACGTCGGGATTGTCTTGACGCTCAATGAAACCGAAGCCTTTTGACTCATTGAACCACTTAACGGTACCTATTTCGCGATCTGCCATGGGCAAAGTCCCTCCCTAAAAGAATTATGATGAGTTGGGCGTTCAAACCAATGGCAGGTTGGCATCTATTTCAGGCGGTCAGATCTACGGCTGGTAGGATCTACTTCTTACCTAAGGATAGCAATCAACTACACGGTTTGGAATGACTTCCAACAATGTTAAAAGGCTCAAATGTCGAGCCGAGGTTAATATATGGCGTATTTTTTTTGAAAAATCAACTTAATTTTTTTAGTCGGTTGTATATCTCTGAACGGTAAGCAATGTTAACGTAGATTGTTGAGGGGTTTTGGGATGAGGAAGTATTCCTCATGAATGCATTTTTGTAAATACAGGTTTGTAACAATAATTCTATTCGGGATTTAGGAGATTCCGCAATCTCAGAGGTTGCCAACTTGCCGAGTTGAGATAAATTACGATCTTTTAGGTGACGCGATTGAAGAGTGCCCATAGCTCAGCTGGATAGAGCATCTGCCTTCTAAGCAGACGGTCGCAGGTTCGAATCCTGCTGGGCACGCCATAAAAAGTAAGTCCTGTAGCGGTTTAAGGTTTGCCTGAGACTATTGCGGAGCTCTTTGAAGCCTGCTATATTTCGGCCCGCAGTGGCATATATAATGTTAAAGTGGTGGGTGTAGCTCAGTTGGTTAGAGCGCCAGGTTGTGGTCCTGGATGTCGCGGGTTCGACTCCCGTCACTCACCCCATAAATAATGCGGTTCCGTCGGAGCTCTGTCGTCTGCAGATTTCGTAGGGGCCGCATTTTTGTGTAAGCCTAAAGGTGTCGGAGGTGTTTTGGTTGCCAAGATAGTTTCCCGAAGCGAATTGCTGGTGATTAGAAAAGATCTCAGGATGTTGGGGCAACGCGTAGTTTTTACTAATGGTTGCTTCGATTTAATACATCGGGGTCATGTTGAAATGCTCATGGAAGCCCGTAGTTTTGGCGACGTTTTGGTGGTGGGGCTCAATAGCGATAAAGGGGTGAGGGCCCTAAAAGGCTTGGCTCGGCCCTTGTTTCGTGAAGAAGATAGAGCAGTGTTACTCTCTGCTTTTGAGTGTGTTTCTTACGTTTGTATTTTTGACGAAATTAGTGTCGAGTCTTTTGTTTGTGCACTTCTTCCAGACGTTTTGGTAAAAGGTGGAGATTATTCAGAGTCGGATGTCGTAGGGAAAGACGCGGTGATAGCCAATGGAGGGAGAGTGCAAATTTTATCATTATGGCCGGATACGTCGACAACCCAATTGATTGACAAGATTGAACGTGGCCGTTCCTGAATTTGTGTTAGGTGTTTGGAGAAATTCGTTTGGCATTGTATAATAGAGTCAGGCGCGACTGGACGCGCTGTTTTCTATACCGCATATGAATCAATTGTTTAGACTATCATTCGCAATTTTAATTCTCGCTTCTATTTCCGGGGTGCAGTCCCAAAGTTTGGTGTACTCGGAACAGGACCTGCCGGGTCTATGGGCTAGTGACGCTGCTTGGGCAGATCAGGATGGCGACGGAGACCTTGATCTGGCACTGATCGGACAGGCGATAGAGTCCGGCCAGGGAGTTCCCTCTGCATTTATTTTTGACAATGAGTCGGGTTTATATTCTGAAAATCAAAATGGTTCTGGGCTGGTTGGCGTTTACCATGGGGCTGTCGCATGGGCTGATTACGATAGTGATGGAGACGTTGACTTGGTCATTTCCGGTTGGGATGCTCAAGACGGAGAAGTTTTAGGTCTTTATAATAATGATGAAATCCAAGGTGGTTTTTTCGCGGATGAGTTGCAGTTGGATTCTGATGGGGAAAAAGTTCTAGTTGGGGTACGTTACTCCTCTCTCGGCTGGGGAGATGTTGATAACGATGGAGATCTTGATCTTGTTGTGATGGGTATGGAATCTGGAGGTACTTCGCTTACAACACTTTACGTGAATGATTCGGGACGTTTCCTGGTTGATGAAGTTAACTCTGAGACACTAGTGAATTTGCACAATGGTGATTTAGCTTGGGGCGATTATGATGGAGATGGGGACATAGATTTAGTTATCTCCGGGGATAATGTGGTTGAAAGTAGCATCAGTGGACTAAATGCCGTAAGTGAATTTTACAGAAATGGTCCGGTGGGAACATTGGAACTAGATTCGGCCATGGGTGATGCTGTCAGCGTCAAGGGGGGTTCTCTTGCCTGGGGTGATTATGATGGTGATGGAAATATAGACTTAGCCGCTTCGGGTCGTCCGTTTGGTAAGTTTGATGGAAGTGATTGGATGGCGAGTGTAGTTTTGTATCGAAATAGGCCAGCAGGTCTACTCTCTGTTGACGAAAATTTTACTCTGGGCACGTCCTTGGCCGCGGTTGGTGATTTGTCCTGGGTTGATTTTGATAATGACGGTGATATCGATCTTGCAACGTCCGGTCGTACGGTCTTGTCATCTTACAATGCCTCCGTTTTCTTGAACAATGACGGGCTATTGAACGGCGTTTCTCAGGAAAGCGAGTTGTATGGCTTAGATGGTGGATCTACGGACTGGGTTGATTATAATGGTGATGGGCGAGCTGATTTGTTGATTTCGGGGATGAGTGATGCAGGGGAGCGGTTTACAGATCTTTATGTTAATCAAGGGACGGCTCCAAGAAACTCTGACCCTACACCCCCCGCGACGCTTAATGAACCTAAAGTTACCAGCAGTGGAGTCATATTTAGCTGGTCTGCTGGCAGTGATGGCGAAAGCGATATTCTGTCTTACAATCTCCGTGTCGGGAGCGAGTCGGGCGGAGAAGATATTTTATCTAGTGGCGTGGAGAACTCTGCGGGTAACGTTGGATTTAAAATAAATCGGTCTTTGCTTAAATCCTTGGCCCCGGACCAGTATTATTGGAGCGTCCAGGCCGTGGATGGAGCAAATGCTCAATCAGCCTGGTCGCAGGAACAAATCTTGAATGTAGGGCAGTTTGTTGACTCTGATCAAAGATTGCGAGCTCTCAAAGAATCGGCGATGGGGTGGGGTGATGTCGATGGTGATGGTGACGTAGATGTAGCCATAAGCGGTCAAAACCGTAGTGGAGACGCCCAGACACTATTCTATTCTAACGAGAATAGCTTTTTGCAGGTGAATGCTCAGAGTCAATTGAAACCAGTGAGGGATGGTGACCTGAGCTGGGGGGATTATGACAACGATGGAGATCTTGATCTGGTTATGACCGGAGAAGATTCTTTTGGCAATCCCCAGAGTCTTTTATATGGATTCGATGGTGGGACCTTCGTAGCTATCGGAGCGTTTGAATCGGTTAACAGTAGCAGCGTGGATTGGGGTGATTACGATAATGATGGTGATCTCGATTTGGTTATTAGTGGTCAGAGTACGGAGATTGAAAACGGACTTTTAAAGTCTCTCACTCAGCTTTATTCAAATGATGGTGAAGGTAGTTTTCTTGCCGGTAGTGAATTGATAGGCTTAAAAAATGGTGAGGTAAGTTGGGGTGATTTTGATAGTGACGGTGATTTGGACTTGGCAGCTTCTGGTGTTAGCGCCTCTGATGGACGAAAATTGGCCGTATTTGGTAATGACGAGGGAATATTAACTGACCTGGGCCTTGGATTGGTAGGTGTAGAATCGAGCGACCTTGCTTGGGGAGATTATGATGGAGATGGCGACCTCGATCTGGCGTCGACGGGCATAAGTGACGATGGGCCTCTGACGGAGGTCTATGTTAATGACGCTAACGGAGGGCTTGTGTCGCTTGATGCAAATTTAGTTGGGGTCAAGGGTGGAGACATCGTCTGGGGAGATTATGACAACGATCGTGACCTCGATCTGGTTGTAACTGGAAATGACGGCACAGAAGCGGTCCTACTTGTTTATGAGAACACCTTGGGTCGGACGTCTTCTACCGTTCCGTTTGAGATCGATAGTAGCATTCTTCAGTTTTTGCAAGGTGTTGAATTTAGTTCGGTGGCTTTGGTTGACATTGATGGTGATGGTGACCTGGATTTGGTCTCATCCGGTAGCACAGGAGGCTTTGATCCACAACCCCGAACTGTGGTAAATGACAACCTGGAGGCCCAATTCAATTCAAACTTCTCGCCTGAGGTACCCACCACGAATCAAGCGGTAGCAAATGGGAACAGTGTTTCGCTTAGCTGGTTGACTGCTGTAGATGACGGTGAAGATTCGCCGCTCAGCTTAACATATGACCTTCGAGTAGGGACATCCTCAGATGGAAACGAAGTCCTTTCTGGGGCCGTGGCCATTGGCTTGGGACGGATAGGGACCGTGACTTCCCACGTGCTGAATAATCTCAGTAGTGGGTTGTATTATTGGTCTGTGCGTACGGTTGACGATGGGTTTGCTCGTTCCGATTGGAGTGATCCGCGTTCCTTTGTTATTGATACGGTTCTCCCGACTCTTGAAGATTATAGCCTGAGTCAGTCGGTGTTAGGTATTGGTCAAACGGCGACTTTAGCTCTTGGTTTTTACGATGAGCATGCTGGAATTAGTGTATCTAATGCTCCGACTGTCGAACTCGTAGGAGATGATGGACGTAATCTCTTTACTCAATTGCAATTCACTGGGCCAGCCTGGACAGGTAACTTTATGGTCGAAGAGAATTTTTCTTCGGGTGATTACGTCGTAGAGATTAGTGGAATAGAGGACAATAAGGGCAACAAAATGTTGGTTAATGTTGCAGAGGCAGTTATTCAGGTTGATGCTGATCGCCCGGCATTACTTTCTTCTGAACCTTTTAGTGGTGAGGAGAATGTTGTCACTTCTATCAATGAAATTAATTTAAAATTCTCAGAACCTATGGATGAGTCAACGATTTCTTCAGAGACCTTTGTGTGGAAAAGTGGGGGACAGGTTTTGGGTAATGTCCCTGAACCTCAGTATCTCTCTGAAACGAACACAGTTCGATTCTTTCCGATAACAAGCATTATCAATCCTGGATCTGACTATACCGTTGAAATATCTGCTACAGTTCAAGATTTGGTGGGTAATCGTCCGGATGATGCAAGTTTCGTCTCCTTCAATACGCTTGTTCCTGAAGTGCTGGCAGTAATCCCATCGGTCGATGCGGTAAATGTAGCCTCTAACGAAAGTTCGATTAGTGTCGAATTTGATGGTCGAATTAATACTTTGGCTTTAGATGATATTCAATTGTTTAAGGAGGGAGAGCCTGAGGCTCTACGAAGTGATCCACAGTATAATGATGAGGATTTTACAATATCCTTTGAACCTTTAGATGGCCTCCAGCCTGGAACGCGTTACGAAGTAGCACTACCTGGATTGCTTGGTGGGCCTTTGGGAGCTCAGCAAACAGGAGATTTTAGGTGGACCTTCCGGACCAAAGTTCCGGAGTTGGTATCATCAGTACCCGCCAATAGCGCTGAGGTTGGTAGCGATACTAATGTGCTGAATGCGGTTTTTGATGTGTCAATAGATCCGTCGGATCTTGATTCACAGGTTTCGGTTATTAAGAACGGCCAAGCTGTTTCTTTAAGTGATGTGGAATTTAATACCGCAAACCGAACGTTGCGTGCCGTTGTAGATGAGGGTCTGCGAGCAGGAACAGCCTACACAGTTCGGATTGCCTCGGCAGTTGGTGGTCCAATGCGTCAGAGTGATTACGAATTTAGATTTACCACGGCAATCCCAAGGCTGAAGGGCTCCACGCCTATTGGTGGTGCGACTGATGTGAATGCTGGACTTGAGGAATTATCTTTGGTTTTTAGTGCTCCCGTTGATGCGACACAATTGAATACCGACAGTTTCCTGTTGACTGAATTTGGTTCTCCTGTGACGTTGCGAGACGGTGACCCCATTGACAGGGGAGACAATACCTATGGTTTGGCACCTGTTGATGGATGGACTGTAGGCACTCGTTATGAATTACAGATTTCGCCCAGTGTCGAAGGCCCGCTTGGGTCCGGACAGGCCAGTTCTCTAAGTTTTAGTACTAAAATTCCTGTGGTATTGTCGCGATTTCCTGCACTAGACGATACAGCCGTTGTGGATATGAATGCGTTGATCCGAGCAAAGTTTGACGGTGGCCTTGATGAAGAAACTTTGCGTAGTGATGGCGCTGTGGTCTTGTTGCAGAGTGGGTCATCTGTTGAAATAAGTGAGCCAGCATTTGATCCAGTTACGAATGAACTAAGTTTCAATGCATTGGCTGGTCTCCTGCCCGGAACGGCCTATTCAGTTCGAATTGATCCCGATGTAGGTGGAGCTTTACAGGTTAACGGTTCGGCATATAACTGGGACTTTGCTTCGCGTATTCCAAACCCCGTCGCGACTTTTCCTGAGGCAGGGGCAGTTACTTCTGCCGGAGATCAACGGTTAGCGGTTGTCTTCTCAGGCCCGCTCAATCCGGCCCTCATTAATTCCCAACATTTTCGTCTGCGTAGGGGCGGGAGCTTAGTAGCTCTTGACAGTGACGGTTTTAGTTATGACGCTGAAACATTTACGGTGCGTTATCCTTTAATTGATTTGCGTGCGGGGTCCTCTTTTAGTGCTGATGTTCAAGCTGCTGTCAGTGGACCCTTGGCTACGAATATTGGGCTTGAAGATCTCTCTTGGAGTTTTGATACTGAAATTCCTAGCGTATTATCGACATCTCCGATGGATGGATCGGATGGAGTGAGCTTAGCGGCAGCCACGTTAAACATTGTTTTTTCAGGTCCTGTAGCCAGCCAGAATGAGAAGGATTTTCAAATTTTTTCCCGATCTGTAGGAATAAACGAAGCTACGGAGCAAGTAGTAAAGATCACGGGGTTTGGTGCTGATACAACGGGCACAGCCATTAGTTTTTCCATTGATGGAGGGCTGAAGCCGTTCACGGAATATCGCATAATAATGGATAGAACGGTGTTGGGTGAACGAGCTCAGGAGGGATTTGAATGGCGTTTTACGACGGCGACCTCTGTACCCGATGTGGCGTCGGGTGGAACCATTCGAAATGCTTCTGGAATGTTTGAAATGTATTTCCCGCCGTCTGCATTAGAGATTGGAAATAATGAAGTGGCAATTAAGCCAATTATGAGTTCCCGTGAGATTGATCAAAGATCTGATATATACTCGGTGAGGACGGGCCAAGAAGTTTTAAATAAACCAGCCACGCTAACTATTCGTTATAACGATTCAGACGCGGAGGGGCTTGATAAGGATAGCCAACGTCGCTTTACGATAAAACAACGTGCAAAAGACGGGACGTGGAAACTCATTGGTGGGAACGTGGATCTGGCAAAAAAATCCGTTCGAACGAGCGTAGAGGAACTGGGTGAATTTGCTATTTTCGAGGATTCAGATGCCGATATAGGTTCGCTCGCTATAGCGGATTTGGATTGTCAACCGAGAGCATTTTCTCCCAATGGGGGCAGTTTACGTGACCTTACGGATATTTCATTTGATCTAAACAACGCAGCTAATATTACGGTTCGTGTCTTTAGTTCGTCGGGCAGCCTTGAACGGGTGATCATAAAGGATCGGCAGATGGCTCGTGGTCGAGCTTCGATTGAGTGGGATGGTTTGGACGAAGATCGAAAAGTTGTTGCCAGTGGTCTCTATGTCGTCGTGGTAAGCTCTGGAAATACGAGTAGCGAAAAAATTGTGGCGGTGGTGCGATGAAAGTGAAATCTTTTCCGGTTATTTTTGCATTGTTAAGTCTTTTCCCGTTTGTCGGGTATGGGCAGTCTTTTGATAATGTCTCAGGTTCGAGTGGTACGTTAAACGCAGGTAAATTTAGTACGAATTCTGCATGGGGTGACTACGACGGAGACGGTGATTTAGATCTTTATGCAACTAATTGGGGTGCTGCGTTAGCTCCGCCTGGCGACGCGTTGTTTAATAATAACGGAGACGGCACCTTTACTGATCGTGCTTCAGAGGCCGGCGTAGATAACCTTGGGAACAGTCCTGCGGCAGCGTTCGCAGATTACGACAACGACGGGGATCTTGATTTGTATGTGGCAAATTTCTATGATCAGGATTTTCTCTACCAGAACAATGGGGGCGGCAATTTTTCCGAGGTAGGTCGAAGTCAGGGATTGGTGAATCTTGAACGCCGTGGTAATGTCATGTCTGTTGTTTGGAGCGATTACAACAACGACGGGTGGGCGGACTTCTATCTCAGCAAATATTATTTTGCCAACGTGCCTTACCAGAATAATGGTGACGGTACTTTTTCTCCGGCTACAGATTTAGGTTTGGGTGATAAACGAGATACTATTGCGTCTCTTTGGGCGGATTATGATGGTGATGGTGATCCGGATCTATATACGGTAAACCGTGAACAAGAAAATCGTTTGTATCGAAACGATTTGAATGCTGATGGTTTGTTTGAAGAGGTCTCGGTTTCCATGAAGGTGGCTAATACTGAAATTGGTCAAAATGGAGACTGGGGAGATTACGATAATGACGGCGACTTAGATCTGTATGTTGCCAATGTTGGTGCCAATGCACTTTATCGCAATGATGGCAGTGTGTTTTCTGAAGTCGCTAATCAGGCAGGTGTGCGTATAAACAATGGCAGTTGGTTGACTGCAATGGCTGACTGGGCGGATTACGATGGGGACGGTTTCTTAGATTTGTATTTGGCGAGTGGAGGAGATAGACAGGGACAACGGAATCTATTGTATGCTAATAATGGCGATGGAACGTTTAGCAGTAGTGCCTCGACCGCTAATCTGCCAACGAGTGCTACGGTGCATTTGTCGGCGCGTTGGGGAGACTTTGATGGAAATGGATCGCCCGATTTGTATATGACGGATGGCTTTGGTTACGGGAATTTATTGTTCAAAAATAATACGACAAGCGGTCGTTTTATTCATATAGATGTGGACGGAAAAGGAGGAGCCGACGGAGGTACGAATCGAAGTGCATTTGGGGCAAAGGTACGTTTATTTAATGCGGCTGATGAGGTCGTGGGTTATCGCTATGTTGATGATGTTGCCGGCCTTTCTTTTGGTGTTGATGAAGGTGAATTTTACAGCATTGAGGTAAGTTTTCCTGGATCTTCACCGGCTGTTACTCTAAGTGGTTTGCAGGGGGGCGATGCGCTAATGGTGGTAGAGCCGTGATCTTTCGAAATGCGATTCGAACGTTATCTTTATTGGTATTCTGTTTTCAGACAGTCTTTGCTGCTTCTCTGCGTCCGGAACCTGTTGGGGTGCGTGCGTTGGGTATGGGTGGTGCTTTTAGCGCAGTGGCTGCTGACGCGAGTGCTGTGTATTGGAACCCAGGCGCGTTGGCTTCATTGCAACGACAGGAATTGGGTGCTGCATTAGCAGATCGGTTCGATCTTGGATTGAAACACCAATATCTGAATTATGTCCTGCCCGTTGGAGATAATCATGCTATAGGCTTTGACTGGTTTAATTTGGGCTTTGATGACAGCGAGCTTGACGCTGATCAGAACCGTCTTTCGTTCGCCTATAGCTATCGTAATGGCATTCAACGCTTACGCCCAATCATAGGTAACACTGCCATTGGGATTAGTGGGAAATATCGGTCTTATAATGTGGGACTAGATGGCAGTAGTGTTGGAAAGGCATCTGGATGGGGTTTTGACGTTGGGTTGCTGGCCCCGTTGCCTTGGGGGATACGTCTGGGGGCTACGGTTCAGGATGTAGGTGGATCTGATTTGGGATACGAAGGCGGAGAGTCTGAGCAGGTGTATTCGTCACGTTTCCGCGTGGGATTGGCTAAAAAGCCAATCGAAGGTCTAACCATGGGAATTGATTGGTCTGGAGACGCTTTCCATTTGGGCAGCGAATACTGGTTGCGAGGTTTGCTGGCACTGCGGGCTGGAATTAGCACAGATTTAGATACACCCGAGACGTTTGGTGATGCTACGACAAAAACGTATGGTTTCGGAATTAAATACCGTTTTGCTCAATTCGATTATGCGTATGAGAGCCATCCGCTTTTGTCGCCGACTCATTATACTTCGTTGTCTTTGGCGTATAATCCTCGGGTTGTTAATATCAAGGACACAACGATTCGGCCCAACCCGATTTTTCGCTCCCTATATCCTCATTATCAAGAAAATGACTTCTTTGACGTAGTTATAACGAACTCTGCGCCAGAGCCGATAGAGGTTAGTGTTTCTTTATTTCTACCGAAGGTAATGAGTGTACCTCACCGTGAATCGGTATTATTGCCCGCGCAAAGTAAAGAGAAATACACCTTTAAGGTGACGTTTGACAGTGATTTGTTTAATAGTGATGACGCCTATTACGATAACTTTGTTACGCCTGTTATACGGGTGGACTATCAGCGTAACCGTAAAGATCAATTTGTTGAAAAGCAGTTAGAGCGTGTGTATGTGGCTGGCAAAGGTAAACTCAGTTGGAATATTAAGGGTATGGCTGCTGCCTATGTCACACCTGAGGACATGGCGATTGCTGGAATGGCAAGAGGTTTAGTCCAACGCTATAGCGATCTACTGGGGGCAAAATTTAACCGTTCAAATATGGGCAAAGCGGTTGTTTTGTATAATGCATTGGGAGCGTATCGTATTCGTTATCAAGCGGACCAGAAGACGCCTTTTACCAGTGTTTCGAATGACAAAACTATTTTCGATACTGTACAATACCCGAGTGAACTGCTGGAAAAACCCGAAGGGGTAGAGACCAAGATCGGTGACTGTGACGACTTGACGGTGCTCTTTGTGTCTTTACTGGAAAACCTCAGTATAGATACCGCATTTCTTGAAGCAAATGATCCGGGCAAGGGTCATATTTATATGATGTTTGATAGTGGTATTTCTCCGGATAAGGCAGAAGACCATTTCTTGTCATCGGCTGAATATGTGGTTTGGCAGGGGCGTGTCTGGATACCCATTGAGACTACGATGTATGGGTTTACATTTTCTGATGCTTGGCGCAACGGTGTCGCAGAATACAAACGACTCAAGCCCCGTAAGCTGATCGATGAGCTTTATGTGCAACAATATCTTCAGACTTATAAACCTGCAACATTGCCACCGAGCACGGTTCAACTACCTGAATCTGCTGTTATGGACAGCTTGATGGAGCGTGATCTTGCTTATTTCGACGATCGAGTCGATCAGATTGCGCTGGGAGCTTCTGTTTCTTTGGATACTCCGGATGGTGCCTATGATGCAGGTGCAGCGTATTTGCGGATAAATCATCTTGAGAAGGCGTCTTCGATGTTTGAACGGGTCCTAGGTATGAGGCCGGAACATGTTGATGCTTTAAATAGTTTGGGGGTTGTTGCAGCCTATCGTGGTGAGTATGATGAGGCGTTAGCTTTATTCCGCCGGTCTTTGGAGTTAGAGGATAATACGGGTATCCGTATGAATATAGCCCTCGGCTATTATCTCAAGGGGGAACGAGAAACAGCTGACGCACTTTACCAAGAAGTGGTGTCTTTAGATGAGTCGTATGTGGAACTTTTTGACTTTCTAGCGGACGTAGGTAATGCTCAGGAATCTTACGATATAGGAGTTTCGTATTTACGTCAGGATAAATTTGATCTGGCATTAGCTCAGTTTGAAGAGGCTATAGCTGCCGATGACTTGTTTGCTGACGCAATTAATGCTAAAGGTGTTGTTTTAACACACAAAGGCCAGTTTGACGAGGCGCTTGAATTATTTGAGCAGGCCGTCCAGTTAGATCCCGATCAGTCCGGGCATCGTCTCAATGTTTCATTAATCTATTATCTAAAGGGAGACAGAGACCGTGCGGATGCACTTTATCGGCAGATCATAGCTGAGGATGAAGCCTATGATGGATTGCTTGACTTTTTGGCTGAAGTCGAGTCAGCTCAGGAACATTATCGGATTGCTGCAGCTTATATAACGCAGGAACAGTTTGATCGTGCGTTGGATCGATTGGATAAAGCCCTAAAGGCTGACCCACAGATGGGAGACGCCTACAATGCGAAGGCTGTTGTTTTGAGTAATAAAGGTCGATTTGACGAGGCTTATTTGCAGTTAGAAGAGGCCGAGTCGTTGATGCCGGAGCATCCTGGCGTGAAACTTAATATGGCGATACTTCGTTATTTACAAGGACGTCGAAATGAAGCAACAGTTATTTACCGTCAGGTGGTGGAATCCGACGACCGCTACGAGGGATATCTGAATTTTCTCGATAACGAGTAAGTAGGAGATTGGGTGGTGTTTTGTGATGCGAAATTTATTTTATATAATGTGATGTAGATCATGTTTTTATTCGCCTAAACGATCGATAATTACTGGCGAACCCCTTTTGTTGTCATGTAAGGAGAAATAGAAATGATTAAGAAAATAATGATTTTTGCTCTGGTTTTTGGGTCTTTAAATAATGGAGCTGTTTTTTCTCAGGAGGAGTCGGATGTTGATTCTGAGGCTGAAATGGGAGATGAGGATTGGTTGAACACCGTCTGGACTCAAGTTGACGATATGGTCAAAGAAGAAGAATATAAGTTACAGGAAACGGTTACGGTGGCCGGTGTTCGCGGTGCAGAAGCAGAAGACAATATATTGGCTAAGCTATATTATAAAGGTGGTAAAAGGTATCCTAGCCAGGATAAGTTAGTCAAAGCTATCAAGACGTTGCAAGATGCGTTGGCTAAGGATCCTAAGTCGCCTAATGCTCCTAAACAGAAGTTTTTTGTGGCCCAGTGTTATGAAAAAATGGGGCAACAGGCTCAGGCACGTGATTTTTACAATCGTGTAGCTGATGAGCATCCAAAGTCACCGTATGCAGCGAAGGCTGAAAGTAAGATGGCTGAGATGAGTAATGAATAGGGCGTAATAAATTTTTGTCAAAAGCGGGGAGGCTATTTGCCTCCCCGCTTTTTTATTATTATTCAATATAGAATTGACCTGCGTGAGTTGAAAAGGGAGCTTTACGTATTATGCCAGAAGAAACGAAAAATGAGGCTGGCTTACAGCCGTATCTTGGACCTATAGTAGGTGTGTTAGTACTACTATTTTCTTTGACGAAAGCGTATGAAAGGGCCGAATTAGTCAGTTACGATTGGAGATTTAATATACGTAATTCAATTTTCGGTCTCCCTGAAATGGACTCGCGTTTAGGAACGATTGAAATAGATGATCGAACCTTGGAAGTCGAAGGCCGTTGGCAAAACTGGACTCGTGAGGAATACGTCGATGTAGTTAATATTCTCGGTCATTATGGTGCTGCCCGTGTTGGGTTTGATATTTATTTTCCTGATCCTGTGACAAAAATTGTGACGGAAAAGCAGATTAGGAAACTGGGTAGTGTGGACGCTAATGGAATAGAAGGTCTTTTGGCTAACGCTGACTATGATGCACGGTTCGGACGTGCGATAACGGAGGCTGATAATGTTTATTTGGCCCAATATTTGAATGTTGTAGGTGAGGGACATGGAGGTGCAGAGCAAGAAGTCATTTTCCCAGAATTAGATGAAGAGCAGATTATAGCGTTGGAAGAAATTCGTGCAGATTCCCCTCAATTAATGGTGCCCGTTGATGCGAGCACATTGACAAAGGCTACCTATTTCGAGCCGCCCATTCCGGTTTTGCGTAGAGCCGCTCGTGGTTTCGCGTATGCTCAGACAACGGAGGACTTTGATGGGTCTAGACGACGTTATCCAGTTGTGTTCCAATATAAGGATATTCTGTTTCCTTCTATTGCGTTGCGTATGGCCTGTGATCAGTTAAATGTCCCGTTATCCGAGGTCCAGGTTTGGCCGGGTGACAAGGTCTTGCTGCCAAATGCACAAGATGGGGATGGCGAAAAACAGGATATAGAAATACCGATCAACCCCGATGGTACAATGAACGTAAACTGGGTCGGACGATGGGAAGATACGTTTGTAAGGTATCCGCATATAAAACTTCGCGAAGTTTCCAATAGGAGATCTCGCGAAGAACTGTTAGAAAAGATTAAAGAAATTGTCGCCTTGGACCAATCTCTAAAGCCTAACAAATTACCATCGGTGTTAGCGAAACATGGCTATACGGATAAAAAAAATGTTATGGATGCTCTAAAGACTTGGGTGCGGGCACGTGGAATAGAATCGGCGGTGATAAAAGAGCCGGACAAAACTGCTAAAGAATTTTGGATGTCGAAAGGTGTCGAGAAACCTAAGCAGGCACCACTGGATATGTATAATCAGATCCGTCTGAATAATCTAATTGCGCAAAAGGTGGAAGACGATCCTACGATCGATTTTGTGGCCTTAAAAAAAGAATTAGTCGAATATGATTCTTCTGATTTGGAGCAGAGTTTTTATTACATATCTAAAAACCTTGTTCAAGGTAGAGTGAGTGATCAGGCCCGCCCGTTATATTTTTATCCTTACAAATTGTTAGAGGGGGGGGTAGCTCTTACTCCGTTTGAGTTGAAGGACAAGATTCTATTCTATGGCCAAACATCGACGGGAAGTACTGATCTAAGCGTGATACCCTTCCAGGGGAATTATCCGATGGTTGGTATTTATTCTAATGTATTGAATACCATCTTCACGGAAGGTTTTATCTCGCGTATGCCAGTGTGGCAACGAGTTTTCGTGGTAATTCTTTTGGGCTTAGTCATGTCTTTGACCATCCCGCGACTGAAGGTTTTGCAGGGAGCGTTACTAATCGTGGGGCTGACGTTATTTTTTGGTGGAGTGTCGATTGTCTCTTTTAAGTATGGCTACTGGTTGGAAGTGGTGGGACCGATCCTCACAATTAATTTGGGTTATTTGGTTCTTACAATATACGGTTACATAATAAAGGAACGAGAAAAAGAATTCGTTCAGGGTGCTTTCGGTCATTATCTGTCGCCGGCGGTTGTTGATCAAATAATGGCGAATCCTGATATGGTGAATCAACTTGGAGGTGAGGAACGCAACATGTCGGCCTTTTTCTCTGACATTGCTAGCTTTTCTACTATTTCGGAATGCTTGGAGCCAGCTCAGTTGGTTGATTTTATTAATGGTTACCTTACCGAAATGTGTGATATCATTGAAAGTTACGGCGGTACGATTGATAAATTCGAGGGTGATGCAATCGTAGCTTTTTTTGGTGCGCCCATATACTATGATGACCACGCTTCACGTGCAGTGATGGCTTGTATAGATCAACAAGAGAAGCTTCTTGAATTAAGGGAACGTTGGAATCAGCCTGGCGCAATTCCATCTCGTTTGGAGGAATTGCGAGATCGTTGGGGTAGTCAAGGAAGAACGTTTGGTGGAGTACGTATTGGAGTTACAGCGGGTCCGATGATTGTCGGTAATATGGGATCTCGTTCGCGTACGGATTATACAATGATGGGTGATACGGTAAATTTAGCAGCACGTTTTGAGAGTGGATCTAAGGCCTATGGTCAAAGCGTTGGAATTATGGTTAATGATGCAATCTACGATCAGGTAAGCGATTCGGTGGAGGGACGTAAATTAGATTTGATTCAGGTCGTTGGTAAGGAAGAGCCAGTTACTGGGTATGAAATTGTAACACGAAAAGGTAATCTTACTCCAGAGATGGCTGAGGTATTGGATCTTTATAATAGAGGAATGGATGCATTTTGGGCATATGAATTTATCGAAGCTCGGGCATTATTTGAGAAGGCGTTAACGATAGTGCCAACGGATGGTCCATCGGCACTATATGCGGACCGTTGTGAAGAGTTTGCCCTTAACAAACCCGAAGATCTTGTTTATAGGCCCGACGGAAAATAGAATAGTCCAGTAACTGGTCGACCTTTCGACCAGTTACTATATTGAATGGTATGATTTCTAATTTAATTAAATCCTTACTGGTATTGACGGCTCTGCTAAACGGTTGCGCTTCAAATCCTAAACCGGCCTCTGATCAGGTTAACTGGCAGGACCAGCAGAATCAGGATCTTGAGTCGCTGCGACGCTCGGTTGAAACGTCTTTTTATCGTGAAAAAGAATTAGAAGAGCGGTTAGACAGGGCAGAAGAGCACTCTCTGTTCTTGGAGCGGCAATTGACTGAGGTGCTTGATGGCCTGAAGGGAGTTGATTCGCGATTAGATTCATTACGAGAGTTATCTGATCGGACTGATTCAGCACCGAAATCGGATTTACTTGATCGTTATCGATCGGGGCTCTCCACCTACAAAAAGAAAAAGTATGTAGAGGCTCAGATTATTTTTGAAGAAGTTCTACGCGGTTCTCCTAAAGGTGACTGGGCCGATAATGCACAGTATTGGAAGGGGGAATGCTTATACGGACTGGGTGAATACCGTCGCGCGTTGGTTGAATTTACGAAGATTTTAGCTTTCAGCAGTACAGAAAAAGCAGATGATGCCCAGTTAAAAATTGCGCGGTGTTATCTTCAGTTGAAAGAGCAAGATAAGGCGGCATCTGCATTCAAAAAGTTGCTTAGCGAGCATCCCCAGAGTGAGTATGTTTCGAGGGCTCGTGAAGAGCTTAAGTACTTAGGTAAATAAAGTAGATGGTCTCTTGCTCTGTTTTTAGGTTAATTTTCCTGTTTCAATTTTTTGTCTCTCCTTGTGCGGTGTTTTCCGCCATACAATATCCAAGTAACATGGATTTACTTGTGGAGATGATAGAAGTCGCTGTAGATGAGGCGTTGGATGAAATGACGGTGGGAAATGAAACAGAGTCTCCCGTAATTTTTATTGCCGATGAAGGAAAACACGATGCAAATTGGCTCGTGACGCACATTCTGTCTGAGAGATTACTAAATAGAGGATTTGTGGTAGCCCTTGATTCTACGGTTTATGATGACAGTAGATTTCGTTTGTCTTTTCGTATACTTGACATGGGAATAATAGCTCGCTCTGGATTACGTGGGAAATTTGCCGAGAGACAAAGTCGGATTACCATAACCCTCAAACTCAATGATGAATTAAATCATGCGATTTTGTGGCAGGATGAAATTACCAGAGTCAGTTCTGACAAAGTGCCAAAGGTTAACTTAGATTTGTTGCAGCATTCAGACCATAAATTTGCCAAGACAGAATTGGAAGAGCAGAGCTGGAATAAATTTGTGGAGCCAATGGTAGTGTCCACTGTTCTTGGCGGGTTAATTTATCTTTTTTTCTCAAATCGTTAAATATTATGCTATTAATTATTGTGCTATCAAGTGTTTTTATGTTGACGGGCTGTGCATCTACTCCTGAAAAATTACAAGGGGCGGAATATTATTATGCAGAGGGTAAAAAGGCCTTTGACAAAAACCGCTGCATCGAGGCGACCGAACACTTTCAGCGTTTGGTGAGTAATTTTCCCGGGTCTCAACGTGTCCCAGAGGCACAATACATGTTGGCAGAATCTTTTTACTGTGGCGCTGATTATGTAAATGCAGTTTTTGAATATCAGCGATTGATAGATATATATCCGGCTAGTGATCGAGTAGAAGAGGCTCAATACAAAATAGGTGAATCCAACTACCAGCAAATGCGTAATCCGCAGTTGGATCAAAAAGAGACCTATGAAACGTTAACCGCATTTCGGAATTTTGTAGAAGAGAATCCATCCTCTCCCAAAGTAGAAATAGCTAGAGCCAGGATTGCCGAATGTCGTGAGAATTTGGCTGAGAAACTATATCAAGCTGCATATTTGTACCAACGCCAGGGTTATTTAGAAGCTGCGCGTATTTCATACAATGATTTGGTGAGAGATTATATTGATACCTCGTGGTATTACCGCACGCTCTTTCACCTGGGTGAAATCGCGCGTGATACAGACGATGTAGAAAATGCTGTCCAGTATTGGAAAGAAGTTCTTCAGGATAGTGAAGACGAGGAATTACATTCGAAAGTTGAAGAAGCTCTATCTAAATTAAACGAGCCGATTGGCTAAATTAAATGCGACGAGTTGGTTTGATCGGTGGGACTTTCGATCCAATACACAACGGTCATTTGCTGCTAGCGCAATTTGTTCGCGAACAGATTTCTTTAGATAAGGTTTTATTTATACCGGCTGCTGATCCACCGCACAAGGACAAAGTTTATTTTTCGGCTGCTGCGAGGGTGGAGATGGTTTCCCGTGCTGTTGCTGATTTGGACGATATGTCTGTTTCAAAAATTGAATTAGAGCGACCGGGAAAGTCTTTCACAGTTGATACGCTACGGCAATTGCGTGTGGAATGCCCAGAAGATTCGCATTATTTGATTATAGGTGATGATAACGTCTCTCAAATCTCATCGTGGCATAACCCCGATGGTATATTCGAACTTTGCACGGTGGTCGTTGGTACTAGACATATTACTGACAAGGTTTGTAAAAAGAGCTTCTTGGATCGGATGAGATTGTTAGATACTCCCCTCTTTGAGTTGTCTTCTACTGACATTCGTCATAGGCTTCGAGCCGGACTTTCGGTGAAAGGTATGATCCCTGAATCTGTGGAGTCTTATATCAAGGAAGAAGGATTATAGTCTAAATGTATTTGACGCATCTTGAATGTGGGCTTGAAGGAACACATTATCGAGCGGATCAATTGCAAAATTTGTCTGAAGTTGGCGCTCCGTTACTCGCTCGTTACGATTTAGAACGGGTTTCAAAGTTGCTGCACCGAGATGATCTATGTAACCGCACGCCGACTATGTGGCGTTACCGTGAATTAATGCCTATTGGTGAGGAAGATGAAATTGTTTCATTGGGTGAAGGGTGGACTCCGTTGCATCGTGCGCATCGGTTGGGGGCTTGGTCTGGTTTATCGAATCTTTATATAAAAGATGAGTCGGTAAATCCTACAGGGTCGTTTAAGGCTCGGGGCCTGTCGGCTGCTGTTACAGCAGCCAGAGCTCGTGGAGCGAAATCATTTGCTATACCCACTGCTGGAAATGCTGGCGGGGCATTGGCAGCGTATGCCACAGTTTGTGGTCTACAGGCTCATGTTTTCATGCCCCTAGATACGCCCGAGGCTTTTGTGATAGAATGTCAATCTTTTGGTGCAAATCTTGAATTGGTAAATGGTCTCATTAGTGATTGCGGGAAGATAGTTTCAGAGAGGAAGCAAAATGAGGGTTGGTTTGATGTATCTACCCTCAAGGAACCCTATAGGATAGAGGGAAAAAAGACCATGGGGTATGAGATAGCCGAACAGCTTGGGTGGAAATTGCCGGATGTGATTATTTATCCAACAGGGGGTGGGACGGGACTGATCGGAATGTGGAAGGCCTTTGAAGAGATGGAACAATTAGGTTGGATAGACGATCGGCGTCCCCGCATGGTTTCCGTTCAGGCGGCAGGATGTGCGCCGATAGTTAGGGCTTTTGATGAAGGTAAGGAGCGGGCCGAAATGTGGTCAGGCGCACATACAATAGCATCCGGATTACGTGTTCCGGCAGCGGTTGGAGATTTTCTTATACTACGAGCGTTGAGAGAAAGTAGTGGGATAGCATTAGCTGTTTCGGATGAAGAGATTGTGAATAGAAGTCGAGATCTGGCAAATTATACTGGTATTTTCCCTGCTCCTGAAGGAGGCGCGGTACTAGCGGCCTTGTTGGAGTTGAAAGCGAGAGATTGGATACGATCTGACGAAAGCGTAGTGTTGTTCAATACTGGCAGTGGATACAAATATTTGGAGGCTTTAAGGTCTTGATGCGGCGAACGAAAAGTAACCAAGCCTGTAGATGACCTTTATAGTTATCTTGACTCTTTAGATTCACGACTCTAATTTATAAAATGTTTTAAAATAAGCGCACCCATAGCTCAACTGGATAGAGCACCTGACTACGGATCAGGAGGTTTGGGGTTCGAATCCCTATGGGTGCGCCACTCTTTTGCTGAAAAGTATCAGCACTTGAAGATGCCGGAAAAGGAATATAGGAGGAATCCAATGCACATAGATTTGATTGGTCTTTTGCAGAACAACATGGAAATAAGCCTTTTTGTAATAATTGGGCTGGGTTATT
>JAYYVF010000115.1:0-103630 GCA_036343635.1 Candidatus Latescibacterota bacterium | reverse complement strand
GTGGGATAGGGCTGAAGAAGCCTGTAGAAAGGCAGCCGAACAATTAGAAGTGCCTTTTACCGAGGAAGCAGGTGAAGCAGCATTTTATGGTCCCAAGATTGATTTTGTTGTTAAGGATGTTGTTGGAAGAGAATGGCAATTAGGTACTGTTCAAGTAGATTACAATCTTCCGGAGAGATTTGATCTTGGGTATGTCGATGCACAAAACGAAATGCAGCGACCGGTTATGATTCATAGAGCGCCATTTGGTTCTTTGGAACGTTTTGTAGGTGTCCTTATTGAGCATTTTGCTGGGGCATTTCCAGTGTGGCTGTCCCCCGTCCAAGCTGTTCTGTTGCCTATTACCGAAAGACATGCAGAGTATGCAGAAAAGGTATATACCCAACTCCGATCGGCGGGGATACGTGTTGAATTAAATGCTGCAAGTGAAACGTTAAACAAACGAATCCGTCATTCACAATCTCAAAAAATCCCCTATATGTTTGTTATGGGCGACCGTGAAGTTGAAGAGGGGCAGATATCAATTCGGCTGCGAGATGGGAAGAACCTTGATCCGCTCACAATTGACGAAGCTATAAATATGGTAGTCGGCAAAAACGCCAATCGGGAAATTATTTAACAGAAATATTGTTCTTCGTGAACCGAATTTTTGTTTTTCCCCAACCGTGATTTCGAATCAATGATGGCTTTGGATCATCGTCAATTAAACTGTTATTAAATTCTGCCCATCCGAGTCTTGAATATAGAGTATTTTTATTACTGTCAAAGATAAGTTGGCTGGGATTTGCTTGTTGTGCATTACCAGTGAACTCTCGAGTGTTTTTTTTGTTGAGATAAATTGTTGGGAATAATTCTTGTTGGATAACAGTGTCACTGATTGATTCCGGTATAACTTGTACCAGAGGACTTAATTTTGGAAGGATTTTCCCTGGTAGTGCTGCAAAAATGATTACGTCTAATTCATCCGGTGTGAGACGGTTTGATTCATGGTATGTATTTAATAATTTTGAAGTGTTATCTTTCGTGGAGAGGCTCTGAAAATTAATCGCGATGAAGTCAAATTTATCTGAGCGAAACGTCGCTATTAAGGCTTTATGCTCGAGTTGGGTATCTATGAAACGCGGGGGACTGGCAATTTGAATTTTTTTGTCGCGCCATGCAAAAGCATAGCGTTTACCGTTGTTTCCAGTAGGGTTGGATACTATGAACTTATAATAATCACCACGACGGAAAAGGATGCTTACAAGCGGATCGATTAATTTTGTTTCCCTAAATCCCTGAATTGCGACAAAGTCGTATTGTTGAATTATATCGGCGATACGCTCTAAATTTGAATCGACCAACGTATTCTCAGTATAGAACGATGCTAGGCGAATATCGGCATTGGTTGGATTAGCTATAAAGAAAATTAAAATTACGAAGAGCAAAAAATTCATAGGGTTGGACCGTGGTTAAGATTAGACTACTTAATAATATACAGTTTATTTTCTCTGTCTTTTGGACTTTTCGATACTATGCCGTAGCTGCAACAGTGGCATTAGTTTTTTGGGAATCACCGTTTATAAAACCCTTTAGGGTTTTTGTGGTGTTGGTTCATGAAGTCAATCATGCATTGATGGCTTTAGCTACTGGAGGAGAAGTTCTTGAAATAAGGACTTTTTGGGATGAATCCGGGCACGCTCTGACAAGCGGAGGTATTGTACCCTTAATCTGCTCTGCTGGATACGTGGGATCAGCTATGTGGGGTGCGCTCATGATATACTCGAATCTCTTTATTGGACTGCAACGTATGGTACTAATGCTGGTGGGGATTACCTGTACGATAATGTCTTTGATTTATGGCTCGATGGGTACGTTGGATTTTTTCTTTGGTGCCGGTATTGGAATACTAATTGCTATTCTGGCATTAATTTCTGCTAAGTGTGCTCGAATTTGTTCGATTTGGATTGGAACTATGCTGTGTTTGTATAGCTTGCACGACTTTAGTACCGATTTACTCTATATGCCGGAACAAACAGATGCGGGCATTTTGGCTATTCATTTAGGGTTTTCAAAGGATTTTGCGTATTTAGTTGCGTATCCTATTGCATCGGTTTGGGTCCTTTTATCTCTTTCGGCGATGTATCGGGCTATGCGTGTTTTGGTCCGTCATGAACGTACTCGAGGAAATTGAATTTTTTTATGGAAAATATAGTTTAAACTAATTGAAACCTGACTGTATGGAGACCGGACAACTATGAGAATGTCTCAGCTTTTTAGTTCAACATTACGTGAAGTTAGCTCTGATGCGGAGGTGGCAAGCCATCAACTGTTGCTGCGGGCAGGTTATATTCGTCAACTTGCGAGTGGTATTTTTAGTTATCTGCCACTTGCGCATCGAGCTATTCGGAAGTTAGAGGATCTAATTCGTGATGAAATAAACTCAATAGGTGGTCAAGAAATCACAATGCCTGTTGTCCATCCTGCTGAGATCTGGCAACGCACAGGTCGATATTACGAAATTGGTAATGAGATGAGTCGCTTTAAAGATAAGAATGAACGTGATATGGTGCTAGCGATGACGCACGAAGAGGTTGTTGCGGAATTGGTGAGTCGGGAAATAAACTCTTATCGACAATTACCGAAATTAGTATATCAAATACAAACAAAATGGAGAGATGATCCAAGACCTCGTTCTGGGTTAATTCGTGTTCGTGAATTTACTATGAAGGATAGCTATAGCTTGGATGCTACGTGGGAGGGTTTAGAGAACCAGTACCGAGCTCATTATCAGTCTTATTTTAACGTATTTAATCGCTGCGGAATAAACGTGATTGCGGTTGCTTCGGATACCGGAATGATGGGTGGCAAGGTGGCGCACGAATATATGTATTTAACCCCGATAGGAGAAGACACACTGCTTCTTTGCGACGCCTGCGGATATGCTGCAAACCGGCAAGTAGCTACTTTTCAACGCCCAGATCAAGAAAGTGAGGAGCTTTTATCTCTCGAAGAGGTAGAAACACCAGGAACAGAAACTATTGCTGAACTGACTGACTTGTTACAGGTGCCGTTTTCACGTACAGCTAAATCTGTCTTTTTGATGGCTACAATCGGAGATGGCGACGACTCGAGGGATGTGTTTGTTATTGCTGTGATTCGAGGAGATATGGAGGTCAATGAAACCAAACTTTCGAATGCTATTCAGGCCCGTGAAATATGGCCCGCAAATCGCAAAGAAATTGAAGAAATGGGCATTGTTCCTGGTTATGGATCGCCGGTTGGCGTTGTTGGTGCAAAAGTAATTGTAGACCATTCTATTGTTGAGTCATCTAACTTGATTATAGGAGCCAACAAACCTGATTTACATCTCAAGAATGTTAATTATGACCGAGATTTTTCGGCAGAGGTCGTCACGGATATAGCTGCTGCAGCTGAGGGATTTGGATGCCCGGTCTGTGCTGAATCTATGAGGGCTTCCCGTGGAGTTGAAGTAGGCAACATATTTCAATTAGGTACAAAATATACTCAGGCTTTAGGAAGTGAATTTTTAGATGCGGCAGGAAAATCACAGCCCGTAATTATGGGTTCATATGGTATTGGTGTTGGGCGGCTGTTAGCTTGTATTGCAGAAGAAAATCACGATGAAAGTGGATTAATATGGCCTATATCGGTAGCTCCATTTCAGGTTGTAATTGTCTCATTGGCGAGGAAAGAGGGCGAATGTCAACAGGTTGCCGAAAAAATTTATAATGAATTGAAAGAAAATGGTATAGAAGTTTTGTTTGACGATCGGCAAGAAAATCCCGGAGTCAAATTTAAAGATGCCGATTTGATAGGAATGCCAATAAGATTGACTGTCGGCGAGCGCGGTTTAAAAAACGGAGTAATAGAATTAAAACTCCGTCAAGATATCGAGCATCGCGATGTGGCTATTGGCAAGACTGTGGACTGTGTTCTTGAATCCATTAATGATCTTGAAGAAGAATTATGTCAACGGGTTGTAGAAATACCGTATTCTCAATGAGATGGAAAGGGCTATTGTTCCCATTGATCTTCTGGAACATAGGATATGTCTTGTGGTTCATATCCTATGGTTTTTTTCCCATGTTCCAAATCGTACATCGGCCAATTGCTTGCCGATACTCCAAAAACAGTTTCAAATTTGATGTCAGGTTGTGTAATTGCTCTTTCGAATACGCGTACGCAGTCTCCATGACTTAAGTGATGGGGATGTTCAGGGAGGTCTCTATCTAAAGTGAAATTACCGATTCGAACACAGATGCACTCTAGAGCATATTGATGTGAGTAAGAATATGCGAGGGATTCACCAAATACTTTGCTTACCGTATAGTGCCCGACAGGTCGAGGGGTAAGATCGGCGGTTCTTGTGAGCGACTTTGGATAGAGGCTGAAAATTCCTGCGCGACTCGCGTAGGCAATTCGTTTGACTTTGGCATGCCTCATCGCCTCGAAAATATGATAAGTTCCGATAAAATTGGATTGCAATAGCGCATCCCATTCATCGCCTCCTGGCAAACCTCCTAAGTGCACGACAGCATCCATGTCTAATACAGCATTGTAGACAGCATCGTAATCTTTTAGATCTCCGGTTTGACTGTCCTCTATTCCTGGCATCTCAGCCAAATCGAAGCCTCTTACATGATGAGATTTGCTCAGGCCTTGAGCTACAACAGTTCCTACGCTTCCAGCAGCGCCCGTAATTAACACTTTCATAATATTGATCCTCCTAATATAGCTTTGATTCCAAGGATTTAGTTTTGCTATTCAATTGTATTTTATTCGATAAATATTGTTCACAACAGGGTTCATAACAAACTTGCTTTATAAAAAATTTCATTGAGGCTACGATGGATTATTTGACCTTGAGAGGAAGCTTGTATAGCATAGAGGAAATTAAGGATTATTAATACTCTATTGAAGGTGTGATAAAAATGGCGAAAGTTGATCGTATTCGGTGTGGAGTAATTGGTTACGGTGGAGCTTTTAATATGGGGAGGACTCATCTGAGCTCTATGGCGTTAAATCCCCGTATGGAGGTGGCTGCTGTTTGTGAAATAGATGAGGCGCGACGTAAAGTGGCAGATGAGGATTTCCCAGGTATTCAGACCTATGCCAGCGTTGCAGGTATGTTAAAAACGGCAGACCTTGATTTGGTTACTATTATAACTCCTCACAATACTCATGCGAAATTGGCTATTCAGTGCCTTAATGCAGGTGTGAATGTTGTTAGCGAGAAACCTCTCGCGATTACCAGTAAAGAAGTTAAAGAAATGATGAGGGCTGCAAAACTTAATAGGGTCATGTTATCGACGTTTCACAACAGGCGCTGGGATGGGGATTTTCAAACTCTCCGAAATCTGATACAAAAAGAAAAAATTATTGGTAGGGTTCATCGAATTGAGGCAGGTTTTTATAACTATGGTGAGCAGGGAATGTGGTGGCGTTCCAATCGTGCCATTTCTGGGGGTGCCATATATGACTGGGGAGCTCATTTTACTGATTGGATTTTAAATATTGTACATGGAAAGATAGATTGGGTTAGTGGTTATCAGGTAAAAAATAAAGAATGGAAGAGCTATACAAATGAAGATCATTCTGAATACACCATGCGTTTTGATAGTGGAACGATAGCGACGCTCACGATTTCAAATCTATCTATGAGTGGACGCCCGAGGTGGCGAGTTCTTGGAGATCGTGGATCAATCGAGCATGATGGGGAAAATTTTCAAGTGAATACGCTGGTAAATGGCCGTAAGATGCAAACGGAAGTTCCATTTGAACAGTCCGATTGGCACGCTTACTATCAGAATATCTATAAACATCTTTTAGGTCGAGCGAAATTGATTATTACTCCAGAATCAGCGGCGCGAGTCATTGGAGTTTTGGAGGCTGCGAATATATCGGCTTCACGAAAGTCGCAACACGTTAAGCCTGCATTCGTTTAATTGATTAAAGATCTCAATTTACAAACGACAGAGGCTATTGCATCATTAGTCGCTATAGGTCGCCGGTCCGGCGACACGGTAATAGGTCTATCTTCAGTTCGCAGAACAAAAAGGCTTGCTTTGGTCTTCGCTAATGGATCTCTGGCTTTACGTACGATTAATGAATTGGAAGAATTGACGAAAGACGGTTTTGGTGTTTTTAGGGTAAATGATTTTCTTTCATTGACAGATCGATTCGGTCGAACAGATATCCGGGTAATTGGAGTCGTAAGAGGTTCGTTGGCAGACGGTATATTTAAAAAATTGAGAAAGTTTGAAGATTGTTGATTCTTTTTAAGAATTTTTAAGGGGATTTTATTGGATGGTCTTGAAAATTGGAACGTATAACATACTTGGATTAACGGGATATCCGGTATCCGAGGCGAAAAAAGAAATTAATGTTCCTGGAACAGGGGAAAACACGGAACATTTTACACAAGTTTTTTCTGATCTTTCTTGTGATGTTTTAGGCCTGCAAGAGGGGACGTCAGTAAATATCTTGTATTCCATAGCCAAACGTCTGAAGTTTCATTTAGCGACATTCCCTTCTCCTATTGCGTGGCCTGGGCATATTTTGTCGCGTATTTCGATATGTGAATCTCGTACATTCAGCCACTATGCTCCAGATTGTGGACTGCCGCCGTTCAGTCGTACTTTTGGCGCTGCGTTATTACAGGATGACAGCGATCAAAAATTATGGGTTGTAAATGTTCATTTGCATCCATCAGATGTGGGCCTTCGGAGTATTGAGGGGCAGTTGCTTTGTTCGGTTTTAGAAGAGTTACAAAAATCCGTTTCAAATATTGTTGTTTTAGGAGATTTTAATAGCGAAGTAAATGAAAGTGTGCATGAACAAATGGATAGTGTCGGTTTTGTTAATGCGATGGCAAAGGTAGGTGGCGGGATTAAAGCCACAATGGATACTTGCGGGATTGAAAGGCACTGTATCGATCATTTGTATTTTAGTCGTGATGTAGCCGAGCGTCTAATTAGCGCTGAGGTTATAAGATTACCCGGTTTTCGTCACGATGGTCCACAGAGGGACGGTTTATGGGTTCATTCGGATCATCTTCCGGTTGTAGCAGAGGTGGATTGGGATTTTGGAAAAAATAAGGATTAATACGAGGTAACAATGAGCGAACGTATTCGGGTAGGAAATCTAAAAATCGACCCAAAACTTCATGAATTAGTTCGAGAAGAGCTTGTTCCAGAGACTGGTGTGGATACTGAAGAAATTTGGTTCGGATTAGAGAAAATAATTGAAGAATTGGGAGGTCTTAATAAAAGGATTCTCGAACGACGTGATGAACTTCAGGTAAAATTAGATGAATATTATCGTAATCATAGGGGTAAGGATTTTGATCAAGAGCACCACAAAATATTTTTGAGTGAAATCGGTTATCTTCAGGATGAGTTAGAAGATGTGAAAATAACTACTGAAAATGTCGATTCTGAAATAGCAGAGATTGCTGGACCTCAGCTTGTTGTGCCTGTAGACAACGCCAGGTATTGCCTAAATGCAGCAAATGCTCGTTGGGGTAGTCTGTACGATGCTCTATATGGAACGGATGTTATTGATGAAGACGGCGGGTGTGAAAGATCGAGTAATTATAATCCGCGTCGCGGCGCTTTGGTTGTGGCTAGAGCAAATCTATTTTTGGACGAAGCGGTACCAATAAGGGGTAGTAGTTACGCTAAGGTCCTGGAGTGGGATATTGTAGAAGATAAGGGACAGCAAACTTTAAAGATTATTACTGAAAACGGGGTTAAGGAATTATCGAGGCCAGAACAATTTGTTGGATTTAAACGTGGCGGTGGAAATCTGGATTGTATTTTGTTCAAGAATAATGGATTGCATATTGAGTTGCATATTGATTCTGAGGATCCTATCGGTCGCGGACATCGAGCAGGATTGAAAGATGTTGTAGTGGAAGCAGCTATTACGACGATTCAGGATTGTGAAGATTCTGTTTCCGCTGTTGATGCAGAAGATAAGGTTCGTGTCTATCGTAACTGGTGCGGGCTTATGAAAGGTACTTTAAGTACTTCCTTTGATAAAAACGGGAAAACGGTAAATAGGAGCCTTGAGAAAGATCGTTCTTTCATTGGAATAGATGGGGAGCATATTTCTTTGCCTGGACGCAGTTTGCTTTTGGTGAGGAATGTCGGGTTACACATGTACACGGATACAGTGCTTTATAATGATCAGCCGGTTCCTGAAGGATTTCTTGATGCTTTGATGACCAGTCTTGCGGCTTTACATGATATTAGAGGTAAAGAAGTTGGTTTTAATAGTAGGACCGGAAGTATATACATTGTAAAGCCGAAGATGCATGGCCCCGAGGAGGTTGCTGCTACAGTGGAGCTTTTTACTCGTGTAGAAGAGGTGTTGAAACTTCCAGTAAATACTCTAAAAATTGGAATTATGGATGAGGAAAGGCGTACAAGCGTAAATCTCCAACGGTCTATGTCGGAAGCAAGTAGTCGGTTGATATTCATCAACACTGGGTTTTTGGATCGTACAGGTGATGAAATACATTCTTCTTTTGAGGCCGGACCGATGCTTCCGAAGTCAGAGATAAAAAACCAGGTTTGGTTGCAAGCTTATGAGGATCAGAATGTGGATGTCGGCATTGAAATGGGATTGATTGGACGTGGGCAAATTGGAAAAGGTATGTGGGCAATGCCCGACGCTATGTCGGATATGTTAGATGCTAAGATGGGACATCCACAGTCTGGCGCAACTACAGCCTGGGTGCCTTCTCCAACAGCAGCTGTTTTGCATGCAATTCATTACCATCAGATATCTGTGTTCGAACGACAAAACGAATTGCGAGGAAGAAAACGTGCAAATTTAAGTTCCATCTTGACACCTCCGCTTCTGAGAAATCATCTTACAAGTGATGAAATTCAACAGGAATTGGATAATAATGTGCAAGGAATACTAGGGTATGTGTCACGTTGGATTGGACAGGGTGTAGGGTGTTCCAAGGTCCCAGATATAAATGGCATCGGTTTAATGGAGGACAGAGCGACCTTACGTATATCTAGTCAACATATTTCAAACTGGCTTCATCATGGATTAATTGAAAGAGCTCAAGTTTTATCAACCTTTAAACGTATGGCACTTGTTGTGGATGGTCAGAATGCTAATGATCCAAATTATTGTCCATTGACAGCGGAAATAACACCTCCAGGATTTTCTGCGGCGTTGGACCTGGTTTTTTTGGGGCGTGATGAGCCTAATGGCTACACTGAGCGCATTTTACATTCTCGTCGTCGAGAAGCAAAATTAAGGTAGTTTTGGCAACTGAAATTGAGCGAAAATATCTTGTGAAAACATTAGATTTTCTTGGTGATCTTAAAGGTACTCGGTTGTTGCAGGGGTATGTTTTTGAAACGGAGATGTGTGTTGCAAGAGTTCGGTTAAGCAATGAAAATGCCTGGTTAACACTAAAAGGCCCGACAAGTGAATTGGAACGAGAGGAATTTGAATATCAAATACCGCCGAAAGAAGCACGTCAGATTTTAAAAAGTTTTTGTGCAGGGCGAGTAATTGATAAAACACGTTACGAAATTGAATACCACGATATTTGCTGGGAGATTGATGTTTTTCATGGAGAGAATGCAGGGCTATATCTTGCAGAGGTTGAATTGGAAACAGTCGATCAGCGGTTGATCTTTCCGTCATGGTTAGGTAAGGAAGTCAGTCACGATACGCGGTATTTTAATTCGCATTTAGCTCTAAATCCTTATCAGGAATGGTTGGAAACGTAAAGCCGATTAATCTACTGCAGATTCGAACAATAGGGTTAAGTCAAATGCAGGGGCTGAATGTGTTAATGATCCAACAGAGATCAAGTCAACTCCTGTTTCTGCAGCTTCTCGTATTGTCGACAGGTTATATCCGCCGGTCGCTTCGATTGTTATGGCAGAATCTGATTTTCGGATATGTTTTACCGCAGTGTTCAACGTAGCGATGTTCATATTGTCTAACATTATTCGATCTGGATGATTTTTTAAGACGGGATCGAGTTGATCCAACGTTTCAACCTCAACGAAAAGAGGAATATTCCTCTGGTTTCCTGTTTGGAAGGATCTAATCTGTTCTATTGCGGCAGGTAATCCTTTACTTGCGGTAGCATGATTTTCTTTAATCAATACTACATCATGAAGGCCCATTCGATGATTAACGCCTCCACCTTGCAAGACTGCCCATTTTTCTAGCCGGCGCCAACCTGGAGTTGTCTTGCGAGTGTCTGTTATTGCCGCTTTAGTTCCTTTTACGGCTTTGACGAAATAATAGGTGGCGGTTGCAATCCCAGACAAGTGTTGCAGAAAATTGAGAGCGGTTCTCTCAGCAGTTAAGAGTGGATGAGCTTTGCCTTTGAGGGTCGCAATGAGATCGTCCGATCGCACAAAATCGCCGTCATTTATATGCGGGGAAAAATCAATTTCAGAATCTAGGTGTTTGAAAGTTGATTTGGCAATTTCTAATCCCGCGATAACTCCATTTTGTCGAGAAACTATTGCAGCTTCTGCCTGTAGGTTTTCTTTTAATGTCCACGCGGAAGTAATATCCCCATTTAGATCTATGGTTCCGCCCAAATCTTCCCTAAGCGCTATCTTAATAAGCTGATCGTATTCGTCTGCATCCAGACGGTTTGACCCCTCAGTCTTCATATGGTTCCTATTAATACTTGTGAACTAAATTAAAATTTTACTGTTTAACGTTGGTTAAAGAATAAATCATGCTTTGTTCTTACTTGGCCGGCGAAAAATTTGATGCGCAGCGAAAACCGAGAGAATTGTCCTTTGTGGTGGGGACGAATGCGAAACGAACGGTAGTGGTTAAGACTTCTTGTAGAATACCCAGTTTCCAACTCGCGCCTCTGACAACTCGTAATGATCCGTCGTTTGGTCCTTGGGGATCTTTTTCAGGGCTAGATGCGTAGTAATCACCAGAGTACAGGTCGTTAGTCCATTCTTGTACATTGCCTCCCATGTTATACACTTTAAAATACGTAACACCAAGAGGAAAGGTCCCTATAACCGTCGTTCCACCGATTAGATTATTATAATTTAGCAGCGTCGGATTTGGAGCTTCATTACCCCATGGATAAAGTCTGTTATCTCTCCCACGAGCGCTATATTCCCATTCGGCTTCCGTGGGAAGTCTTTTCTGTCTCCAAGTGCAGTAAGTATTTGCTTGGTCCCAGTCAACACAGTTTATTGGGTGATCAGCACGGTCGGAGTAATTTGTATTGCAACCTGCACTTAAGCCCGCCGGAGAACATTTACCTGTCTTAACACATTCTTGGTAATCTTGAACACTAACCTCGAATTTATCAATCCAAAATGTAGATAAAGAGACCGAGTGAGGTGGGGTTTCGTCCGATGCACCCGAAGTTGAGCCCATAATAAAATTTCCAGAAAAAACTTCGATCATTCCATTAAATTCATTTGCTGTAGGTTCGAAAACTGTCACTGAAACCACGTCTTGCAGACTGGTTGATTCTCCGTCTGAAACTTGTAGGCCAAAACTATATTCGCCCGCTTGATTTGCTACAAAGCTTGGTTGAGCGGATGTGCTGTCGTCTAATGAAATTAATCCGCTTGGGGTGCGTCCGACGCTCCAACGAAATTCTAAATTTTCGACAGTCCCGTCAGGATCACTACTCAAATTACCATTTAATGTTATTAAACTGCCTATACGTACCTGTTGATCTTCTCCTGCGTCCGCAATAGGTGGGAGGTTTGCTGCAGGTTGGACGGTTATATTGATCTGATCCTGGCTCGTAAATTTACCATTATCTACTGCTAGCTGAAAACGGTATTCTCCCACAAATTCAGCAATAAATGTTAGCTGTGCTGATGTTGAGTCGAGGAGAGCCAAAGGTTCGGGAGATTCGACAACCCGCCACAAGAAACTAAGCTCATTGCCGCTAGGATCGTTACTGTTGATTCCTGAGAGTGGAACGGAAGCACCAATACCAACAATGAGGTCAGGGCCCGCGTCCGCAATAGGCGGGATATCATTTTCATACGACACGGTTATTACGATTGAATCGGGGATACTTTCGATTTGCCCATCTGTAACTGTTAAGACAAAGACATAATTTCCTGTTTTAATAGGGGTGAATTCGAATTTTGCTCCGCTCATAGAGACCACGACTTCTGTGGGATTTGATTCGGCTGCCTTCCAGGCATAAGCTAAAGGATCGGGTCCCTCGTCAGGATCGGTACTGTTTCCTCCATTGATTACCACCAGAGAACGGATAGCCACTGATTGATTGGGGCCTGCTTCTGCAATTGGCCTCAAATTGGCAGTTGGTGGAGCCGGTGGTGCGCTACAAGAAAATATTATGATTAACGCAGTTACCGATAATGAGTATTTTTTTTGATGTCTCAAGTTTTGTGGCTCTAATGTGTGAATGGGGCATGGTACTAGTGCCAGTACTCGGGGATATCCGAAGATAGAATTGCAAACAGATACTGTCAAACCTAGTCGTTAGGTATGGCGATGATCAACGGTATTTTATATTGATGATTCTTTGAGTAAGAGATTGGTTTGTATGTTTCAGACTTGTATGTGAAATATAGGTAATTCATGTTAACTTTGGTAATGGTTGTTTCTGGCTGCCTTGGAGTGATAGTACTCAGAGATTAAATGAGGAGATAGATGTTTAGAATAATAATAGCGATGTTGATAACACAGAATCTGTTGGGTTGTTGGTTCTCTGCCAAAAACTTAGGTGATCGTACTGAGTTGGTTGTGTTTGCAAATGATTTGATTCAAGTTGCGAATTTGGTTAGAGATGACAAAAAACCACTGGTATGGCTCGGTTTGCGCAATCTTGAAGGGGCAGAAACTTCCGAAACCCGGGCGATTGAGGACTACGTTGTCGCATCATTAGTTGAAAGTGGAATTGATATAGTTGTATCTACAGACAATGATGGGAGATGGTCAAAGGAAGAGATTGTTGGCGAGAGTGATTCGATAGGTTATTCGATAGGGGGAAGGCTCATGGAATACGGTAGTCGGACGTATGTTCGACTATTTATAGTAGATGAAAATTCAATGGTTGTTGATTCGGTTTTTCGAGGGATATATACGACTCATGTCGAAGATGAAGTGGAGGAACGTTCAAGAAATTCTGGGATCCGTCGCAGTGATTTGCCACTTGATGTTGATCTCCATTGGATAGTTTTGCGCAATGAAGGTGGCATTCGAGAACCTATAGTATTCGAAGAAGGAATGGTACTTCAGTCAGGTGATCAACTTCAAGTACGATATCGTGTGAGCAAGGATGTTAAAGTCTATGCTTTTTTATTTAGTAATGAAGGAGGAATTGAGTCACTGGTAAGCGAGGATTTTATGTATTCAGGATTGCTTCATTACGGACCAACAGAAAATGGTTGGATTGAGATGACCGATGAAGACCGTGTTTACACTGCATATTTTTTAGCAGGGCCTATACTTTTCGAAGAAAACAAAAATGAATTTGTTGAAAATCTGTATGAATTAGTAGATCAGGGACAGGTCAATGAGTTTACCGGATTAGATAAACAGGACCGACTTTTGGTCGATTTTGTTTCGCGTGCATATGAATCTGAAATTTCGTTAAATATTATTCGTGGATCCGAAGCGATTTCTTCTACTCGTCAGGAGGTCTTTGTATACAGTGACGGTACTCGAGTGCAAAGTTATGCGGAACAATTGAAAGGTGTTCCATTGATTATGAGGGCAGTGAGCTTTCGTGTCCAATGATGTATGAATTTAAAGGACTGAAACGATGGCAGAACAAAGTGTTTCCATATTTGATTCGGTCATTCCTGCGACATTTATTCGTCCACCTTCGACTATGTAAATCGAACGCTCGTCGCGTAAAGATTCAACCTGTTTATTGCTGAGCCCGGAATAAGAAAACATACCGCGTTGTCGAGCGATATACGAAAAATCGCGTGAAGCACCTTTTTCGCGTAGCGTACTTACAAATAAATTGCGAATTTCTTTTATTCTTTTCCGCATTTCATCAACTTCAGAAATCCATATGTTACGCAACTTGGAATCGTTGAGAATTTCAGTAACTATGGCAGATCCATGTGCTGGTGGATTAGAATAACTTGTTCTAATGCCTATTTTTAAGTGACTCAAACTATTTAAGGCAGCTTCCGTAGTCTCTGCTACTAAAGTCAATGCGCCAATTCGTTCCTGATATAAGCCAAAATTTTTGGAAAACGATGAAGCGATAAGAAGTTCGGATCCTGTCCGACACAGACTTCGCAAGCCGGCAGCATCTTGGTCGAGATTATCGCCAAAACCTTGGTAGGCAAAGTCTACTAGCGGGATCCAGCCCCTTTTTTCTGAAAGATCTCCTATCTCTTTCCATTGTTCGGTAGAAGGATCAACACCTGTGGGATTGTGGCAGCATCCATGAAGAAGTACAATATCTCCATTTTTTGCCTGTTTTAGACTCTCAATCATCGCTTCGAACGCTATTTCATTTTTAGAGGGATCGAAGTATGGATATGTAATTATTTCTAAACCAGCAGACTGGAAAATTTTTGAGTGGTTGGCCCAAGTCGGTTGGCTTAACCAGATTCGTGCGCCCGGGAAATGGCGAGTTATAAAATCTGCAGCAGTACGCAGTGCCCCAGTGCCCCCGGGACTTTGGACTGTTACAGCCCGGCTATTAGCAATAATTTCGTGTTCATCGCCCAATAGAAGTTTTTGTACAGCCACATTATATTCTGCGGTCCCATCGATGGATAAATAACTTTTAGTTGTAGCTTTCGAAATAACTCGCTTCTCAGCGATAGACACGGATTTTAAGATCGGGGTTTGCCCTGACGGATCCTGATAGACTCCTACGCCAAGATTGATTTTTTCAGGATTAGAATCATTTTTAAAGGCGGTACTTAGGCCTAGTATTGGATCGGCAGGAGCTAGGTCAAGTTTATTAAACATGTAAATCCTTTTGAATTGAATTTGTCATTCCTAAAGTTTTAAAATAAATATGGTTGGTAAAACACGAAACCTCTGGTATACCAGAGGTCTCAAATTTCAATAGTCTGAAAAATTGGTGGGAAAATGTTACTGAGAGCATCATTATGATCTTAGTGGCTAATTTTACTTTTAACAAAATTGCGTGGTGAGTAAGCCGCGAAGCCTTTTTTTGAATTAGTCGGAGGGCTCATCCAGAAATAAAACAAGTTAAGGCTAACTGAAGGATTGAAAAAAACTTAGTTTTTTTATGTTGGAAATTCGACTAAGCTCGATGGTATGTTTTGAAGACAAGTTCACCTTCATGGATAGACTTAACTTCCTTCCATTCTTTTGGGTTCCATTCTGGGAAAAAAGCATCTCCGTCAACCTTTTTCGGTATAAAAGTTATGATCATCTCTTCGCAAACGGGCATCGTCTGGAGATAAATTTGAGCGCCACCAAGTATAAACACTTTGCCTTTACCTTCTTTTTTCGCGCGTTCAAACGCTAATTGTAAATCATTATAGACAGGGGCGTCTCCAGGAGCATGATAGTCTGCATCATGGCTTAAAATGATATTTAATCGCCCCGGCAATGGATGTATTTGGAAAGATTCGTAGGTTTTTCTTCCTGCAATAATCGGATATCCATGCGTCGTCTTACGGAAATGTCTCCAGTCTTCAGGGTAGTTCCAGGGGATACCATTTTCCCTGCCGATAACGCCATTTTCACTCACAGCAGCTATAATCGATTTAATCATCTGTATTCCCAGGATGAAAAAACGAATAGACTTTGGGGGCATTTGATTGTAATGCCTCGTTCCGTGAACCCTGAAATATAACGTGCCCATCATCCAGCATTAACAGATTCCCATTAATTCGGTTTATACTCAATAAATCATGAGTGACGATTAGCAAGGTTGTGCCTGATTCTTTGTTTATTGTTAACAGTAAGTCATCAATCTCTGCAGCGCTCGTGGGGTCTAAACCAGCTACAGGTTCGTCACAAAGCAATATTTCCGGTTCTAATACCATAGCTCGTGCAAGTGCGGCTCGTTTGCGCATTCCACCAGAGAGTTGATCTGGTTTGTAATTGTAGGAGCCTAAAAGTGAAACGCTGTCTAAGCGAGTTCGGACGATATCCTTAATTATATCATCGTTTAAATTAGTGTGCATTTCGAGTGGAAGAGCAACGTTTTCGGCAATTGTCAACGAATTTAATAGAGCACCGAATTGAAACATTACTCCCACTTTCAGTGATAAATCACGTTGATCGTTTTCGTCGATTTTACTCATGTCTCGGCCCAACAATTGTAATCTGCCTTTTAAATGAGGGATCAGGCCAATAAGGGATTTTAGTAGCGTGCTTTTTCCGCAGCCACTTCCACCTATTATTATTGTTATATCGCCATTTTCTATAAGCAAATTTATTTCGTTTATGATTAATTGATCGTCGTAGGCTATCGTAAGACCTTGAGCTTCTATGGCAGGACAAGGCGAAACCATTCTAGTAAACCAGTAAATTGAAAATTAAATCGAGTACGATGATACCAACGAGTGAACTAACGACAGATCCCGTGATGGCTCGACCCACACCAACTGCTCCTCCGCTAAACTGTAGCCCTTTGAATACGGCAATTACTGTTATAATCCATGCAAAGAAAAAACTTTTGATTATTCCACTCAAAACATCTCGCAAAAAAAGTGATCCGGATACCTGCTGAATGAAAGCAGCAGGTGAAATATCTAACGTGGTAATACCAATAAAAACTCCTCCTGCAATTCCAACAGTATCAGCTAATATTGTTAGTAGCGGTACCGTAACGATCATAGCCCATAGTTTAGGGATAGCAACAAATCTTAGAGGGTCTAGAGCCATAGTTTGTAGAGCATCAAGCTCTTCGGAGAATTTCATCGTTGCAATTTCTGCTGCAATAGCAGACCCCGAGCGTCCTGCGACCATAATAGCAGTCATTAGAGGTCCTAATTCTCGTGTTATTCCAATGGCAAGTAGGTCTGCAACGAAAATGTCTGCCCCGAACTGGCGCAACTGGGCGGCTGACTGCAGAGCTGATACGGCTCCGATCAGAAAAATAACCATGCCTATTATTGGTAAAGCTTGAGCACCGATCATGTAAGATTGATCTAAGAAAGCGTCTCGTCTTATTGCATTTTTTTTACCTATGGATGTTATAGCGAAATAACTGAGGTCAGACAACAATAAAAAGAATTGTTTTGTCGATCGGTATGTTTTAATGAGTTTCGCGTCGAGGGTTTCGATAAGAGAAAGTTGGACTTGTTCTGTCGTGTCGTGCGCTGGGGGCATAGCGCTCTTGAAAAAAGGTTGCAAGTGAGTAGGTAGGTGTTCTGTGATCAATTTATCTGCCAATGGGAACGTATTGTTTAAACTGTGGAGAAATACAGCTCCTGCGGTATCTAATTTAGTGAGCCCTGCTAAATCAAAATTCCAGGATTCTTTCGAATTTTCACTCAAATACCCATTCACGCGTTCGTCTACCGAGGAGACATTATTTAACACTAGAGGTCCAGTTATAAAAATTGTGTCACCTTCGGTCCGAATCTCAATCATAGCAGATAAACGAAACGCAGTAGGGCCTGTTGTTCGGATTGCATGCGCAGAAGCGGCTTCCTTCGATCTAAGTCAACAACTAAATCGAGATTTATATAGCGTGAAAGAAGAATTCTACAACGGTTTTCCCAAGATAATTCCCAATTTTTGGTTTCAAGGCTGGGAATAAGTAACTCTAGTTCTGAATCCAAACTAACGAATCGAGAAGGCCGTGAATCCAAAACTAGCAGCGTCTCCAAGCCAATACTGGTCGTTGTTTCTAGAGATCTTATAGTTTGGCGATTCTCATCTAGATAATACGTGTCAGACACGAAGTTTTGGCTTGCTCCGAGGCCTATGCGCATTGCGAGGTTAACAGGTAGACTTCTTACTAACTGAGCGTTAATACCAATTCCTTGACGAAATTCGAGAGGACTCAAAGCAGGTGACAATTCATATTCGTCTATACTGGTGAAGACGTTAGTTGTGTCTCCTGCGCTGTTACCTGCTATTTGAAACAATGTCCTAGGTTGTTCAAAACGAACTATTTTTGCAAAAAGTTTGGTCGATAACTCACCTCTTAAGTAAGGTCCAAACCTTTCAGTAAAACCTCGGTAAATATAGGTGCCACGCAAATCGAATTTGTCTACTGACTTTCGTACACCATCGCCCTGTTGACCAGTGAAACCCTCTTCGAAAATCAGACGAATATTAGCGAAATTTCGGGTCGAGTTGTAGATTGAACGGCCGAAGAGTTGCGCAGAAAGGGAAAGGATATGACGATCTTCTGCTTCAGTATTTTGCGAAGTCGAGAATTGACTGGAACCGCTCAATTGCCAAGATGTTTTCCAATTAGATGTCATCCCTTGAACCAACATCCCTTGCAATGTTGGTGGGAAAAACCCTATAAATTCAGAATTGTTGGAATTCACAACAATATTTCGTTGAATTAGTTCACCTGGTTGAAGGCGAACGCTAAACTTGCGTGTTGTAGACAGATTGTCGCCAACGTTTAATACAGTATAGACACCAGGAGGAAGTAGCCATGTTTTTACCGCTTCGCCTCGCTCCTCCTCAATGCCGAAACCGACACCATAGTTTTCTTGCTGGTCTTGCCAGTAAAGCTCGTATGATTCGTTTATAGAGCTTCTACTCTCATCGATGACATTTATTACTAAACCAGCCCAAAAGGGTTTCACAAGAGTAGTCATCCCATCTTTAACCTCTACGGTTCGACTCATCATCTGAGCGATAGATCCCGATCCGATAAAAACTTCATAATGCCCTGGTTTTAAAAGTATTCCGGTACCTGGGTTAGCTTCGGCAACTTCACTGTTGTCACGGAAAACTCTATACCTTGGTTCGTTTAATGGGCTGGACATAGTGGGGAGAAATAAAAACCCTTTACCTCTAGGAATAAGGGTTGGGTCTCGTTCCAATTGAGCCCTTGCCGGAGAAGAGATCCAGCTATAACTCTTCTCCTGGCTTTCAGCAAAGGATATAGAAAGTGTTATCCAGATTAAGACAAGTGGGTAGAATCTATTTGTTCTATTCACTTAGCAATTTTTCCTGGCAGGAGTTCATAATCGAAGTTTATCTCTTTACCTCCAGACAATTCATTTAGATTCTGGTCGGTTTTTTCCAAATCGGTAATTGAATTAAATAATATTTGGTTTTCGATTTTCCCACGATTCATGTTAAAAAATAAAAAGTCGATTTCACGAATGCATATTTCCATTTGAATATTCAGTAATTGGCTAAACGCTGCTACTGTGTGTTTCATTTCTGGGAAATACACTTGTCGTTCTTGGTCGAAGTCTTTCTGCCAAATGACTAAGGCGTCTTGCTGTCTAATTAGTTTCATACTGATTGCCAGATGAGCAGCCCAAATATCGCCGCTATCAAATCGCTCAAGAGCATTTACTGTTCCGCTTAAGATATAATCGGGTCTTCGGTCGTAAAAATCTTTGTCTCCACCTATATATGTAAAGAGGTCTGCGGCTTGTAGGTACTGTTGTATTGCGTCAGTAAACAAATCTCCTGGCCTTGTGATCCAACTATGTAGCGGATCTCTGTGCAGTTCATATTGGTCTCGACGAAAAATTATTTCGTTACGATTGTAGGCTCGTTGGACTTCAAAGGATTTCACCTGAACCTGCGTTGCGTACGGACGTTCAGTGTCATCAGAGTTTAATCTTAACGGCTCAGCACGAAAATCAAAGAACCTCCGTTGTGGCAATTCTGCCTTACCGCCAAAGAATTGCGAACATGATGTCAAGAATATTACCGGAATTAAAATCCGCAAAAGGAAAAATGTCTTAGTCGGCCACATTACTACGTCCACCTCCTCGGATTAACACCGAGGGATTTTCTCGGACTAACTCTGTCGTTTCACGAACATTTTGCAGTGTCTCTTCCAGATCCTGCATCGCCCGGAGTAGGTTTTGTCGACTAGCGCCAACAGTTTGATCAATTCCGACAAAAGTTCGGTCTGCGTTACGCACCATAGTGTCCATTCTGGCGACAAGATTTGGGATAGGTCCATCCATTTGTGAGCGGAATTGAGATACTGTAAGGCTCAATTCATTTACAGTTTTTCGCAATGATTTGCCAGTCAAAAAAGTGTTGAGAGAATCCATGGTACTACTCATAATATGTGAACTCTGAGCTAAGTTAGAACTTGTTTCCGCTAATTTTGATGCAGTCGTAGTAATCGCATTTCTGTTTTCATTGACTATTTCCTCAGTAGTAGTTGCCAGAGCACCTGAACTTTTAAGCAGATGAGAAAAAGCTATGCGATTCGGTTCGCTTAATATTTGGTTAAGATTATCGACGGCATTTTCAATCTTAACACTTAGCGCCTCCGCCCGTTCCTGTAGATTCCCAAAGAATGTTTCGCCGGATTGAATGCGAGATCCCGGTGGTAGAACTTTAGCGGAATTGCTTCCACCGTAAAGCTCTATGTACTTCAGGCCGGTGATCCCCAGAGAGGCCATACGTGCTTTTGTATCTATTCGGAGAGCATTTTCAGCAGATCGTGGTTCAACCGAGATCTGTATAACTACAGTATTCACGTCCTTTGGCGAAATAAATATATCCTCTACTCTTCCTATGTTGAATCCGAGATATTTTACGGTAGCTCCACGGTTAAGACCGCTAACTGGTGATTCCGAGAATTCTACCGTATAGAAATCTCTCTCACTGAGAAGGGAATCACCTATGACCACGACAAAAAGTAATGTGGATGCGAATAATGCGGTCAAAAAAAAGAATATTAACCGAATTTTTTGAGCCTTTGAGGCCATGTGTCTGGTCTTTGTTTAGATGATAATTATTTTATTTTTGGATTTCAGCCGTCAATATCGACGAATATGGTGACCCAGCTTATGTTGTGCAAGCCGAAAAAATTTGGATGTCGTAGCTAAGACGGCACTGTGACTTTTATTGCTTTCGGAATTATGTCAAATCG
This sequence comes from Candidatus Latescibacterota bacterium, assembly GCA_036343635.1. GTDB lineage: Bacteria > Latescibacterota > UBA2968 > UBA8231 > UBA8231. The sequence continues at coordinate 82,617 of JAYYVF010000115.1, read as the reverse complement.
CACAGGTAAGAATCCACTGGATTCTCCATCCAAGCAATAGGGTGTTTTTAAGTTACTCTCAATTGCTAAAAAAGATGATTGTTCAATTCTCACGGAAGGGTGATTAACGTGTTTACCGCTAATTACACGGTAAAACAGATGTAGAGCTTGTAATGTGCTTAAAGGGGAAATTATACAAACGTCGAATAATCCATCATTTACCTGGGCACGGGGGGCTATTTTAAATCCTCCACCATATGAACCTGTATTTGCACAGGCGACCATCATGGCAGGAACATTAATGTGACCAAAATCACCATGTAGTGACATCTCTCTTGAGTTGTAGTTGCGCAAAAGTTTGAGGGCTTCAAATAAATAGGTAGTCATTCTTTTTGTTGTTTTTGTTTTTTCGACGGTCCTGTTGACTTCAGCATCGAACCCTATTGCAGCTACGCTTGCAAATAAACTGCTATTGCAACTACCTAAGTCTAATTTTAGGATTTTTCCGTTTAGGCAGCAGTCTATGGCCTGGTTCATGATTGTTGGAATTCCCAAATAACGGGCAAAGTCATTGCATGAACCAAAGGGTAAGATTGCTAATGTGGTATCTGTGTCCCTTAACGCTGGCAAGATCTCGTGAATAGTTCCGTCGCCACCACATACAATAACCTTCTTGATACCTATGGATACAGCAAATTTGGCTATTTTACATGCATCACCGGGACTATTTGTGTAATGAAATTGTACGGTTTTGACTCGCTTTTGGATGTTTCGGATGGCCTCTTTCGCGCGCTGTCCTGCTTCTCCGCCTCCAGCTTTAGGATTTGCTATAATCCAGATCATATAACGTTTTTCCTGTTAAAAATAGGTTTTTCTTGCCTTATAAAGTTTGATGTACCAAATTAAGATCAATATTTGACAAAAAGGTATGATTTATGGACGATTTAAAGAAAAAAAAGTTGGGACATGATCGTGAGATATTGAAGATTACGGTAGGACATCCATATATTACGCCGCAAAATTTGCGATGCTCGAGGCCTAAGGAAGATAATCCAAGTCAGGGTAAAATTCAGAATCCTTGTGGCTCACGTAAATAGCGATTATATTTACAAGTCTAAAATTTACTTATGGTTAGCGCAAATTATCTCCTGCCAGATATTTATGGTAGGCTTTTTTTTATGCTTGATTTATGATCCGAGAATTTTACGAAGGACGCACGATATTACTTACGGGTGGCACGGGTTTTTATGGCCAGGGCTTACTGGCAAAATTACTGCGGTCGTTACCTGGGATTCGTCGAATATATTTGCCAATACGTCGGGGAAGGAGACTGGACGGTTCAGTCCAAACGGTAGATTCAAGGCTATCAGATCTATTTAAAACTTCAGCCGTATTTGCTCCGTTTCGATTAGAGGATCCTATGGGCTTTGCAAAGGCAATCGAGAGAGCCGTAGCTGTAGAAAGCGATATGCTTGAGGCTGGCTTGGGACTTGCAACGCATGAGCGTGAACGTATGGTAGACGAACTTGACCTTATAATAAGTTGCGCTGCGACAGTATCCTTTGATGATCCATTAGACCATTCACTACGTCTAAATACTCTCGCTCCTTGTGAAATCATGGAGTTAGCACGAGAGTGCAGGCGTTCGCCAGTTCTACTTCATGTATCAACAGCCTATGTTAACGGAAGACGTACTGGCGACATACCAGAAGAGCCTTTGTCTGTAGAAAAAGATATAGTGCAAGCTATTGGTCAGGGAGGGAACGACTTGACTTATGATGTGGAGAGTGAAATTGAAGATGGAATGTTGCGGTGTAAAGAGATTAGATCCTCCGCGATGAGTCAAGATCAGCAAAGTAAATTCCGGCAGCATATACTTGATCAGAGTCGTTCCGCAAAATTGTCTGATTCAAGAATCCAAAAACTCCTAAAAGGTCATACAAAACGTTGGGTTGAAAACGAATTGATTCAAGAGGGGATGCGGAGAGCTGAGAAACATGGCTGGCATGATGTTTATACATATACTAAGGGGATGGGGGAGCAATTGTTACAAAAACGGCGGGGTCAGGTCCCATTAGTTATCTTACGCCCCTCTGTAACCGAGAGTAGTGTTTGTGACCCTGAACCAGGATGGATACACGGCTTGAAAGTTACGGATCCGCTTGTTATAGCCTACGGAAGGGGTTTGGTTCCGGATTTTCCAGCTCAGCGTGGTGCTCCAATGGATTTGATTCCGATAGATATTGTTGTTAATGCTATTTTAATTGCGGCTACTCAGGGTAACTCAGATGGTGTTAAGGTCTATCATGCTGCTTCTAGCGGGGAAAATCCTTTGTTTAATACAAAGATGTTTGAGTATGCTCAGAGTTACTTTCGCAAATATCCTTTGTTGGCAAAAGACGGGTCGATTCCGGAATTGGTGGATTGGACTTTTCCAAGTGTGAACAAATTTCGGTTCTTTTTTCGATGGCGTTACATGTATCCTCTCGCTATGCGACAATGGATACTGGACAAAATGCCTGAGAGCCATTTTGTTTCAAAGAAAAAGAGGCGTTTAAAGGCTCTGAAAACACGATTGAACCGGATTCTTTATTTTGTTGATCTGTTCAGTCCGTATACGACTCTCGATTGCCGTTTCCAGATGCGAAAAATGTTAAGTTTATATGATTCACTTTCATCCGAAGAAAGAAAAATATTTAATGTTGACGTTCGATCCATTGATTGGAAACATTATTATCAAGAAACTCACCTTCCGGGACTTCGTCGTCATGTTTTGAAAAGTAGTGACGATAGTGGCTCTACTTTTAGGTGAAATCAGGACATAAGCGCGGTAGTTCAAATTCTTGAGGTTTTGAATGTATCCTTATTTGTTCGAGATAGGTCCAATTACAGTAGCTCGCTTTGGTTTGATGGTTGCAACCGGATTTTTAGTGGCGATGCATGTTCTTGGTCGCGAACTGAAACGGAGTGGCATAGTTGAGTCTTCCGAAGTTGCTACTCTGGTGATTCATACTGCGCTTATTGGTGGATTAATAGGCGCAAAGGGTTATTTCCTGTTAATCGAAGCCGGTGAACCACTATTTTCAGAGCAATGGTTTGATCTGCTGAGCTTTAAAAATCTTGGATATGGATTAACTTGGTACGGTGGCTTTATCGTGGCTACTGTTGCAGTATTGTGGAGGCTAAAAAGAAAACAGCTCCCGGCATTAGTTATTGCTGATAATGCAGTCATTGCTTTGGCAATAGGATACGCTATTGGTCGTGTCGGTTGTCAATTAGCTGGAGACGGTGATTACGGAGTACCAACCGATCTACCATGGGGTATGGCATACCCTGATGGTGTTGTACCAACTTCTGAAAAAGTACATCCTGCGCCTGTATATGAAACGTTATCTCATCTAATTATTTTTGCTACTCTTAAAATCTTTCGTAGATCAACCTGGGTACCGGGTCAGCTAGTCGCGGGATATTTTGTCTTAGCAGGGATTGCCCGCTTTGGTGTTGAGAGTATTCGGCTTAACCCTCGAATAGCATTTGGTTTGAGTGAAGCTCAGATAATTAGTGTATTGTTGATTATTGTTGGTCTGATTTGGGGGGCCATGCTTTGTCGTCAACCTCGAAGCAAGGTTAAATAGGTCCAGGCATGATGAGGTATCCGAGAATTTCAAGTCTCAAAGGAGTCGAAGCTTTCCGATCTCATGTTGCCTCTCTAGGAATAAATTTGAAGTGCGATGATGAGGTTGTTTTTGGGTCTGAAGGGCCGTTATCCCAGCCATATAAGATTGGTAGCCGGTGTGTAGGGAATCGTTTCTGCATCCATCCAATGGAAGGTTGGGATGGGACTATGGATGGGAAGCCGAGTGATTTTACGCGACGTCGTTGGCGCAAGTTTGGGGAAAGTGGTGCAAAGTTAATTTGGGGAGGTGAAGCTTTTGCGGTAAGCTCTAAAGGTAAGGCTAACCCAAATCAACTTATTGCGAGTCGCGAAAACCGTAGTAGTATAGCTGAATTGCGACAAATACTTCTTGAAGCTCATCTTGAATCAATGGGGAGCGTAGACGACCTCTTTTTAGGGTTACAGTTGACCCATTCAGGTAGGTTTTGTCGCCCTTTTCGCAAAGATAGAATGGAGCCTGCTATTTTATATCACCATCCTATCCTTGATGCCAGGTTTGGGATTGATGAGAGTTTTCCTGTCCTTTCGGATGGGGAAATACAGGCTATCATTGACAGATATATAGATAGTGCAATAGTTGCTTGGGAACTTGGGTACGATTTTGTGGATGTCAAACATTGCCATGGTTATTTAGGTCATGAATTTCTCAGTGCGCACAGTCGTCCGGGCCGTTTTGGCGGATCTTTCGAAAATCGAACTCGTTTTTTGCGTGAAATTGTTAGCGGTATCAGGACCGAAGTGCCGGATCTAGTTATCGGAATTAGACTAAGTGCATTTGACACACTTCCGTTTTGTCCAGACCCAGATGGGGGTGATTCAAAAAGTCTGGGTTCAGGCGTCCCCGAGTATTTTGACGAAAATTCATTATATAAATATGGGTTTGGCTTAAACCAAGCTGATCCGCTCGAAATTGAATTATCGGAGACATTTTTGTTTTTGTCTTTACTAAAGAGTCTGGAAATAAGTCTACTTAATATCTCCTGTGGCAGTCCATATTATAACCCACATATTCAAAGGCCAGCGCTGTTCCCGCCTTCAGATGGGTATCAACCACCTGAGGATCCTTTGGTCGGAGTTGCGCGTCAAATTAATGTTGTTTCTACTTTAAAATCAAAATTCCCCGATATGTGTTTTGTCGGTTCAGGATATTCTTATCTTCAGGAATTTTTGCCTCATATAGGACAATATTTGATTCATACAGGTGAAGTTGATTTTATTGGTTTAGGGCGGATGGTGTTATCCTATCCCGAATTGCCGAGAGACGTCATATCCAATGGTCAGATGAAACGAAAATTAATTTGTAGGACTTTCAGTGACTGTACTACGGCGCCTCGAAATGGCATTATTTCAGGTTGTTATCCTTTAGACAAGTTTTACAAAGAGCTCGAAGAAGCTAAAGAGCTTCGTAGCGTGAAGTCTGGAAAGTCATTGTCATGAACTTACCTCTTGCTGACAAAAAAGTATTGATTACCGGTGCAGGTAGTGGAATAGGAAGAGCCATAGCTCTTAAGTTTGCCGAGGAGGGAGCGCAACTGGTTTTGTGGGGAAGAAGAAGATCTGCATTAGAACAGATTCAGCATCAGATTGGAGGCGCTGTTATTTCGTCATGCGATGTTGCTGATCGAGCTGAAATAAGTTCTGCATATGAAAAACTGGAGAGGATTTATGAAGGCATCGATATACTTGTTAATAATGCCGGGATAAACACTAACCCACGCTCGGTAGCAGATGTTGAACCCAGGGATTGGGACTATACGCTTGCCGTTAATTTAAGCGGGGTCTTTAACGTTACCCAGTTGGTTTTACCTCACATGCGCTCTAATAAAAATGGTTTAATCATAAATATTTCATCTATAGCTGGATTGCGTGCAAGTAGTATTGCAGGAGCTGCTTATTCAGCATCCAAGCACGGTGTTATTGCACTTACTAATTCATTGAACGACGAAGAAATGAGTTTCGGTATACGATCCTGTGCATTGTGTCCAGGGGAAGTGGAAACTCCTATACTTGAACAGCGCGTAGAAACAGTGGATAATGAACGCAGATCCCTGATGTTGCAGCCTAATGATGTAGCAGATGCTGCTGCATTTGTAGCTAGACTTCCTACAAGAGCATGTGTTCCACTTTTGGTGATCAAGCCCATTGTCCAAAAATTTTGTTGAGAATTTAGGATAGGGATTCAGATTTTGGGTATACAAGTAAAACAAATATGTGATGGGGCTTTTTTTGTAAATCTTCCTGAAATAGGTGTGTCATGGTTGTTCAATGCCTGGCCAGACATTATCAAATATGTCATTGAAAATGGCTATAAAGTAAATGGTGTAGCATACACCGAACTGACTCAGACGATAGATATTTTACCCCAATCTAACTTTTTGGAATTCCCTCTACTGCATTGTTTGTTCAATCAGGGTATGATTTTTGAAGGAGAGCGTCCCGTTATTTTAGGAAATGAATCACAGATAATTCGCGCGCGAGAAGCATTCATGCGAGGCCTCTACGGTTTTCAAAATAGTACAGAAATGCTTGGATCTTTTACTAATATGGAAGAGGCAGAGGCGCTTATCGGCGAGATTGAAGGGTTAGGCTTCAACGGTATTCAAGAGGTGGATAATATCGTTCATTTTTTGCCACTAATGGCTGAAAAAAATATTCTTAGTTGTATTTATAAAGAACTAAGAATCACGTCACCTAGCCCTAATGTTTTTGAGCTTACATATGAGGAGGATACGGTTGAGATAGACTGTAATTTGGGAATTCACCAACGTTATAATGTACCCTTTAAATTGACCAATAGTTTGATTAAACCTACGGATTTTCAGATAATAGACACTGGAGAAGCTGACGGGTTTTCTTCGAACTATTCGTGTAATCATACTATAATTCGTTGGCACGGCAAGACTCTGTGTGTTGATTTACCGATGAATGTCTCCGAAATGCTTTTTCATGTGGGCATTTCCAATAGTGAAATTGATGCCGTTGTTTTTACGCATAACCATGACGATCATATCGGCGATTTAGCTTTCTTATTCCAATCTCATAAAAAGATTGATGTCCTCTGCCCCAAGATTATTTGGAGGGCAATTACTCGAAAAGCGGCAGCTGTTTATGATTGTACAGAAGAAGAGATTTCCTCCTTCGTTAGATATATACCATTACCATTTGGTGAGGAATTCGATTACGGAGGTTTGGTGATAACACCACATCTGTCTATTCATCCGGTTCCCACTGCAATTTATAGATTTTGTGTTAAATGGAAAAGCAATTATAAATCGTATGTGCATCTTTGTGATGTTCTAAATTTTGAACGGTGTAAGAACTTATTGGAAATCGGCTCACTCGATAAAGATAGGTTTTTATCCTATAAACAATTTATGTTACAAAATGCTTCGTTGAAAAAGGTGGATGTTGGAACTAAACAAGGGGGTGAGTTATTTTCTGTCCATGGATCATGGCGAGATTTTGTCGATGATTCTTCGGACGAAATTGTATTGACACATGTGAATCCTGAGTTGGTGGAACCACAGGCAGTAGAATCCGTTGGCCACGTATCAAAATTTGGTTCTGTTCGGAATCTTATTAAAAGTTCAAGAAGCTTTTTTGAAGATATGTATAAAGAGAAAGTCACATCCTATTTTTGCCAAGCACTGACAGAAATTTTGGGTAGAGAAATTAACGAGAATGAGTTGAGCGATCTCCCCGAATGGCATGATATAATCGAAATAAATGTTGTAGGATTTAGTCCAGAAGATATTGTACGGGATTCGAGAAATAATCCAGACTCAATTGTGGTATGGTTAACAGGTTGTGGTTGTTTGAAAATAGATAAAAACGGTTTACAAGCTAGGGTTCAATCAGGAGATATTATTGGGGATATAGATGCGGTTTTGGAATATGTGACATCCTGTGAATTAAGAGCCGAAAACTACGCGAATGTAATATTTATTCCGAAAGAATTATTTCGAAGATTGGTATTGTTGTTATGCCAAGAATCAGACCATGAATTTATAGAAACAATACAAAAACAGCACAGTATTAGATTAAAATTATTAGAATCGAGATTTTTCCCTAGCAAGGCGTCGATAAGCTTGCAGAACTCGGTAGCCATGCGTGCGCAAGAAGTTGATTTAATACCTCACGATCCTCTACTCGATGGGCTGTACATAGGTTGTAATTCTCGAGACTTTAGGATCCAGATTAATGGAATGGAACTTGAAGAAAAAGCGATGCGAATCCCAGTATTTGGATCGCTTTTAAATGGTATTGGGGCGCAAGAGAATTTTCAAGTCGAAATTAGACGAACATCCAGCGTTCTTTATGTGGCTGTTGAATATACAAAATGGTTAATGAATGTTCCTTTAATCCATTACCGTTTGCATGAGATTGTTCGATGGCGTAGAATGTCCTCTTTGTTTTATTGAAAAATAAACTGATTCAAATTTCAGATATTATTTGTTAAAGATGATTTTAGTCCGTTGCCTGATACTATTGCTACAACAGGTTCGTTTATTTTAGCTTCGATTTCCGTCTGTTGCTTCCAGTATTCTATAATACCTTGCCAGATTACTGCTGAAGTAGGTTCAACATAGAAACCTCGATTTCCTAATGCGCGCATTCCCTTTTTTATATCTTCTTCGCTGACACGAATTACGGTTCCTTCACTTTTTCTGAGGGCGGCAATAATTCTCCGATCACGTATAGGGCAGGGTAGAGCAATACCTTCGGCAATTGTAGGTTCATAATCGTTTATTTTGTTGACTCGATCAGACTTGTTATGCCAGGCTATGAACAAAGGAGATACATTTGATGCTTGGATCGCTATTAATTTAGGTATTTTATGAATTACTCCTTCCCGTAAAAGTTGTTGAAATCCATCAAATAATCCTAGAAGAATACTACCCGATCCTACAGGGCATAATACCGCCTTGGGAGCGCGCCATCCTAATTGCTCGACCAATTCAAAGGCCATTGTTTGTATGCCAATGAGAAACAAGGGATTCCAAAGATGCGAGGCGTAGTAAGTACCAGTTTTTCTTATGTGGCCAAGAAGTGCTTCCGTAGACTTTATTCGTGGACCATCAACCGTAATTAACTCTGCGCCGTAGTGCTGAATCTGCATTTTTTTTTGTTCAGAGGTCGAGGATGGGCAAAAGACTTTTAAAGAGACCTTTGCTCGCGCTGCGTATGCCGCTAAAGACGCTCCGGCATTACCTGATGAATCTTCCACAATTTCTTTTATATTTATGGATTGTAGACCAGCTATTAAAGTTGCTGAACCTCGATCTTTATATGAACCTGTAGGTAAGTACTGTTCACATTTAAGTAGTACGTCTTGCCCCCCTATCTCGCATTTGACAAGAGGTGTCTGAACTTCCCCAAGGGTAACTGAATCTGTTTTAAACGGGATTGCTTCACGATAACGCCACGGGTTCAGTGCTCGTAATACAATTTTTTGACGTGGGAACTGTGGTGTGGGAATATCGTATTCTAAAGCTTCTTCACAACTTATACATCGGTAGTGAGCAGTAGGATTTAAATCGTAAGTTTTACATTTAGGGCAGTATAATGACATCATGTGTTTGCAATGTTGGCTCGGGTCCCTTCAATATCAAAGCAGTCATGTTGATTTTTGAACATTAACCTTTCTGCTATCTCAATTGCCTGAGTTTCTCTTAACATACCATCTTTAACCTCCGATTCTAAGGCACGTGAGAGCCATCTACGTGCTTGAATTGAGTAGGCAAGAGCCGACGTTGGCCATCGCGTGTCCCCTCCAAAGGAAAAAATCTTATTGATGGGAGCAGTATGGATAAATCGTCGAACAAACTCTGTCGATGAATATGGATCTATCGACCAGGCCCAACAGAGGTCAGCCCAGACGTTCTGGAAATGTTTAGTCAAAGCAATTAATTCATTGCTGTATGGGTAAGAAATATGCATCAAGACAAAACGACATTTTGTGTATCGCGAAAGAAGGGAGGTTAGATTTCCACTACGTATTCTATCCACAGGCATTCGATCGTTACCCGCATAATATCCGGTATGAATTTTAAAAGGAAGATTGTATTTTGTCGCCAATTCTATGCCACGAGCCCAACACCAGTCTCCAAGCAACAGCCTTTCCTTTTCAGTTAATTCCTTCCCGGAGAGGAGCCTGTCGAGTACGGATGTAGCATCATCGTCGGTTCTTTCTTGCCAGTAGAGCGTACGGCTGTATGCATGTTGTGATTTTACGGCTATTGCATTCGGTCCGTAAAGCAGGAATAGGTTTTCCATAGCTTCTCGCAAACTAGAGAGGTTTGTTACTTCTATGTTCGTGTGTTTTAATAGGGAGATGACATCTATTTCTCCTTTGCAAAAACTTGCCCATGAAAGGTCATATAGGAAAAATTTTCGTCCAGAATCATCAGGAAAACATTCCCAGCAAAAATCATCGGTTTGAACGTGGTCTATGTTACCTTTGTCTCGAAGTAAATGAATTCGGCCACCTGGCGTTTGCCACGTTTTTAGTGACTCTTGAGCTTTTTCAAACTCCGAATTGTTAAAGGATTTAATTCCGTATATTTGGTGAGCTAAAATACTGACAGCTTCGGCATATCCTGTGAATTGGATAGTTTCCCAAGCGGGTTTGATTCCTATAAACCTGTCTTCAAAATCACCGCTTTGGGGATCGGTTAGGTTTTTAAGTGCTTTTGGTGAAGCTCCTGCGGTATGGAGGTCGGCAATTACGTAATTTCCAAAAAGATCTTGAAGAATATCGGGACCTGCCTCAATCCATTCTGAATCTTTGTTTAAGTGTTCATGTGTGTCTATGAGTGGAGCAGTGTCAATATAGTGTTTGAGATCAGTAGGCAATTTTGGCCTCCCTTTGCTTCAGGCTAATCGGGGAAGATACGTTACTATTTTAGGATACAGCCACAGCAGGACTAATACGGATAGTTGAATTAATATAAATGGAATTACACCCTTATATATCTGAAGAGTGCTAATGGATGTCGGTGCAACGCCACGTAAATAAAACAGGGAAAAGCCAAACGGAGGTGTCAAAAATGAAGTCTGAAGATTTAGCGCGATCATGACTCCGAGCCAAATGGGGTCAAATCCCATACTAAGAAGAACGGGGCCAACGATAGGGACGACAACAAAAATAATTTCAAAAAAATCTAGGAAAAAACCAAGTCCAAACATCACCAACATGACAATAAAAAAAGAAGTGTTTACCCCACCTGTCATGGTTTGTAGGTAGTTAGCTACTATTTCGTCTCCACCATAGCCACGAAATACCAACGAAAAAAATGATGCTCCGATAAGGATAGTGAATACCATGGCGTTGATTTCAGTTGTTTTACGTATAACACTTTGTAAAATAGGTAGACTGAACTGTTTTTTGAGTATGGATAATGCCATAGCTCCTAATGCTCCGACCGAGGCAGCTTCTGTGGGTGTAGCCACACCCAATAATATCGAACCTAGTACGCCAACAATAAGGAGAATCGGGGGGCACAGGGCTTTTAATAAATGCAAAAGGAACGAAATCTCAGTAATTTTATTGCGTTCTTCTGCCGGTAAAGGCGGCATTGCATTGGGGCGAAATATTCCAACCGTTATAATGTAAAGAATATAGCTTAGCATAAGCAGAAGCCCTGGGAAAAAAGCTCCCAAGAACAAGTCTCCTACCGAAACAGAAGTAGGTGCAAAATTTCCAAGGCTTAATTGAGCTTGTTGGTGGGCAGACGAGATGACGTCTCCTAAGATTACTAAGACAATACTTGGAGGGATAATTTGTCCAAGAGTTCCTGAAGCACAAATTATCCCAGTTGATAGTTTATGGTTATAATTTCGTTGTTGCATTGCTGGCAGGGAAATTAGTCCCATAGTTACAACGGTTGCTCCTACGATTCCAGTTGAAGCGGCTAGTAGACCGCCAACCAAGCATACGGATATCCCGAGTCCGCCGCGCAGGCCACCAAAAAGATGAGACATTGCGCCAAGTAATTCTTCGGCAATCCTTGAACGCTCAAGCATCACTCCCATATATACAAAAAGTGGAATTGCAATAAGGGTTTGGTTACCCATTATTCCATAAATCCGCGAAGGTAGTGCCAATAGGTATGTAAAGTCAAAGTGGCCTGTTATTATCCCAATTAAAGCAAAAAAAAGAGCTGTGCCTGCTAAACAAAAAGCGACGGGAAAGCCTGAAAGCAATACGATGAAAGTGAGGAGAAACATTGCCAGCGCGAATATTTCGTTCATATTTTCTCGCGCAGAGTATTGTAACTTTTCAGAGCCAGCGAAATACCTTGAAGTCCAAGAAAAAAACAAAACAGGGGTATTGCCGTCTTTAATAGGAAGACAGCCTCCAGACCTCCTCCGTCTTTTGAACCTTCCCAAACGTTCCAGGATGCTATAACGTAGGGTACGGATAAATAAGCCAAAACAATACAGACGGGTAAAAGCAAAAACACGCTTCCAATGAGGTCTACAAGGGCTTTACTTCGGATGTTGGAATTACGGTAAAAAATGTCTACTCTAACATGTTCGTCGTGTGCGAGAGTGTGGCCGGCTGCCAATAGAAATGAAAATGCATGAAGGTAGACGACGAGTTCTTGCATCCAGACCCATCCACGTTCAAATAAGTAACGAAGTACAACTATCACAAAGCTGATTATTACCATTAAAAAGACAAACCAAGGTACTAACCTTCGGACGAATTTTTCTGTTTGATTAATCATTAGCTTGGCGTAAGAGATCGGGCTAATGTATAAGCTTCCTCAGAAATATGAGTGTAGGATAAAGAGTTCTTTCGAAATTCAATAAACGAATCATAAACTTTTTTTGTTTTTGGATCTTTATTAGCTACTTCTTGAATAACTTCTTTTGCAATTAATCCTATAGAGTTCAAAATCTCATCCGAAAATTGTCGAAGCTGAACCCCGTGTTGGTTAACCAAGGTCTCTAGGGCAGCACTGTTGCGAGTAGTAAATTCGGCAAGCATATGGTCATTTACGGTTGAACAGGCGCATTGAACAATTTTTTGTAGATCCTTAGGAAGTTGTTCCCATGCGTTTTGATTGATCATTGCTTCCATAGTTGTTCCAGGTTCATGCCAACCTGGCCAGTAGTAATACTTGGCGGCTTGGTGGAAACCAAATGCTAAATCATTGTAAGGCCCAACCCACTCAGTTGCATCAATCGCTCCGGTCTTTAAAGCTTGGAAAATCTCACCACCAGGAATAGTTTGAACAGTTGCATTGAGGCGTCGCAGCACTTCGCCTCCTAAGCCTGGCATCCGAATGATTAGACCTGAAAAGTCTTCCAACTTATTAATCTCTTTGTTAAACCATCCGCCCATTTGGACGCCGGTGTTTCCGGCAGGGAAAGCCTTTAACCCAAACGGTTCGTATATTTCGTCCCAAAGTTGCTGACCACCACCATGTTGTAGCCAGCCATTTATTTCTTGAGCTGTGAGGCCAAATGGGACCGTAGAAAAAAACTGCGTAGCCTCATGCTTTCCTTTCCAGTAGTAGGCTGTAGAATGACCCATTTCAGCAGTTCCGCCAGATACAGCATCAAATACACCTAAGGCGGGGACTAATTCTCCTGCTCCGTACACTTTTATTTCTAATTCACCATTGGACATTTCACCGATTAGCTGAGCTAGATAGTTTGCTCCAGTCCCTAGTCCTGGAAAATCTTTTGGCCATGTTGTAACCATTTTCCATTTTAGATGCCTACGTGTTTGTACGGATGGGTTTTTTTTAATTCCTGGATTTTCACAGGCAGCGAGTGTAGCTACTGGCAAGGCGGTTAGGAATGTTCGCCGTGATTGCGGGCTATTTATTTGCATACTAGGTTTCATTTCCCCTGCATTTTCCTTGAGGACGTTCTTGAAATTGGCAATCACCATTGTCCTGCCCAATTATAACCAAATCCGTTAATTCAACGAAAAGTCCGTTTTCTATAACGCCAGGTAATTTGTTGATCCAGTCATTGGTTTCAGATGGATTATTGATACCATCGGGGAAATTACAATCGATTATGAGATTACCATTGTCAGTTTTGAACATTTGTCCGGTCTTAGTTTGGCGTAATTTAGGTTGTAAATCGTGTTCGGTGAGCTCTTTGAAGGCAAGCGGCCAACTAAATGGTATTACTTCAATGGGCAGTGGAGATCGTATCCCGAGTTTCTTCACTTGTTTCGAAGTGTCAATAATAATTATTTGTCGAATTGTGGACGAAGCAACGATTTTTTCCCTTAGTAGCGCCCCGCCAAGTCCTTTAATTAGATTTAATTGTGGATCAACCTCATCTGCACCATCTATTGTCAAATCTATCACGGGGTGATCTTTAAAGTTCGTTAAGGGTATATCGAGCGAACGTGCGAGTTTTTCAGATGCTATTGATGTCGGAATCGTTTTGACAGTCAGTCCATTTTCCACACGCTTACCTAGGGCTCGGATTGCGAAATCCGCAGTAGACCCAGTTCCGAGTCCTACAACCATTCCGTCATCTATATATTCGGCAGCTCTTATGCCGGCAGTTTCTTTAGCATTCATAGACCCTATCTTATAAGCGTTTTATATAATGGATTTGCTGTGCAATTTCGACGAAACCCAAATCGGGATATAGATATTTACCAACTTCATTTTGTGCTAGAGTTTCTATTTTAGCATACTCCATACCAATTTGACTCATGTACTCCAGCGCATGTTCTAGTAATGCACGACCAATCCCACAACCTTGGTTTTGTGGATCAACGGCAATATTAGGAATTCCTCCTATTTTACTTTGGTCGTCTATACGGGTAGTGACGTATCCTTCGATTTTATTATTACCGTCCCATACAAAGACGCCTGTTGCATGTGAACCACTTACGTCATCATCAATGTGCCTAAGTTTACGCCAAACCCAATCATGACCGCCAATAGATCCTGTTAAGGTTTCTATATTGCGATCGATCGAGGCTCCGTCAAAACAGATTTCCGTTATCTCTTTTAGTCGATCTAAGTCGGCAGGAGTATATGGTCTAATCATGATTATTTTCTAATATCAGGTTGAGGAAGATAAGTGGCAACCCAGATAAAAACATTTCATTTTGAATTATTTGAGGATTCAATTTTTTCCAAGAGTAAATCTACGAGAAATTTTGTACTCCAGTTAAGTAAAGTGAAAGGTATATAGTCTCCCCAAATGGGGAAGGATGCTGGGAGTCCTCCACAAATGCCTTTGTTCGAGCTCAAGGTGTTATGATGGTATTTTAGTCGGTCAACGGTGGCACGTACTGCCTTTAAACGTTCTGGTCGATCTGCTCGGGGGGACCTGAGTAAAATGATAGCCAATTGAGCATTTCCTGTTAGGCAACTGTAGGAGCTAGATGGTTCCCAGTCTTCATTCAACGCGGCTGCCATGTGGCCGCTTGCAACCAGGCTTGGATTGTTTTTCAATATTCCATCAATCGCTTTATCTACAGCTGTCTGGATGTGGTGGGGAGGGGGATCATCAAGGAGTCGGGCACACTCTATCAAACCACGAAGTGTATAGGCAATTGTATGAGTAATAGGTAGCTCTTTAGGATCTAAAGACATATGCGGGAAAAATCCATTGATTTTTTGTTGGGGTAAGAGCCAGCTTAGGAAATTATTTGCGGCTTCCTTATAACGAGTCTGATTAGTGATCTTATAAATCTCTAAGAGTGGCCATGCTACGCGTGCGTGGTAGGCACGAGGTGCATTTAGGTAGGTGTGCCGACTCCATTTTCCATCCTTATCTTGGTTGGCAATTAACCAGTCTGCTGCCCGTTTAGCGGCAGCTAAATAACGAGTGTCTCCAAAATGATGGTAAAGTGCTGTCCAACCAAGGATAACCTGACCGGTGTTGAACACTATAGGGTATTCTTTTATTCCCATGCCACCGCGCACCCCTCCATTTTGTAACTGTATTTCTATTTCCCAATCTCCCATTTTCCTGGCGCGTTCAGCAAAATCAATATTTATTTTTGATGCGCGTAACATAGTCGGGATGATGTAACCAGTTGTTTCCGGATAGGGTGGCAACCATCCTCTAAGGAATGAATAACCGGCTGAAACCCCACCATATCCTTTGTCGTGAGCCTGACAAAGCCATTGTAAAGCAGAAGCTAAATGTACCAGATCAGTTTTTGGGGGTGCATGGACAAATTGTTGAAGGAATAGTCTCCAATGACTCGGTCGGAAAGAAAGATGGGCAAGCCCAGCCAAAGAGATAATAGCAGTTTTCGCTTTTGATAACATGATTTGATTGCTTGAAAAATAATTCCGTAGAGTCGTTGCAAAATTACCACTAAGCTAATATGTTTCCTCCTACTATGACAGAGTTGCTACGCGTGAAATCCGATGTTTAAGGAAGTAGTTAGGCGGATACTCCCAGCATGGGTATATCGCCGTGGTCGCGATTGGTATAAACGGATTTATAGCGAAAAGCCGATCCCGCTGTTATGTGAGGAGTCTTTCCGGCATATAATCAAGTACGATTTAGGGCTTAAACCTGGTGAATTGGTGTTTGTTCACAGTTCTATAGACCAACTTCGGCCTGACTTTTCGTTCATTAAAATTCTTCCTATGCTGCGTTCTGTCTTAGGTGAGGATAGTACGTTGCTTTTTCCTTCTACCCAACTGAGCGAACGACCAGAGCAGTGGTTTTCCAGAGGGGAGGTGTTCGATGTTCATCGTTCTCCTACTTCAATGGGATTGTTACCGGAGCTGGCCCGGCGCCTTCCAGGCGCACAACGAAGTTTACATCCGACTCACTCTGTTACTGCGATCGGTCCTGAGGCAGACGAATTTGTGTCAACTCATCATGAAGATATATATCCGTGCGGCCCATTGAGTCCCTATGGGAAACTTGTGGAAAAGGGTGGCATTATCTTGGGTTTGGGTGTTAATACAGATATTTTGACACAGCTACATTCGGCTGAAGATGAACTCAAGAGCGAGTTCCCTGTTGATGTATATCGGTCAGAATTATTTGAGGGAAGGGTGCGTGACAAATTTGGAAATGAAAGGATGATTTCAACTCGTGTCCCACATCCTCGTATACGGTGGCGTCGTCCAGGTTCCTTCCTGCAAAAACATGTTAGTGATTCTGTGTGTAAGAAGATTTTTGTGCAAGGAAGATCGTTTTACCGCGTAGATGCCTCTGGGCTTCATTTTAAAATTTGTTATCTGGCCAAACAGGGAATAACGATGTATTCCCGTGGTATTCAACGTGGGAGTGTTTGGGAAAGTTCTTTGAGTAAGTGGGCTGAAGAATTGGAGAAAAGATGAGTGCAAATATTGATGAAAAAATTCAAAGAATCGTTGGTGATTCCATCGCTGAATTGAACGCACAACGTTTAGAAGATTGTCAGTTGCCTTTCCATGCAAACGCTGCCCTGTTTGGAAAAGACGGCACGTTGGATTCCTTGGGATTAGTTCAACTCATTGTTGCTTTAGAGCAACGCTGTGAATTGGATTTTGGTGTTCGTCCAAATCTGTCGAATCTTTTGGAGCACGTGGGGGAAAATATGCCTTTTTCAAGTGTTCACAGCCTTTGTCTGCATTTAACCGCTATTTATAAGTGATTGCTGTAATATGACGATTTATTCAGTTGTATCTGATTTTAATATCAGTCCTTTTGTTGGTTACCTAAGAAGAGAACTTGGGGAAGGGTCGAAGGTTGTTGACTTGGGTAATTCAACTGTTCAAACAGTTCTGATGTCTTGGAGCGAGTTCCCAATTAATGGTGGTTCAAAAATAGATCGTGCGGTTGTTTGGACTCGTCCTGAAGCAATGTTTCCAAGTTTTTTAGATGTTTTGAATGGGAAATTGTTAAATGTGTCTAAATTGGATAGAGAGATAGAGGAATTCCTTGATCTCCTAGAGTTGGCTTCAGAAAACCTGAGTGCCTTATGGGTTCCGTTATGGGTTCGAAGTGATTTTGTAAGAGGTATGGGAATCGGTGAGTATAAAAAGGGTGGATTAAATTGGGCATTGCAAAGAATAAATAACGGTCTTATCCAGCGAGCTTCACTTAGTGGTACTATTCATGTTCTGGATACATATCGGTGGTTGAGTTTATCTGGCCTCGCCCATGATCCTAAGTTGTGGTTTATGGGTAAAATTCCTTTCACCAACCCGATCTTTCGCAAGGCTGTATGTGATTTGGACGCAGGTCGCCGAGCATTGGACGGGCAAACAGCTAAGTTAATCGTTCTTGATTTGGATGGAACTCTTTGGGGTGGTATTGTTGGAGAATCGGGATGGTCAGATCTCGTTCTTGGAGGACACGACCACGTAGGAGAGGCCTATTCTGATTTTCAAAAAGCCCTTAAGGCTCTCTCATGTCATGGTATTTTACTGGCTGTTGCAAGCCGTAACCAAGAGTCTGTCGCACTCGAGGCGATTGATTCGCATCCGGAAATGATTTTACGTCGAAATGACTTTGTTGGTTGGCGAATTGACTGGAATGATAAGGCAGAAAATATTACATCGTTAGCTTCTGAGTTAAATATTGGATTGTCTAACATAGTTTTTATTGATGACCAATCGGCCGAACGTTCACGAGTTCGTGAAGCCTTACCTGAGGTTGTAGTGCCCGAATGGCCGGATGACCCTGCAATATATGTTAAAGCCTTGGGGGAATTGGTTGTTTTTGATTCTTTCAGTGTTAGTGACGAAGATCGACAAAGAAAATCATTGTACGCGGGGGAAAATCAGCGCCAGGCGTCTAAATTAAGTTCCCAGTCAATAAGTGAATGGCTTTCGAAACTTCAATTAACGGTATCTTGTGAGTCTTTAACCGAAGATAATATTTCTCGGGCGGTTCAGTTGTTGAATAAGACAAATCAGGTAAATCTGCGTACTAGGCGTTTGAGTAAAGAGGAATTTTTGTGTTGGAGTGAGCAGGAAGACCATGAATGTTGGGTCTTTAGTAGTAAAGATCGTTTTGGTGATTCAGGAATAATTGGATTGGTTGGATTGGAGCCATACAATGATGGTGGGACACTTGCCGATTATGTGCTAAGCTGTCGTGTCCTTGGTCGAGGGATTGAACAGGTGTTATTACATGTCGCATTATTTCGCGCATTTCAAAAAGGATGGGACACACTTTGGGCTGAATGTGTACCGACAGAGAAAAACAGACCTTGTCTTGAAATTATGAACAAGATGCTTCGTGCCGATGAGTCAAACAAACTGCGATTCTTTTGTGATCCTAAGGCAGGTCTTACCTTGCCCAAACACGTTCAGCTTGAAATATGAAAACAGTTGCACACTGTGTCACTCCTTATTTGCAGACTGCTGGCCCATGGGTTTATGAACAGATTGGCCGCCATGTTCGATACCGCCCAATAGTATTAACCCAGGAAAAAATCAACATAGAAGCCTATCCTATTGACCCGTTGTATACCCCCAAGATGCTATCGCAAACTCAGTTCTTCTTCAATCGTCTCATCCGTAAATTATGGGGCCAGTATCCCTATTATACTTCCGTACTTCGCAAGGAAGAAGCGAGATTAGTACACGCTCATTTTGGCTATGAAGGATGTCGAATTTTGTGGGCCAAACGTGCGGCTAGGATTCCTTTAATTACGAGTTTTTACGGTGCGGATGCTACCGAGTATGCGCGATACCCTTTTTGGTTACGAAAATACAAAAAGCTTTTTGAAGAAGGTGATTTATTCTTGGTGGAAGGCCAAGGTATGGCACAAAGACTTTTGGACTTAGGTTGCCATGGAAACAAAATAAAAGTTCAACGGTTGGGTGTAGACCTGGAGCGTATCAATTATAAGGAACGAAAGTTTGACGGTCGAGTTCGGTTTTTAATCTGTGCTGGATTCAAGGAAAAAAAGGGGATAGATTTTGCGATAGCGGGTCTTGCAAGAGCGCTGTCGATTCATTCTTTCGAGTATGATCTGACCTTGATCGGTGATGGTGTCGAAAGGAATAGATTAGAGGGAATGGTAACATCCTTGGGGCTTAGAAAACACACAAAGTTTTGCGGAATGTTACCGTATGGCCAAGTTTTGAAGCAACTTCAAAACCACGATGTTTTGTTACAGACAAGCGTTACTGCTAAAAATGGTGATGGTGAAGGTGGTGCACCTGTTATTTTATTAGATGCGCAGGCGGCAGGGATGCCGATTATTACTACTGTGCATGGAGATGTTCCTGAGTATGTTGTAGATGGGAAGAGTGCCCTTTTGTGCCAAGAGCGGGACATAAAAGAGCTTGCCGAGAATATTGTATGTTTAATTGAGGAGCAGCAGAATTGGCCCAAGATGGGAAGAATTGGTAGAAAACATGTAGAAACGAATTATAACTCATCCCTTCAAATTAAAGACCTTGAGGCACTATACGATGAAGTTAGTTAAGTGGTTTCACCATGAGAGTGGTAGCGATTGTACTCTTCTGAATAACTAAGAGTTGTAAGATCTGTCATGCGATCTAAAAATAAAATACCGTTTAAGTGATCTATTTCGTGTTGCAAAACTCGAGCAAAATAATCGTGGGCCTCAAAAGTAAGCTGACTTCCTTCACGGTTATAACCAGAGAGACCAATACTTTTTGATCTAGGCACTATGCCGCGGATGTCCGGGATACTTAGGCAGCCCTCCCAGTCATCTACGTTAGTCTCTGACAAAAATGTTAACTCGGGGTTAAATAAGATCGTGAAAGGATTTTCATTTGTCTGGTTCATTTCAAAAGGGTTAATACCAACTATAATAATTTGTCGTGGATCAAAAACCTGTGGGGCAGCAAGTCCTATACCACTATAGTCATTCATTGTTTCGATCATGTTGTCTAAAAATTGTTGGGTCTCAGATAGGAGTATTTCCTCGATGGGTACAGTTTTAGCAACCTGACGTAGGATGGGGTGCCCCATTTGGGTTATCTTGAGTATTGACATAGTTGTTATATTTTTAACCTTCTAATCTCCTGTCTGTTCAAGGAGCAAATTTGTGAGTGTAATAGTAGTTATTTTCTTTTGGCGACGGTACGTCTATTTTTCATTTCGGCTTGTCATCTCCAATTGAATTGCCTTTTGGAGGTCGGGATCATACTGGCTGAGAATAAAATGAATTGTTTTTTCGTCAAATGTGGATAATTCATCAGCTATTTGATTTGGTCTTAGCGTACTGAGTATTTTTGCTAGATCAGCAATCATCGCGGATCGGTCTCTCTGTAGAGTTCCTATTTGTTGCCTAAGTTCATTCCTCAAAGAGGAGAATTCATCCAAAGTCGCTTGAGAACTTTTTCGATTTGGTGGTGTGTCATTTTGTTCCGAATCTGGTTTATTTTCTGATTTCGACTCAGTTGATCGATCCATTGAATTGGGTGTGTGGTTGGAATAAAGTGGCCTATCTAAATCTCGTTTGTTTCTTAATGAAACCTTTTGATCTCTAGGGGGAGAAGGTCGAGAATTTGTTTCAGTAAAAACCATCATAACACCCAAAATAAGAGTGAATGAAATAGTCATCGCAGATAAAACAAAAACTAGGTGTTTCTGATTCATGGTCTTTCTTCAATATTGTCAATTTGAGACTTAACAGTGGCTTTATATTGGAATATATTCACTTCTTTGTTGATACAGACTTACAGCAACGAAATCCGATTAAGTCTAGGTGAAATTGTTCATCAAGAAATTGTCCGTATCGGCTATCTGAGCGAGCCATGTTGGCACTATTGAAATAAGATCCACCTCTCACCACACGCCATTGATGGGATTGGGAATGCCAGCCGTTAGTCCACTCCCATACGTTCCCAATCATGTCATATAGTCCGTAGCTATTACAACAAAGGGGGAACGATCCACTTTGTGCTAATGATCTTCCTGATTTCCAATAAGAACTTTGCAGAAAAGGGGTGTTGCAACGTCCAGATTCAAATGTGTTACCATATCCGTATAGATAGTTTTCGGGACCAGTAGCCGCACGTTGCCATTCCTGTTCTGAGCATAGTCGTTTACCTACTTGTCTACATATTGATTGTGCTTGGGTAAAGGTTACGTCTACTGTTGGGAAGTGATTAGCCTGGTTTGGAAATTCGTATTTATCAATATAGAAATTATCGATGCGAACCATGTCGGTCAAAGTTGTATCTGCACTACCGCTACCCTCTGCATAGCTGGAAAGTAGGATGAGATTTGTTACTGTGAACAGTAACAAAAACCTGCAAGACGAGATCAAGATTTGGGCTCCGATATAACTTGGTCAGGGTGCATCGACAAACTGAACTACTCCAAAACGCTGGGGATGATGGAATCCTCGTTTATGGGTTTCACTCCAAGCAGTATATTCGGTTAAATTACCGTAATTTTCGTTGGCCTCACTACTTATATTTAATTGTGCTTCTAATTCCGCTAAGCGTGCTCGCGCTGGGGATGTTAGTGCGCCGCGATTTTCGGGCTTTACATTATTTTCTACCCATAGTTTTTCTATCTCTGTGCGTAGGTTCTTGGTCTGTTCCTTCATGGTCAGTAGTTCAATCCGAGCAGCATGTCCAGCCGAACGCTCAATACGATAAAGGTTTAGTCGCCAGGAATCTCCTTGTTTTGGGGGGAGACCTTCTACATCCATATCAACAAAAGCGGTCCAGGGTATAGCTATCTCTATACTCCATCCCAAATCCTCATCGCTAATGTCATTGACAGTTCCATGGAGTTGTACCGCCGTCTTGAGTCCGACAATATCCCAGTCTTTATCAGACTCAAAATCTGGTTCGACAGACTTTATGAGTAAATCTACGACAGTATTAGTTGGGCTGACTTCTAGCTCAAGATAATTTTTCCCATCTCCATCTGGATCTATAAATATCTCTACAACTTCTTCCTCCCATAATTGATCATCTTCATTCTCGTAAACGGCCCACATTTCCCGGTCGTCACAATGGAAGCCGACATATAGATACTTATCATCCCACAACATTTTTGCTCTGGTAGGGGCCTCAATTTTGTCGTAGTGGTTGAGAATGCGTTTAAAATCGTTTATCTGCCTGGCTCTTTCCCAAGCGTATTCGTCTAAGTGTCCGTCAATCTGTATACGATCTACTGATTTATGGATTGAATAATGCGACACATAACCTGAATCTCTAACGAAAGTTGACTCAGCTAGAGTGTTATTCGAAGCGAGCAATATGAGAACTAATACAATCGGTAGGCTCACGGTTTATTCCTTTCCTGTCTCAATTAATGTTTTGGGGAGGTAATATATTGTATCCGGTTACAAATAGGCAACGAGAAACATTGTAAGGGAAATCCTTTCCTCCCGGACCTCTTATTTATGTCTCCCACTGTGAGGTGTTATAACATAATTATAAACAGTCATTTAAGTTGTATGAAACGGTGTGAGACCTTGTTGGCATATAGCTTGCTAAGTTGAAGGGCATATATAAAAAAACATCAATATTATCGGAAACGAAGATGATTGAAGGATTATTTATTTCTGCATCAGGTATGTTGCCAAAGTCGGTTCGTCAAGAGGCTATAGCGAACAATCTGGCGAACGTGGAAGTTCCTGGCTTCAAAAAGGATAACATGTTTTTGCGTGAGATGCGTGAGCAGATGAAGACACAGTCAGGAGATTATCCAGACTGGCGTTTAAATCGCTTCGAGGGATCTTGGACCGATCACGAACAGGGTAAATTGCGCCAAACGGGTGATGTATTCGATTTAGCTATAAGCGGAAAGGGTTTCTTTGCGTTACAAACTCCTAACGGTACACAGTATACAAGAAATGGTAATTTTTCGAAAAATGAATTGGGTCAGCTTGTAAATCCTTTAGGCTTCCAAGTCTTGGATCAGGCAGGGGCCCCGATTACAATACCGGACGATTATAAATCACCAATTATCGATGGATCTGGAACCGTACGCGTAAGAGATGAACTTCAGGGTGAGGATACGGTCATAGCAGAGATTCAAATTGTTGATTTTCCAGAGCTTTATGACAGAAATGCGATGGCTCAAACTCCTTATCAACCTCCGTTAAGAAAGGGTGGAGACGGTCTCTTTATTCCTCACTCGGCAACAGCGCAGGTTCCAGCGGAAGGAACGGAATTAGTTCAGGGGTTTGTAGAAGAATCAAATGTTGAGCCCGTAGTTGAAATGGTGAAAATGATTGATCTGTATCGTTCTTATGAAGCAGAGCAACGCGCTATACAGGTACAAGATGCAACTTTAGATCGTGCGGTAAACGATATAGGTCGTGTAGGTTAAAGCAAGAAGGGGAAATAGCTAATATGAGTCGAGCTTTATATACAGCTGCAACAGGGATGATTGCACAGCAAATGAACGTGGACAACATCGCCAACAACCTGGCCAATGTTAATACTACGGGCTACAAAAAGAGCAAGATGGAGTTTCAAGACTTGCTTTACCAGCAGTTTAGGTTGGCAGGGGCAACGCAGGCTGAAGGTGCTCAGGTGCCAGTTGAATTACAGATTGGTTATGGTACACGTCCGGTAGCTACTCAGCGAATTTTTTCACAGGGAACCATAGTGCCAACGGGGAATCCCTTAGACGTCTCTATAGACGGTGATGGGTTTTTTCAGATCTCGCTCCCTGATGGGACAACGGCATACACAAGAGATGGAGCTTTGAAAGTGTCTTCCGACGGGTCAGTAGTTACCTCGGATGGTTATTCTTTGGAGCCTCAGATAACACTTCCTCCTGACGCGACGGACATAAATATATCATCGAATGGGGAGGTCTCTATTAAGCTTCCTGGAGATGCCGATTTTCAGGCAGTCGGACAGCTTGAGCTGGCGCGATTTATTAATCCGGCAGGGCTAAAGAGTGTTGGTCGAAACTTGATGTTAGAAACAGCTGCATCTGGTAATCCTATTGTGGGTGCTCCTGACGAGCAAGGGTTCGGCAAGCTTTCTCAGCGTTTCTTGGAATTATCAAACGTTGAGGTTGTTGACGAGATGGTGAGCATGATTGTTGCTCAAAGGGCATACGAGATAAACTCTAAAGCTATACAGACTTCGGAAGAGATGTTAGCTAATGCCAATAGTCTGAAACGCTAAAGATAATTGGTAAAGAAAGGTGTTTTCTGTGAAACCGCTGTTACTAAAAATAAGTTTGATGTCCGCGTGGCTATGTAGCGGAGTTTTTGCGGGAACTGTAATAACTGCCGCCGACATTAAAAATGCAGTTGAGGAATTCGTAGTTTCACAAGTCGAAACGGAACTTCCTGCTAGCGCAAGCATTGTTGTAGACGTTCGCTGGCAAAATGATATTGAATTAGATACGGATGTCGATCCTCTTATACGTGTAAGAAAATCGTCTTCGAGAAAGCTGAGAGGGCCGAGCGTTGTTCGAGTCGGTATTGACCTTGATGGTAAGACTCTCCGAAAAATGAGCGTTACCGCTGATGTTCGTATTCATATGCCTGTATTGGTTGCGGCCTATGCTCTTAAAAGAGGAGAGCATGTTGAATCAACATTTTTTGAAATGGTAGAAAGTGATGTGACCAAGTTGAGGGGAGCCTATTATACGGATCAGAGCCAATTAGAAGACATGCGTTTGGGCCGTTCTTTAGGTGCTGGTGCTATTTTGACTGATCAGCATATCGAACGAATTCCAATTGTGAAGCGTGGAGAATTAATCCGGATTGTTGCACGTGGGGGGCTTGTTGAGGTCACTATAGATGGTACGGCAATGCAGGATGGAGGAAAGGGCGATCTGATCAGAGTGAAGAATGTGGACTCTGGAAAGGTTGTCCGCGGACATGTTGTTGACTCTGGTTTAATTGAAGTGGGACTATAAGAATGCAATTTTTGTCTATGGTGCTTGTAAATTTATTTTTATGCAATGTAGCGGCTCAGGGACAACTGCGTTCGTTGTATGCTGATCCCAAAGCAGCAAGAGTCGGCGATGCGTTGACCGTGTTAATTCAGGAAAATGCGAGTGCTACAAATCAAACATCTACGTCGACTGGAAAAAACAATACTGCTACGGTCAGTAGTTCCGTTCCCATCGGTGGAAATCTTCTCGAATTTGTTCCTCTTCACGCACTAGACAGCCAATTTGGGAATCAGTATCAAGGTCAGGGTTCGACTTCTAGAAGCGCCAGGCTTACCGCTCGGGTCACGGTCACTGTTACCGGTCTAAAGCCCAATGGTGATCTAATTATTGAAGGAGTTCGTTCATTAAAGATTAACGGAGAAACTGAAGCCATTTATTTGACGGGTGCGGTAAACCCCGCTATGGTGAAACGTGATAATACAGTTCCATCGTCCAGTATTGCCGATTTGCAGATAGAATACACTGGCAAGGGTACAATTACTCAAGGAGTGCGCCCAGGTTTGGTTGCGCGTTTCGTAAACTGGGTTTTTTAGAATGTCTTTTTCTATTTCAACATCCATGAGAATTTGTTTGATCCTGTTATTTGCTGGTTTACCCGTTACGGCAGAAACGCCAGCGGTACGAATTAAAGATCTGGGTAAAATACAAATGGGTGAAGAAATACCTTTAACGGGAGTAGGACTGATTATTGGCCTTGAGGGAACGGGAGATGGTCGTCGTTCAGAATTTACTTTTCAGATGATGGCTAATATGATGCACCATATGAATCTTGCAGTGACGCCTAAACAGGTAGAAGTCCGAAATGTGGCGGGAGTAAGTGTTTCTGCGACTCTTTCGCCGTTCCAGCGTAAAGGCAGTCATATTGATATACATGTTGCCTCAGTTGGAGATGCTTCTTCATTGCAGGGCGGCACCTTGTTGCAATCGGTGCTTTTTGGACCGGACGGCACTGCCTACGTAACAGCGCAAGGATCTATTTCTATTGGAGGTTTTAATCTGGGTGGTGGAGGGGGTGGCAGTGTTCGAAAGAATCATACGGTAGTGGGGAATGTGCCAGGGGGTGGTATTGTAATGGAAGAAGTGCCGAAACTTGAAAAGTTAGATCCAGAATTGATATTGATGCTTTATCAGTCAGACTGGACAACGGCTGCCCGTATGTCCTATGCAATTGATGAATATTTTGGGGAAGCAAATTTGGCACGTGCTGTGGATCCAGGAACAATTGTGATTGATTTAGACAATACGCGTAGTATGCCGGATGACATGGTCACTTTTATAGCGGAATTAGAGAAGATACGGGTTGTCCCGGATTTACCTGCGCGTGTAGTTGTGAATGAAAGAACAGGTACGGTAATCATAGGGGAAAATGTATCAGTCTCTGCCGTAGCATTGTCGCACGGCAGTCTGAAACTCAAAATCCCTATGGAAGATGGTGGTGGCGATATGTTTGGGGGGCCGGTTGTTGAAGAGGAGCCTAATCGACTCCATCCCATTATTAGTTCGTTCGATGTTGGTTCGATGCCTACCGTGAGTGAGCTTGTTCAAAACTTGAATGCGTTAGGAGTCACCCCGAGAGATTTAATTTCAATACTTCAATCGCTAAAGGCGGCTGGTGCGCTTCGAGCCGAACTGGTAATACAGTAGGTAGGTCATGGAAAACAACTTAGGATTGATAAATGCTACCTGGCAACATGGGAACAATCCCAATTCTTCGGAGCTAAAGCAAAATATTCATGCGCTATCTTCAAAGGCGAATGGATCTTTAGATGAGAAAAGGGCTGCACTGCGGGAGGCCTCTCGCCAGTTTGAAGCTGTCTTTATGAATCAAATGATTTCTGCGATGCGTAAAACGGTAGGTGCAGGGGGAATCCTAAACAAGAGTAACGGAGAATCGATTTTTGAGGGCATGTTAGATGAAGAGTGGGCAAAGAAAATGGCTAGTAAGACTGGACCAAATAGTTTGAGTGAAATTCTTTATAAGCAATTGAGTTACAGAATGGGATTAGAAGAAAAAACTGAAGCTTCAATACAAACCAATAAAAGGTTTAATGCATCTTTAAATAATTCCACTGCAACGATTTCAAAAGGAAAATTAAATCGTGAATGAGGAACTTTTAGGCAGTTTAACTCAAGTTATCAATGAAGAGGTGCGAGTCTTTAATGACTTGCTTGATATCTTGAATGATGAGCAGAAGGCGATCGTTGAAGACAACGTTAGAGGTATTGAGGAGTGTGTATTGTCTCAGCAGGAGGTTGCTTCGAAAGCTCATGAACTTGAAGCGAGGCGACAAAACATTGTGGTTGAATTGTCCGAAAACCTATCGTTAGAAGCGGATCAAGTTAATCTCGGGCGCCTTTTGGAGGTACTCGAGGGGTCTCGGGCCACAGAGTTGGCTCGTATGCGTGAAAAACTCATTGATTTAAATAAAAAGATAAGAAAAGTAAGTGCAAATAACTCATTTCTTATTCGTCAGTCTCTTCGTTATACGGAACGTTGTTTAGATATTTTAACAGGACAAGGCCCACTGCAACGCGGCGTTTACGGCCAATTTGGAACCGTAAGACGTGCTACAGGTGATCGAAGCTTTGTAAACCACACGGCCTAGGAGATAGGTAGATGCCTATTCGATCTTCTGCAAATCATGGTATAGAAATAGGGCGGCGTGCTCTTCATGCACAACAGGCCGGGTTGAATGCTACAGGTCACAACATTGCTAATGCAAATACGCCTGGTTATTCGAGGCGTGCAGTTGTATTAGAGAATGTGATTACCGGGCATAAGAATGGATTGGGTACGGGAGCGGATGTAGCATCTATCCAACGCCAGCGCAGTACTTTTGATGATGCCCAAATGCGTGTTCAGCAACAAGTATTGGGCCGTTGGCAGGCGCTTGAGAAGGGGATGGCAAGTATCGAGGGAGTATTTAATGAGCCGGTAGGAGCGGGAGCTGGGGAGGCAGGTACGGTGTTTAATGAGCCTTCGGGGCTGGGTATTAGTGGATCATTGAGTCGTTTTTGGAATGCTTGGCAGGATCTTGCGAATATGCCTGAAAGTGGGGCTGCCCGAGCGGCGGTGAGACAGGAAGCAGACTTTTTAGTTAATACAATGCATCAGTATGATGCCAAGTTGTCTGATATTAAGGGTCAGCTTGATCAGAGTATTATAGACCAGATTGAAGAAGTTAACGGATTATTAGACCAGTTAGCTGAACTAAATGATCAATTGCCAGAGGCTAATTTTGGTGGAATCGAGGCAGCTGATTTAAAGGATCGTCGTGATTTGTTGGTTGATCAGCTTTCAAACCTAATTGATGTGTCTTTAGCTGAACACGACAATGGGCAACTTTCCGTATTGGTTTCAGGACAACATCTCGTAGAGGGGGATCGGGCCCTGCACTTGGGAGTAAGACAATCATCTGAGGATGGTAGCTCTTTTATTCAGGTGATGCTGCCGAACGGAGGTGGAATGGCTCCTATCGGAGGTGGACAACTTCTTGGTTTCACTGAACTTGCATATGATACGATTCCTGATTTTGTTGACCGTATTGATCAAATGGCCTCGGCAATTGTTGAGGGTGTCAATTCGTTGCACCGGTCTGGATTTGGCTTGGACGGATCTACGGGGGTCAATTTCTTTGATTCGGAGAAGCTTACAGCGAGTAATATTGCAATCAGTGACGCTGTACTTTCTGACTTAAATGCTATAGCGGCTTCTGCTGATGGAAATTCCGGAGACAATGAATTGGCTTTGTCTATCAGCTCTCTACGTAATAGTTCTTTGATGCGTGAAGGTACGCAGACTATTGAGGGCTTTTACAATGAAATGCTTGGTGAGGTTGGGGCAAAGAGCAGGGAAGCGCAGACGATGGCCGAAAACAATAGGTTGTTTGCCGATCAGATAGAAAATAGACGTCAAGGAATACAAGGTGTCTCGTTAAATGATGAAGCCTCGCAATTGGTTCTTTATCAACGTGCCTATCAAGCAGCCGCAAGAGCAGTGTCCATTATTGACGACTTGATGGAAGTGGCAATAAATATATAAATCGATATTATGGACAATAATCTTAAGATATGTGATTGTAAAAGTCACTTAAAGTGTTGTAGGAGTTCATTATGAGAATAACAGCAAAAATGGCAGTAAATACCTTGGTCAATAATCTTGATCGCTCATATGGACGTATGACGCAATACCAGACCCAATTATCTTCGGGGTCGCGTATCAATCGGCTTTCTGACGATCCTGCTGCGGTAGAACGAACGTTAGCTCTCCGTTCGGAGTTGCGAAATATAGAACAATTCGGGCGTAATATCAGCGACGGAAAGGGCTGGCTGGAGGTGAGTGAGGCCGCGCTTGATGAGATGGAAACATTGTTTGTTGAGGCTACGGGATTGGCCGTTCAGGGGTCAAGTAGTACGTATAATGCGTCTCAGCGAATTACAATAGCAGACCAGATTGATCAATTTATTGAACTGGCTCTTAGTCTGAGTGAAACCCAAATTCGTGGGCAGCATATCTTTTCGGGCACTCAGACTAACCAGACACCATATTCTGCTCGGCGTGATGAAACCGGTCGGATAGTTGAAATAGTAGCCAATGGGAATGCGGGTGGTAGTATCGAACGCCAAATAGGTGAAGGGGTGGTTGTTCAGGTGAATGTTCCCGGTAGTGATGTATTTGGGAGCGCAAGCTCTTTAGCTGGTGCCAAGATATCTACGCTTCTTTCCGGCCTTGAAGCAGCAGATGCGCAAGCTCTAACGGCTGCTTTTGCTGATGAAACGGGACAAGATGTCGATGACCAGGACATCATCGGACTTGATATTATGAATTCTGTTTTAACAAATGATACTACTGACTCGCCTCTTAGCGCTGCTGTCATTACTCAGTTAGAAGAGGGAATTCAAGAAGTAGAGAAATCTCAAGCAAATCCTTTTTCAGCCTTGTTAGACTTACGTGATGCTTTGCGCGACGATGACATTGTTGGGGTGCGTGACACGTTTTCAAAACTATCTACCGTACGTGAAAATATTTCAAGTACTCGTGGCTTGATAGGTGCCCGCGTCAACCGTATGCAAACAACTCAACATGTTCTTGATAGAGTTGCTGTTGAGATGACGTCAGTTTTGACTGAGGATGAGGGAGTCGATCTTTCTGCTACCATCGTGAATCTGACGCAAGAGCAAGATGTGTTTCAAGCAGCACTTGCCTCTGGAGGAACAATTATCCCGCAGTCGCTTATGGACTTTATTTAGAGGTGGAGTTGTAGCTTGATTGTTAGAAAAGGTCTCGAATTCGTGCGAATAATAGATTTTTGTCAAAAGTTGGTTTTGTTGAGATAAACTGGCTAAACAGTGTCAGGATAGGGAAAATGACCGAAAAGGAAGTAGAAAAAGTCAAATTTCAGAATAACAGGTTTGGTGAGTTGACTATCGCTCTATCTGATTGTCTGGAATTTTCTAATGGGATCCCTGGTTTTGAACGTTGCAAGGGATTTGGCCTGATTGAGGTTGAGGATGAATCTCCCTTTTTGCGATTGTTGTCATTAGATCAGCCGCAACTGGGTTTTGTCGTATTAAATCCTTTGCTGATTTGGCAGGATTATGATCCCAACGTGGGGCGAGAAGAATTGGTTCAATTAGGGATTGAGAGGATTGAACAGTTAGCTATTTATTGTATTGTTACGATGAGTGAAGACCCAGGCAAGGTAACAGTTAATCTGCAGGGGCCCATTTACTTAAATGTTGACACAATGCAGGCTAAGCAGATGATCTTGGTCGATGACCGATATGGGACCAAACATCCTCTAATTGAAAATAATGATGGGTAATAGGTGGGGAAAATGACACTGATTGAGATCAAATGTTTGATTGGGAGACCGAGATGCTCGTATTAACGAGAAAATCTGGGGAAAGTATTGTAATCGGTAGTGATATTCGTCTCACAGTTCTGGAAATACAAGGAAGGCAGATACGCCTTGGTATTGAAGCTCCATCTGATGTTGCTGTCCACAGGGGCGAAGTGTATGAACGAATACGTGAGGAAAATGAAATTGCAGCTCGTGCGGACCATCAGCCGTTAAAATCATTAAGCCAGGCGTTGCGAAAATCTAGCTAGAAGATTAAAAAAAAGTTTTTCGTTGAGGACCAAGTTTCAAGAATCAGGATTATGAGTGATGATGATGTTTATAAGAAATTTCGTTGTTAAATGTGTATAGAGTCTCATCTAAAACAAAAAATAATTTAGGATTAATTAAAGGCTTAGGGATGTTATTATCGTTGGAGAATATTTGTGAGTTTGAAACGTAAAAAACAAAAAAAACAGCGTCGACCTAGTAAACGCCCATTATTATCGCTCTGTATGATAGCTAAGGATGAGGCCGAGTTTCTGGAAGCTTGTTTAGCGAGCATTGAGGGCTTAGTTGATGAAATTATCATTGTCGACACAGGATCTACGGATGAGACGCTCTCTGTTGCAAATAAATGGGGTGCTCGTGTTGTAAGGCAAAAATGGAATGAGGATTTCTCATTTGCACGTAATCGTGCCCTGAAGGAAGCCAAAGGTAGATGGATCCTCAGTTTAGATTGCGATGAAATGCTTGCAAGGCAAAGTCATTCGGAGTTAAGAAAATTATTAAGAAACACAAGTGCTGATGCATTTCGCCTTACGACCAGAAATTATAGTAGCGATAGTCACAGTGAAGGGTGGCGGCAGTGTGTAGGGCAATATTCTGAGGAGCGTGAGTATGCTGGATGGTTTCCTTCAACGAAAGTCAGAATTTGGAAGCATAAAAACAACGTCTGTTTTGAGGGGCTAGTTCATGAGTTAGTTGAACCGTCATTGGTTCGGTTGGGCGCCGAGATTGCCGATTGTAATGTTCCTGTGCATCACTATGGTTATATAGAGAAGAGACGTGATGCAGATCGCTATATGGAGGCAGGAATTAGAAAGGTTAAAGAAAACCCTCAGGACGTTCGAGCTCGTTATGAATTAGCTCTTGTTTACCGAGATGCCGAACGCTACAAAGATGCTTTAATAGAAATAGATAGTG
This sequence comes from Candidatus Latescibacterota bacterium, assembly GCA_036343635.1. Taxonomy (GTDB): domain Bacteria; phylum Latescibacterota; class UBA2968; order UBA8231; family UBA8231. The sequence continues at coordinate 50,097 of JAYYVF010000115.1, read as the reverse complement.
TGCTTCTGTCCTTGGAAGGTGTTTCTAATAATGGTCGTCTTTACGTGGAATTCGATCAGTCAATGCTGTTAAAAGCTGATATTTTAAGTAGAATGAATCTAGTTGACGAGGCGATACTAACGTGCAACTCCTTGCTTGAAAAAATATCTGATTCTCATCAAGCCTTAAACAATAAGGCGGTGTTGTTAGAAAAACAGGGAGATTACAACCGAGCGTTGGCATGTTATCGCGCCGGCTTAGATTGTGCGCCAGATAATACAGTTCTTGCGAAGAATGTGGCTCGACTGGCAACAGCCTATTCTCTGAGTGTTTGTATCATTGCTAGAAATGAAGAAGCTCATATTTCTAGTTGTTTGGATAGTGCTGTTGCAATTGCAGATCAAGTTGTAGTTGTGGATACGGGTTCATCGGATGCCACTGTTGAAATTGCAAAGACATACGGTGTTGTGGTAGAGAAATTTGAATGGTGTGATGATTTTTCTGCTGCACGCAACTTCTCACTTCAACTGGCGACCGGCGACTGGATTTTGTGTCTGGACGCGGACGAATTTTTGCTTGCCGAAGATCGGATCAAAATATTCCAAACAAAACGGACTAAACCCGAGGTAGGATTAGATCTTACGATAAGGAATAATTCCGGTGACACAAAATTGAAACGGCAAATTAGGATGTTTCCAAATAAGCCAGAAATCCGTTATGAATTTCCCGTAGATGAGAGTGTTACCGAATCTCATCGAAGGGCAGGTATTCTGATAAAAACTTCAGATATAACGATACAGCATAACAAGAAAATTTCAACAGATGATGTTGATGAAAAGCAAAATTATTACAGGTATTTACGTGAAGAATGGTTAAAACGTCATGAGGAAGATTGGAATGCGTACTTTCATTATGGGAGCGTGCTCTATACTCAGGGAGATTACACAACGGCCCTCTTTTATTTTTCTCAAATAACGGCAGATTGTGACGCGAAAGAGTTTCAGGGACTATTTGAAAAATCCTTGACTCTCAGTGGACGATGTCTGTTGGAGACGGGTGATTACGATGCGGCGGGTAACTTTTTGGAAGAGGCTGTTTCTCGAAGATCTAAATGTAAGGTAGCCTATCTTTCGTTGGGTGATTTGTTTGTAAAAAAAGGTGAATTTACTAAAGCGTTAAAATACCTGCGTTTGGCCGAGTCTGGTAGTTTTGAACCGTACCCATCCTTCGAGGAGGTTTCGGTTGATTACTCGATTCAATTTTTTGTCGGTCAGGCATTAAGCTCACAAGGTGATCAAGATGGGGCTGCTAAGGCATTTCAAAATGCCCTGGATATCGCCCCACAGCGTACGGAAGCGAAGCGGGCGTTATCTATGTTGAGTCGTGGAGTAACTGCTGCGGACAGGGGTCTTTACGTTAAGCCGAAAAAGGCTGTCGGTTACGTTAAGCTGAAAAATCCTGTCGTGATTGGTGCTAATTCCGTAAAGGTTCCTAAAGGGGATGTGCCACCTAAAACTTTAAGTTTGTGCATGATTGTTCGTGACGAAGAAAAGCGTTTGGCGCGCTGCCTGGATAGCGCAAAGGACCTTGTTGATGAAATTGTAATTGTAGATACGGGTTCGAGGGACAAGACCGTGGAGATTGCCCAGAAGTATGATGCGAAGATAGGGCATTTTGAATGGTGCGATGATTTTGCTGCGGCGCGTAACAAATCAATAGAATTAGCATCGAGTGACTGGATACTGTGGTTAGATGCAGATGATATCCTACCGGAAGAATCGCACAAACCAATCCGTGACGCTATCGATCAAGATAAAAACCAGGCTTATTTCTTCATTTTAGATGATCAAGGTTACGAAGATGTATCATGCCTGCAACTTAGATTGTTTCCCAATCTCCCCGGCGTTCATTTCCAAATGCCTGTTCATGAACAGGTTACCCCATCGCTGGAAAGCTTGGGGTTGCAAATGATTCAAACTGAGATCCGTGTCCAACATACGGGATACACCACACCAGAAGTGGTAGCAGCTAAGAAGGATCGCTATTTAAAAATAATGGAAAAATGGATTGAGAAACATCCTGAAGATTATATGGAGCGGTCTCACGTAGCACTGACTTATTATTCGACGGGGAGGTTGGCTGAGGCTGAAGAAGTTTATCGAATAATCTTAGAGGAAACGGATTGTTACGCCGACCGAAACTGGATTGTTTATACTACGGCCTTACTTTTTTTAGGGCGAACGTATATCAAGATGGATCGTTTGGATGAGGCTCTTGAATATTTAAAAAAGGCTGAAGAGGTAGATTCCAAATATATGCTTACACAGCTTTCTCTGGCGGAAGTATATACAAAACTATCAAAACCTCAACAGGTTTTACAGCACGGTGTAGTAGCACTTTCCCAGGGAGATCAGCACACGTTTTTCCCTATAGATCGTAACGAATTGCTTTATTCAGCTCATTTGCTTTGCGCGCAGGCCTACGGAGAATTAGAGGAATGGGGAAAAGCTATAGCCGAATATCGTGCAGCTGCAGAAATACCTATTTCCCGGCGATGTGAAGCTCTTGGTCATTTATTTAGTCTTTTTCAAAAACTGAATCGTACAACTGAAGCAAAAGACGTGATAACGGAAGCTTTAGCTATTTCTCCTAATCATCCTGAGCATCTTTTTAACGCAGGTGTTATTTGTATGCAGGGCGCGGATTTTGATCGTGCAAAGGATTACTTCGAAAAGTCAGTACAGTTTTCGTCGGATCCGACCAATCCGTTAATGAACCTAGGATATGTATTAAAAGTGTGCGAACGTTTTTCAGAGTCAGAAGAGGCATATAGAGAAGTGCTAAAATTAAATCAACAAAACGTGGATGCAAAAGCGAACCTTGTTCACTTGATGCTCGATCAGGAGCGTTACGATGAAACCTCGGAACTGTTATCCGAAATTCGAGATTTGGACAAAAGTTTACTTGATATAGAATTGAGTTATTTGTTCGTGGTAATAAAACGGTCTGAGGACTCGTTCGGGAGCCGGATTGAAATTCTAAAAGGTATAGCAGAGTGTGTGCCGACGTTGCAGATCGATTTGAAAGAGATCACATCTAGTGAAGGCATGGCCCTGTTGTTGGGGCAATTGGGTATACACTTAATGTCCAGTAAGTTGTTTCGATGTGCAGAGTTGGCCATTTTGTCTGCTATCGAATTGGCTGGAGGGGTGATTGATTACAGAAGAATTTTATCTGAAGTCTATATAGAGCAACGTGCCTACTGGAAGGCTGTGGATCATCTGGAAATAATTTTGAAAGTTGTACCTGACGATGCTAGGTCCTTTCAGCTTTTGGGTGATTGTTATTCAGCTTTAGGTGTATCGGAGGCAGCAGATCTTTGTTATTCTCGAGCGGAAGTTGCATAGAAACAAAACAAACTATCGGCAAATAACTCTTATAAGCTGGTAGATTATTCTTTTCTTCGAAGTCTGTCACCGGTTGATAGAAGAAAAAGTATTAATCTCTAATCAAGAATTAACTAAGTAGTCCCTCTCAAATACCAAAATATCCAATTAAGTGGTTATAGCAACCTGTTGTGGCACGGTAATTGCCTTTGTCTAGTGAGGTTTTGCTCATTTATTTGGGAAACATAAGCAGGGGAACCTATGCCTATTCGTATTGCTACAAATTTATCTTCAATGAGTGCTCAACGCCATCTGGGTATTAGTAATGCAAGTTTTGCTCAAAGTGTGGAGCGTATTTCTTCAGGACTCCGAATTAATCAAAGCGCTGATGACGTTGCAGGGCTCTCGGTTTCTCAGGGCATGCGTGGTGAAATCCGTGGCATAGTGGAGGGCGTCAGAAATGCGGAGGCAGGTACAAATTTAGTTCAGCAGGCAGAAGGAGCTCTTAATGAGATAAGCGCAATTCTACTTCGTATGCGTGATTTAGCCGTTACATCCTCTACAGCAACCATCAATAATGGTAATAGAGGAGGTATAGAGGCCGAATTTAATCAGCTTTCTTCGGAAATAGATCGACTTGTACTTTCAACTGCTTACAACGGTGAAAATTTGCTTACGGGCTTTGGTAATACCGTTTCCAGAGATGTGGAGGTTAGTACGGCTTTAGATGGATTTTCTGGCGTAAAAGATGTGGGGCTGTCCGGTGCCGTACCTGGAACGTATGTTTTTTCGGACGCTAATACTGACGATAATCAGATAAGTTTGTCCGTGACGCATTCAGATGGAACCGTTCAAAGTCAAACGATTGATATCGGATCTATGCTTGACCGACACGATGGACAAAATTTGGTTGCCACAGGAACGACTCTGGTCGCAAATTTTGACCGTCTTGGTGTTAGCGTGACGTTGATGGGGGAGGGGGTTGATGTTACAGGATTACAAAAAACGTCCGTTGATAATGCCGGGGAGGGCGGGACGCTTATTGTTGATGGAAACAGTATCGAAATTGGGTCAAATGCAACCTTAGATAAAATCGCAACGGATTTAAACAATATTTTACAGGACCTTAACCCGCCAGGTTCGGCTGTGTTTTCTCCCGATAGCAGTGAAATTCAAATTGATACGGGTGGACGTGAAATAATTGAGAGCCCGGGTGGTTTTCTTGGATTGTCAAATATCAATACTTACGCTGATGGTGCTCTCGATGGTAAGAAGATTTTGGTAGATGAGGCTGAGGGTGGGGTACTTCAGGTAGGGACATCTAGCGACTCAAACGATCGAATTTCGTTCAGTATAGCTGATTTTCGTAGCTCAGGTAGCCTACTTAATATCGCTAATTTGTCGGTCTCTAATATTCAGAGTGCCCGTTTTACAATTGCTCGAGTAGACCAAGCCATATTTAACGTGGCTCGCCAACGTGGCGATTTGGGGGCTATACAAAATAGACTTCAGTATACATCATCAAATCTAGGTAGTGCTATCGAAAATATAACTGCGGCCGAATCAGTTATCCGCGATGCTGATATTGCTCAAGAAGTTTCAGAGCTTACTCGGAGTCAGATACTGACTCAAGCAGCGCAGTCGATGGTTGCTCAGGCAAATTCGCTACCCAGATCGGCCCTTGAACTGTTACGATAAAAAAGAAATAAAAACGTAAAGAAATATTGCGTATAGTCGATAGTTAGTAATGTGAACTAATGGTAAGTAGTATAATGTAGGATCGACTGATAGGAAGTAGGACCTTTCCTCGTATTGGCAGGAAGTTAGATGGTGTCTTGGTAGAGCAGCCTACTTGTTTGTCGGTTAAAGGCTATAGGTCATTTGCTTTGGAAGATTCATTGCCCCAAGGATTATGGATCTGGAATTGTTTTTAGTGGCCAATTACAAATACTTAGGAGAGTCTATGGAGTAAGTCTATTTACTGGTAGGGCATGGGATCAAAACCTTCGATTGGTGTTTTATTGTCGGAGTGAAGAATTCCTAAAAATATTTTAAAGGTCGGACCTCGTCGTGCCGATAGTAAGTTTAAGCGCCTGTGTTGTCGCGTATGGTTAAGTGCGTGGTGGCATTTTTATTAGGTGTTTGCTTTAGATCGGGTTTATGCAGGTGCGCCGTTGGGGAACGGAGCACTGTAACACGGCATGGATGCCAAATAGATCTTGTTTAACAAGGAGGTTCGACTAGATGCCAATGCGAGTAAATCACAATATTTCCGCTCTTAATGCGATCCACCAGCTGAACGCAAACAATCGCGTGCTGGGTCAAAAGTTGGAGCGGTTGTCCTCAGGTCTACGCATCAATAGGGCTAGCGACGATGCTGCTGGACTTTCAATACGCGAAGGCATGCGTGCTGAAATTTCAGGCTTGAAGGTCAATGTACTAAATGCTGAGCAGGCGACCAACGTAACCCAGGTTGCGGAAGGTTCCCTTAATGAAGTGAATGGAATTCTGATCCGTATGCGCACGTTAGCAGTTCAATCGGCCGCGACAACGGTAAATGATTTCAACCGGTCTGCCATTCAGGCAGAATTTTCCCACTTAGTTCAGGAGATCGACCGGATTGCTCAGTCAACGACCTATAACAACGAAGTGTTGTTGACGGGTTTTGGAAACACTGTCAGTTTTGATGATTCCACCGCAGTTACAACTTCAAATGCTACAGGTGTAATGGATGTACGCCTTTCCGGTGCTCAGACGGGAGAGTATACGTTTGTCGAGGCTGACGATGAAGCCGGATACGTTACCCTTGGAAATGGGGTAGTTACACAGACAATTAGTCTAAATACGCTACTTGATGGCACAAAGGTTGCTACAGGTACGCAGATAGTAGCTAATTTCGACCGCCTGGGCATTGAGGTTACCTTGGCGGGTGAAGAGGTGATAGGTGCAACCGGAGATTTCGAGGTCGGTGATTTAAAAGACGCGACTATCAATATCGAAGCAGGAACCGGCGGTTCCTATCAGGTTGGACCTACAGACAGTGATTTTAATAGAATTGAGGTTGCGGTTCGTGACATGCGTGCCACGGGAGACATTCTCAACCTCGGCGATTCAAATGTTTCAGACTTTACTGGTGCTCGCTCTGCTATCACGGCAATAGACGAGGCCATCGGTGAAGTCTCGATGCAACGCGGCACCTTAGGTGCTGTGCAAAACCGCTTGGCGTTCACGATTTCTTACACAGAAAATGAGATCGAGAATATTCAGGCTTCGGAATCGTCAATTAGCGATGCCGATATTGCATCAGAAGTTACGGCATTTACCAGAGCTCAAATTTTGAGCCAGGCCGCCACGGCAATGTTGGCCCAGGCCAACGTGGTGCCTCAAAACGCATTGGCGCTGCTAAGTTAGAAGTAGGCGGAGTCAATATAAACCAGTAGCTAAATTCCCAGGGCGGTGTGTCATTATACATCGCTCTGGGTTTTGGCACATTCTGAAAGGTCTTTTCGGTTTGTGAGAGCCGGACTTCTTTCGGAGGTATAAAAATGATTGAGAAAACGCAGACAACAACGGGTGTAGCTGCAGGCGACAAAAGTCATGCTGCCAATAATGCTGCTAAAACACCAGTTGAACGGAAATCTAATGAGGTCCCTGTCGCTCAATCTAGCCTGGGTAAAGGTAGTCATGCTGTCAGCAGGGAGCAGGTTCAGGAATTGGCTGATAAACTGACCGTTGCTCTAGGCAAAGTTGATACTAATTACTCCGTTTCTGTCGACAATGATTCAGGTATGATTGTAGTTCGTATTACGGATGTGGAAACGGGTGATATTGTTCAACAAGTGCCACCAGAGCAGGTGCTCGAGGCAAGTGCTAGTGTTGATAAGATAGTTGGACTGTTAGTTAACGATCAGGGCTGAAGCATACTGTTACGGTGTGCTTCAGGCTTGATATAATCATATAGACCTAAGACCGGGATTGTGATAGGCGATGTCCCAAGGAATATCATTCTCGGGTCTGGGTTCGGGGCTTGATACAGACGGTATTATTAACCAGTTAATGGATATTGAGCGTCGTCCCATTTCCCGTATTCTTCAGCGCCAAGAAACGCTCAAGCAGCAGAGGGGTGTACTAGGTTCAATAAACTCGAGCTTACAGACTCTTCAGACCTCTGCTGAAGGGTTGGCTTCTGATAGCGCTTTTTCTATTGTGAGTGCTAGGTCTGAAGACAGCCAGCGTATTTCAGTAGACGCCACGAATGAGGCTGCGGCGGGGAGTTTTTCTGTCGAAGTCTTAGAATTAGCAACCGCAAGGAGCCTCTCCTCGCGATCGTTTGCCGATCTGTCGCAGTCTCTCGACTTAAATGGCGGGTTTGTTGTTAACGGTAAAGGGATTAATATTACCGCTGAAGATAGTTTACTTGATTTGCGCGACAAAGTAAATGATGCGGAGGCGGGAGTTACAGCCCAATTACTTACGGTGTCTACCGGTGACAGTCGCTTGATTTTGACAGCGGATGATGTTGGCAGTGATGGTTTCTCGATACAGGATGCGAGCACCACGAATGTTTTGCAGGATTTGGGTTTAACTTCGAGTGCAACCAGCATAAAAAATTCGTTTTATAACGGTGCGCGGGGCAGACATTTTCTTAATGATTCCGATGCTATTGGAAGTTTATTGGGATTGTCGACCCCCCCCTCAGGAACCGTAAAGATAAATGGTAACGAGATCCAAATTGATTTGTCGACGGATTCGTTAAATTCAATCCAGGCCAAAATAGAAGCCTCTGTAGACGATGGAGTGAATGCCACTGTAATTACCTCGGAAGTCAATGGTATAGAGAGATCGCAGCTTGTGATTGAAGGTACCACAAGTTTTGTTGATGACGGTGGGATTTTTGAAAATCTGGGTGTTTTGCAAGAGGGAGGAGCTCTATCCGACCCCGTTGCGAGCGGGGCGGAGTCGGACGCCTTTCTCAGTACTTCTTCTACGTTAGGTGCGTTGCTTGGTTTGGATGCTGTCCCCTCCGGAACTGTGCAAATCAGCGGTGCAGAAATTGATATTAATTTAATTGAGGATACGCTCGTTGATGTTCAAAACAAAATAAATAATGCGGCGATTGATGGGGTGACGGCCTCTATTGTAATTTCTGATGTAAATTCTGAAAGTGATGACGATAGTGCTCGATTCAGATTGCGCATAGAAGGCGCTACTGATTTGAATGATGATGGGAATGTTCTTGAGTCTTTGGGAATTCTTGTCGGTTCAAATAGTGGATTTGAGAGTGTATCGCAAGTCGTAACTTCCAATGTCAATCTTATGGAAAATGGTGATCTGGTTAACCCAACCAGCAACGGAGCCGTGAGTTCATCCTTTGCTTTAGACACCGATTCCATTGGAGAATTAAATGGTTCCACGGTAAGCGGAAATGTTCAGATTGCGGGTGTCTCGGTCTCTTTAGATTTAGCTACTGACTCCCTTAATGATATCCGTGATAAGATAAATGCAGCTAATATAGACGGTGTGGTTGCTAAAGTTAATGCGATAGGTCCGAGCAAATATGCGCTCGAGATATCCGGTTCAACCGATATACATGATGGCGATGACGTATTTTCGATATTAGGAATAGTCGAGTCCGCATCCTCAATAACCGCTGAGACACGGTTTGTAGATATACTCTCTTCCGGGGTAAAGGCGGGAGATACTATTTCGATCTCTGGATTAAACAACGCTGGCGATCAAGTCTTTGGCACTTTTACTATCGCAAGTAACACTGTTAAGGTAGAGAACTTACTCAATAGTATAGAGCAGACATTTGGGAATTCTGTTATTGCATCAGTTGATGAAGGAGGCCGAATTATTGTTCGTGATGAAAGCTCTGGGAGTAGCTCTTTAGCTCTCTCATTGGAGGCTAATAACGAAGGCGGTGGGGCTTTATCACTGGGAGAAATGGCCCGTACGACTACGGGTGTTGACTCGCGCTCTGCTGAACTTCAGGCTGGACAGGATGCTATTTTCCGTGTTAATGGGATAGAATTAGGTAGGTCCAGTAACACTGTAACTGATGCAGTTCAAGGTGTCACGCTCGAATTAAATCAGGCTGAAAAAGGTAAACTTATATCAATTTCAGTTGAAAAAGATGATACCTCAGCCCTGAAAGACAACATTACCTCTTTCGTAGACCAGTTTAACACCTCTTTGGGATTGATCAACGAACAGCTTGCATACGATAAAGAATCAGAGACTAGCGGCCCCTTGTCAGGTGATTCAACGTTACTCTCCTTGCAATCTCGTTTACGTTCAATCGTCTCGCGTCAGATAGATGGACTTGATGACGGGTTTAATGCGATGGTTTTAATAGGCATCAATTTTGATCGTTCGGGCCAGTTGGAAGTTGATGAGGAACAATTAGAAAAGGTCCTGACAGAAAATTTAGAGGAGGTCCGAAAGCTTTTTGTTGCTCAAGGGTCTGCTTCGGATCGTAGTGTTGATTTTGTGTCTTCTAACTCTGATACGATGGCTGGTAATTACAGCGTCTCGATTTCTCAGGCTGCCTCGCAAGCTACCGTGCGTGGTGATAGTGACTTTACAGGTAGTTTGGCTGAAGACAAGACGCTACGAATAATTGACAAGGTAACTGGAAAACCTGCCGAAATTGTTTTACGCGCAGGCTCAACCCTGAATGATGTTGTCTCTCAGATTAATACGTCGTTGTCGAGTGATGTTGCAGAAGTCCGTCGTGGCAATATCGGTAATACGACAAATGGAGCTACAGCGATAACCGAAGGAACTGTATTTGCAGATATTCTTGGTGCGGACGTAAAGGAAGGGGATACGATTAGAATTGATGCGACAGAGCATGGAGGTAATAGAGTTTCTAAGGTGTTTACGGTTGATGATCCTGCCAGTGACACCGTGGGCGACCTACTATCAGAAATACGCGCATCTTACGGTGGCCAGGTGAGTGTAAACATAGACGCAGAAGGACGGATTATGGTTACTGATAATAGATTGGGAGACAGTGATTTAACCCTAACTCTTGTAGAAGATAATCAAGGCGGGGGAAGTTTGAATTTTGGTAGTATTGATGTTGAGACGGAAGGTCGTCTAGCTCTCACCATTAAGGCGAGTAGCAATGAAGACAGGCTTACGATTGAACATGGGAACTATGGCTCACACAATGGCTTTTCTATCGAATCCGATCTGGTTGAGTTTGGTATATCGGCGGCCAATTTTGAGGGCTTGGATGTGCAAGGGCAAATCAATGGACATGACTCCGATGGATCTGGACGGATTCTCACGGGCCCGACAGGAACTGAAAATATCGACGGATTGTCTTTGAGGGTTAATATCGATGCTGAGGATTTAACTACGGAGGGTCCAGATCAGGGTAACATTTCACTGATTTTTGGTGTGGGGCGTCTACTTTCAGATGAATTAAAAGCTATGACGGACGTGTATGATGGGACTATCAAAACACGGGAGGATGCTATCACGGATACGTTAGATAGTCTGGACAAACGTATCGAAGAATTCGAACGCCGAGTTGAGCAAAAACGGCTCATGTTGGTTGGCCGTTTTGCCAGTTTAGAAGGTAGTATTGCTAATCTTCAATCTCAAGGTAATTTTCTCAGTAGCCAATTAGCTCGCCTTGGTTAAACAGCGAAGGGTTGATATAGTCTATGAATTCAGGAGCTTATAAAAAATACAACCAGGTACAAATAAAGACGGCTAATCGAAGCAAATTGGTTGTGTTATTGTATCAGGGTGCAATACGTTTCATGAAAAAATCTATTTTGCATATTGAGCAAAAGGATATGGAAGGGAAGGGTAAAGCGCTGATTCGGGCACAGGATATTATCCTCGAGCTTACTTACGCTCTTGACCAAGATTTATTAGCTAAAAACGATCCACTTACCCAAAATTTACAGCGTTTGTATCTGTACAGCTATCGTAGGTTGTTACGTGCGAACCTACATCTTGAGGTTGAACCGATCGAAGAAGTAATTAAAATAATGCAAGGGTTACTTGCGGCTTGGGAACAAGTTGTTGATGGTAATTCTAATGAACCCGATGAATCTGATTCTGGAGAGATTCGTTTGGGACTTACGGGCTGATCGCTAATGGTAGATAACGAATCGGTTCTTAAAGTTATAGAAAAGCAATGTTTGATTTATGGTGAGATGTTTGAAGTTGGCTGTCGACAACATCATTGCATAGAAAATGAAGACTACCCTGGATTGAATCAGAGTTTTATGGACATGCACCAGCTGATGGAACGGGCCAGGATTGAGCAGGATAGTTTGTCTGGTGTTTCAGATATATCTGAAGAAAACCATACCCATGTTTCGCGTTTGAAGGATTGGTTGGAGCGTTTGCAAGGACAGCGTATAGAGACCCAGGAAAAAGCAGAGCATTTACTTGAGAAAAGTAGGGCTGAGGCACGGCAGATTGGTCAAGGTCGTAAAGCAATGCGCAGTTATGGATTTTTACCTTCTAAATCGGCTAAACTCTTTGACGGTATTCGTTAATTTAAATTGTCTTCGAAAAGCGTTTTTTTGTTTGTTTGTTTTGGTTAAAAATGGTATATTTTATGCCGATGACGGGTCGGTGGAGTGTATTATTTCTCTTGGAGTTCAAGTTAGTAGAAACTCTGCCGATATTTAAAAGAGAAGCTCATTTACGACTTTTTTAAAAAAGAGGCTGTTTGAGATGCGGATAGATGGTCCATCGCATCAACATAGAGTTGCAGTAAACCAGAGAAAAGGTGAGACTGCACAAGAAAAATCGGAGCAAGTTCCGCGTTCAGGGGATAGTGTTGAGCTTTCTGGTGGCCCGACTGACGTTGCTTCTTTAAGCGAAATAGCTCGGCAGGCGGACTCCTCGCGGACGTCAAAGGTAGAGGAGGTCCGACAGCGTCTCTCGTCCGGCTACTATAACACCGAAAAATTCAGAAATGATCTTGCTGAGGTCGTTTTGTCGAGTGGGACGGTTGACGAAGTTGTGTCTGATTCCATTCAGGCTCAAGATATTCGCCGTCAGGTTGAAGAATTGCCCGAGGCGCGTGTGGATCGAGTGGAGCAAGCGCGCGAGCGCGCATCAGACGGATTTTATGACCAAAATCAAACGAGATTGGATACTGCAGATAGAATTATTGATGAATTGATTTAATTTTTCTGTGGTTTTTTTCGACGAGACTTTAGTGGCGATATTCTTATCGCCTTTTTTTTTGCTCGATCTTATGACTTCTTTTAACCCTCTATTTATTGTCGTAGATTCTTGGCGATGATTTTCGATCCGTGTTTATTCTTAATTCGGCGGGCTTGGTGGTTTGTGTTAGGTTTTCGCGTCCTTGACAAGGTGCCGCGGCTCGGTTTTTTTCTAATGGGCGGTCCTCTTTTTGCAAATGAAACCCTCTTACTATTTATGAAGTATGGATAACAGAAACGTTAGTTTGACAAAGCGTGAGAACCAAGTGCTGCATGCGCTTGTACGTGCTCATGTAGGTTCAGGGCTTCCTGTTGGCTCCAATACCCTGAGTGAAGAGCATAATCTGGGTGTAAGTTCGGCTACTATTCGTGCTACCTTAGCTGCTCTTGAAGAAAAAGGTTGTTTGCAGCAACCTCATACTTCTTCCGGAAGGATACCGACGGAACGTGGGTATCGTCATTATGTGTTGCAATGTATGGAGGGCGAAACCAGAGGTACTGAGTTACCAGGTCAAGAATTTAATTGTCAGCTTGAATTACAAGTGGATGAAGGAGATATACACGTCATCCTGTCTCAAATAGCCCAAGCAATTGGGGATGTGTCTAAGCAACTGGGGCTTGTTTTATCCCCCCGTTTTGATCAGTCTGTACTTAGGACAGTTGAGCTGGTGACATTAAGTAAGGAACGGATCCTCTTAGTCGTTTCGCTCGAGAGTGGTTTGGTCAAAAGTTTGGTAGTGGAATGTCAAGGTTGTTTTTCGAGGAGTGACATACAGGCTGTGAACAGTATCTTAAATGAACGATTGGGTGGTCTTAGTTTATCAGAAATTAGTGATACGGTTCGCCTGCGGATGCAGTCATTGCTTGTTCGGGATTCGGTGTTACTTCGTTCTGTGGTGGACGAAATAGAGACAATATCTCATTCTTCTGAGAGTGAATTGTATGTGGCGGGTGCGAGTAATTTGTGTCTCCAGCCAGAATTCGAGGAATCATTACAAGTAGCAGGGCTTTTGGATCTAGCTGAGAAAAAAGATGTGCTGGCCCGAATTATGCAAGACAGAAGAGGCATAGTAGTAACTATCGGGGAGGAACATTCCTTGACTCCTCTTCAGCAATGCGGAATTGTTACTGCTTCTTATGAGTTGGACGGGGATATTGGCGTAATTGGGATTCTTGGACCTACTCGAATGCCATATGGTTCATTGATGGGCTTGGTGAAGCATGCTGCTATACGTGCTTCGCAGTTGGTATGGTAAATTGATAATCTGTTTATTAGAAGATATTGAGGGAACACAAGTAAATGAGTGAAAATGGAACTGGGAATCATGAGACCCAAAGTGATGCAACAGACAAAGATTTGGGTGAAAAGCAAGTAGAAGAAGAAGTAAATAAGCAAGTAGAAGAAGAAGTAAATAAGCAGGTAGAAGAAGAAGCAAATAAGCAGGTAGAAGAAACAGAGGAAAGTGAAGACAGTGCTGAGAAATGTGAAGAGTTAGATCCTTTAGAGCAGGCTTTAGTAGATGTTGAGTCTTATAAGGATCGTTATTTACGAACTGCTGCTGAATTAGACAATTTTCGTAAACGGACTGCCCGAACGAGATCCGAGGTTCGCGAAGAAACACTGAGAGACGCTTTGTTGCAATTTGCTCCAGTAATGGATAATATGCGGCGAGCCTTGGATCAGGATACCCAAGGCGTGGAATCTTTAAAGGAAGGGATTGAATTGATTTATGACCAACTTCGTACTGCTTTTTCTACTTATGGTTTGGAGCCCATCGAAGCGGTGGATTCGACGTTTGATCCAAATGTGCACGAAGCTATGATGGAAATAGCAGATGCTGAGCGTGCGCCTGGAACAGTAATTCAAGAAATGGAGAAGGGATATACCCTCAATGGAAAAGTAGTTCGTCCATCTCGAGTCGTTGTTAGTAAAGCTGTTAATGAGGAGGATAGCCCTGACTAAAGGGTAAGGATTATGGCTAAAAGGGATTATTATGATGTGCTAGGTATTGGAAGGGATGCTGATCAGAGTTCGATTAAGAGTGCTTATCGTAAGTTGGCACTTAAATATCACCCTGATCGAAATCAGGGGGATTCTGAGGCGGAGGAAAAATTTAAGGAGGCTTCAGAAGCCTATGAGGTACTGTCTGATGAAGAGAAGCGGGCGGTTTATGACCAGCATGGCCACGCTGGACTTGGAGCAAATTTTGGTGGTGGTGGATTCGAATGGTCAGATTTTAGTCATGCTTCGGATTTCCAAGACATTTTTGGTAATATTTTTGACAATTTTTTTGGTGGTAGTGGACGAACAAGTAGACAATCAGGTCCACCTAAGGGACGCGATTTAAAAATAAAGGTATCTCTATCGTTGGAGGAGATAGCTGCTGGAGTCGAAAAGGAAATTAACCTGACGAGACAACAGGGTTGCGCCACCTGTAACTCTTCTGGTGCGGCTCCGGGATCGCAAGCAGAAAAATGTGGTACGTGTGGCGGAGTGGGGCAGGTTCAACAGGTGGCGCGAACAATTTTTGGTCAACAGATGACTGTTACGGCCTGCCCAAATTGTGGAGGGGAGGGGACTACAGTGTCCAGTCCGTGTTCAGATTGCAATGGTGAAGGAAGGGTTCGAGTTCGTTCAAACCTTAATGTTCGTATTCCTGCAGGGGTCCAAGAGGGAAATTATATTCCATTACGCGGTGAAGGAGAAATTGGCCTTCGTGGGGGACCGGCTGGCGACCTTTTGGTTTTTATTGAAGAAAAGGAACATACTCATTTTTCACGTGAAGGGAATGATGTTGTATTGCAATTACCTGTAGGGTTTGCTCAGGCAACGCTTGGATGTGAAATGGAGGTTCCAACGTTACAGGGAAAAGCTCTTTTAAAGATTCCTTCCGGTACTCAAGCTGGCCGTATTTTCAGAATGGGTCGCAAGGGAATACCAGATGTTAACGGCCGGGGTGCGGGCGACCAACTCGTCCAAATATTACTCTGGACTCCCCAGAATCTCAACAGTAATGAGCGTAAGCTATTTGAACAATTGGTCGTAATGGAAGATGAACGGATTCGGTCAGGTGGTGAGAGTTTTTTTGATCGTGTTCGTAAGGCATTTAGTTGACTTTTATGTTATTTCTCGTGGTCTTTCTAAGGTTACAATAGAAATTGAGTTTGGTTGATGATGCTCGAAATAAAAATGACCTTCCGCGCACCATGTACGCAGAAGGTATGTTGGCTAATGTGCGCAATGTTGTAGCTGTTGGGAGCTGCAAGGGGGGAGTAGGGAAATCAACAGTCTGTGTGCATTTGGCCGCCAGTCTAGCGAATTCCGGTTACAAGGTTGGATTACTAGATGCAGATATGTTTGGCCCGAGTATTCCATTGATGACGGGGGTACATGACCAATCAGTTTTTTCCGAAGGGGAAAAGTTGGTTCCTGTCAACGCTTGTGGCATTTCTCTCATGTCGATGGGGTTTGTTGCGGGTAGAAATGCTCCTGTAATGTGGAGAGGGCCGTTATTGGCTCAGGCTTTACGTCAGTTTTTGGATCAGGTTGCTTGGGGGGAATTAGATTTTTTATTTATAGATTTACCTCCAGGTACCGGAGATATCCCACTATCATTGTGTCAAACGATTGCATTATCTGGTGCTATAATAGTCACTACTCCTCAAAATGTTGCTATTGAAGACGTCAACCGCGGAATATCAATGTTTAAAAAGGTTGAAGTGGAAATACTGGGTATCATTGAAAATATGAGTTACTATGACTGTCAGAAATGTACCAAACGTCACCAAATTTTTGGCGATGGCGGTGCTCGTTTTGTTTCTGAACGGTTTGGATTAAATTTTCATGGAGAGATACCATTAAGTCTTTCTCTGCGCAGGGCGGGGGATGAGGGTAGGCCGTTGGTTGGAGGAGAGGATGAGGGTCAGATTTTTAGGTGTTTGGCTGAGAAACTGGTCAAATCACTATGGTCGGTGGTTGCTTAAAAGTATCAATTTTTAAGGTTCTGCTTGCTCTTCGATTACTATCGACTATATCTTTCCTACTACTACTTATGGGACATTGGAACTGTTTACATTTGGATGTATCTCCGGCAATTGCGGACTCTATTTGTGCAATTTGTCACGAGGCTGGGAGTTGTGGAATATCAATAAATGATCACGCAAATAAAACGCACTTGGAAGTGTATTTCCCCAGTCAAATTGATTTGGATGCGATTCAGTTACGACTAAATGAAGTCTACAAAAAAGATCTCGGAAGCTCTCAAAAATTTATTTGGACTCGGATTGATGCTGAAGATTGGACACAGGGTTGGCGTGAATTTTTTCGACCCATTTGGGTGACGCCGAATATTGTAGTTCATCCTCCGTGGATTCCAATAACTGAAGAAAATGTATTTAGTATAGTCATCGAGCCGAAAATGGCTTTTGGTACGGGAGGTCATGAGTCGACGCAGTTGTGTTTACAAATGTTAGATGAAAGAGTTGTTCATGGAATGCATTGTCTTGATTTGGGCACGGGGAGTGGCATCTTGGCTGTTGCTGCTGCAATGCGTGGTGCCAAGAAAATACTTGCACTTGATACGGATAAACAAGCAGTGAAAAATGTCGCAGAGAATACAACTTTGAACGGTGTTGATAGGAGTCGCGTGATGATTTGTTTGGGATCTATTGACTCTGCGGTTGGCAGGACTTATGACCTTATTTTTGCGAATATCCAAAGCTCTATTCTTCGACCAATGATCCCGAGGTTAACAGAATTAATTAGTTCAACGGGCTCTATTATTTTTTCTGGCCTGTTGGAAACTGAACGCGTTGAATTTTGTCAAGATATTAGAATGCACGGGTTAATTCCAGAGGAGGTGTTGAGTAAAAATGAATGGATTAGTGTTTCTGTCGGTAGAGGTGGATAGTGTCTTCTTTCTGGGTTGATCCATCGGAAGTGAATGGAGATAGGGTAGTTTTGCTGGAAGATGAAGCACATCACCTCTGTAAAGTTCGTCGCTGTTCGAGTAGCGACTTGATTAATGTAACTGATGGTGAAGGTGAATTTTTTAGAGTCCGATTGGAAAAGGTAACCCCAAAGCGGGTTGAGGGAATTATCGTTGAGCGATTTTTCGAAAAAGCAGAATCAAAGGTGAATTTGTTTCTTGCTCAATCTTTGATTAAAGGCAGTCGTTTTGATGGACTTGTTGAAAAGGCAACGGAGATTGGTATAAGTGGGGTATATCCGCATTATAGCGATAGAGGTATTTCTTGGAATTCATCTAATGTAAAGACCAAGCGATGGCAACGATTAGCCAAAGCTGCTATCAAACAGTCCGGCCGCAGTAGATTGCCGGAAATCTATGATCCAGTTGATTATTCTACAGTTCTGAAAATTATAGTAGAAATCAGTGATGTTGTGTTTGTAGGGGTTTTGGGCGAGGAACCGTTGTCGGTAGCTGATTTAGTGGAAACCAAACAGTCTACAATAAATATCGGATTACTTGTAGGGCCAGAAGGTGGGTTTACCCCGGATGAAATTTCTGAGGCAGTTGAGGTTGGAGTAGTCCCTTTTTCTTGGGGAGATCGCGTTCTGCGTGCTGATACTGCGGGAGTCGTACTTTCAGCTTTGTTAATCTCTTTATTTGAAAATGAACTTTATAGGAAAGAAGGGAAAAAATAATATGCGTATCAAAGTTATTCATGGGCCAAATTTAAATTTACTTGGATTGCGTGAACCGGATATATACGGAAGTGTTACTTTGGATGATGTAAACTCGCATTTATTAGAGGAAGGGAAGAAATTAAATGTCGAAGTAATTACGACTCAGTCAAATTCTGAAGGAGAAATAGTTGATAGCCTGCACGAATCACGGACAAAAGAGGACGGTATAGTAATCAACGCTGGGGCACTTACTCATTACAGTATTTCAATACGAGATGCTATTTCTGCAATTGCCTTGCCATGCGTAGAGGTTCATTTGTCCAACATACATGCTCGAGAAACGTTCAGACATAGATCAGTAATTGCTTCGGTCTGTTTGGGGCAAATTTCTGGGTTCTCAGTTAATAGTTACGTCTTAGGTTTAGTAGCTATAGTTCATCATCTTGGAGAGGTTGCTTGTGAGTAAGCTAGTAGGAGTTGTTCTGGTATTGGCATTGGTTGATACGGGTTTGGCGGAAAATTTGATTCGAACTGACAGGCCAAAGGTGCGTGTGCGTGCCGATGCTACCGTTCAATCTCCCCAAATAGCTGAATTAAGTGCTGGTGAAATTGTTGAGAAAGTGGGGAAAAAGGATGAATGGTATGAAATTATTCTTCCTGACGGAACCACAGGTTGGGTAAATTCCTATTTAATGCTAGATGTTAATGAAATTTCTACACAGGATATCGATATTGTCTCTGAAGATACGTTAATATCTGAAAAAGGAACAACGCCTCTACTAAAATTGGAAGAAGGGTTACAACGGCACCCTTATGCCGAAGGGCTTGAGTACGAAAAACATGGTGATTTTCATCGCGCATTGACTTATTTCGAACAAGTCCTAGATGATGAACCGGGTCACATAAAATCTCTATTACATGCATCAGAGGCTCATATTGAACTTGAACAATTTCAGGAAGCTCGCGAAAAATTGTATAGAGCCTTGGAGCAAGGTGAAGGAGCTCAGGAACTGTCACGGTTATATAAGGGGTTGGGTTGGCCTGATAGTGCCCGAAAATACGAAATGATAGCAAAAGGCGAGGATTGGATTTTCCAAGATCAGACATTCTCGAAATCGTCAATAACTGAAATACCTGTCTATAAGGAGTGGGAGAGTGTGATTGCCGCAGTGGTGATATCCTTTATGGGGACATTATTACTGGTTTTGTTTATATGGAGAAAAAAAAGGGGGCGACATTCAAGGGAAAGAGGCAGGTTATATTCAAAATTTTCTTCTGCTTTGAAGGATGCCAGTATGTCGCCTAATTCCGGAGATGGTGAAATCCGTGAACTAGATCGTAGAATTGCTGAGAAACGTGAAGCTCTTCGAGCTAATTCTAAGGTGTATTCTGAAACTGTTGGCTCCGATTTGGACGAGAAGGATCTTGCTAATAGTGTTGATTCACAGCTTAAAGCATTAGTAAATATGCTTCAGGCGCAGGATGAGCGGGCTCAGATCTACGTAGAATTAAATCGTTTACAAATGGAAAAAATTAAAGAAATGGAACGTGAAATTGATTTGTTGCGAGGGGACTGAAATTCAGAAACGGTACATAGCTCCAACGGTAGGCGTGCCGTAAGTGGTGCTTCCAATTTTCGGGAAAACTCTCTTCGTTTCTTCTCTTGATATTAATGAGATACCCAGACTTCCAACCGACAATGCCGCCGAAGCCCAACCATACACGCGTGCCCTTCCAGCTCTATCCTCCAACTGCTTTACCCTTCCTGAAATTTGCGTGCCAACAAATGTTTTATTGAGCTTAGCTTCGGCATCTGCATCGGATGCTCGATCAAATTGAAGCCAGGACATGAGCCCACAGGCTATTGCCCCCCCCAGAAAACTTATATATGGATATTCTTTTACAGAGATGGTCTTTGCCCCAGCTCCTAGTGATTCTAAGGTTACGATTTTTTCAATTTCCTCGTATTCAAACGTAAAAATCTTTTTTTCTACGCGTATAATCACGAGGTCGTTATCTTTTTCCATTAGATGTCCTTCTACGATCGATCCATCAAATAGATATAAACGAGTATCTACACGCTCTAGATTAATTGGCTGTGCATGCACTTCCCAGTTCCCGACGAAGGAAATAAGTAATAGCCAACTTATGACAAATTTCATAATCTATGCTCCGTAAAATCGAAATGCAGTATCACCGCGAAATATATGGGGCATTTGTTGTATGTCAATACGCCAGGAGAAAAGTCAAGAGCTATCGGAGGTTAATTTGTCCGAACTCTCTATTGAGCAAATCAAATCTTTGTCTCATGAATGGAATCTTGATGGGGACCAATGGAAAATACTTGAAAAAGATGACCGAATCGGAGCTCGGAAATTGGCTGAGCAGGCTTGTCAGCGACGTGAAAGAGTTAGAAAAGAAAAAGTAAGACAGGATAAATGTTTGCATTATGAAAGAAAATTTTGGAGCGCCGGCTTGAATTATGTAGCTGGAGTAGACGAGGTTGGACGCGGATGCTTGGCCGGTCCCGTGGTTGCGGCTGCAGTGATCTTATCTTCAAAATTTGATCTTCCAGGTTTAAATGATTCTAAGAAATTGAGTAAGATTAAACGGGCAGAATTGGATAAAGCGATTCGGGAACAAGCTATTAGTTTTAGCTGTTTTGAAGTTGAGGCAAAAAGAATCGACGCTATTAATATCCTGCAAGCCTCCCTTGAGGCGATGCGAAATACTCTATTGGCCTTAAAAACAAAACCTCAACAAGTCCTTGTGGATGGTCATATAAAACCACAAAGTTCGTTTCCAGAAATGCCTATTGTTGATGGCGATTCACGATCTTTATCTATTGCTGCTGCTTCAGTTGTTGCTAAAGTTTATCGGGATCAAAAAATGTGTGAACTCGATCTCATATTCCCCGGATATGGCTTTGCCAAAAATAAAGGATATGGGAGCCCGCAGCACTTAAGTGCTTTATCTGTGAAAGGTGTCACGCCAGAGCATAGAAAGAGCTTTGGGCCTGTCGGTGCTGTATTGAAAAAACAACAAAATTTATTTGAAAGTTTTTTTGGTAAAATTAATTCTTGTAGAGATTTGACTCGGCTATATGAAGTTGGTCAAGATATTAATTTATCGAAGTCCAGATTAGATTTTAAAAAGTTAGAAGAATTGCGTGCATCGTACCGAAGCCGTAAAGACTTGATTCAGAATAATAAAATAAAATAAAGATAACATTACGTGATTGTTTTTAAGATGGGGAGAGTCGTTTGTCCAGAAAACTTTGAAGTATGCTTAATTTAGTCTCTTATGTTTTTAGCGATAGGAGGGATATCGTTTCATCCAGTGTGATTGGTACATAAGGCATTAGGTAACCACGATCTTTCATCTTTTCGTACAGAATTACGGAACTTGGAGGTAACAGCTCTGTGCTCTTTCTGAAGATGTTGTTGCTTAATACGTCCCGGGTTTTGCCTGACAAGGCTACTTTACCATAGGCCAGCACCGTCATTTTATCTGCCCATGAGGCAGCAGCGTCTACGTCGTGGGTAATCCATATGATGCTTTTCTTGTATTTGTTCGCTAATGCATGCATCATTTTACAAAGACTTTTCGAAGTTATAGGATCTAATCCAGCGGTTGGTTCATCTAACACGATTGTTTCGGGATCCATTGCGATTACACCTGCGATAGCCACTCTTCGTTTTTCTCCGGAGCTTAAATCTTGAGGAGAACGTTTACCGTAGAGTTTTAAAGACAAATTTACTTGCAAAAGTGATTTTTCGACTCTCCGGTGAATTTCTTCGGGGCAAAGCCTAAGTTTTTTCGGTCCGAATGCTACGTCTTCCTCAACAGTTTCTGCAAATAATTGTAGTTCTGGAAATTGAAATACCAAGCCCACTTTTCCTACAAGAGTGCTTGTGGGATACTTCAGAATATTTTCTTTGTTTATGAATATTGCGCCTGATTCTGGTGATAACAATCGATTTAAATGTTGGGCTAGTGTGGTTTTCCCAGATCCGCCTTTCCCTAATAGTGCATGAAGACTGCCTCTGGAAAATTTCATACTGACATTATTTAGACTTGGCTTAGAATCTGGTGTGAATTGCTCGTATTTATGGTGAATGTTTTTTAATTCAATTGAAATGGTATCTGAGGATTTTTCGATTGACGGTGTTGGTGGAGAAGACCTTGAAGCTATAGGTTTGTTCCAGTTATCTGCGAAGTCTTCAATTGTTAAAGCTGTATTTTTTTCTTTTAGAGCATGCCCTAGCTGGGTCGGGAAGGGGGCTTCTATCTCTGAAGCTTTGAGGAGATCAAAGTCGTTGTAGATTTTTTTTGGCGAAGCATTTCCGATTATATTTCCGTTTTCCAAAATTATTATTCGTTCGGTTTGTGCTGCTTCGTGTGGGGTATGGGTTATTAATATGATCCCAATTCCAAATTCTAAGTTTAATAAACGAAGTTGGTTCATTAGCTGATTTTGGTGCTGGTTGTCAAGCAAGGCAGTGGGCTCATCCAGGATAAGGAAGTCTGGATACATAACGTAAGAAGATGCTATGGCTAGGCGTTGTTTTTCCCCACCGGATAACTGTTGCGGAGGGCGGTCTCTCAAGTTTTTTAGATTGAATACGTCAATTGCGATTTCTATTCGTTTGTGAATTTCGTGAGTAGGTAGCCCAAGGTTTTCTAAACCAAACGCTAGTTCAGTTTCTACCGTGGTGGCAACTAGTTGATCCTCGGGGTTTTGGAATACCATACCAACACGGCGATGGATTTCTGTTAGGTGTTTCGGATGACTCGTATCGAGGTCTCCTATACGAACGGTTCCAGCATTGGGTTGCAGTAAACCATTTAAGCAGCGTGCAAGCGAAGTCTTCCCAGAACCATTTTTACCGATAATTGAAATAAACTCACCAGTTTGTATCTCCAACGAGACACAGTTTAGCACGTTATTGTTACCAAGTTTAACAGTTATTTCAGACGCGATAATCATATAGACTGTACGATAGTTTTGTTCATTCTCTTCGTCAAGGAGTAAACGTTGACATTGTTTGCGTTGGCAGTTTATTTATTACCATCAAGATGATGTGTAGCTTCAATTGCAAAATCAATATAGGGGCGAAGTTCGTCCTATAGAGAGGTTGTTATGAAGAACCTAATTATAGCACCGATAGTCATGGTTTTGCTTGTTTCATGTTCGGAAGATGATTCGAGGAATGGTGGTCGAAGTATTTTGGCTCCCGAATTAAGCAAAGGCCGAGGAGACGCGTATCCAGTTAGCGAAATTAGTTTCAGTTCTAGTGACGATGTATTAGTTAGGGGACTGTTTGGCAAGCCGGAAGGTATTGAACGGCTTCCGGTAATAATACTTCTTCATACGCTACAGAGTACAAAAGAGGAATGGTTGTCCGAGACGGATCTCTTCATAGATCTGTTAGGAATAGGTTACGCTGTAGTTGCCATAGACCTTCGTGGACAGGGAGGACAAACACCACTTCCAGATGGCCGAGATGTATTAACTGCTGTCGATGTCCAGGATAGTTTTCGGGATGTTCAGGGAGCAATAACTTGGCTTCGTGGGAGATCAGATATTGATTCAGGTAGAATTGGCTTGATAGGTAATGGGTCGGGTGGAAATATTGCTTACGTGAGTTCAGGTGTTTTTCCTGAACAAATACGTACTGCTGTATCTCTTTCTCCTGGACTTTGGCAGGCATCAACGCTAGAACCTTTGGTGGTTGGTAATGGTCTAAGCTCATTTGGCAAGGCGCGGTCGATGCTTTTTTTGGTGGGAGAATTTGATCAGCTTGAAACACCTGAAGACGTAGTTTTGAAATATGTCGATTTTGCTCGTAATTTGTTGGCTGTTACGCAGAGTCCAAAAAAATTGAGAGTTTTTGATAGCGGAGCGCATGGTTTTGATCTACTTATAGAGATTCCTGAAGCAAAAGAGATAATCTTCCAGTGGTTTGAGGAAAATCTATAGAACAAAAAGTAATGGCTTAATCGAAGGATTATGTTTTCCAAAACATTAATTTCAGTTGTCATCCCAGCTTATAATGAGCAGGAATCCGTCGGTAAGGTTATTTCTGAAATTCCGCGTAATTTTGTTAATCAAATTATTGTAGTTGACAACGGATCCACCGACAGAACAGCCGAAGTTGCTCGAAGAGCAGGTGCTCAGGTAGTTTATGAATCAAAACGCGGATATGGACGGGCATGTTTGCGTGGATTAGTAGCCTTGGAAGATCCTGCGGTTGTAGTCTTTTTGGACGCCGACTATAGTGATTATCCCGAAGAATTAATAGAATTGTGTAGGCCGATCTTAAATGATATGGCGGATATGGTTATTGGCTCGCGCGTTCTTGGTGAATCGGCCCGTGGTGCGCTATTACCTCAGGCCCGTTTTGGTAACTGGTTGGCTGTATTATTAATTAGAAGATTTTTCTGGGTTGCCTTTACAGACCTAGGTCCCTTTCGAGCTATCAGTTACGACTGTCTTCAGAAATTGAATATGACGGATACTGATTTTGGTTGGACTGTGGAGATGCAGGTCAAGGCGGCTTTAGGAAAAATACGTTGTATGGAAATCCCTGTTCGATATCGCAAACGCATCGGACATTCGAAGATTACAGGTACTATATCTGGTTCTTTGCGTGCTGGATTAAAAATCTTGCTGACTATATTTAGGCACTATCGTTATAATTCCTAAATGTTGATTCCATAAACCTTATTTTCTTCCTTAATCTTTATGAGACTTGCAGATTACGATTACCATTTGCCAAAGAATTTGATAGCACAAGAACCTGCAGATAGAAGAGATGGTTCAAGGCTTTTAGTTTTAGACCGTAATGATGGTTCAATTAGGCATATGTTTTTTTCTGACATAGTTAGTTTGTTGCGTATTAATGACGTATTGATGTTGAATCAAACGCGGGTATTTCCTGCTCGAGTTTATGGGTCGCGATCGGATACTGGTGGTAAGGTCGAATTATTGCTTATTCGTAGACAGTCTGACGGGGTTTGGTTAGCGATGGGTAAGCCTGCAAGTGCTTTACAGCCTGGAAAAATAATAACTCTAAATTCTGGAAAAACGTCGGCAATTGTTCTGAAGCGAACGGCAAGAGGTCGTGTTCTCATAGAATTTGATTGTGAGGACGTTATGCCGATACTCGAGGATGATGGTGTTTTACCATTGCCACCCTATATCAATCGGGAGGCTACGAAAATTGATGCTGTACGTTACCAGACTGTTTTTTCCAAAACGATGGGGGCGATTGCTGCGCCCACAGCCGGTCTGCATTTCACTAAAGAGCTTTTTTATGAAATTAGTCAATTAGGGGCTGTTATTGCTCCGCTTTTGCTTCATGTAGGCCCCGGTACTTTTGAGCCGGTTAGATGTTTGGATCCAAAGGATCACAAAATAGAAGAGGAGTACTACGAAATCAGTGGAGATTCTGCAGGTGTGGTTAATCGAGCGCGTGCCTCTGGAGGACGGGCTATTGCAGTTGGGACGACTGTTGTCCGTGCAGTTGAGACTAGTAGCTCAAAAGAAGGTATTTTAAAGCAAAGTCAAGGTTTTACGGATTCGTTTATATTTCCTCCATATAAATTTAAATGTGTTGACGTGCTTGTCACCAATTTTCATTTGCCGAAGTCAACTTTGCTAATGCTTGTAGCTGCCTTTGCTGGGTATGAACATTTGATGAAAGCGTATCGAGAAGCTGTAGATCACGAATATCGGTTTTATAGTTACGGGGATGCGATGGTGATAATATAGTGTCCGATTTACATGTAAGGGTTATTATTGTTGCTGGGGGCGAGGGGCGGCGTATGGGGGGAGAATTACCTAAACAATATCAAATGTTGGCAGGGCGGCCTGTTATTTGTCATACGTTGGGAGTATTTCAATCTCATCCCAGTATAGATTCAATCGCTTTAGTGGTGAATCCCAAAGATGTTGATTATTGCCGTACGGAGGTTTTAGGGGCTGGAGAATTCACAAAGGTCGACACTGTTGTAGTTGGGGGAGAGGAAAGGTCGGACTCTGTTCGCAATGGTTTGGCAGCGACATCTGATGATACTGAGGGGGTTGTTTTGGTGCATGATGCAGTTCGGCCTTTTGTTTCGGACAAATTAATTGATAGGGTGGTTACGGCTCTCAAAGAAAATGATGCTGTCGTGCCATGTCTGCCTATAGTGGATACCATTAAAAGAGTTATAGATGGGCGCATCCAAACCACGGTAGATCGAGATGGACTTTGTCAGATTCAAACACCACAAGGCTTTTTGAGGTCTGTCTTGGATGCTGCATATTCTGGTGAAGGTGTGTCGACGGACGATGCTGGCCTTGTAGAGCGTATAGGTGTGGACATAGTTGGAATAGAGGGTGAAGAGCGAAATATAAAAATAACGAAACCAGAAGATTGGCTCTGGGCACAGCTTTTTTTATCTGGAGAAGCATAATGATGGAACAAACCAAAATTCGGATAGGGCAAGGTTTTGACGTACATAGATTAGTAACTGGACGGCCTCTAGTGTTAGGTGGAATAGAAATTTCATATGAGTTGGGTTTAAAAGGACACTCGGATGCTGATGTACTGACTCATTCGATAATTGATGCTTTACTAGGGGCTGCAGGTTTAGGTGATATAGGTCGATTATTTCCTGATGATGAGATAATGTACAAAGATATATCGAGTCTTTTGTTGTTGAGGGATGTAAGCGATATGTTGGAAAAAAATAGAATGGCTGTTTGTAATATAGATACGATAGTGATGGCTCAATCACCTAAATTAGCTCCCTATATAAACGACATGTTAAAATGTCTTTCAGAAACTCTCCGAATAAAAATTGAATTGTTGTCTATAAAAGCCACAACCACAGAAGGACTTGGTTTTGTGGGTAGAGGCGAGGGCATCGCCGCTCAGGCCGTAGCGCTGTTATGCCGGAATTAAAATGAAATGGGTTCGAAATTGTTTGATTGGCCTGAAGCCTTACTGGAATTAGATCCAATTTGGATCTATGCCAGCCTTTTTTTTAGTGCGTTATTTGAGAATCTAATACCTCCAATACCGGGTGATACAGTTGTGATATTTAGTGCGTATCTGGTGGCTAGTGAGCGATTAATACTATGGCCGGTTTTGATAGCTACCGTTGTTGGTGGCGAGGTTGGATTTATGATCATGTATTTTTTGGGGCTAAAATACGGTCGGGAAGTTTTCAGTACTAGACTGTTTTCCTATGTATCCGAAGAGAAATTAGTAAAGGCAGAACTTTGGATAGTTCGTTACGGAGGATTGTTGGTTGCGGCTAATCGTTTTCTTCCTGGTGTTCGGTCTATAATTTCTGTTTGTTCAGGAATTGCAAAGTTGAATTGGCTGTATGTGGCTGTATGTGGCTTATTTAGCCTCTTAATATGGAACGGATTATTGTTTTATTTTGGTTTTATGTTGGGAACAAACTGGTCGCTTTTGGTGGAGATTGTAAATTCATACAGTAAGATCATATTGGTTTTAATCTGCATTTTTGTTGTTGTTTTATTTTGGCGTATGCGTGCGAAGTCTTGACAATATAATCGGTTACGCCTATTTTTTTCGTCTTGTACGGGTTTTATTTAAGTTTAAATGGTTTTTTTTGGAATGGATCACATGGTTAACAAGACATATTCTCCTAAAGCATCGAGTATAGAACATCAATGGCATTTGGTAGATGCCACTGACAAAGTGTTGGGGAGGTTGGCCTCTCAAATAGCTCAAGTGCTAAAAGGTAAGCATAAACCCACCTACGCTCCGCACATGGATATGGGTGATCACATAGTTGTTGTTAATGTTGACAAGATTCGGGTAACCGGATCTAAGGCAGAAAAAAAGGTCTACCATAGACATACGGGATATCCTGGAGGTTTGCGCACGACAAGCTTTGAGCGAATGATGGAAGACCATCCAGACCGTGTTCTTAAGAAAGCCGTATGGGGTATGTTACCGAATAATCGGTTAGGACGGCAACTTTTGAAAAAACTTCGTGTTTATGCCGGTCCTGAACATCGGCACGATGCGCAGCAGCCAGTTATATTGGATCTTTAATCGAGGCCTCCACACAATTTTTTAGTAATAAGAAAGGTTTTTCAGAGGAATGCCGGAAGAAAATTATGAAGCCACTGGGCGTCGAAAAACGTCAGTAGCGCGGGTTCGCTTGTTTCCTGGAACGGGTGAGATCTTTATGAACGGTAGAGCTGTAGGTGATTACCTAAGGCGAGGCGCACTCGAAATGATACTCGTACAGCCGTTGGATCTTACAGAAACTCGGGGTCGTTTTAACGTGCATATTTCTACCAATGGGGGGGGACTGCGAGGGCAAGCTGGTGCTGCTTGTTTAGGAATCGCGCGTGCGCTCATTAAATATGATCCAGAGATGCGTGCTGCCTTAAAAAAAGGTGGGTTTCTTACAAGGGATGCTCGCGAGAAAGAAAGAAAGAAGTATGGTCTAGCAGGTGCTCGCAAGAAATTTCAATTTTCTAAGCGCTAAGGATTTATGTCGTAAAAAATACACACGCTTTTTGATATATGCAGTGGTGTACCCGTAGGATCCTCCTACGGGTATTCTGTATATAGATGATGAGAGCGGAGGATAAAATCGAAAATGGGAGTGTGTCAGGATGTCTGAGGTAAACATAAGAGATTTGCTTGAAGCAGGGACTCATTTTGGTCATCAGACCCAGCGTTGGAATCCTAAAATGCGACAGTATATTTTCACTGAGCGTAATCGAATTCATATCATAGACCTACAAAAAACTGTTGCCAAAATCGAAGAGGCCTGTAATGCTGTGCGTGATGCCGCCAGTCGTGGTAGGTCCATTCTGTTTGTTGGCACAAAGAAACAAGCTGCTGATATAATACAGGAACAGGCCGAACGATGTGAGCAGTTTTACGTTACGTATCGGTGGTTAGGTGGTATGCTTACGAATTGGCCTACAATAAGACAGAGTATTAGACATCTGGATCATTTAGATCGCATTTCTACAGATGGAACGTATGAAAAATTAAAGAAAAAAGAAGTACTCTTGTTGGAAAAAGAGCGTGCCCGTCTTGTTAGGACTTTGGCTGGGATACGTAATATGGGTGGTGTTCCGGGATTGGTGGTGATTGTTGATATTCGGAAGGAGCATATAGCTGTTCGTGAGGCTGCAAAATTGAGTATTCCAGCTATAGCAATTGTCGATACAAATTGTGATCCAGACCAGGTCGATTTCCCGATCCCGGGTAATGACGATGCTATCCGTTCAATCGGTTTGATTAGTCAATATTTAGCAGATGCTGCAATTGAGGGTAAAGCTCAGGCAGCGGCGAAAAAGGATGAAGCAGCGGCGAAAAAGGATGAAGCTAATGCCGCACAAGAAGCAGTGAAGGCTCAGTAGGTGAAAAATTAATTGATCGTGTAAACGAATTCATTGCAATATAGTTGGGGAAGAAAATGGCAGAAATTTCAGCAAAAACAGTAATGGAGCTCCGTAAGTCGACGGGCTTGGGAATGATGGATTGTAAGCAGGCACTAAAGGAGACTGATGGAGACTTAGAAAAGGCAGTAGAGTATTTGAGAAAAAAGGGAATGGCGGCAGTTGAGAAGAGAGCCGGTCGTGATGCCACTGATGGCTTGATAGTCTCTTATATCCATCCTGGTAGCCGGTTAGGTGTGTTGGTAGAGGTTAATTGTGAAACCGATTTTGTGGCAAGGACGGAAGACTTTCAGCAATTTGCTCGCGATGTCTCTATGCATATTGCTGCCTCTCAGCCATTGGCGGTCAAAAGGGAAGATATCGAAGCCGAATTACTAGAAAGAGAGCGTGGCATTTATTTGGAACAGGCGAAGAATGAAGGTAAGCCTGAGCAGATTGCTGAAAAAATTGTTCAAGGTCGGGTTGAAAAATTTTACCAGGAAAACTGTCTTATGGAGCAACCTTTTGTTAAAAACCCGGACCAGACAATTGAGCAGATGATCACGGGGTTGACGGCGAAAATTGGAGAGAAGATTGGGGTAAGACGTTTTTCGAGTTTTCGTTTGGGTGAATAAACTAGATTTGTTTTATTACTCAGGTTTTTTGCAACAGCGGAGGTCTATCCATTATGCTTGAAGAGGTTTTGGCGGAAGTAAAAGCAGCTATGGAAAGTGCGATTGAGGCGCTACGACGAGATCTGTCTACTATTCGTACGGGTCGTGCTTCGACTTCGATGGTAGAAAACCTTCGGGTTGATTACTACGGTAATCAATCACCTTTAAGTCAGGTAGCAACACTTAGTGTTCCCGAGCCTAGATTGATCGTTATAAAGCCGTGGGAAGCGAATTTGATCCCTGAAATTGAAAATTCAATTAGGGCAGAGAAGAACTTGGGACTCAATCCGTCGAATGACGGATCTATCGTACGGGTACCAATTCCTGAGTTGACAGAGGATCGTAGACGGGATATCACAAAAGTTGCAAAAAATCGTGCGGAAGATGCCCGTGTTGCAGTTAGGCATGCGAGGAAAGACGGCAATGATATGCTGCAAGATGCTCAGAAAGAAGGTGAATTATCGGAAGATGATTCCAGGAACGGTCAAGATCGCATCCAAAAATTAACGGATGAATTCGCGGAAACTATCGATGAAATAACAAAGAAAAAAGAGGCGGAAATTATGGAGGTTTGACGATTGAGTTAATCGAATTCGTCATATTTTAACGCCGATTAGATCCTTTCTTGGAGTAGTCGGTTTTTTCTTAAGGTATTTTGGTAATTTGCTTAATATTCGATATTCGTTGCGTCCTAATCTCTGTTGTTAAGTTTGTTTATCTTATCTAGCAATTCTTCCTCGATGGTTTTACGTTGTTTCTCAGGCGATAAAGTTTTCGATTCCAAGTCCTTTTTCGGTACCACTGTAGTGTTTGTGGTTAAGTTTTTTGTGACTTGAGTTGTAGTTGATGTTTTGCGTAAATCTACAACGTGTTTTTCTAGCAAACTTGCTTTGAGATCTATTAGTTTTGTAAGCTCTGCTAAATTCAGAAGATTTTTATTTCGCATCAAAAACATATTCTGGGAATTTTCTATGTCTTTTTTTACACTGATTATATCCATAGAAAGGTCCGAATAAGAGATTAGCTTCTTTTCTGCATTATGGATACTAAGACCAATAAAGGACCGTCGCCCCCTTAATACTCGTAATCTTAGTTGTTTGTTTTTGATAAGACGTTTTCGCCCGAAAAAAGCCAAAACAGCAATCAATAAAATAAAGGCTAACGCAGTTAAGATAGTAAAAGTCGACATCAATGATTCTCTTTACACAATTAAAAAATCAACCCGATTTTATTTAATTGTCGGCTAAATCTATTCGCGTTGATTTACAGGTTTAATTTGCTGTAACAATAATCCAAAAAGATAAATATCTTGTAATCCTGTTGCAATATAGTGACTTTATTTTGATTATATGAGTTGATTTTTCTGTCGGTGACGTTTAAATCACAAGTAAAATATAGTTATTTAAATTTAACGCGTCTTAGGGATGCGTACCTTTATCTTAATCGTATCTGTGACCTGAGACTATTTGGTAAATTGATTGTCATCTCATTTCTGTATTCGGCGGCAAGAATGATTCTAAAAATTATAGTATCTCTTCGTCCAAAGCAGTGGCTAAAAAATATATTTGTACTTCCTGCGTTGGTGTTTTCTGACAACCTTTTTAATCTAAACTTACTACTAGTATCGGTATATGCCTTATTTTGCTTTTGTGCCCTTAGTGGTTCAGTGTACATGCTTAATGACATAGTCGACCGAAATAAGGATGTCCTGCATCCAGAAAAGCGTTTTCGTCCTATTGCTGCTGGGGATTTATCTGTGTCTATAGCATGTTTTGTGTCGGTGCTGCTGTCTGCAATAGGAATTACAATAGCATTTAATTTAGAAAATAATTTTGGGTGGATTGCCGTAGTTTATCTTGTGCAAAATATTGCATATTCTATTTGGCTGAAGCATATAGTGCTTATAGATGTGATTACAATTTCTGCGGGATTTTTACTCAGAGCTGTAGGAGGGGGGGTAGTCTTACAGGTAGCGATATCTTCATGGTTCGTGCTATGCACCTTCACATTAGCTCTTTTTTTGGCGTGCATAAAACGCCGACAGGAACTCGTTCTTTTGAAGAATGATGCTGTCGGACATAGAACTATTTTGGCTCAGTATAGTTTGCCGTTTTTAAACCAGGTTATTGCAATTCTCACAGCGGCTACGCTGGTATGTTATTCACTTTACGCAATGGGAGTGGGCGATTCCCAAACATTAGTTTCAAAAAATTTGGAGTGGACAATCCCTTTTGTTCTTTACGGATTGCTACGATACCTTTATGTAGTATACGAAGAGGGGCGTGGAGACAATCCTACTTCAGTTGTTTTGGGAGATAAACCTTTAAAACTAACAGTGATTCTCTGGTTATTAACTGCTATAGTGAGTATTTATGGGCTACCGTATTGAGATGAACTATTTACAAATTTTTTAACAGAAGTAATGCTAAAACTTGAATTTCAGTTTTATTAAATAAAGTATGTTCAAATAAGAAACCGTACAAGAGACCCGCTAAGTTTAAATAATTATAGCGGGTCTCTATAGCGATAATTTGGTGGAGCTGATCGGGATCGAACCGACGACCTCCGCGTTGCAAACGCGATGCTCTCCCAGCTGAGCTACAGCCCCGTTGTAAGGATGGTTTGTTAATCTATGTTTTCTTTTTTGGCTGGATCTTCAAATTCTAGTAAGATGGTAGAAGCTATAAAGAGTGAAAAGAAAGTGAAGCCAAAAATATCAGCACGATAGCTGTCATATATTTCATGCAAAGGATCAAACGGTATCGCGTAACCACCCAAGCACACCAGATAAAGGACAATAGAGCTTGTCTGGACGATTTCGAGAAAATTTTTGCTTTTTGCCCAGGGCATACCGACTCCTTATAGATAATCTGAGATAAAATGTAGTTACATTTACTTTAACAGTCAATCAGGATGTTTGTGAAATGGAAGATATCGTAGTCGTTGAGGCTGTGAGGACTGCAACGGGACGTTTTGGTGGTATGTTTGCTGATGTTGCTGCAGTTAAATTAGCTGAAGTTTCCTTAAAAGAGTTGTTACATAGAGGCGGTATTTCTCCTGAACATATTGATGAAGTAATAATGGGTATGGTTTACCAAGGAGGAGCAGGGGCAAATCCCGCCAGGCAGGTTTCTATTGGTGCTGGTTTACCTTATGAAGTTTCTGCATTAACAATAAACCAATTATGTGGCTCGGGTTTACGGGCGGTCGGACTTGCTTGGGAATCGTTGTCCTTAAAACGGTGTGATCTTGTAGTTGCTGGAGGAATGGAGAACATGAGTCAGATTCCCTTCGTCCTCCCGAATTTTCGTTGGGGGAACAGGTTGGGTCATTCTGAGGTGAAGGATTTAATGCTAACTGATGGTCTTTGGGATTGTTTCTACGATTGTCATATGGGTGTTACTGCTGAAAATTTGGCATCGAAATATAAAGTAACCCGCGAGGAACAGGATAATTTTGCTTTAAGGAGTCAGAAGCGCTGGGCTTTGGCTAATTCCAAGGGCTTCTTTTCAGATGAGATAGTTCCTGTAGAGGTGAACTCCTCGGGAGTATTAACTTCTCAGTCAAAGGATGAACATCCTCGACCGAGAGCAACTATTGAAGATTTGGAGCAATTAAAGCCAGCGTTTATGTCGAATGGAACTGTGACGGCAGGGAACGCAGCGGGGATAAATGATGGAGCTGCTATTTTGCTAATGATGCGCGATAATACAGCTCGTTCGACTGAGTCAAAGCCACTCGTTTATTTGCGCGATGTTGTTAGTGTTGGTGTCGATCCAAAGATTATGGGAATTGGACCCGCGCCAGCAATATGTAAATTGTTGGACCAAAATGGTATGAGTTTAAGCGATATCGGTCGTTTTGAAATTAATGAGGCTTTTGCGGCCCAGAGTTTAGCTGTTGGACGTGAGTTGAGATTGGATTGGAATTCTGTGAATGTGTTGGGGGGTGGTATTGCCATGGGGCATGCTGTGGGTGCGAGTGGAGCGAGAATAGCAACCACTTTAATTTATGAAATGCTTCGTAGCCGAAAGCGTTTTGGTGTCGCTGCTTTGTGTGTCGGAGGAGGAATGGGTGTTGCTGCTCTTTTTGAGTTATACTGAGTTGGCTAGTGGATTAGGAATTGTTTTTCTCTTGATTACTTTTAAATGAATCGGTGTTTCCCTAAAATTATTTGAATTGTTAAATATCTATGGTTACAAAAAATATAGAGCCAAATAGAATGCTTGCTCAATACTTTACTCCAAAATGTGTTGTGGATTTTGGATGGGAATTACTTAGGCGGTTCGGCGTGAATGATCTTACAAATTTTCGGATTATTGACCCAGCAGTTGGGGCTGGAGTTTGGTTGGATTCGATTCTCAATGATCGGCAGGGATGCGTTGGTGCAGTTCATGGAATTGAGATAGATGATCGTTGGAATGGAATTGGAGAAATTCGTCATTTTGGCGATGCTCTCTGGAGTAATTTCCCTGGAGTTGAAGATTCATCTTTTGATATTGTGGTAGGTAACCCACCTTTCGGTCGCGTGCGTCGATTTCTTCCCATTTTAGAAATGAGCGATAAAGATTCCACATCGGATCGGTTTGAAGTAATCAATAATTTTGGACAAAACGTGCGAAGTTGTCCGATTGAATTACTTTTTGTAGAGCGTGCATTGCAATTGGCTAGACCGGGTGGCTGGATAATTCAAGTTCTTCCTGATAGTTTGTTTTCGAATACGATCCATCAGAAGTCGAGGGATTGGTTTTTAGAAAGGATGGATCTGCGTTGTATTGTTAAATTACCTAATTCTATTTTTCGACGTAATCGACTAAATGTGCAAACTTGTATGCTCTTGGCACGTCGTCCTAAGAAGACTGGTAGGATTAGAGGTAATCGGGTCCATATGATTGGTCCGCGACATACGGTCCATGGGAAAGATTTGGACGGCTATTTAAAAGCAGCTTTAAAGAAAAGATCAGAGACAATCAATCAATTTACTTTAAAGAGTTCTTCTTTGTCTGGCCGGAGGTGGGATCCTAGTTATTGGTCTGGACCTAAGATGCTTGAAAAATTAAAATGTAACTTTGAGTTAATGCCTCTTGGTGATTTTGTGGAACATCTGACATATGGTCCTATTGTCACAGGTCGAAAGATGAAGCATGTTGATCTCGGGAGGCCTGTTATTCGCCAAGGAGATATTACAGAAACGGGTTTATTGCAGAGGCAGTTAATGCGGGTGGAGGCTGAGGGGGAATTTGATCCTGAACGGAGCCGTGTTCATAGGGGTGATTTTTTATTGGCTCGATCGGGAGCTGGTGCATTGGGAAAAAATCGGATGATGGTTTATACGGGTCGTGAACGAGCAAATGTAGGTTGTTTCGTAGATCTAGTGCGTCTTGAGGGAGTGAATGCATTTTTTGTTTGGTTTTTTTTTAAGACACGTTATGGCAGGAGTCAAATCTTATCAGTTGCAAATGGTGTGGGAACTCCAAATATTAATTTTTCGGAAATTCGAGCATTACTTATTCCTAAATTAAATTGTGATACTCAAAGGGCACTGGAGGACAGATACCGTACTCAGGTTTTACCACTGCATCGGCGGCAAAGCAAAACAACGAGATTAAATTTTCGTAAAATAATCAGTCAATTGGAATTGTGTCTTTGTGGTGAAATAAGTGAACGACATTTGATGGTTTAGAAAAAGGGAATCGGATAGTATGTGCTAAAGGCCGATTTGAAGAATTTAGTTTGCAAAAGTATTGTTTTGAATTAGGGCTCGAGTAGTCAAATCGTACATTTCGTAGGATGTTGTTTATTGCGTACTGCAAATACAATCTTGGATACTATTGGACAAACGCCATTATTGCGTCTAAATCGTGTTGTGCCCCCGGGGAGTTGTGCTGTGTGGGGTAAACTTGAGTCACGTAACCCAGGGGGGAGTGTAAAGGATCGGATAGGAATTAATATGATTCGTGCTGCAGAAAGTTCGGGAAAACTTTGTCCAGGTATGACTATCGTGGAGCCCACGAGTGGAAATACAGGAATTGCACTAGCCATGGTATCGGCTGCATTAGGTTATCGCTTGATTTTGACGATGCCTGACAACATGAGTTCTGAGCGTCGGCAGGTTATGTTAAGCTACGGTGCGGAATTGGAGACGACACCTGCCAAGGAAGACATGGCAGGGGCTATAGAGCGTGCCAAAGAAATAGTGAATAGCGAGCCTACTAAGTTTTTTATGCCGCAGCAATTTGATAATGAATCGAATCCTAT
This sequence comes from Candidatus Latescibacterota bacterium, assembly GCA_036343635.1. GTDB lineage: Bacteria > Latescibacterota > UBA2968 > UBA8231 > UBA8231. The sequence continues at coordinate 13,516 of JAYYVF010000115.1, read as the reverse complement.
GGCTCACATTGAAACGACAGCAAAAGAGATCCTTGAGGTTACAGGTAGGGACATCGATGCATTTGTGGTTGGGGTCGGAACGGGTGGAACGATCACGGGTGTTGGTGAGGTATTGAAAAAAGAAATTCCCCAATTACATATAGTTGCCGTAGAGCCGTCTCGGTCGGCTGTATTGAGTGGTTCATCACCAGGGCTCCACGGAATACAAGGTATAGGAGCAGGTTTTGTTCCAACGGTGCTGGATCGCAAAATGATTGATGAGATAATCGCCATAGATGATAGTGAAGCATTTTATTTTGCCAGACGACTGGCGCGCGAAGAGGGTCTGCTTTTAGGTCCTTCTTCAGGAGCAAATGTTGCGGCGAGTCTTCGTGTTGCAGAAAATCTTAATTTTGATCAGAGGATAGTAACCTTCTTTTGTGATACTGGGTTCCGCTATTTTAGCGTTGAAGGATTTATTTCTGATTCAACGAATTAGGGTGATTTTTTGTTTCAATTCGATATTATTGTGAACAAACTTTAGAAAGTAATATCCACTTCCCAAATAATTTCCATTTTTGTCTCTCCCATCCCAGTTTATTGTGTGGGGTCCATGTTGTAATTTTGAGTTTTGCAAAGTTTGAACGTGTTGACCAAGTAAGTTGAAAACCGTCAGGTTAGCTATAGTATTATTCTTCGTTTCTGGAATATTGAAAAGAATTTTTGTCGTTGAATTAAATGGATTTGGAAAACTCAAAAGCGATGGTTTTTTAGGCTGTTCATTAGTTAATGTCGAAACAATCGTTGGTGATATGGATCGTGAAGGATTTATTACGGCAATCCCACGAGGCTCTATTCCAGTAGAAAAAGAATCAACGACTGCAAAATTATCCAAGTTTATCAATAGAGTTTTGTTCGATTGGGCACTAGTCACGTAAAGGTTGCCGGTTTCAGGCGATACAAAAATTCCACGAGGGTTAATGCCAGTGTTGATATTTGCAAGGATCTCCCGATTTTGACCGTCAACAATAATGAGAGCATTGTCATGATGTGCACTCACGAATACCGTGCCAGATTTAATATCTAATTCTATAGCAAAGGTGCCAGAAACGGGAAGTTCTATTTGGTCTATGACCTCTTCTTTTTGAGTTCCAATCAATGTTAGAAGATTGCTGTTAAGGCATGACACCCATAGAAAGTCTCTCTGGTAATCCAATGCTAATGAGCGTGGTTGGGGTGGAACGGGGATACTTTTGCGGAAACTTCCATCTGTATTTAGTGACATTACACGGTCTACATCAATATCTGTAATATAAATTCTTTTATTTCCAGCGGCGATGCCGAAAGGGCCACGTTGAATATTTGGCAATGAAACGGAACGTGCCATACGGTTGTTGGTATCGATTATGGTTATAGTTGCAGATCCAGAGTTACTTGCGTAGAGTATCGATTTGTCGGGGGAGAAAGTTAAGTCAAGAGGTTGATTGTCCGTAGGTATGCGGGCTTCTTCTTGAAAGGTTTTGGTGTTTATGACGCTGATGTAATTAGATCCTAAATTGGTTACGAAAAGCTCATTTCGATCTTGATGTAACAGTGTTTGAATGGGTTGTTCCCCTACCGAAATTCGAGCCAATTCTTTGTTTGAATTTATTCCGTAGACTGTTACGATATTTTCGTTTCGAAGGGCGGTAAATGCAATCAGTTGCTCCAATTCCCTTTCGTGAATTATATCGAAATAAAATGTATGCTCTCCACTTGGAGAAATAGTTGTTGAACCATTTGGACCTTGCGCTTCAAAGCGGTAATTGACTTGGGTCTCGGCAGGCTGGCCAGGAATTTCTCCTACGAAAATTCCTGAATCATTACGAAGCATTGATAAACGGTATATCCTTTTGTCTGAGTTACTCCAATATTCTAACCATAAATATTGGGTGTCCTTTGTCGATGCGCGGACAACATAAGGGCCTTTCTGATCAGGAGTATTAGATATTTGACTAAGGGATTCAACGTAAGGATATCCCGGGCGGGTTAGACCCGTAATAAAGTTGATACCTGACAGGTTTTCTCCTGCTGTGACAGTTAACGGTATGGCTAAATTTTCTAATTTAATATTGTCATAAAACTCGATGCTGAAGTTAGTCGGGAAATCAGAAAAAATACCACCAAAGTTTTTAGGACCTATCTCGCCACTAATGGGCTCAATATATATTTTATATAATCCAGGGAGAAGTCCCATAATGTAATATTTCCCCTCATTAACGTGTTTATCAAATGCGCCTGATATTGTACTTGTCACTGCACCGGTCTTTATATTCTTGGCAATTACATGAACACCAAAAATCGGATTTCCGTCTACGTCGGATATTTCACCGTTTGCATTGCTGACTCGGCTTAAATAATTACTAGCGGGATACAAGTAACTTATACCGGCGATGTCATCAGGTTCTAGAGATTGTCCTTCACCCTGCTCATCTCCTCGATTGTAAGGGTTCATTGTAGGGCGTACGGTTGGGTGTCCATCAAGTGGCGTATGCTCTAAGCCCATTAAATGACCAACTTCGTGTACAGCGACATCCTTTAGGTTTATAGTGTTAACTGAATGGGCTTCCGCTGAAAAGTTAAAATCTCGGCCATTAAAAATGATATCGGCATCGATGATTTCTCCCGTCTTAGTGATTGAATTTACCCGGGTGATGGCGATGACTCCAGATCCCTCTGGCGCTTGTAAATATTCATTGGTCTCATCGAAGAACACTAGATTAATACGGTCTTTTTGGGATGGTCTTTTATTATTGGAATTTTCTGTGAATTTGAAATGCAGATTGGAAGTACTAACATCTTCCCATACCTGGAAGCTTTCTCTTATTATTTTATAAGTTTGTTTTGGTTCAAGGTCGTCGGAACCGGCAATATCCATGGTGATACTAATATTTTCCGCATTATGCCATCTTTGTTGTATGGGTATGTTATTTTCGTTTCGGAATGTTTGTATGAGGAAAGCATTAACTGAAGAGGAAAGTATAAATAATAAATAAAACAAGTATTTAATGGTCATTGGATCGACCTGAAATTAGGCTTCGTATATGGATCAGGACATTGTCTAAAGGCTTCCCGCTAAAGTTGTAATTCTGATTCGGCGAGGCCAACTTCCTAGATGTGGAAGTTTCTGTCAAAAGAGGTTTTTGACGAGGGAAAATGTGATCTATTCCGTTTCTGTCGCGTATGATTCGGGCTGCTCCTTGATAGAGTCCGATAGGCCACGCAGAATTTTTCTTTGGTGCGTGCGTAAGAAAAAGCAACTCCTCTGTGCCGGGATTGAAAATTGGCATCCCAACTATATGATAGTTTGTACCTTGAAAATTGCCTCCAGGAAGTGACAATCTAAGATTAGGAGTGTGCAATCCTTTTATTGTCTCAATTACTGTGAATTCATAATCGGTATAAAGCTCACCATTTTTTAATGTCGGACTTGCATTTTTGCAGTGAACCCAGACTATTTTTTCGGCACTTCTGGTTAAAGATCTCAAAGAGAATGGCTTGACTGTTGTTGGCCACAGCGAAGTCATGGTCGTCAAAAACATAAAAAGTACAGAATAAAACAAACCCATTTTCTCCAGAAAAAGAATAGTTTGGAACGCTTCAAAAAACGTTACATATTTTTCTAATTTATTCTTGCTGTTACGTTAGGATCGATCAGTAGATAAAATAAAGTTATTTTGTTTGTCATAGTAAATTTTATTGCCTTGATATTTCAACTTTGAGAGATGAATCAAATGTGACAATTTTATTAAAAGATTAGTGGATAGGTATCTGATTGACAACTGCCGAAGCATCGGTATATTTTGTCAGAACCCTTTTTTGGGTTTTTGTATTTTGAAAGGACTATTGCATGATTACCGTAACTGATGCGGCAGCTCAAAAAATAAAAACGCTTATTAGCGAAAATGACAAGAAGCTTGAAGGGCTTAGAATGGCGGTTAAAGGTGGGGGGTGTTCGGGATTTCAGTATGATCTAGAGTTCGCCGATAATTGTGATGATTTAGATCATGTCTTCGAGGCTGCTGGTGTAAAGATTTTTGTTGATATGAAAAGTAGTCTCTATTTAAATGGTGTGACACTAGATTATCAGGATGGTCTGATGGGAGCCGGATTTAAAATAGAGAATCCTAATGCTCGTACTACATGTGGATGCGGTGAATCATTTAGCGCTTAACTCTAACGGATGGTAACTCAGCATTTAGTTTATGCCGATTATTTAGCTACTACCCCAGTCGATAAGAGGGTTTTGGCTGAGATGTTGCCATATTTTTCTGAAAAATTTGGGAACCCTTCCAGTTCGACTCATGGATATGGCAATGAGGCATTGTCTGCTGTTGAAAATGCCCGAGGACAAGTGGCGGGTCTTGTAGGAGCTAGCGCGCGGGAAATTTTGTTTACCTCAGGTGCAACGGAATCTATAGATATAGCTTTAAGTGGCGTGGCCGAACATGCAGAGAGTGGACACATCGTAACCTGTAAGACCGAACATGAAGCGGTTCTGCAAACATGTGAAGTCCTTCAGCGTGAAGGATTTTTGGTTACGTTTTTGCCCGTGGATAGTCATGGGTGTATTCGTCTGTCTGAACTTGATGAAGTTATTAATTCTCAGACAATCATGGTTTCATTAATGGCGGCCAATAACGAGGTCGGAACGATTCATCCCATTAGTGAGATAGGTGAGATTTGCGGTAAACACGGGGTACTTTTCCATTGTGACGCAACACAGGCTATTGGAAAAATCGGATTGGATGTTCGGGAGTGTAATATAGATTTGTTGTCGTTTTCTGGACATAAAATATATGCTCCCAAAGGTGTGGGAGCTCTATTTGTCAGGTCCGGAAAACCTAGAGTTCGATTGAAGCCTCAAACACATGGTGGAGGACAAGAACGGGGCTTGCGTGCAGGTACATTGAATGTTCCAGGGATTGTCGGTTTCGGGGCAGCCTGTAATCTTGCCGATGAACTTTGGGAAAACGAAAGTCTCAGGCTGAACGAATTAAGAATGAGTCTTTGGAATCGGATTAAGTCTGCGTTACCACAGGTCCAACTGAATGGTTCGGAGGTAGATCGGCTTCCCGGGCATTTAAGTTTTAGTATCCCAGGTTTGGATGCCGCACGAGCTTTGACGGAATTACCAGAAATAGCTCTTTCTCTTGGAGCGGCTTGTTCTTCAAATTCTGATATTCCTTCCCATGTTTTGGCTGCAATGGGGCGTACTATTGATGAAATTAGTTCGACCTTGCGAATTGGATTGGGCCGTTTTTCGACAGAGGACGAGGTTGATTACATTGCTGAAAGAATATGTAATTTGGTGATTAATTTTGGAATGGGGGAGACTAATAATTAGTATGAAGATAGTAAATATTATTCAGTGTTTAGTAGTAAAAAATAACTGGGGTGCCGAATGAGTATTACTTCAAATGAGCTTTTAAGTAAAGTGAAGGAAACTATTAGTGAAGTTTCCGTCGAGGCAGTTAATAAGGAATTAGGGTCAGGCGAAGCTGTTCATATCATAGATGTTCGTGAACGCGATGAAATTATTGATGGCTATATCCCGAGTGCACATATTATTCCTCGTGGGTTTTTGGAAATGAATATTGAAGAGGATGTTACAATGGATCGAGCTGCCCCCATTGTTCTGTATTGCGCTGGAGGTAATCGCTCTGCTCTGGCAGCGCGTGACCTAGGATTTTTGGGTTATACTAAAGTTAGATCTATGGTCGGAGGATTTAAAGCATGGAAAGATTCAGGTTACGAATTTGAACAGGGGGGTCTATTATCGGAGGAAGATCTTCAGCGCTATGCTCGTCATATAATTTTGCCTGAGGTTGGTGAAAAGGGTCAACAGCGCTTACTCAAGGGGAGGGCCTTACTTGTGGGAGCAGGTGGCTTAGGCTGCCCAACTGCTCTCTATCTGGCTGCTGCTGGGGTTGGGTCTATAGGATTAGTTGATGCTGATGTGGTTGATATGAGCAACTTGCAGCGGCAGGTTCTTTTTGGTCACTCAGATATTGGTCGCCCCAAAGTAGAAGCAGCAAGAGATCGGCTTTTAGAATTAAATCCAGGCATAAATATAAAAGCTCATCATGAATTATTAACGTCAGAAAATGTGTTTGATATTTTTCAGCAATACGATGTTATAGTGAATGGTTGTGATAATTTTCCGACTCGATATTTGGTTAATGATGCGGCCGTAATGGTGGGACTCCCGGTTGTCGATGGGAGTATTTTTCGTTTTGAAGGGCAAGCAACTGTTTACATGCCTGGCAAGGGTCCATGTTATCGGTGTCTTTATCCCGAGCCACCTCCACCAGGAGAGGTTCCGAGTTGTGCTGAGGGAGGCGTGTTGGGGGTTTTGCCGGGGACGGTTGGTTTAATGCAAGCCACTGAAGTTGTAAAATTAATCCTTGAAGAAGGTAGACCTTTGATTGGCCGGGTTTTGCTCTATGATGCCATGGAAATGAAATTTCGTGAACTTAAACTTCGCAGAGATATTTCCTGTCCTGTCTGTGGAGATCATCCGACTATCACTAAACTGATAGACTACCAACAATTCTGTGGAATGCCTGTCCAAAATGAAGAGACGGGTTGATGTAGCTTTTGTTTATAGCGATTTTTTGAATGGGCGCGAATTCTGTTTGAATTGGTGCCCATTCTTTTTGTAAAATATTGAGATGAATATATGTCAGTGGATCCAGGATTTAATTTACTTTTGCCGATAGAGGATGTAGAGGAAACTGACTCGAAGGTTGATTTTTTATCCGTTTTTGGCAACACTAGGCCCGTAGAGATAGAGATCGGTATCGGGAAAGGCCGTTTTCTGATTGATGCTGCAAAGCGTAATCCTAATTCAAACTTTCTTGGTATTGAGTGGGCAACAAAGTATCTGCGTCTAGCTCACAAGCGAACTATAAATGCAAATCTACGTAACATGCGCTTTGTTCGCGCGGATGCACGAGAATTTGTCGAGTGTTTTCTTCCTGGGAAATCTATTCAAGCTTACCATATTTACTTCCCAGATCCATGGCCCAAAAAGAGACACCATAAGAGACGGTTGATTAATACAGAATTTAGGATAGAGGTCGAGCGAACTTTGTGTGTCGGAGGGCGAGTGTGGTTGGCTACAGATCATCAAGAGTATTTTGAAGTAATGATGGAAGTATTTGAAGACAGTCTAATATTGGAACCTATTGAAGCAGTTTGGGAGGGAGAAAGGACGAATTATGAACAAAAGTACATGGATGAAGGCAAGTTGATATTTAGACGAGTTTTTTATCATAAATAATCTTCGCTGACCAAAATCCAGCCCAAAATATATCAGTAATAAAAGCTATTTTTAAGAAATAAGTGTTAACTCCTACCTTGGCCCCAAGTCTATTCTCTTTATTAAAAGCCGAAATTCCGTTGTTGGCGGCTGAATATTATAACCAAACAAGATTTCGTATCTGGTTGTAACATTTGTGCTTGACAAGTTCATGGATAAATATGATGTTATGAATGGTGTAATATGGTGTAATATGGTGTAAATGGGTCAAATAGGGTTGAAAGAGGATCGATTATGCAGTTTTTAGGAGAATATGATGTTCCCTTAGATGAAAAGGGTCGCATATTTGTTCCCGCTGAATTCAGACGAAAATTGCCTGCAGAGGCTGCTGATACTTTTATAATCGTAAGGGGTTATGACCGCTGTCTGGCGGCTTATCCTCAGCATATTTGGGATGGGGTGGCTAAAAAACTGATGAATTTATCACAAACTGAACGTCGAAATCGAGTTTTTTTGCGAGCAATGTTATCTCAAGCTGCGGAAGTAAAAATGGACCGACAGGGCAGAGCGGCCCTTCCACGCAAATTGTTGCAACGTGCGGGCATAGGTGGTCAAATAGTTGTGATTGGTGCTTTAGATAAACTAGAATTTTGGGAACCTGAATCATGGATAGCTTTTCTCCAGGAGGCAGATCAAGGAATGGAGGAAGCAGCTGAGCATTTACAAATGTAATGGGAGCAATGCGTGAGTAGTTCGCTTGTTTATCACACACCGGTAATGGTACAGGAAGTTGTTAGTGGATTAATTACTGATGAGAATGGGGTCTATGTAGATGCTACGGTTGGTGGTGGAGGACATAGCTCTGCTATGCTGAATATTTTAGGACCAACTGCTACAGTTCTTGGGATAGATCGAGACGCGGAATCAATTTCTCAAGTGTCCCAATTACTGTCTACTGATTCACGTTTTAATCTACGTCACGGGAGCTTTAGTGAATTGGATAGAATCCTTACTGAATGTCATTTTGATAAGATACACGGGATTCTTTATGATCTGGGAGTTTCTTCACGTCAGATAGATTCTCCGGTACGTGGGTTTAGCTATCGATTAGATGGTCCTCTTGATATGCGAATGGACAACAGTCTGCCAACGGATGCTGCTAAATTTGTTCGCAGTGCATCACAGGATAAGATAGCGAACATACTGCGTGATTATGGAGAAGAACGCAATGCCTTTTCTATTGCTAGAGCCCTTGTACTTAGGCGCTCATCTTGCCCTATTGAGACAACTGGACATTTGCGTGAAGTCGTTGAAAGTACCCAACCCAAGATGTTAAATAAGACTTTAGCTCGGGTTTTTCAGGCGATTCGAATTGCTATCAATGATGAATTGGAACAATTGTCGGATGGCTTGAATATAGCACTTCGGAGGCTTGATTCCGGAGGAAGATTGGCAACGATAGCCTATCACTCACTAGAAGACCGTATAGTAAAAAAAAAGATGGCTGACCTTATTCGTAGTTGCAATTGTCCTCCTCACTTACCAATGTGCATTTGTGGTGGCTCGCCTGAATTTGTAAAAGTTGGGACCGGTCGTTTTTATCCGTCTAAAGAAGAGGTTGCACGGAATAGTAGAGCTCGGAGCGCCGTACTGCGGATTTATGAAAAAAGGGGAAGTAAAATATGACTCGTATTCCAGGGGAATCTATTCCAGTGATTTACTCATTTAGATGTTTTTTCTTCATAGGTTTGATTATGGTTTCAGCTTTATTTCGTGTGTGGCAAAAAGATGAATTAAGTGCTGTGCAAAGAGAAATTGTCAGCATTAATATTGAACTCAAACAACTATATGAAGAGCGAAAAAAATTGAGAGCTGACATAGCTATAGAAAAGAGTTCAGGTCGTATACAAAAAAAATCTTTAAGTATTGGACTTATTCCGGCTCATTCTCGGCAATTGGCTTCTACATGGAACAAGTAGATTCTGTATGGGAAAGTTCACCAAACGTATGACAAAAAAAAACGGCATAGCAATTGAATGGAGTGGTCCGAAACGACTTGGGATTGCAACGGTTTTCGGTTTGTTCTTTTGGATATTTTTGTTCGCACGTTTGGTACATGTCCAGGTAATATTAGGCCCCAGTTATGCTCAAAAAGCACGTAAACAATATGCTCGCGAAGTCAAGCTTGAGGCTCGTAGGGGAAGTATATACGACCGAAGAGGGACTGAGTTAGCGACGGATTTAACTGTTCGATCTTATGTAGCAACCCCCAAACACATCAAGGACCCCGAAAGGGTCCTTGATGTGTTTGGGGGGTTGGGTTACGATGATTCGGGCCGAATAGAGCACTTGATTAATGGTGACAGAAAGTTTGTGTATCTTGCTCGCTGGATTGATGATGAAAAATTATTTGATTCTGTTTCAGATCTGAATGGAATAGATGTTCTCGACGAGATCCGTCGATATTACCCATTAGGAAGTTTGGCGGGTCAACTTCTTGGTCACACGAGTATTGATAATGAAGGTAGAGAAGGAATCGAGCGCGCCTTTGACGGAGAACTTCGTGACTTTGATGGCAAAGAGATTTCCTTTGTCTATGGAAAATCGAAAGAACCGATTCCTGGGCTTAGCGAAGCTACTACTCCGGCTCAAGATGGAAGGGATATTTTTCTTACCATCGATGCTTTTTTTCAAGGGATTCTAGAAGAGGAACTAAAAAGGACTGTTGAAGATGTAAATGCGACTAGTGCTATGGGCATAGTAATGGACCCCAATACAGGTGCAGTATTAGCTATGGCTAATGCACCGGATTTTGATCCAAATCAAGTGGCGAAATCTACCGCGACTATGCGGAGGAATAGAGTCGTCATGGATGCCTATGAACCTGGGTCAACGTTTAAAGTTATAGTCGCTTCAGCTGTTTTGGAAGACGGATTGGTGAATGTTAATGATATGGTGAACTGCGGTTTGGGAGAATTACATTTACCTAACGGCGACGTTATCCGTGATATAGAACAGCACGGAGATTTAACTTTTGCTGAAGTATTGCAGAAGTCAAGTAATATTGGACTTATAAAATTTGCTCGGTTATTGCCTCGGGAGCGTTTTTATCAGCATATGCGTCGATTTGGCTTTGCTTCACGGACTGGTATTGGCTTGCCTGCCGAAAATAGCGGCTTGTTAAGAAACGTGGAAGATTGGTCCGAGCGTTCCTTGGAAACCATGGCCATAGGGCAAGAAGTTAGCGTTACTGTGTTGCAATTGGCTCAAGCGTATTGTGCTATTGCAAACGGAGGAGAATTAATAGCGCCCCGAATTGTCCGTAATAATAGGGAAGCCAATGATAAAGGTAGAGACGACTTAAAGCCTACGGTTATACGCCGAGTAATGAGGTCGGAAACGGCAATAAAACTACGAAACCTTTTGCAAGGCGTTGTTGATAATGGAACGGGAAAACTGGCCCAAATACCTGGGCTTAATGTTGGAGGAAAAACGGGGACTGCACAAAAAGCATTAGAAGATGGTTCAGGTTATGATGAAGAAGCTGCGATAGTTTCTTTTGCTGGTTTTTTGCCCGTTGCAGCTCCGCGCTATGTTTGTGTGATAGTGGTCGATGAACCTAAGAATGGAGGAGGTGGTGGAAGTGTCGCTGCTCCCGTATTTCAGCGAACGATGCAACGAATTGTACATTTGCCAGGTGAAATATTGGCCTCACGAGAGCAATATTTTTTCGACGAACACGAAAACTTATTGAGTGCGCCTCAACTGAAGGGGATGACTAAACAGGCTGCTCGTGTTATGACAAAATTGCGTGGTTGCCGGCTTATCTTACATGGAGAAGGTGACTTTGTAGTTTCGCAGGACCCTGCTCCGGGAATTGAAATGCTTCCTGGTGCAGATGTTCATGTGTCGATGGGCTCATTGATGCATAAGGTTATAGATGTTGAAGAAAAGAGTATAGCCTCTGTATTACCTGAAATGCATAGACGATTTGCGATGGGGCTTCATCCATGATTTTGAAGGATTTAGTTTCGACTTTTCCACAACCCTTTAAGGTTAATGGTGTTATAGATTGTTTGATAAATGGTCTGAGTTGTGACTCACGAAAGGTTAGTCCAGGTGATCTTTTTTTTGCCCTTCGCGGTGGACAGGAACATGATCGTCATGAATTTGTAGGACATGCAGTCGAACGTGGTGCGGTAGCTTTGGTCGTCGAGGAACCCGTATGTTTTGAAGTTCCTCAGGTAATAGTTAGAGATAGCCGAGCGTGTTTGTCTCATATTGCTCAAATGTGGTACGGAGATCCTGCAGAAAAACTAATCAATATTGGAATAACTGGCACTAATGGGAAAACCACTACGGCCTATTTACTATATCGGTTATTAGAACTACTGGGCAGCCCGTGTGGATATCTTGGTACCTTGGGGCTATATGCAGGAGATTCTATCAGAGCTGTTGGCAATACAACTCCTGAGGCAGACGTCTTGCATCGTTCATTGAAGTCGATGGTAGACGCGGGAAAAAAATTTTCTTCTCTCGAAGTCTCATCACATGGGCTAAGTCTGGGGCGCGTAGATAATATAAGGTTCTCAGTTGGAGTTTTTACGAATTTTTCTAGGGATCATATTGATTTCCATAATTCGATGGATAAATATTTCGAGGCAAAGGCGATTCTCTTTGATCAATTAGATAAGGATTCTGTAGCTGTTTTAAATTTCGATGATGAAAAATCTCAGCTATTGGCCGAGAGGACAGAGGCCCGCGTGATTAAATATGGCCAATCTTCGGTGGCAGATTTTCGTTTAGAACAATCCGAAATCAAAGTAGATGGTATGAAGTTAAATGTAGTTACGCCAGATGGTCTTTATTCGTTTTCCACTAAATTGACCGGAGCGTTTAATTGTGACAATATCTTGGCTGTTCTTTCTGCAGGCTATGGCTTGGGATTTAATATTGAGGTGATGTGTGAGGCAATATCCAAAATCGAGGTTGTCCCGGGTCGCTTTGAAAAAATAGATTTAGGTCAAGACTTTCATATAGTCGTGGATTATGCACATACGCCGGATGCATTAAAAAAATTGTTAAATAGTGTTCAGGCCATAACTACAGAAAGGGTTCTGTGCGTTTTTGGTTGTGGTGGAGATAGAGATCCTGGCAAGCGCGCTCCAATGGGCCAAACTGTCGATGAATTTTCTGATATTGCGTGGGTGACTTCTGACAATCCTCGAACTGAAAATCCTCAGAAGATTATAGATGAAATAATTGCAGGTTTTAAAGATTCAACACAGTTTAAGATACAGTTGGACAGAGTTAAAGCTATTCATGAAGCTCTGTCAGAAGCTCGGTCTGGAGATTGGGTTGTAATCGCTGGGAAAGGGCATGAATCAGAACAGGTGCTCGCTCAAGGTGTTGTTGAACTTGATGATCGGTTAGTTGCAAAAAATTTTCTTTATAGCTCGGTTAGGTCAACATCAAATTGAAAATATTCAATTATGATTGAGTCAACACTTGGACAAATTCGGGAGTGGACGGAAGCCGAGGTTATAGGTATCTTTGCACCGCATTCCGTGGTCACTGGGGTATCTACAGATACGAGGCAGATTAAAGATGGCGACCTATTTGTGGCGCTTCGGGGGCTGAACCATGACGGTCATTCATTTGTTGCTGAAGCGTTTAGGCTTGGCGCAGTTGCTGCCGTGGTCGCTAGTGATTTTGTCTTTGATTGTGATTTAGGGCCAACGTTGGTAGTCGAATCGCCACAGGTGGCATTAGGGCAGATTGCGAAAGGATATAGATCTAAATTTCAGATCCCTGTAATTTGTATAACAGGATCTTCTGGAAAGACGACGACGAAGGAAATGGTAGCGTCGGTACTTGAACAACGTTTTAACGTGCTCAAGAGTGTAGGTAGCGAAAATAATGAAATTGGTGTTCCTAAGACTCTTTTAAAACTTGAGGAACACCATGAAGTGATTGTACTAGAATTGGCAGCACGAAGGCAAGGCGATATCAGGTATTTGTGTGATATTGCGCAGCCTACGTTTGGTGTTTTGTTAAATATCGGTACTGCACATCTCGAATATTTTGAATCTTTAGAGGGGGTGGCCAAAGCAAAAGGGGAGCTCCTGGAGTATCTAGATGAGTCTTTAATAGCTCTCATAAATGCTGATGACCGTGTCGTGTGTCAGGAGGTTCAGAGGACAAAGGGGAGACTCCTGACCTTCGGTTTTCAGT
>JAYYVF010000114.1:0-22910 GCA_036343635.1 Candidatus Latescibacterota bacterium | reverse complement strand
ACGTTGACTAAAGTTGTTTACCCAATGTTCGACTGTGATGAAGAGGATGGGTGTTTTGCTGTTATACCGGGTGCCCATAAAAGCAACTTCCCCAAGCCATGGGACAACCATCCAGAAAATAATCCTGCCTTAATCCCAGTGCCTGCCCGTGCTGGCGATGCGATAATTTTTACCGAGGCTTTAACGCATGGATCTACTGTGTCGCGGTCGGGGCGTCCTCGACGTACCCTTTACTATTGCTATAGTGTTGGACATATGCCCGATTGGGGAGGACAAGGATCGAGAAATTTAAAATTCAGTGAACGTATCTACGAAGATCTAGACGAGGATAAGCGTAAGGTTCTTATGCTAAAATAGGGCCAGGAAATTGCGAAGGGCCTTTTACAGAGTTGTCAGACTCCAGAAGCAGTGAACAATTCTTAACGAAGAAAGAGCATCTTTTTTCTTGCAACAAACGGTATAGACTTCGAATCGTAGATATTAGTCTCTCCAATGGGCTCTGTACGGAGTTTGTAAAAATACACTCCACTACGATGATCGTTTGGTTGCCACTCAACTTCGTGGCTTCCAGTATTCATCTGTGCATCAATCAGTTGATCCACAGGTTGACCCAATGAATTGAACACCGTTAGAATTACACGGCTATTAATGGGTAATTGAAAAGAAATCTGTGTGGATGGATTGAATGGATTTGGCGTATTCTGATCAAGAGTAAAATCTCTAGGCGTTCCACTACCTACTACGACCTTGCCGGTTTTCTTGAGATTCGCTCCGACGTCGGAGAAGATCAATTGAGTGTTCGCTACTGCAATGACCCAACCTTCTCCCGGTTTATCTCCTGCTTTGAAATCTCCCCTGCGACTATCAATCGTTCCAATGTCGCCAACCACATGCCAACCAAAATTACGGAGAACCGTATTGCCATATTTATCCCGTGCGATTGCACTAAAACGCTGAGTTGCACCCGGATCTATCTGCAGTGTAGGCGGGTCAATAACAACCTCAACGGCTGTACTCGGCGTCGTTATAACACGAAATTTAGATTCGGCGTCACCCACACGAAAAAATAATTCCTCGTCAACCTTAGCCACCGTAGTAAGCTCTAACGAGCCAACCGACTTTATTTTACCAACCAATTTCGGAGGCACAGTCCACTCAAAGTCTTCAACAATTTTCATGTCACTGGAATCATCACGACTGAAGGTATACACCGTAAAATCAACTGAGCGATCTACTCGAGTACGTAAAGGCGACGCACTCTCTCTACGCCCAACCTTTGCCAATACATGAAGACGTCGACTATCTTCAATTGGTAAAACCTCAAAAGCTAATCGATTAATCTCAATACCATTCACTTTAAGTACTACACTTTGATCGCCAGCAGTCAACAAACCTAGAAATGCAGTTGTATCGACTGGCGTCAATACTTGAGCCCCAACTTCACCCAACCAACCTGTTTCCATATCAACTACAATTAACCGATCCGATGACGTGACATTCAGAGCTCGTATAATCGCATGTGAAGTAGGAAATTCACCTTTTATTCTGAGAGACACCTTGTCGCCCACAGTCGGTAATCTAGGAATTAGAGAAATTTCCGCCGAATCACCCACCAGACTCGGAGGATCTAAATTTTTGTTTTCGGTTACTTTCAAATAGTACTTCAAATTTTTCTCCGCAATACCTCCAACACTTACCCCAACTAAATAGGTTCCCTTTTTCACATCGAGATTTCGAGTAATCAATTCACTGGATATTGAATTAAACTTTTCAATTACAATCCAATGCCCATCTACATCCTTAAATAATTCAACGGTGGGAATCGAATGCAGAAGCGTCTCAGTTTTTCCATAGCTCCGACTAGACGTCCAAAATTCGACATTTAACTCTCCATCTTGAACCATCTCGTAACCAAAGACGTCAACAGCTTCACCGATTACAGAACCCTCAACTGTCCCGCCGTAATTCTCATCAGCTTTATTTGGCAATTGAGTATACCCCAAACTTTCGTGTTCATATACTGAACCGTATTCGCCAGAATATCGGTCAAACCTCTTGAGGCTGTTCCAGCACGCCAACGTACAAAATGGCTCAACAATCAAATCGTATGTCAAATCTTTTTCAAAAGGGCTATTGGGCAATCTGTTTACTAAAATATTGTAAATGCCGGGAGACAAACCCATATTTATTTCCCCAGACTTACTTGTGTCAGAGATAAATGCACCAAGGATCGTTTCTTGATCTTCTGCATAAACCGTAACACCAATATCTGGACTTGGAATAAGAAGACTTAAAGACGTTTCCAGTTTAAAGGAAATATTCATTATACTAGACACCTCTACGTAGAAACAATCTCTGTCACTCTCGCTTCCAATTTCTCCCTTCATTTTTCTCCCAAGAGTAATCTTCTCGGCAACAACGAAGTTATCATTAATCTCTTTCTCGTAACTTATCCATGGTATTGGAGCTAAATGTGCGGTTTCAGTCGTAATCGCTCTTTTTTCGCTAAATCGGGAACCAGCAGAAGATATCCCCTCACCAGCGACTTTATTTGACATTAGCCCAATATCTGCCTCAATTGGGCTAATGTGAGAACAGATTGATAGAACAATTCCAATTAGAAAAATACTCAGGCGGTTGTTCAAACTACAATTCTCCATTTAAACAGATATGTTCATCCAAGGTCGGATAACAGATAAATTCTAGCCAATTCACCCCGAATATATAAGAAAAGTAATCCATAAAAACATCGACATTAGAAAATCACGACCAATCAATATCTCACAATTAAAAAATCAATCAAACCTGACTGTAAATGACATATCTGGCTTAGTGATAAAAGTCCACGGCTCCCAAAAATCTAGGTCTTCGTATGGAGGCTCATTTAATATTTGAAATTGAAGGACGTTTGCCAATCCAAACGAAGATCCGATATTCAGATCATATCTATCAGACTTTAGTAAATCCAGCCAAGCTCCAATTAAAAAGGCGTTTGAGGGAAGAGGAGGGTCATGCGACTGCGACGATTCATCCCAACCGCCACGTAGGATACGAGTGCCTCCTCCAAAAACAAGAAACGAACTAAGTATCAGATTGGGTTTGAACTTCACCGGAAGTTGTAACCCATATTCTATACCGGTAACGTAGCCAAATGCGAATCTTTGAAACCCATTCAAATAATTCCAATCCACTCCTACAAATGGCTTGAATCCCTTCAACTGCTCACTTTCTATACTGAAGGTGAAATCCATCAATAGTCCATGAGGGCTTGGCCAACCGATAGAGAGATTTTTTCTGATCTTGAAATCATTTTGCTCAGATAAGCCATAAGCTTCACAAGTCACTACCAAAATCAAGATTGCAAAACACAAAAATTTCATTGAATCTGTTTTCATATTTCCACCAATGATGAAAGTTTGCTCATCTCCTACCAAAGAGAATGATTAATTATTGCTCTATCACAAAACAGTTCATTTACAATATCCTCGCTAAATTCGTCCCATTCGTGAGTCATTTTTAAGGTCTCACCGGCCTGAGCAAAGTGATCATCAATACCTTTTTCCGTTTCGTACACTTCGGTCAAGACAAAAATAGTATTCCCCGTCGGTTCTTCTTCAACCATTTCAGGCCCCGTAGACAGATTATAAACAAGAAGTGCCTTTTCTCCCTCTTTATGATGCGTCTCTTTCATCCAGTTGGCATGGTCTTCTAAGTTCTTACCAAACTTCTCAACTCCCGCCGGCTTTACGACCCACATACGCGTTAACTGAACTTTATCTTTATACATATCTTAAAGTTTCTCCTTTTCAATTTGCGAAACTATCCAAAACGTTATTCAACAATAAACCCAGACCCACCAAACAATGGGCTGGCATGACTACTAACAAAAGTCCATTTAGAGGCTTTCTTCTCAAGCACCTGAGAAATACGAGTACGGTAATTGGGCACCACTACATTATCTCCATTTGCTATTTTTCCCGCCAAATAATAGGTCACAAGCGCTACTTCTTCCCTGCCACCTAAGAATTTCACATTCAAATGATAGCTTTTAACCATCAGCCGTGAATCCGTAGATAAAGAAGCAATCATCTCAGAATCGCTTATATATTCCCAAAGCCCCCCAGATGAATAGGCACAAATTTGTTCAGGTGAAAAATGATCATTTTGAATCTTCCCATCCGCTACTTGCACCCAAAACTCTTCGATTATTTCTTCTATTATTTCCGTTTCGGTTTGCTGGTCGGCAATACTATTCATTGTCGAAATTAATGCTATCATCAAGGCGATAAAAATCTTTTTCATTCAGAACCTCTTTCTGTTTTTCTTCAAATTACTTGGTAGGAAATCAAAAAAATAGTACTGGGCAGATTAGAGCATTATTAGACCACAATCAATATTCGACAAGAAATTTAATTGCCTATCGGCACCACATTATTTTTTATTGAGTGAACAACACATTCATTATAGATAATGAATTGAGTTTTATAGGTAATTTCTTAACAGAAATTAATTCTGGAAGGAGATCTTCGGGATGATTTATTCGTTGTCTATTGACATCAATCAATATCAAATTTCATAAATCATTAACCGAGCCTCTTCGCCAGTTGCGAATAGGACTTATGTATGTGTTATAATAGGATGTTACGTGTTACTACTGGTTTGTATAGGTTATCCCCAAATTATCCCCACGGTTTCGTAAGTTGTTGTTTTTATA
This sequence comes from Candidatus Latescibacterota bacterium, assembly GCA_036343635.1. GTDB lineage: Bacteria > Latescibacterota > UBA2968 > UBA8231 > UBA8231. Next base: position 18,196 of record JAYYVF010000114.1, on the reverse strand, counting down.
GGAATGAGCAGAGGACTCTAAATCCTTTTATCCCTAGTTCAGTAGTGCTGTAACTTCGCATTGTAGTGAAATAATGCGACAAATTATTCGAACATCTTTTATTCACAATTGTTTACCAGTCGATAATTTGCCGAAATAGTATTTTCACTTTTACGTTCGACACCTCCTATGAAATAGAATTCAGCTTTAGTTTCTTGTTTAGTCATGACAGGAAAACCATGAACCTTGTTCCTATATTTTATCTCTGACTTAGCCCCCTTTCTTTGCTCAATAAATTCAAGATGTGTTTTTATGCGATTCTCAATCCTACTATTACTATACTCCATACAACTCAAAAGTCCTTCAGTTGCAATTGGCAGAAAATTCGAATCAATTTCGAAACCAACACAGTTTCGCTGAGAAGCCATAGCTGCAATGGCAGTCGTCCCTGTCCCAAGAAAGGGGTCTAAGACAGTATCATTTTTCACAGAAAACATTTGAATCAACCTATATGCTATATCAAAGGGAAACGCTCCTGATCTATCCCTTAAGCCACTACTGTCAATGGTCTGTCCAACACCTTTTATATCAAACCAAACATCGGAAAACCATTTATTTCGCTCTTCCCAAAAATAGGCACTTTTCGAACGATTAAGTTTTTCCGCATCTGTCTTAAACTCCCGTTTCGATCCTTTTCTAAAAATAAGTATATGCTCATGCTCAAGGGTCACATAAGCCCCTGGTGACAACATTCCCGAGCCCATAAACTTGCTAGGAGAATTCGTCGGTTTTCTCCAGATGAGATTCGGCAACATCTGCATACCGCTCCTAAGAAACGACTGAACAATGCGAGAGCGATTATCAAAAAGTTGAAAATTGTTTTCAATACTACGTGTAGCATCTCCTACATTTATACAGGCAATACCACCGGGAATTAAAACCCTTTCAATTTCACACCACACAAAGTCAAGTAACTGGTGCATAAATTCGAAACACATAGATCCGTCGTTACCGTCAAGTGCTTTGCTGATCCGTCCATCTTGTTTGCAAAAAATTTCATCCCACATTGCAATCATAGGATATGGTGGGGAAGTCACAACCAGTTCCACAGAGGATTTTTTCACATCCGACAAACATTTTGAATCACCAACAATAACTTTCGACGTAGTTCTCTTCATTAAATTCCCTAATAATATTTAAAATCCTTGTGAAGTAGAATTACTATACCGATAGAACAGAAAAAATAGGAGATTCATTCTGCAATGACTTCCTACCCAAACCTGCAGACATGACTTAATTTAGTCTAATGTCATAAAAAAGGGAAGATTCTAATAATTATATGGCGCGTTTCATGCTTCGTTAAAAATTAACAAGGAGACTTATTTTGATTGGAAAAAAATTTATCGGACTCTTAGGACTTTTATCTATCCTAACATCTTGTATCGATGAAGAAGATAATCCATTAGTCGAACTAACTGCAGATAGAGACAAAGTAGTTGGGAGTTGGATGATTGAACCAGCACAAATTGCCGAGCTAATTGAACTTGACGAAGATTTTGAGGGTTTAGAATCGTATGAAACCACTTTCAACGAGGATGGAACTTCCATTGAGGTTGTTACGATTTTTGGCATTACGGTCTCTCAGGAGAGTACCTGGAATCTCAATGGAAATAAAATGACCAGAACAATAGATGGCGAGAGCAGCGAATTTACAATAGTAGTTACGGATACTTTCCTAACAATGACGGACGAAGAAGAAATCGCATTGATATATAAAAGGAAATGATACAGGTATATCCAATTACATACACCGTTGAATATTATTCACAGGAACGAATAATTGCAAAGAGATTATTGGGAACAATACTACGCAACGCAACAGTCCAACGAACAACCGAGTGATTTTGCCCAGTATTGCACGTCTGTCTTTAAACCCGATTTAGGGTGCCTATTTGATGTGGGTTGCGGCAATGCCCGTGATTCGATCTACTTCTCAAGTAACTCGATCTCTGTAATCGGTATTGACCAATCAAAAAACGCAATTAAAAAGAATATAGCAAAAGCCGCTAAATTAGGATTAGATACAAAATTTTTCATAGACGACTTCACATGCTGTGATTACCAAAGATTGGCACATGAATCGTTTTCTATATACTCTAGGTTTACGTTACACGCGATAAATCATAACGAAGAAAAAACCTTTTTACATCTTTGTAATGGTAGCACAGACCTAAAATATCTATTTATTGAAGCAAGGTCGGTCAAAGACAATCTATACGGGAAAGGTGACAATGTGGGACCAAATGAATTTGTAACAACCCACTATCGTCGTTTTATTGAACCGAACGAATTAAGAAAAAAACTCTCTAAATATTTCGAAATTCTATACTTTGAAGAAGGTTACGGTTTTGCAAAAAATAATTTGGAAGACCCGTGTATTATTAGAGTAATTGCAAAAAAAGTAATTGATGTCAATCATATGTAAAAAATCAATTAAAGGTTAAGCCGAACCATCTTTTTTCAATGAGACATAAGAGCTCCACACTGCCAGCAAAGCAAAAATAACTACTATCGGTAGAGGAGGTTGCTGTTCCGGAATATCCTGTAACGAAAACACATGAGACGTAGCTCCAGCACAAAGTATACATAGGCCAATACTAGCGCCCTTTAAGACGATTTTTGCAGCTGAAATTTCTAAGTTTCGAGCTGCAAGCAGTACCGCACCAAGAAAAAAACTAAAAAAACCCACCGCTTCATGCATTGCTATTGTCGCAAGTAAATTATTTCCTTTCATCTCAGGCAACCCCAAAATTGCAAAGTCGGCGGCCATAAGGTAGATAAGAGCTCCGTGCAGTAGAACAAACAATCCTACGACGGTTAATACAATTCTTGGCGTCATTTTTCATTGCCTGTTTTAATCAAAAATTTAAAATACAGACGTATCAATAGCATGTTGAAATATACGCAATTAATGTCATACAAATACAATTTTTATTCCTGCCCCTCATAGAGTACCTTAATCCACCTTTTACGTATCTGGAATTTTTCACCAGCTGCAATTTCTTCAACACTTTTCGTCAACAACCACCCGTCAAGAAGCTCTGCCACAACGACCGGTTCGGGTATTGCCCTAGGAATACTCGTATTTCGTGGTACTCCATCATGACGCAGTAGAAGTTGGTTTATTACTGTCTGTCCAAAAATACAGGCAGATTTTATTTTTATTTTGATGTTTCTGAGATTTTCGCTATTTATTGCAATCTCCTCCTCTAGTGTCGGTCCTAAACGGTCAGGATTTCCTATCTCAATATCAGAATAATGCAATCGATAATCAGGATGAAATAAATGCTTACATCGTCTTAGTCCTGATGCACCTTCATGCAGAGCCCATTGAATCAATTCAATAGCCGCATCAATTTCTTTTATCCCTGTTAAAGCCGCCAGCCTCGTCTTGCTATCAAGCAATGCACTCGAAGTAGTACCTAATGCATTAGCCAAAACACTCAACGTCTCCAAGCCTGGAGTCCTCTGAGCCTTTAAAACACGAGAAATAGTAGACCGAGGCAATCCCGAGAGTTGGGCCAAACGCGCGGGGGTAATCCTTACTCGATCCATTCTCCGCTTTAGGTTAATTGCAAATTTTTCGGTTTCGCTCATTTCTTTTTTTTCCATGACTTTAATCGCCAAGACTGACTCGTTTGACATTTTGTCTCCCTTTTTCCGTAGTTATTTAACTGTCAATCTATTTACAGAACTTTAAACAAAAATTCCGCGAAGATCCAATATTTTAGTTGCTTTTTGGCACCAAATATTAAAACAATAAAATACAATCCCCGTCTATTCACAAGAATCAAATGCCTATTCATATTTTAGCGCTCAACTCAACTAACGCCATAGTAGCCAAAAAGCAACTACCGATACCGATAAATCATTTCACTTTTTTGTAGATCCTCTCTCGATATGTTTGAGGCATATTTAATTTTTATAAATTTTTTATCTTTCACTAACATTAACGATAGTTTACAATAAACCAACTATATTGGTCACTTCTACAACCGGCTATATTTAGGCTATGCTAATTCTTCGCAGAACTTTCAACCTTGGTGAATCATAAAAATGCATCACTACATTTTTACCATAACAGCAGGACGCACCGGCACGGCATGGATAGCCGATTTGATGGCAAACAATCTCGTCATCAAAGCGGTGCATGAACCTTTAGAAATTGACGACTTTGGCATTAACATGCCAGACATCAAGATCATGAGATCATTCAACGAAAGAGGTTTCAATTCGGAAGTTCAGCAATTCTGGCAAAATAAATTTGCTAATCTGGAGAGTTATCCGGTCTATTTCGAAAGCAACCACAGCCTAGCCAAATGTGGACTCGTTGAACATTGTGCAGGTCATCAACAGAAAAACAAAATCACATTTTTATGCATTCGCCGCGATTATGTAACCCTGTGCAAGAGCTACATAGATAGAGGAGATTTTGATAATATGACTGTCTGCTGGCAATGGTACCTAGATCACAAATACCGAAATAAGATCGTGGATCCTGCAGCACTTTTGGAAATAACAGAAGCTGGCCCAGTAATTTGGTATGCTTTTGAGATGGAGGCTAGACAAGAATATTACAAGATTTTATACGGAGATCAATTTCAGTTTGTTGATTTATCTTTGGAAACAATGACAACCCAGGCAAATGCTAATAAACTAATTGACGAGTTAAACGGATCTACGCCCGCACGGCTTCCTCCTGCACGGAACCAAAACCTACACAATCAAGACGATCTCATAAGCTCAAAATTAACCGAAATATTTATGCAAATAGATTTCGATCCGGTAATAGTGGCGCAGGACTATATAGACCAAGGGCACCGCTTAGGATAAAAACGCCTTCTAAATGGAGAAAATCAATGAAATCCCCTAAACGCCTTTTAGTTACAGGTGCAGCTGGAAGCATAGGAACAACCCTTTGTTCGGCATGGGAAAACAATAGAAACTATACACTCACGCGCTGTGATATTCGCCAACGAGATGACAAGAGTTATCCGATTGAATTTGCAGACATTCGCGACTACAAGCGCATGAAAGAACTTTGTTTAAATCAAGATGTCCTCATACATCTAGCCTATGTACCTCAAAACCATTTAGGTAAAGAGCAGTGCGAAATCAGCGACATTGGTGCGAACATAACGCTTTTTGAAGCCGCCCGAGAATCTGGTATTCAACGCATCATATTTGCAAGTACAAACCATGTTACAGGTGTTAACGAAAGATCCATGCCTGCACAGCTATCGACAGGAGATCAGTTTCGACCGGACAGTTGGTATGGAGCAATGAAAGGAATGGCGGAGATCGCAGGGCGTTATCTTGTAGATCATTCCGATATGACATTTTTCTCCATACGTATCGGATCTTTTGACGGTAAGAATCAGGCCGAAACGATGCGAACCTGCAGCACCTTACTAACTCCACGAGATTGCATCCAACTCTTTTCCCGTGCAGTTGACTATAGCGGCCCAGAAAGATACCTGGTCACTTACGGGACTTCGGGTAACTACAGTAGTCACCATATGGGGTATCTCGATATAACAGGGGCAATAAACATTCTTGGTTACAGCCCAGAAGACAATTTATTAGAAAAAGATGGGCCTATACACCTAAATCCTAAATCTAATTAGAAGCTTTTTTTCGATATAAATTTACGGTACTAATTTTAACAATATTTAAAACACACTCCTATTAAACAATAAACTTGTAAATAATAAACTTGACAATTTTATCTTTTGGGGTCTATATGTCATGTTGAGTATCTTTTGGACGGCTGACAATTTTATATAAAAAAACTTAAACAGGTAGATATGCGACCCGTTGACCTTCAAGATAATTTTTCTAAAGCGCCATTAGCTGCTCGGGAACAACATATTCAACAAACCCGGGCTGATAACGCGCAATATCAAGCTGCTCAACAACAAGGGAAAGAGCATGTCACAGATCAACGTCGGGTGAAAGCCAATGGAAACGTAGAATCAACCCGGATGAATCCAGAACAGCAAAAAAAGCACGACAATAAAAAAAATGATTCGGGAAAAAAGAATTCTAACATAGAAAGAAAACCTACTGAAAGTGCTACCATAAAACGCCAGACAGGAAAGGGTCAGCTGCTCGATTTAACTATTTAGCTCAAAGTTGTAATTAATTAATCGTGTTAGTTTCCCTCTGAGGTACTACTGTCTTCAGATTCTTCCTCGCTACCTTCAACTTCTTCTGGACCATCCTCCACCCCATCATCGTCATCATTCATCTCTTCAAGCATCATCACGCGTTTTTGCAGTTCATCTATTTTGTTATTAGCAACCGTCAAGCGGTCGCTAATTAACTTCACCATATTTGCATGCAAACGAAGACTCATTAGAGAGTTTGATGATAAAGCTGCCGTCATCTGTGTTTTTGAAAAAATAACAGTTATACACTTTTCCACAGCCGTAATTTTTGCAGATCTTGGCTGGTCCGTCAGAACACCCATTTCGCCCGTTGATGTACCTGGCTCGATTTCAGCTAATTCTGCCCCCCCTCGACTCGAAGCGATAATGCGGCCCTGCAGTAATACAAGCATTTCATCACTAGGGGCCCCCTCTTCGTATATAACCTGCCCAGCTTCAAAAACCTTTGACGCAGATAAACGAGCTAGACGCTGAATGTGATCAGCCTCTAGATCTTTAAAAATACTCAGTTTACGCAAAATAGAATTAAGTGCGTGTTGTTGTTTATTCATAGTTCAATCTCACCGTGCATAGTTTGTATTTATGTAATTTTCAATTCCTGTAAAAAATTATTGTTGTCAATATTAGCAGATTCGATAGAAGATTTATCGCCTAAAACCGTTATTAAACCCGATTCGACCGTAGCCGATAGTGTCTCTGCAAAATCATGAAATTCAGTAATGGTAGTTTCAAAAACTTGGTCTCGCATCTTTTGCCGGTAATCGTCGTCAATACCAATCATTTGGCGCATCATTGATGTAGTCCCTTTTGCGTCAGGTAACTGATAGGCATCCATATCACCTATCGTACCGATAATTGCCTTCGTCAATTCATCCTCGCTCAATTCAAGATCCCTCAAAAAATGTGCACAACGATCAAAATTCTCCAGTGTTGATAAAATATTAGGGTCTCTGTAAGAAGAAAAGGTAAGAACCCCCGAAAAGGAATCGAAAGAGCAGAAAGCCCCATATGCCCCTCCCTGAACTCTTACTTTGTCCCATAGCCAAGTCGTCCCCAAATATCGAGTAATTACCATAGAAGATCCATCTAATCGGTATCCAAAGTCAAATAAATTTGCTGCTTTCCCAACATAATTAACAGAAACAGGAGCAATTAATCCTTCATCTCGGTTAGAATATCCTGGAACCCAGTTTTGAATCGAACCAGTTGAAGAAGGTAGCTTTGATAGTAAAGTATCTACTTTTTCTCTCAATATTGGAAGAAACTCCCGGCTCATCGTAACATTGCAATAAGATCTATTTCGTGTAAATATCAAACTCCGTAATTCTTCTAAATTTTGCTGGACACCAGCCCAATCATCTTCAATTTCAACAACTAGCTGCCGCAAGAAGAACAAATAGTCTATCCCGCGCATTTGTTCCGAGACCCATGATGGAAGATCGAATCGAGAGCGAAGGCGGGTGGCAACAACTCGATGCCCACCAGGTATGATCCCTGCCTCTTCATTAGCTTTCTCTTCCAATGCCATTTGTAAAAACCGTTCACGATCATTCAAGAGTCCGGAATATAAGACATCCGAAATAATTGCCATAAAATCAGAAAGACGTGCTTCTGTCGTTTTTCCACGCAAGAAAAGAAACGCATGAAAATCATCACTATCTCGATGTCCACTCAAAACTTGCTGAGTCCATAAACCGCCGGTCTCCTTACCTATTCGTTGCTGAAACAGAACGAAGTCCTCTTTTTCCGTTCCCATCTCTAACAAACATTGACCAAATAAAGGTACGTATGGAATTAACCTTTGTGGCAAAACACGTAAATCGAATCCAAGGTCGAAGTAAACAATACCATTCGTAAAAATATCATGAAACAATAACCGGGGGCCGTCCGAATTGATCTCTTCACTTGGTATAGTAGAAATATTGGGATTGAGGTCCTTCAAACCTAGACGAGGCAGTTTTGCAATATCCTCAGGAGAATCGGGCTTTTCTTGCGAATTACGAAGTAACTCTACATCACGTTTGGTCCGAGCAAATTCATCATCGTTCATCTTATTTCGAGCAACCCTTAGTTTGTCGGATTCCTCTTTCTGCAATCTCGAAGCCTCTTCTACATGGGGCTGTAATATCACTGTGGATCTATGAACATTATCTTTAAGACGTCTTTGGAGCATTTTTCCCAAATACTTTCCGTCTGCCTCAATATTTGTTCGTAATTCTTCTAAAGACCTTTCAAAACGCAACGGTTCTATTTCGTCTCGGTCATAAATCCAATCCGTTAAACTGCGCAACATCAGAGCTAGACCGCGCGGAAATGACCCGGTATTATTCTCGCGCAACCGAAACTCAGCTGTATTAAGTGCTGCAGCTATCATCCCAGTATCAATTCCTTTGGAAATAATCTGATCTATTGTTTCCAAAATTAGTGATTCTACGCGATCAATATCATCAACAGAAACCCCTTTCAATCCCACCCCAAATGAAACCTCCATTAATTCACTCTCAAGACCCCCACCAATTATATCCTCTCCAAGACCTGATTCAATTAGAGTCTTTCTCAATATTGATGCGGAGGTTGATAACAGTATATAATCAAGCAAATGGAGAGCACGGCGCTCAGAAAAATCAACATCTTTTATCAACCAATGTACACTTACATAGCATTTTTTTTCTTGTACATCACTCGCATACACATGTTCACACCTTCGTGGGCTATCGAAACGTGGTTGAAAACTTATTCCCGATTCTATCTTTCTACTCTCAAACCCCTTCAAGTAATCTTCAAGGATCAACAATCTTTTTTCGAGATTATCATTTCCGTAAAAGTATATATAGGAGTTCGATGGGTGATAATATTTCTCATGAAATGATTTAAAATGATCAAAGGTTAGGTCTGGTATAAAACGGGGGTCTCCACCTGAATCCACCCCGTATGTAGTATCTGGAAAAAGCGACTGTTGAGCATATTGAGCTGCCAAACTATCAGGATTCGAATAAGCACCCTTCATTTCATTAAACACAACCCCCTTATAAGAGAGTTTTCCTGTTGCTTCGTCAACCTCGTAATGCCATCCTTCTTGACGTAAAACCTCGGGTGTTATGCGTGGAAAAAATACGGCATCTAAATAGACGTCTATTAGGTTATAAAAATCCTGGAAATTCGTACTGGCCAAAGGATAACAGGTACGATCAGGATAGGTGAAAGCATTAAGAAAAGTATTGAGCGATCCTTTGATAAGCTCGACAAAAGGCTCTTTTACTGGGAATTTGCGGGATCCGCATAGTACGGAATGCTCAAGAATATGAGCAATGCCAGTAGAATTCTGAGGAGGCGTGCGAAAAGTTATCCCAAAAACTTTGTTCTCATCATCATTGGCCAAGGATAATAATCGTGCTCCACTTGGATGATGGTACACAAACGCTTGCGTCTTGAGTTCATCAATATACTCGTCACGAACTAAATGAAACTGATGCTCTGGCATAGATAATCTTCTCCACTATCTTCATTAAGGCTTGTTTCTATATTTTTTCCCCAAAGGGGACTTCTATTGTTGGTATTAAGGAAGATCCCATATATTTTTTGCAGTTTTTCCTAATACCCAATCAATATCTGTTTCCGAAAAAAACGGTATTCCTTCTCGAATTAAGCGTAGTTCATCTACAAGCGTATGCCAATTATTCTTAGTTCGATGATGTCCTGGGTATCCAGTTCCCCACAACAAACGAGAGCTTCCAAATGCATCATACAATAAACGTATATAAGGATGAACATCGACGTGAGGGAACAGGTCGTTTGAGCGACCAGCCACATCCGAAATTTTTACAAAAACGTTGTCATGTTTCGCTAAATTTAAAATCGGCATAAAATGATCGGATTCTGTACCTATCTCCGGGTATCCCATATGATCAACCAAAAGATTCATATGAGTAAATTTTCTGGCAAGAGCATCAATTTGCATGGCGTCACCTGCCCGCATATGAAATTGAACAATAGCCTCTCTTTTTGACAACTCTTCCCAAAGAGGACCATTCGACTCATTTAACAAAATATGCTCTTCTGGATAATACATGGGATGAAAACGGAAACCCACCAATCCTCGATCTTGCATCCAGTAAACGGCTTCTTCGGCATTGTTTTTATCCTGAGGATCAATAAGTCCGTGACCAATAAATCTCTCAGGAAAGCGCTCTACTGAATCTGCAATATATCCGTTGTCCCAAGTGGACCAGCTAGTCTGAACCAACACAGAGTAATCCACATTATTTGCATTCATTTCCTCTAACAGTTCATCAGCAGTACCCGGTTCATCAGGCATACTCTTCCATCCTGGAGCCGTAGGACCAATAGGATAACGTGGTGGATCAATCTCCCATACATGAACATGCGTATCGACAATCATCGGAAAATCCCCTTTTATCTATGGTAATGTAATTTTCCCAAGCACGACCGGACTTGAAGCTCCTGTAGCTTCAGGAATATTTCCTGCTTTGCCATGAATCGTCTGATTAGCCAACACTGCAAAACTAACTGCTTCCCGTGCATCAGGATCTAATCCTAATTCAGCTAACGACCTCACCGACACTCCCGAGATCAATTGGCTTAAGCGTCTCATTAAATAGGAATTATGGACACCACCACCCGCAACCCAGATCTCATAAATGGATTCAGCCGTAAAGAAATCCAAGGCGGAAGAAATAGATTGCGCGCTCAACTCAGTGAATGTAGTTACAATTGAATCTTTCTCACAGTCCGAATCAGCGATCATTTTATCAAAAAACTTCTTTCCAAATTCTTCACGACCAGTGGATTTTGGAGGTCTGCGACAAAAATAGGAATGTGAAAGCAAAGACTTAAGCAGCTTTTCATTTACCTCACCTTTTGATGCTCGCGTCCCATTCTCATCAAACAGTTCGGTTCCTGAACTAACATATTCGACAGCAGCATCTATTAACATATTACCGGGGCCGGTATCAAAAGCACAGATATTCCCAAGATTTCGACCTGAAGGCAGTACAGTGACGTTTGCTATACCGCCAATATTGAGCAACATGCGTCCTCTTTTCGAATCAGCAAAAAGCAAATGGTCGGCTAAAGGAACCAGCGGTGCACCCTGTCCACCCACAGCCATGTCTGCCGGCCTAAAATCCGAGATAGTGACAATTCCAGTGCGCTGAGCAATAATCGACGGCTCGCCTATTTGTAACGTTGACGGCGGGCTTTCGTAGGGAAAATGGCATACTGTTTGTCCATGAGACCCAATTAAATCAACCTCACTTACATCAATGCCTGCAGCATCTATAGCAAACATTACAGTATCAGCAAACAGATCCCCCAGAAGAAAATTTAGACGGCAAAGTAATCTAATATCCCCTCTCCCTTCACATATTTCCAAAATTTCTTGTCTCAACGGAATAGGAATTGGGACTGTACTAAATCCGCGCAATTCGTATTTTAAATCTCCATCTTCAAACCACAAATCCACAATCGCGGCATCGATTCCGTCTATAGACGTGCCGGACATAAGTCCAACCACACAAAGCCGCTCTTTTTCTCGCACAAAAGTCAACGGATCCAAATTCAATTTGTTCCTTCGGTCAACTTAGCTTGACGTGAAATAACAGCAACACAACCAAAAATAAATGCGTAAACAAGTGCAAAACGACCATTAATAAGTGAGGCATTACCAATACCTAGGACGGAAAGACCAACTAACGTCGAAAAAGCTGCACAACAAAAAGACCGAGTCCTCGCATCATCAGTTGATTTGAAAGTCCGCCATGCTATAAGCAACGTACAGCCATACATCCAAAGAAAAACAATAAGGCCAAGGAATCCCATTTTCAATAAAATTGTTAGGTACAAACTATCTACGGTCCACGCTTTTACCCATTCAAATCGCCTCAATTCTTCACTATAGTTTAACAACATCAAAGTCTTTCCTTGCCCATGGCCAATGATGGGATGATTTGAAATTTCCTCCCAAGCTTCCCCGTAAGAAAATATTCTACCCAACACATGTACATTTTCTTCAAATTGAACTAAAGTGCGGGAACGCTCAAATATTTGAGCACCGATAGAAGCCCCAGTGAACCGCTGAAAGGACATTACAATAGCTACAAGAAAGACAATAACGGAACCAACCAACAATATCGAACGCCACCGCCGTACTCGACTTGTCTGAAAATGCATGAGACCAATACTAATTAATCCAATAGCAAAAGCTGCCCACATACTTCTTCCCACCGTAAGCACGAAGGCCAATCCCACAGGTACAAAGACAAAAACAAGAACCGATTTACTCCAACGTTTAGTAGAGAACGTTAATTCTGCAACGATGAGAAGAAGAGCCAAAGGCAAAATCATCCCTTGAAGACGAGCAACCCTTACAAAACGATCTCCAACAGAAAGATCTATTGCACCGACAAATTCTAACACGTATTCGAGAGCAACCACTATACCTGAAAAAATAATTAGAGGTACTATACGCCGAAGAATAATTTCTCTATCGAGAAACTGAGTCACCAGAAAAAAAACAACATAGTACAACGGGAAGCGTGCATCTCGCCATATGACAGTCGAAGCATTACCGTGTATGTAACCCACGCCAATCGATAGGACCACAATCAACAAAAAATACGACACTGCCATATCAATTTCCGTCCGACGCACTTCGAATTGTCTCAAAAAAACCCAATCGATCATACCGAACAGAAGTGCAATTAGAAGCATTACTTCCTGAAGGCGAAACCCACCAGGAAAAATAAAATCCGATAAAATAGATGCCGGTACAACAATGGTCATCACCAACATCAATAAAACCGTACGCTCAACTGAGAAAACAAGTAGACACAATCCGGTTACAGATAAAGGAACAATCCAAAACTGTTCAGACAAAAAAGCGATAGGGAAAATTATCAGACAAATCTGTATTGATATGGACGCTAATAGAAGTGGAATGAAAGAAGGATTTATATTCCGGTCACGGATTGACACGTCTAAAACATCCTCTCAAACATAAAGATATATAACAGGCGGCCGGAACGATTAATACAACATCTATTGGTAGTCTGAATCGAACATGAGAAAAGAATACAGCATGTACAATTGTTAAACTGACGACCAGTGCTATAGTAGACCAAAGCAGAGGACAGTTCCGAAAATTCCAAACACCCAGCATTCCAACAAATAATAGAGGACCGGAAGTAAATAAGATGACCAAACGTTGAGACCATGATCCGTCTTCAACTAACGGATTCCATAATAGCAACGCCTTGACAATTCCCATGCGAAGAAACCAAAGTGGCTCCCGCCAAACGTCTTTAACAACAGCACGTATTACCTTCGCATCACGTACTACAGGATCAACTTCAAAATTAGCTATTTGATTTGCCATTGCCCAATAATCAATTCCATCCCGATAAGATCCTGTTGAACCAGGCTCATTGCCCACAAGAAAATTAATACCAATATTAGTCGAAATAGGAACCACGTGACCCGTCACATAGGTATTTCTAACAGTCCACGGAAAAATCGTGATACAGAGAGCAATCAAAACAACAGCAGAATGCCTTAAGCGACCTCGATTGGCGGATTTTAAATACACAACCACTAATATACCAGGTAACCAGACCAACATAACAGGCTTACAAAGAGCTCCTAAAGCAAGACAGACACCAATACATGTAGCCCAAGTATAATTTGGAAACAGACAATAACGATGTAAACACCAATAAACCAGAGCAGTACAAAACAACAATAGGGTTTCGGCCAACAGAACTGCAGAGAAAAAAATAAATAGCGGATATAAAGAAAAAATTGTCCCTGCTATTATCCCGGCAGTTAAACCCGTTAGCTCCCTTGCTATTTCGTATAAAAACCAACAAGTAGCTGTTGATAAAACAATCTGAATTAACCGTAAAAAAATTATCTCCCCATCAAAAACCTTATAGCACAATGCTATCAACAAGGGATAAAGAGGGGGACGGAAAGTTCCCGCACGTTCACTAAACAGACCTTCTTCAGCTAAATCAGCACCCATTTTCAACCAATGAGCTTCATCGCTTGAAAAGGTCCGAGCATCCACTAAATAAAAAGCTATAATTCGAACTATAAGCGACAATCCAAGCACAAAAAATATCGGGCGGTTCATGAATTTACTCGCGGTTTCTTCGCTACTATGATATAATTCCATGCATCGGTATCAACTCGGTGTAAACGGTCTAAAATGAATGAGGAAATCTGCACAATAGTGTATACGGGTCTCAAAAAAGGACCAAAAAAGCGTTTTTGAAACCGGCGAAGGTAATAACAAAATCGAGCACCTGCAGTAACCCAATAACCCGCCATAGGTAAAACTTCGATCATTTCTAATCCCGCACGCTCCACAAGAAATTGCAGTCCGTGAGGAGTAAAACGATAATAATCCTGAGGAACCTCGTGAAGACCCCAGATATGAGGTGCCGTTAAGATAAAATGGCCTTCAGGCTTAAGAATTCTAGCCATCTCAGCGACCATGCGCCACGGCTCTGTAACATGTTCTAGTACCTGGGAAGAGAAAACAGTATCTACACTAACATCGGTTATAGGAAGATCAAGTGCACTACCGCAAATATGTGGAGGCATCATTTCGTACCGGAGAAAATCCAACTCTACACCCGTATATTTCCCAAATAAATGTGCATATGGCATATTACCACATCCCACATCTACTGTATGCCCCCGCCCCCAGCGTTTTATTGCATCAGAAATATAATCCGCAGCAATTCGTTTAACTAACCAATTATGGGATAATAAACTCAAGAATTCTTACTGCCGATCTCGAGCTGTATGAGGATAGAAATCTACTACTTCACCTTCACTATCCAATACATGACTACCAGGATAACGGATGGTCGTGGGACAAACATGTCCTGGGACAGCCAACACATAACTTCCTACCTCCGGAAGTGAACCTGACCAACTAAATACGCCATGCTCTTCATTTTGCCCTATCAATTGTGCCTCTATATCATTCAGTAAACGAGCCCGTTTGTCTAATGGCACATCACCGCAAATAGCTTTATGCCCCAAATCAGTAGTTACTGTCTGACGATCATGGTCAGAGTAAACATCCACGATTTGACCTAACACTAAAGCAGCCCATTGAAAAGATACATCAGGCATAGCATCACCGTACCCAGTATCCCAATAAATACACGTACCAGGCGACCCATGTATACCCTCGGTCTTGGCATAATACAAAAACGAAAACGATCCCCCCCCGACGATTCGATTAACCTGCAAATCACAAGATCGAAGTTGACTGACAAAATCGTTGACTTGATTAATATGAGCATTAGCTGCTCTTTCTCGCTCCTGAGTATTTGAAAAGTGTTCGTGACCATCATATATATGTAGTCCCAAAGCGGATAATTTTGTTTTAGAGTCAACCAATTTATAGAGGTTTAGTGCTTCATCACCTATCGCTATTCCTGTTCGGTGCATTCCCACATCTAAATCGAGTAAAACCACAATATTAATACCACGTTCTTCTGCAATTTCAGATAAACGTTCTACGTGAATAGCTTGACTAACAACTGCATAGACGGTCGCCTCACCATTAGAGACAACAAGTTCGGCAAAACGTTCAATTTTTAGCCGTTGAACCATCGGATACGCAAGAATGACCTCTTTAGCACCAGCCCTCAGTGTCATCTCCAATTCACTCAAAGTCGCACATTTAAAACCTGCGACACCAGCTTTTACCTGCTTGCGAGTTATCTCCTCGGACTTATGCGTTTTTACATGAGCAAAGAGGTTTTGGCTACCCCCAACAAGATCACATAAAACCCGGATGTTCTCATCCACCCTTTCTTCAAAAACAATCATAGCCGGCGTTTCTATGGAATCTGGATCAGCCACTTTGTAACCTGCCATTTCAATCATGAATCTAGTCCTCTTGAGCGTATTATGGGCACTATAAATTGATTAATTATTGCATACAAAAACTAAACACAACTTAACACACGGGGCAAACCCGAAGACACCCAAAAAAATTGCTATATTATGAATATGAAGTCTTTACGAAAAATCCCTATACCGTTTGTTTTTTTCCCATTGTATATAGTTATACTTATAAGCGCTGAATGGTGTCTCCGAACATGGTCCCCAAACAGACCGGCATCAAATGTGGTGCCCGACCCTCTATTTCATCACGCGTACCGACCCAACATTACTTTCACAACTTTCCCCAGTAAAGGTGAGAAGTTTCCTCCTGCAACAAATATTATAAATAGCGTAGGAATGCGCGGCCCCCTACCCAAAACCAAACAGCAGAATCGCATTCTTCTACTCGGCGATTCGTTCGTTCAAGCAGACGAAGTCGGGTTCGAAGAGACCTTCGGGCAATTACTTAATAAACACTTTAAACACAAAATAGAATTTATTTCACACGGTATGGTAAGTTGGTCTCCTACTCCAGAATTTTCATGGTTACACCACTATGGATTCTCGCTTCAGCCAGACCATATCGTTCTCTTCCTATGCGTAAATGATTTCTTCAGGCCTGAAGTTTTTCACCAAACTGATGCCACATACAGGAAACAAGCCATATACCAAGACGGAGTACCTGTAGCCTATAATTTACCCATGCCGACTTGGAGCGACTGGATATTGATGCATTCAGCCATCGCACGACTTACAAGCCGTCTTTACCATAAGCTCAAACCAATATTGGGAGAGATCCCTCCCAATATTGCCGATGAAACTATTATTCTGAGTCACAAAAATACTCTTTGGCCACATAAAACCAAAAAGAACGTAACAGAGACTTTAGCCGTTGTCGAAGCCATACATAAAGCCTCAATTAATTATGGCACAACACTTCATGTCACACTCGTTCCATTGCCATTTTACTGGCCAGACGAAGCCGTACAAGGAAAAGCCCTGCACCCATATAATTGGCCGAAACATTTTACGGTATCCCAAAGTGGGATTGAAGAATATATACAAAAGCGTCTAAATGACTTAGGTATTAGTTGGATAGACTTACAGACTACTTTCGCAAGAACAAAGAAAACGTCACGAAATAAATTATACAATGAAGTTGATGGACATTGGAATACTAATGGACACCAAGTCGTTTTTAAATTTCTTGTCAATTACTTCCATCAAAACAACAAATAAACTCTCTCAGATAAATTAAACAT
The DNA here is from genome assembly GCA_036343635.1 of Candidatus Latescibacterota bacterium. GTDB lineage: Bacteria > Latescibacterota > UBA2968 > UBA8231 > UBA8231. The sequence goes on along the minus strand of JAYYVF010000114.1, from coordinate 801 downwards.
CTTCCCTTGAATAATTGTTTCGCCAGTCTTATCTTGCTCGGACTAGCTCTAAACTTCCAGAGGAGACAATTAAATGCTGAAACTCGGCTGTATGTCTTTAAGCTATAAAGATGAATTTGGCGCCGGCGATTTAAATTTAGAAGGATTTATTGAACGCGCTTATCAAATGCGTTTGGATGGCATTGACATCCACACTCGTGCCCTCGACTCAACGGAACCTGACTACCTAAGAAAAATACGAATGCTAGCACTAAAAAAGGGAATTGCCCTTTCCTACATCGGTGTAAGCTCTAATTTCGGAAAAAGTCAGGATGAATTACCAGAAGAGATCAGTTCTGCAAAACATTGGATCGATGTTGCCGCTTTTATGGGCATCCCTTTGGTAAGAGTATTTGCAGCATGGATACCGGAGGGAGATACGGAAGAGGCCGTTTGGGCACGCATGATACCTTGTCTACAAGAGGTTGCAGATTACGGGAACGAGAAAGGCGTATTGGTTGGACTCCACAACCATAATCATGGTTGTGTGACGCGCACAGGGAAAGATGTTCGCAGAATTATAGAAGAGGTAAATAATCCCTATTTTTCTCATATTCTTGACACCGGTCAGTACGTTGGTTCGCCAGGTGCTTCCGGTCAGCGCGGCAAAGAAGATCCTGAGCTCAATTTTTATGGAAGCATCGAGGAAACTGCAGACCTAGCCGTACATGTACGCTGCAAAATTTATCGTATCGAAAACGGAATTGAGGAATGGCTCGACTATCCACGCATTTTTGAGATATTAAAGAAGGTAAATTTCAA
>JAYYVF010000113.1:0-8872 GCA_036343635.1 Candidatus Latescibacterota bacterium | reverse complement strand
TAACGGCTCTTGCTGTCGGACAAGGTGGTAATGTAGAAGTTACGTGCAATGAAGCGGCGATCATGATTGGTGAGCCCCAAACATGGGGGTTAACCTGAATTCCGTGAGCGTTAGCGACAGCGGCAATCCGCATCATCTCGGTGATACCGCCACAGTGCATTACATCTGGTTGAACTATATCGTATGCCCGACGGGAAAGGTAGTCTTTGAATTCGAACCGCGAACGCAGGTTTTCCCCGCCCGCAATTGGTATTGAGAGTGCGTTCTTTACTTGCAAGTAGGCATCTATATCTTTGGCATTGACAGGTTCTTCGAACCAAGAAATATCAAGGTCAGATAGTTTTTGTCCAACCTGTATAGCACTGGAGGCATTGTAGCCCTCATTCGCATCAATCATAAGACGGATATTGGGTCCGATAGCTTCTCTTATGGCTTTTACGCGTTCCACGTCTTGGTCTATATCTAAGCCCCCTACTTTAGTTTTCATGCCAGAAAAGCCTTGAGTGACATATCCTCGAGCTTCTTCAAGTAGACGATGGGGAAATTCGTTCTCTGTGTAATAAAGGCCTGTTGCGTAGACGGGTATCCGATCTCGAATCTTTCCTCCTAGCAGAGTATGGATAGGCAAGCCACTTGCCTTACCGGCAAGGTCCCAAAGGGCAATGTCTATAGCACTAACAGCACTACCCGCAATGCCAACAAAATTGTTGCCATTGTACAATGAGGAAAACATGAGTTCCCACAGCTGATTTCTCTGCATAGGGTCGCGACCAATCAATAGGGGACCAATCCAATCGCGAATAAGGGCTGATGCTGCTCCTTCTCCCCAGCCTACTAAGCCAGAGTCAGTCGAGATTTTAACAATTGTAGTATTACGCTTATTAACCCAACCTTGAGACCATCCAAAAGATGGTTCAATATCGCATTGTAGGTCAAAAGCTTGAATGTCGGTTATTCGCATAGTTTCATTGACGTATTTTTGAATAGAATTTCAAAGATGTAAGGCGTAAAAAGATGAAGGTAATCTTGACAGTTGTGCATAACAAGTCTAACGTGCTGTAAACGAATAGAGGTTAAGCTTATGAAAATTACGGACGTAAAACTAAAAATCTTAGAAAATCCGAGAATAAAAGTATCAACTGGGCATGAGATTATTCCAGTTTCTGGTTTACGTAGAATACAGTATACACATCGGCAACGCGATCCTGTAGATAGGGTGCCATCAAGACAAAACTTCATAGAGGTATATACTGACGAGGGTATAATGGGTCGATGTACCACCACTATGACTGGTCATCAAGTTGATATTGTTCGGCATCATCTGGTTGGTCGATGTCCATGGGATCGGGAAGCCTTGTTCCAGTTGTTTTATAAGGGCACGCGCTGGGTTTATCAGCCTCCTGGATGGTTTGGTGACGTAGACAATTGTCTTTGGGACATTTTAGGAAAAGTCGCGGACCTGCCGGTGTATTCGTTAATCGGTAGAGTTCGTAATAAGTTGCCGGTATATCTTACGGGCGGAGATATGGATACAAGGGGTTATTTAAAGCACATTGAACTAGGTCGTGAATGTGGAATCATGGCCTATAAATTTCATTCTTACAAGGGTGGAAAGGCGGACATTCCAATATATCAAGAGGTGCGGAGAGAGGTAGGTCCTGAATATGTGCTTATCACGGATCCGGTATGCTCTTATGATTTGCGCGAGGCTATTGAAGTCGGACGCGTCATAGAAGAATTAGATTTTATTTGGTTAGAAGAGCCAATGCCAGAGCAAAAAATGGATTCCTATAAAAAATTATGTTCAGAATTAACCATTCCGGTAATGGGAACTGAAATGCTTATGCACGATATGGGGCTCACGTCCCAATGGCTGATTCAGGGTGCTACAGACAGACTCCGAGGTAATGCTCGACATGGGACAACTCAAGTTTTGAAATTGGCTCATTTGGCTGAACTACACAATACAAATATTGAGTTGAATGGCGAGGGCGGTTTATTTGGACATGTTCATGCAAACCTTGGTTGTTGTATTGACAACACAGATTATTTCGAATTTTTTCGTGGAGCATACGATGGTTTACGCTCACTCGGTCAAGAGTGGGGGATGATGAATGCCCCACTCGTCGTAGATGGATCTATCATGCCCGAAAACAGACCGGGATGGGGTGCAGAATGGGATGAAGATAAGTTTAACGGCCTTGTTATTGATATTGTTTAAAAACGTTGGGTTTAAAAAATTAGAAGTGATTTAATGCCGAATATCGTTTACAAAATTGGTATTGTTAGTGAGAATCCGACGGATTCTGCAGAATTTTATATAAAACGATTTTCTTATACGAATGTTTCAACTTCCGAGTTACTCGTTGGTTCAGTTCTTCTGCGTGGGCTTGCGGGGCCTTTGTTGCACATTTTGCCGGCTGAAATAGCTCAATCAGAATGGGGCTTACATCATATTGCTTTGGCGGTAGAAAATGTTCAATCTATAATTTTGAATATGGAAAAAAACGGAGGACGAAGAGCTATTGGGAGTTTTCAAAAATTGTTGGATGGTCCCTCATCGGTTTTTATGGAAGACCCAGAAGGCATTCTTTTGCAGGTTGTTAATAAGAAAGAGAAGCTTGGTTAAAGGAGTCAGCAAATGAATTGGCTGAAATATTGTGCGACACAAGAGCAGCTCAATTTTTTCAATGAACAGGGATACCTCATTATAGAAGACGCATTGAATCCTTCTATAGTGGAGCGACTGGTATCTATAGTCGATCGTTTGGATCAAGTTGAACGGCAGGCCTTAGCACTTGCTGATGGAGAAGTAATGCAGAAGTTTCGAGTGATTGTTGAAGATGATATTTTTCTTGAACTACTAGATACGGAGAAGGTTTTTCCCTTGGCTTGGGATATTCTTGGATGGAATATTCAGCATTATATCTCCCATTTGGTCGTTTCCCCGCCAGAAAAGCACTCAGCTCCTATTAATGGTGCACCAGTGTCGGGATGGCATCAAGACGGTGGACGTCCCGTTCGTGAGCTTGAACGGCCTGCGCCACGTTTGTCTTTTAAAGTGAGTTACTGGCTTAGCGATACTCGAGGGGAGGATCGAGGCGGTATGTACTTTGTTCCGGGAAGCCAAAAGTTGGATAAATGTCCTTCTGCGGAAGTATTAGAAAAATCATTACAAGTTCGGGTTAAACCGGGAACAGCTGTTTTGTTTGATCGTAGAATGTGGCATTGTCGTGGTAAGAATACGTCTGAAGTCACGAGAAAAGTTGTATTTATAGGATATAGTTACCGTTGGTTAAGAGGGTTAGATTATAATGTCATGCCAACCGAATTATTAGCAAAATGTGACCCAATTCGAAGACAGTTATTGGGGGATGGGTGCGACGTAAAAGGGTGGTGGCAACCGACAGAAGATGACGTACCATTAAAAACATGGATTCAAGAAAGTCGCGGTGAAGATTTTCTGTTTGATGCTTCACCATTGTAGAATTATTTCAAAGGTTAATGTATAATGGCTCCGATAAGAGTAGCGTTTTATGGATGTGGAAATTTTGCACAAAAAACTCGTATTCCAAACGTTTTAAAAGCAGGAGCGCAGGTTGTTGGTTTGAGCGATGTAAATGCCGGATCTTTAAAAGCGGCCGCCGAGCTTTGTCCTGGCGCACGGATTTTTGAAGATGCCCATCAGATGTTGGAAGATGAGCAAATCGACGTGCTCTACTCAATTGTTCCAGCATTTGTACGAACCGACATAGAAATTATAGCTGCGCGGAAGGGCATCCATGTTTTTAGCGAGAAGCCCCAGGTAATGGAAATGAGTTTAGGTAGAAAAATAGAAAAAGCAATTTTAGGTTCTGGTGTGTTATCAACTGTGGGTGTCCGCGAACGTTATAGGCCATTATTTCAAGAAGCACGCAAATGGCTGACAGGAAAGAAAGTAGTACATGCGCGGTTTCAGAGTGTTTCCGGATTGCCTCCATTTGAGCCTTCTAGTTGGTGGGATGAAATTGAAAAGTCGGGAGGCTCAGCTTTGGATTGGGGTATTCATGCTACGGACTATTTACGTTACTTAACCGATATGAATATCAAGACTGCTCAGGCTTTTTATCATCATCCATTAGAATACACACTGCCGTTATCCTCCTCAATACATTATTGTTTTTCATCTGGGGCAACTGCGTCATTAAACTTTATTAAGACGGGCGGTGAGGTTGGATCTCAGGGTATGCCTGGAGGAGAGCCGTGGTTCAGGGTTTTTTGCGAAGAAGGAGTTTTATCCATTCATGGATATGATCGGTTGTTAGTTAACGAAGACGTTTTTTACGAAGCCGAACCTTTTGATCCATGGGCTGAGCAGGATCGAATTTTTATTGAGGCCGTTCGTAAGAGAGATCCACGGGAATTGCTCAGTGACTATAGCGATAGCCTTTATTCCTTGGCACCAATATTGGCTGCATGGGACTCTTCACGTCAGGGAGGCGAAGCTATCGAGGTTGAATCTTACATGGAACGGTAAGCTGTTTACTAAATATCGGGTTGCATTGTTTAGATAAGCGTGTCGTCAAAATTTACGGATTGCCATTGTTTTGTTTCTGCGGACTTATATATTGCCAATGCGGCGCGCAACTCTCCTAGAGAATATTCTGCGTTGGCTTCTAACTCTTTCCCATTTAAGACCGCCTCGGCAAAATCTTGTAGTTCGTAACCAAAGCTTGCAGCCCTGCCAGCTTCTTTTTCTTTGTATAGTATTTCTCCATTAGGGCAAGTAGTGTCGAAATATATTAGTCGTCCCTTTGTTCCTTTTTCTATGAGAAGTTCTCCTTTTTCACCAGTTATCCTAAATTCTTCTCCAGGTCCTACGAATTTTCCTTCATGTTGTGCGTCGAAAAGAGCAACGATTCCTGTTTCGAATCTTAGTAATGCGCGGGCAAATGATTCTCCCTCCATATCGGGTATTAGACGACTGGTTACCGCAACGACTTCTTTGATTTCTCCAAGCCACATGCGTAATGGACGAATCCAATGGGCGCCGCCGTCGATCACAATACCCCCACCTGCCCTGGCTAATTCATAGCGCCAAGGTTTGCTTGTAGGTTTTGATTCTGCAGGCTCGCCAAAATATGCTCTGGCTGTAATTATTTGGCCGAGTCTACCTTCTCGTATTATTTGCTGGGCAATTAGGATTTCGGGCCAGTACTGCGATTGTTCAGCAACCATAAATACTTTGTTGGCATTATTTGCTGCGGAGAGGATTCGTTTACATGCGTCTAACGTCGGCGCCATAGGTTTTTCTAAGACTACGTGCTTTCCAGCTGCAAAACTTTGAATTGCCGCGGCTTCGTGCTGGTCATGGGGTAGCATGATATCGACCGCGTCGAATGTTCCTTTTTCCAACGCTTCTTCCAAGGTTGAAAAGGATTCCGAGGCGGTAAACCGGGCCATTTTCTTCGCGTATTCGTTATTGGTGTCTATCACAGCAGTAACCTGTATACTCGGAGCGTCGCTTTGAATGCCTTGCCAATGTGCCTGAGCTATTCTACCACATCCGACTAACGCTATCCGTACTTTCTTTTTATTCATCTGGATCCTATTTTGATGGTCTTGTTGTAGATGCCCTACCAAAAATCCGATGCCATAATTTTGTGACATTGCAAGCTCTTACCGCAGCATTATACTTACGAAAGAAAAGACATTGAAAATCTTAAAAAAAATAGAGTTTTGTTAGACAAAAATGAATATATAAAAATAGAAAGAATTTGATAAAATTGAAAACTATAGGTGTAGTGAAGTGCGAACAGCGTTTTCGGTACGAAGCACCGCGTCAGGGAAGCATTGCACCAGACAACGAGGCATGGATTCAACTCTTGGATCAGAAATCGTTCAAAGAAGGACTGAGAGGGTTAAATGAATTTGAATACATTTGGGTAATCTATGAGTTCCATTTAAACGAGAATTGGCATCCACTGGTTCAGCCGCCACGTAAAAATGTTGGTAAATTAGGAGTTTTTGCGACTCGATCTCCTCATCGCCCGAATCGAATAGGAATGAGTTGTGTTCGTTTAGTTGATATTCAGGGTACACGACTACGAATTGCTAAACACGACCTACTGGACGGCACGCCTATTTTTGACTTAAAACCGTATATACCTTATGCCGACGCTTTTCCTAACGCGGGTGCTGGCTGGGTCGATTGTCAGGAGGAGATAGAATATGAATTTGGTGTTGATCTTATTGCTTCCGAACAGATGGAATGGATCAAAAAGTATGCAGGATGGAATTTGAAAAATTTCCTTTTGATTCAGTTGCGGTCCGACCCTGATAACGGGGCAAGGAAACGTATTCAACAAATCCACGAAAATCTATATTCAATTTCATATCGGACATGGCGTGTTGAATACCGGATCGATTTTTTAGAATGTCGAGTAAATATTCTCAGGGTATTAACCGGATACGAATCACTAGAGGTTGACTCAGCAAGTGATGATGTATTTAACGACAAAGAGATTCATAGGTCGTTTATAGAAAAATTCTATTCAAACTAAAATGGTGTAGGGGTCTCGAATTGTAGCCTTTTACCTGTTTCGGGATGATCAAATGAAAGATAATTACTGTGCAACATGAGACGGTCGGCTAATTCAGGGTTGCCGTATAAGCTGTCGCCTATTATTGGGTGTCCAATGCCAAATTCGTGAGCAGAATGCACACGCAATTGGTGAGTACGGCCTGTGAGTGGTTTGAAGACTACTCTAGTCGAATGTTCGTTTCTTTTTATAACTTCCCAATCGGTTATACCCAATTTCCCATTTTCTGGGTCATACTTACGCTTTGGTCTATTCGGCCAATCTAAGCTGAAGGCTAGTTCAATATGGCCTCGATCTTCCTCAATACTACCTTCTAATAATGCCACATATTTTTTTTCAACGTTACGTTTTTCAAATTGTAATGACAAATTTCGATGGATGTCTCTGCGTAGGGCTACTACCATTAAACCTGATGTTTCTACGTCTAACCGATGTACTGACATAGGGCCCTTAGCATCTGGGAAAAGTTCTCGTACGCGCTTAACAACGCAATCGTCCATATCGGGCCCCCGTCCGGGAACCGATAGGAAATTAGCAGGTTTATCTACTATAACAAACCCTCGTTCGACAGAGAGAATAGAAATAGGTCTATTTCTTAAATTGGGTAGTTTGAAGGAATTCACGTGTGGTCCTTGGCGGCCGTGACTCCTCGAAGGAGAAATCCTAACATCGGATAACATTTTGGCTTACAGGCACTATAAAAGTGTCCCTCCAAACGTGGGTGTACTTTGGATGATGCTCCCCACCAGAATTCGATCATACTCAGTGGCTCCAAATTCTGGCGAATCGCGTATTGGATTAATTTAGGCGCACAGCAATCTCCCATTCCAGTGGGAGGTAAGGCGTTGTTGTTAAATATGTCACGCAAATGGAGTATCTCTCCTAAAGCATTTTCGAATCGATAAGCATCGTGGATCTTTTTCGTAAGCTTTCGGGAAAGGTTGCCACGTGAGAGTTTCTTTTTTTCTATTTCTTTACGTGTGGACAGCCTATTTGGTAGCGACTTTAGTTCCTCGATTTGCTGACTTAATCCCTTGATTTGTTTTTCGGCAATTTTTCGTTCTTTAGCATATTCGTGCGTGAAACCGCTTGAGGGAACCCAGCCATCTGGTAATTCCCGACCTTCCCATTCCCCGGAGAAAGCACGCAAAAACCGAAGTTCGTTTTTTGCAGTGCGGCAAACTAACACACCAAACATTTTTCCATTTGCCGGTTCGTATAACCAGTCTACTCTAATGGGTTGATCGTCTCCTCTGTTGGAAATCAAATATCTCATGAGTATTTTCGCAGCGTTCATACTGTTTTTATCGGGAAGCAGAGATAAAAATCGTTTGCTATATGGGCAAATTCCTCCGTAAGAAACCTCCGGTATGTCTTTTTCATTAAAATCAATATGGTCTAATTTATGTAGCATCGTGATGGCTTATTTTCTAAAGTGTAAGGTAAAAAACACAATTTAGGTTCGGGTTATCGGAACCTCGTGTCTTGGTTCTTTACCTTGTAATACATCAATTATACCGTCGGCAGCTTCTACTGCTACTCGGACGACAGCCCGATCTGAAAGGCCGGCTATATGAGGTGTGAGTAGTGCATTACGGGCACTAAATATTGGTTGATGTAAATCAGGGGGTTCCTTAGGAAAAACATCAATGGCTGCTCCTGCCAGCTGGCCAGAGTCAAGGGCATGAGCAACAGCATCTATGTTGACGGTTTCACCACGTGAGGTATTAATTAGATGGCTTCCTTGTTTCATAACTGATATTCGGTCAGAATCAATAAGATTCCTTGTTTCGTCAGTTAGAGGAACGTGTAGAGATATGTAATCAGAAAGCCTTAGTAATTGCTCAAGGTTGGGAACCAGCTCGACGGAGTCTTTACCAGTCTCTTGGTTTACATAGGGATCAAAGGCGATAGCGGTCATCCCGAATCCGTGAATTGCCTTAAGTGCAGTTCGTTTACCTATTCTTCCAAGTCCTATAATTCCTAATGTTCGACCTTGTAATTCCATACTTTTCCATGTCATACGCTTCTCAAAGTTTCCACTTCTTACACCGTGATCGGCATGAATCAGCTTGTTTGATAATGCCAACATAAGTGCCACGGCATGTTGAGAAACAGATTCGGCATTTGCTTCTGGAGTCCACACAACTCTTATTCCTTGAGCATTGGCTTGATGCACGTCGATGTTGTCGAAACCGACACCATGTTTTGCAATTACACGAAGGTTCTTAGCAGCAATTATGCGTTTTTGATCTAAGGGGAAGATGCGGACCATGACGGCTTCGGCTTCT
>JAYYVF010000112.1:0-10528 GCA_036343635.1 Candidatus Latescibacterota bacterium | reverse complement strand
TGAAGTTTTTGGCAGTTCCACAATATCCTCTGCCATTTTCTCGATCATGCGTTGTTTGCTGCCTGCCTGGCGCGCTTTTGAAGCTTTGGCTTTAAATCGGTCAACAAACTGTTGGTGGTGGGAGATTTCTTTTTCTCGATTAGAGATTTCTTTTTCTCGACGATCCCGCTCTAAACGTTTTGCAGATATAAATGCGCTGTAGTGACCTTTATACATAGTGACGGTTTGGTAGTCGACGTCGAGTATATATGTGCTAACATTGTCTAAGAAACGATGGTCATGAGAGATGATTACTGCGGGACCGTCAAAATCCCTTAGAAATGTTTCCAGCCATCGAATAGAGAGGATATCTAAGTGATTAGTTGGTTCATCTAGAAGAAGCACGTCTGGAGTTGAGGCTAATACTTGAGCTAATAATACCCGTAATTTGAAACCTCCTGATAGAGTAGAAAGAGGGTCGTGGTGTACTTCGGTGGGTAGCCCAAGACCTTCCAAAATAGAAGAGGCATGTGCTTCTGCTGAGTATCCGCCAAGTCGTTGGAATTCGTCCTCCAATTCTGCGAATCGGTCAGCATCAAAGGTGTTTTCGGCATTATCTAGAAGTTCATTACGCTTCACCATTACGTTCCATAGCGTGGAATTGCCCATGAGAGCCACACTGAGAATCTTTTGATCTTCAAAAAGAAAATGATCTTGGCGTAGAACTCCCAATTTAAGACGTTGCGGTATGGAGAGGCTGCCCTCACTGGCCTCGTGGTCTCCAGTCAGAATATTCAGTAGAGTTGTTTTTCCCGAGCCGTTAGCCCCAACGAGACCGTATCGTTCACCTGAATTCAGTTGGAATGAAACTCCAGAAAATAATGTCCGATCGGCAAAGCGTTTTCCCAAGTTTGATAGTGTAATCATGTGTATTTGAAAGTTGGACTTTCTTTTTGGTAATTAATAAAAAATCGCGTAAGCCAAATGAGTGGATTTTTATTGTACAGATGTGAGAAAGTGAGCAAGTAAATCTCTACAGGCTATCGCATCTCCGGTATGAATAGTTTCTGTTACAGTATGAATATAACGAGTTGGGCAGGATAGGGTCATGGCGCGACATCCGCCGGCAGATCGCTGCAGGCCACCAGTATCGGTTCCACCCGCAGCTAAAATAGAGCGTTGAGTTTTTATTTTGTGTTTTTTCCCCAATTGATCAAATGTTTTTATTAGGTCGTAGTCACCTATGGCCGAGCTGTCCATCACAGTTATAGCTGCACCTTCGCCTAACCGGGAACAGGCATCTTGAGGCTTCACTCCGGGAATATCAACCGCGAGGGTCGTGTCAATGCCTATTCCAATGTCTGGTTCGATAACTTGAGATGAAGCGGTGGCACCTCGGAGACCAACTTCTTCTTGCACCGTGAATACACAATAGATTTCACATGAATGGTATCTAAGTTTTTTACAAGCCTCAATTGCGATCCAGCAGGCTACACGATTATCCATCGCCTGTGAAACCATTAGGTCCCCGATGTAGTATACAGGAGCATTTACCACTACCATGTCCCCGACGGTGATTTTTTTGTCGACTATTTTTTTCCCCAAACCCAAGTCGATCACAAATTCCCGAACTGTGGGAATCTTTTTACGCTCTTCCTGCGAAGCAAGGTGGATTGGTTTACCGCTTGGGTTCATGATTCCCATGAGATCCTTATCGGGGTCATTGGGGTCTGGGCAGACAGTGACCATTCGAGAGAATAAGTTTCTTGGATCAAAACCTCCGACAGGGTTTAGGTAGAGAAAACCCTTGTCGTCGATGTGGGATACCATGAAACCTATTTGGTCCATATGCGCGGCTAGCATTACCTTGGGCGCATTCTTTACTACTATATTTTTTTTCGTTACCGGATTTTTTTTTGCTATGATGGAGCCAAGTGGATCTACAGATATTTCATCGAATATTTCTTCTATCTCCCTGAGTATGAGCGCACGAATTCGGTGCTCCCTACCAGGTATCCCAGGCGTAGTGGTTAATCGTTCAAGCAATTCAAATGGCGACATTTATGATCCTATCTTACATGTTGTTTCATAACAATATGTTTTGAGTTTTATTACATGTATAACGACTATTAATTTATTTTTTCATGTTGGTAAATTGAAGAGGGATTTCAATCTTTTCGCTCTTCACAAAGCTGATAATTTCTTGGAGGTCATCAATTTTTTTTCCAGTAACTCGAACTTGATCGTCTTGAATGGCTGGTTGTACCTTTACCTTTCTTCCCTTTATCAGTTTTACGATTTTTTGGGCAATCTCACGAGAAATACCTTCCTGTATTATTACGTTGCAGCGACTTTGGCCTTTAGAGGTTCCCTCAGCATCCCCAAATTCGAGGCATTTAGGGTCAATTCCGCGCTTGATAATATGACCAATAAGCATTTCTTTTAGGGCTTCTAGTTTCATTTCGTCCGCAGTAACTAGGGATAAATTTTTCTCTTTTCGGTCAAAGGTTACTTCGGAATTAGAGCCTCGAAAATCGTACCGTGTTGCTACTTCGCGTTGCGTGTTGTTTACGGCGTTATCTACTTCCTGAATGTCAATTTCATTGACTATGTCAAATGAGGGCACGGGCAGGTCTCCGTTCTTTAAATCCCATCAGTATGGATTTTATAGTTTGTATAATTGGCGTGGTCGCCATGCTTTAGATTCCGTAGCTTATTATCAAATTCAGTAGAAATAATATATCTATTTAGTATAAGGAGATCTGGATGGCAGTGGAACCGTTGAAGTTAGATGGTAAGGTGGCATGGGTTACGGGTTCCTCTAGGGGGATTGGTCGGGTGATTGCTACGTTTCTCGCTGGCCAAGGTGCTGAAGTAGCTGTTCATGGTACTACGCCTTATTCTACGCAGGCTTTTGGTGAAGGACCGTCGTTAGATGCTGTGGCTAAGGAAATAGCTAAGAATACGAATAAAAGTGTTTTTCCTACATGTGGTGACTTAACGGACGAAGCAACGGTTAGTAGAATTTACACCCAAGTCGAAGATGAATTTGGTTCGCTCGACATTTTAGTGAATTGTGCAGGCGGTGATATTGGAACTGCTGGAACTAGTGGGCCTATGGCAGGGAAACCGGCAAATAATGATCCTATAAACATAGATATTAGTGATATCCGCACCGTGATGGATCGCAATCTCATGACTTGTATACTTTGTAGTCGAGTTGTCTCACCAAGTATGATGGAACGAAAATCTGGACGTATAGTAAGCATCGGTAGCGTTGCTGGCCTACAAGGTGGTTCAAACTCAGCAATTTATGCGACGGCGAAAGCAGCTGTGCACGAATACACAAGATGTTTAGCAGATATGCTACGCCCATATAATGTCACCGCCAACGTGATAGCTCCTGGTGATATTGAAACGCCTCGTTTCTTGGCTAGTCGGATTGTGGACGAGTCAATGCGGCAAAGTGACCACACTCTATTACGTTACGGTCAATCCATTGAAGTTGCCAGAGCAGTAGGTTTTTTAGTTTCAGATGAAAATACGTATATAACCGGACAAATTTTGAGGGTTGATGGAGGAAAACAGATTTGGGCAGGGTGAGCAATATAGTTAAGGAGGCACTTTATGCCGTTTAAGTTTGAGAGTATGGATATTCCTGATTTGGTGCTTATTACGGCACATACTTTCTCTGATGATCGCGGATATTTTTTGGAAACGTACAAGTACTCTGAGTTTGCTGAAAACGGTATAAATGTCAATTTTTTGCAAGACAATTTTTCGCATTCAACTCACGGTGTCTTGCGGGGTTTGCATTTTCAAAAGGAACCTCATGCACAGGCCAAATTGGTTAAGGTTCTTCGGGGAGCGATATTTGATGTGGCCGTCGATATTCGCCCTAACTCACCAACGTTTGGTCAATGGGTGGGTTTAAAATTAACCGATCAGGAACACCAGATGTTTTATATACCAGAGGGTTTTGCACACGGATTTTGCGTGATTAGTGATGAGGTCGACTTTGTTTACAAAGTATCCTCTGAATTTGCTCCGGATTATGATGCGGGGATTAGTTGGGATGATCCGGAGATCGGAATTAAATGGCCGATCGAGACGCCCCAACTCTCTTTAAGAGATGCAAATCTGCCAAGTATAGCTGATTTAGGAAAAAACTTCTTTGATACAGGAGAGAATTAGATGGCCGTGCTAAGCGAAAATGATAGGAGTTTTTGGCAAGAAAATGGATTTGTAATCATTCCGAATGCTGTTCCGCAAGAACAATTAGATCGAACGGTAGAGGCTCTTTGGTGGTTTTTAGATATGGATCCGAATGATTCGAATACATGGTACAAGTATAAACCTTATACGCGCGATGATAGATGTTCGCCGATTTCCGGTGCGGGCATGGTGGAAATGTATCAACATCAAGCCTTGTGGGACAATCGCCAACATCCGAGGATTTACCAGGCATTTAGCGAGATCTGGGATGAAAAGAAGCTTTGGGTCTCGCTAGACCGGGCAAATATGAAGCCTCCTGCGAGGGCAGATCAGCCGGCGTGGGGACAGAGTGGGTTTATACACTGGGATGTGGATACCTCCCGGCAACCGATAGAATTTGGAGTTCAGGGGGTGCTATACTTAACGGACACGACAGAAAATCAGGGCGGTTTTCAATGTGTTCCTGGTTTTAATAATACGTTTGATGAATGGGTAAAGACCCAACCCGAAGATCGAAACCCCAATGCCCCGGATTTGACAGATTTAGAGGTCAAGGCTATTCCAGGAAAAGCTGGGGATTTGCTCATATGGAATAGGCTTCTTGCCCACGGTAACGGTCACAATATTTCAAATAAACCGCGCTTGGCGCAGTACATAACAATGAGTCCTGCACCTAAAGATGCCGACGAATCGCGCAAAGCTCGCGTGTTGTCCTGGCGGGAGAGAAGACCAATGCCGGGTTGGCCTGGAGATGATAGAGAGTGGGAGCACAACCACTTAACAACTGCAGATCTGACACCTCTGGGTAAAAAACTTCTCGGTGTAGATTTGTGGGACTAAAACTACAAGTTTGATCGAGCCAAGTCTAAATTATGAAAACAGCGCTCTGAGGTAATCCAAGGATCGTAGTCAGGACGTTTCCATATCTGGGCGGTAACTTCAGGACAAAGATAGCTATTCCAACCAGCAGAGCTTAGTACTTTTACGTAATTGGATAAGTCAAGTTTACCTTCTCCGGGCAGTAGGTAGTTGACTTTTTCTTGTTCGTCGCGATACCCGTCTTTAATATGATTATGTACGGCGTAAGGAATGTTTAGATCTACAGCGTGCTGTAGATCTATATGCTCCACGTAGAAATGGCTATAATCGAAATTGAGTTTTAAGTGATCATGACTCGTATTTTCCATGAGCCATGCGGCTTTCTCGGGTGTCTCAAAGTCTCCGCCCGCATGGGGCTCGATTGCTAAAATAACGTCGTGTTTTTGGCCCATTTCAGCTACTTCTAACAAGTAGTCAACAATCTCTGATTTCCCTGAATCCCAGTCAGGTTTCGGGTGTCCGAGCGTCGTTGTCACAACGCTCGGACATTCGTCCACACGTAGTTCCTCAGCCATCTCAAAGGTAGCTTTAAACTGAACCAATTCTTTTTGTCTGGAAGACTTTGGAAGACAGGGAGACAACAAAGCCATAAGAGGTGGGGTGGAAAATTCCAGTTGATTTAGCAAACTTTTTAATTGTTTACGATCTGCTTTGCTAAAAATGGTTGGATTTGTTGGCCAGCCAGGTGTTACAGCGATTTCGATGCCTTGATAGCCAATGTCACAAAGCCTTGGGAGGGCCTCAAATATATTTAATTCCTGCATGCCATAGGTGCTGTAATAAATTTTCATCATCCACTCAGGTCGTCTATGGAAATATGTTGTATTTAGCCGAATTAATTTTCACCTTGTTCGCCGTAGACAGCCTCCCGCAACCCTTTGATATAGCCAATAGCAAAGAGGCGACCAATTGACGAGTAGCCAGGATGATCGTTATTGTCTCCTGTCATCGTCGGGACGTGGTCTGGCCTGAGTACTCCTTCAAAGCCAATATCTCGGTATGCTTCCATACAGGCTCGCATATCTGTTTTACCTTCATCATGGAAAGTTTCAACAAATTTTTCGGGCGTTCCTCTTACATCGCGAAAATGGACAAAATGGATTTGATCTTTATCACCAAAATGTCGGATTACGTCGGGTAAGTCATCTGTCATAAGTGTAAAGTTCCCTTGGCACAAACATACTCCATTTGAAGGACTCGGAGCTATATCTACAAGACGCTGGTAATTTTCAATGCTGCGCATGATGCGGCCCATTCCTCGAATTGGCGACAGCGGGGGATCATCGGGATGCATAGCTAATTTTACACCAGCTTCCTCGGCTACGGGCAAAACTTTGTTGAGAAAGTACTGCAGGTTTTCCCATAACTGGTCTTCGCTTACTTCACCTGCATATGTCAGGGGAGCTTCCTTAATCAGTTCGTTGTCAAATCCGGTAACAACGGCACCACCTCGCGCGGGTGCGGCTGTTGACGTCCGCATCCAATTTAGTACTGGCATCCATTCGTAGCACCAAACAGAAATGCCTAGCGCTCCCATGTTTCGGATCAGATCTATCGCATGTTCGATCTCTTCATCTCGATCGGGAAGTCCTAGTTTGGCTTTATGTAATGGCGGACGACTTTCGATAACATCGAGCTTAAATCCTGCGTCTTCATATGCGGTTTTCATTCGCATGATTGATGTATAGCTCCAAGGCAAATCATCCCTAGGAATATCGGGTCCGCTATGACCACTAAACGAGCCAACTACGTAGTTAACGCCACATTGTTTAACCATATCCCAGAGTGGGCTATGATGCGGGGGCATCACTTCGGCTATTTTTATCACTTATTCATCTCCCAGTTAATGTCGATTATTTATAGAAATCTTGAGCTTACTAAGATGGAAATAAAGGTAAACGTTGTCGGAATATATTTGCTAATGCGTCACTATAGACTTCACGTGCCGAAAAGGTAGTTATAGGCCAGAAGGTAGGCAACAACGCTAAGGCCTCTAAGATATGCTTACTTTGATGGTGGTAACAAAGGGCACAAAGGTTGAATAATGGCTCTACGCTCCTTTGTTAATTGTGAGACAAGTTCGGGGGAGGGCTGGTAGCCGTAACGGTTATTTCCCCAGTGTGGGCCGTAGCGGATTATGAGTATGCGCCGCTGGCCAGAATGAACCCGCCGAGCCGATCCATGGGCCAAGCAATCTACAAACAAGGTAGCGTCTCCAGCTCGGAGGGGTAATTCGATTGCTCCTTCTACATCGTCGAGAGATGGTGCATTGGCTCTGATTGCAGGGTGCCGTATGTTAGATTTATGGCTACCCGGAACAACCATGGTAGCACCATCTCCTTCGCCGATATCATTAAGTGCAATTAATACATTGATCTGACCGCAGCGAAATTCATCATTGTGATATCGGAATTGAGTTCGGATCCGTCTTTTGTGGGCCCCTGAATGGATTCTTGTGGCGCCCCCTTGATTCCGTATATCGACAAAAGATTCATCTATGAACAATCCGTCGTCTCTGCCAACATAATGTCGAACACGTTCTATCCAGGAAGGATGGTCGATTAAGGTTTCAAATTCTGCGCCCATCTCAAAAATATTATGAAGATGGATAATGTCGTTTGGGTTGTTTGGACGGTGCACCCATCCTTTCCACTCGCCTGGTTTAAGGTTGCTGTAGGTGTTGATTGTACAGTTGAGTTTTTGTAAAAGGGAATTGCTGATGGCCTGATTTATTTGGATGTAGCCGCGAAGGTCAAAAAGATAATCTTCAATGCCGTTGGACATGGTAAACGAATTTTTCAAATTGGGGAAAAATAAGCAGCGAGCAGGTTTACCTGCTCGCTGCTTATTGGAATCACATTCTACAATCTGAATCTGATTTAATAGACTTCTATATATTCAGAGACAATAGAAGGTTGGTTATAATCACCTCTTACGGTTGCGTCTCGGATGGTTAATGCGGTGGGTAAGTCTCCCTCAACACCAAAAGTTATCGTGCCAAGAATACCGGATCCACTAAAGCCATCGGACTGACCCATAATGGCCCCTCCTGCTTTTAATAGATCGCCATCAACCGCGGGCAAAGGGATTTGTCCCGGGATGAATGGTCCGGGGGTTAGACCCTTAAATTCTAGAGCGTCAGGATCGAAATTTATGTCTACGCCCCATCCGGAAATCGGATCACTTTCATTGATTAGAATTTCCACTACGACTGTTTGACCATCGTTTGAAACGACCAAGGCCTGAATTGAATTCGGTCCGACCGCACCCATAGGGCCGGGATCGCCAGTGTGGTCGTAACCGCCCTCGTGGTGATTTTCTTGCTCCCACTGTTCCCAGTAATCCTGGCGTTCCTGGTCTAACTCTTCCCATGCGCGGTCAATTTCCTGGAAGCGCTGCTGTTGCTCTTCTTCCAAGCGCTGCCAGGCATTGGGATCATGGCCCTGTTGGTTGTTTTGTAGTTCATTACGCTTGCGATTAAACTCTTTGTCGATAGCAATGCGTTTTTCCCCGATGGCGATTTCTTTTTCCATCCATTGCTTTTCGACCTCGTACATACCCTCATCAAAATACTCGCCTTCTTCTTGGCGACGGTTTTCCATGTCGCGTTCGAAGTCCTGCCGTCTGTTACCGAGGTCGTCCTGTTGGCGATTGATCCAGTAATCCTGGCGTTCCTGGTTTAACTCTTCCCACCGCTGGTCGATAGTTCTCATTTGTTTATGGAAAGAGCGCTCAAGTTCGATTCGATCTCGTTCGAGTGCTATTTCTTGCTGCATCCATTGTTTTTCAACATCGTACATCTCTTGGTCGAAATGCTCACCTTCGTGTTTCCTTCGCTCTTCCCAATCACGCTCAAAATCTCCTTCACGTGAATTTAATTCCTCAAGTCGCTCGGACATATGTGATTCAAAGTCGTCATGATGTTGCGCTGATGTCTGGTTTGGCAGATTAATCAGTATCGCAGAAAACAACGAAAAAAATATTGGGAGAATCTTCATTTGTAATCTCCAAGTTAGTTTAGAAATGCTGGCCCTTTGGTTCAGTATCTCTAAACGTGAAATGTTTTATTTAGGTATCGATTTGGGTGTGGATACCTAACGTGGAATGCTGGCTCTAAAAATTCCCGCCATCGTTGAACTCTATATAAAGGTCACTGTTTATAACGGTTGTTTCGCCATCATATCCTCGCAATGTAGGCTCTACTACCTTTAGCGACGTGGGTAATTCTCCAACAACGTTAAAAGTGATGGTTCCCAGAATACCAGAGCCACTGAAACCGTCGGACTGACCCATCACAGCTCCTCCCGCCTTCAACAAATCACCACTGGCGTTAGGCAGAGCAATTTGACCCGGAATGAAGGAGCCAGGCGTTAGGCCTTTAAATTCCAGTGCATCAGGATCGAACATTATATCCACTCCCCATCCGGAAATCGATTCAACTTCAATAACGTGTATATCAACGACCACGGTTTGATTTGTTACAGAAACGAGCACAGGATGTATTGAATTTGGAACTTCACCCATTGAGGTGTCGTCCATCATAGGCTGATCGAATCCACTGGTATGGTCGTATTCTTCCTCTTGTTCATGCTCGTACCAAAAGTCTTCTCGTTCTCTTTCGATTTTGCGTGCTTCGACTTCAAGATCTTCAAACTCACGTTCCTGTGCACGGTCGAGACGTTCCCATTCTTGGGGGTCCATACCGCGTTGGCTGTTACCAAGGTCTTCACGTTTACGGTGAAAATCTTCTCCAATTTGGATACGCCTTTCATCGATAGCGATCTCCCGCTCCATCATGTCTCGCTCGAAATTGTAGATCTCCTCGTCGAAGTCCTCGCCTTCTTCGGCGCGAATCCTCTCGGCTTCGCGTTCAAATTCGGCCCGTCTTTTCCCAATATCGTTGCGTTGGCGATTTGTCCAGAAATCTTGTCGTTCTCTATCTAGTCTGCGGAATTCCTCGTCTATATGTTCATATTTGCGTTCCATTTCCTGGTCGAGTCGTTCCCATTCACGTGGATCCATGCCCCGTTGGCTTCTGCTAAGTTCTTCGCGTTTGCGATTGCCCTCTTCGTCGATCCGGATGCGCTTTTCGTCCAGTGCAATTTGTCGTTCCATCCACTGGCGCTCCATATTGTGCGCCTCTTCATCGAAGTCCTCGCCTTCTTCGGCACGTCTGCGTTCAGTTTCTTTGTCGAACTCCTCTCGCTGACTCTGGATATCGTTGCGTTGGCGATTTGTCCAGTAATCCTGTTGTTCGCGATCTAGTCTGCGGAATTCCTCGTCTATTTGTTCATATTTACGTTCCATTTCCTGGTCGAGTCGTTCCCATTCACTCGGGTCCATGCCCCGTTGGCTTCTACTAAGTTCTTCGCGTTTACGGTTGCCCACCTCATCGATTTCGATCCGTCGTTCATCGAGCGCGATCCGTCGTTCCATCCACTGGCGTTCCACATTG
>JAYYVF010000111.1:0-10070 GCA_036343635.1 Candidatus Latescibacterota bacterium | reverse complement strand
TTTAACGCGTTCCAAATAACCAAAAAAACCATAACATTCATATGCATTTACAAGGCGAATACTCCGGCGGGGTCTCTTTATTTTTCCTGACTCAATCATAGACTCTAACAAACGAGCAATTTCTAAGGTTATGGCAACACCGGAAGCATTGTCGGCAGCTCCTGGTTCACCACTATGAGCTATAGCCCATACCTCGTCCTGTCTGTCATCAGCTCCACGTATAATCCCGCTAACTACATCATGATGCCCCACATGCTTTTTGATGTCTGCGCGCAACACTAGTTCGATTTTACCATGTTTTTTTAACTGTTTTCTGAGACGCATGCCATCATTTTTTGAAACAACAAACCCAACTAAAGCAGACCCCGCATTCGACAATGGAACTGAACCCCAACCAAATTTGGTCCAAGCCACTGCATTAGGTAAATTGGGAACAGATTGGTCGCTAATCACTCCCACTACTCCGAGATCTGCCAATATACTCAATAACGATCGAGGACTTAACCGCGTCAGAACAACCTTTCCCCGTAAGCTACCCGAAGAAAAACGCTTTAGAGAGCTAATTTCGTCAACAATAACTAAGTCAGCTCTGATCCCTCGAGGAGGAGTTGCCGCGCTCCACTGAACAACATGCCACGGATTTTCGCGATAATCTAGTACTCGCTCTTTAATTGGGGACACAATATCTACAGTGGCTGACCGAACATCGACTGCTTCCCGTACAATCCAGCGACCGGATCCGATTTGGCCACCAGTCTGTATTGATTCTATCTCAACACATGCCCCTGTCGATTCATAATTGTTTACAATTTTTTTTGTAGTCCGTTCAAAATGATCGAAAGAATTCCAACGGTCACTTTCAACAATATCACTGATTTGTCGTAACATGTCCTGACCACTCGCTTCTCTGAGTAAGGCCGGCAAAACTTTGCGATTTAATGACCGAACCGAGGCAACTTTTAAATTGGACATCAAACTACCCCCATAAAAAAATAAATTACACTAATATCTTGTTAAAACTTATTCCCCCTAAAAAAACAAAAACCTATAATTAAATTTCAACGGCGCGGAGGAGTCGCAAATAAACCCAATACTGCCAATAGTACGGAAAGAATCGCACAGGCCCAAATAACCTGTGTAAAACTATTCATCATATCAAAATATACTCCCATGGAAAAAGGGCCTATTCCAGAAGCAGCAACCCCAATAGCATATGTAGTTCCACGAATCTTCCCTAAATGTCGACGGCCGTAATATCGAACCCACACGGTTTCAGAAACAGCTAATGCTAAACTGCTCCCTAATCCAGAAACGACACCAAATATATACGGCAGCCAAAGAGGAACAACCAGATTTAGCATGGACAATCCAATGCCCTGTAGTATCATCGCAAAAACCACCATTACATGTTGGGGTAATAAATCCGCTAAAATACCACCCGCTATTCGTCCAATGGCCGAAATTAGCGCAAAAACAGAGAACATTAATGCGACATCTATCTCACCTAATCCTCGCTCTGAAAAAATAGCCACGATATGAAATTGTGTAGCAGTGCCACTCATCGACCAAGACGCCATGCAAGCATTGATAATCCAGAAACTTTTTGTTCGAATAACTTCCGACATGCTCAGAGAAATAGAATCTTTGGGTGATTCCTCTTTATGAAGTCCTCTTTTATTCCCGTCAATATGCTCACCTACTTGATCAGGACGATCCTTAAAAACAAAAATCAACAGTGGTAAAATTATCACCCATAAACCCAGGCCAAGTAATGCGTAGGCAGACCGCCACCCATACGAATTAATCAACACAATCCCTAAAGCGGGAACACCACCCACAGCAAGAGACATTCCTACGTTCGATAGTCCACTTGCAAATCCCAAACGTCGATCAAACCACATGGCCAAAGCATTTCTTGCCAACATGCTCAAAGATCCTTGACCGAGCAATCTGAGGAAAAAGAAGACGAGAAATAATGATGTCAGGTTAGACACAAACTCCATGCTCATACACGTCAATCCAAAAAGCATAACGACCACAAAAAGTACTCGTCTTGATCCATAACGATCCATTAGGGCGCCAACCCATATTAATGGCAGAGATGCTAATAACGTCCCGGCCATATAAGCCCCACTTAGCTGCGCGCTTGTTAGTCCCAATGCCTCTTTGATGTACGGATTAAATACTGCGACGCCGAATGTTTGTCCCGGTGACGTACAAACCAGAAGAATCATTACGACAGGGAGCATAATCCAGCCATAGAAAAAGGGCAGGCGATTCATATCTCCTGCCCTACGGAACTAAACAACAAACCTTCTAACATACCTTAACCCTTCACGGCACCTGACGTAAGCCCACCTATAAATTCTTTCTGGAGAATAAAGAATAAAATAACTACTGGTAATACGGCAAGAAATGTACCGGCCATCATTGCTCCATATTCTTGTGCATAAAGACCAACCATTTGATTTATGCCAATAGGCAAAGTGAAACGATGCTCGCTATGTAGAATAATCTGGGGCCAAAGAAAATTGTTCCACGAGGCCATAAATGCTATGAGACAAAAAGCTCCTACCATTGGCCGCTGCACCGGCATTACAATATTCCAGTATAGTCGAAATTCTGTGCAACCATCTATTCTGCCCGCCTGTAAAAGATCATCTGGTATATTAGACATAGACTGGCGGAATAAAAACATACCGAACACGCTGACGGCTCCCGGTATAATCAACCCTGCATAGGTATCTACTAATCCAAGTGTATAAATCAACTCGTACATTGGTGCAAGCATCACTTGAGAGGGAATCATCATCATCAGTAGCATAATAATCATGATGATTTGCCTTCCCTTAAATTCATATTTTGCTAGAGCAAAACCACCTAGGGAAGAAAAAATAAGCTGGATGGTAACCGTACTACCAGTCACAAAAAAACTATTGACCATAAAACGAACGTAAGGTATCTGGTCAAACAGTTGAATGAAGTTATGTGTAGAAAACTGTGTAATTGGCGGAAAAAACAAATAATGGAATAAATCGTCCGGCCCTTTTACAACCGCAGCCAACAACCAAATCACTGGTGTCAGCATCAGCCCTGCACATCCTACAAGCAAGCAATACAAAAGTAGTTTCCGAGCCATATCAGTCTTTACGGTTCCATGTTCCAGTCAAACGCATTTGCAACAGAGAAATTAATAGAACCCCCATAGTTAAAGTCCAACCAATAGCTGAGGCATAACCCAAATCACCTGAAATAAATCCATTTTGAAACAAATACATTACTACTGTCAAACCTGCATTATCTGGACCGGAAGTATTACCAAGCATCACGTAAGGAAGCTCGAACAACTGAAATGAACCAATTGTTGTTAAAACTCCAACGAAAACCGCAACGGACTGGATACCCGGTAATGTTATGTGCCTGAATTGAGCGACAGGTCCAGCTCCGTCAACCTGCGCAGCTTCATACAATTCCCGATCTACCGATTGTAGCGCAGCAAGAAAATATATCATATTAAATCCAACATACATCCATAGCGAAGTCATTACCAGAGCAGGCATGACTAATTCAGGATTCCCCAACCATTTAGTGTCAATAGCAGTATCAAATACGACATGCAAAACCCTATTCAACAACCCAAATTTTGGCATAAATATAACCGCAAAAAGAACCGCTACGAAAACCTGTCCTACTAAATGGGGAGAGAAAAAACTAAAACGAAAAAAATTGCGCGCTTTGAGAGAACGACTATTTAGTAACAATGCTAGGCCTAAACTCAGAGGCAATTGAACACATAATGAACAGATCGCAGAGATTATAGTATTCCACAATGCTCGATGGAAAGTAGGATCATCCAACAAGAAAATAAAATTATCAAAACCGACAAATTTTTGAGATTTAGGTCCGTTCGTTATGTATAAAGATAAAAGTAAACTCTTCAGTAGTGGATATAAGGTAAAAACTACAAACAGTATAATAAAAGGTGTAATAAAGACGTATGGAGCATACTTGGATTGAAGATTAAACCAGAACTTTTTCAAAAAGGATTCCGATCTATATAACGACGTACTTCGTTTCCTGCAGCAAGCAATTTAGAACGAGCAAACTCTTCAAACCCCATCTCTCCATTAGTCCTGTAATAGGCAGAACAAACCGAAATAACTGATGCCATTTTACTCTTGGCCATCTCAATAAGTGGACTTGCAAACTGTGGCGGAACATCATCTGCTAAATCAGCATAAATCCGCCCTAATTTCTGACCAGACCAATAATCTCGCGACTCATCAAAAGCCGGGTGGGACCAAGCTTCTTTCAACGGGGGTAATATATTTGTATCTCGAAAACGTTCACCTAGTTCATCTTTATCAAAGTACATATGCTCCGCTACCTTCCACGCTAACTCTGGATTAGGACAAGCCTTTGTAATACCCAGCATTGTCCCTCCCATCGTGCTTGTTCGTCGACTTCCGGGCACAACAGCCGGCAATGGCATCAGTGCCATATTTCCACTCATACGAGGGATATCTGACTCGGCCACTTTACTGCGCCAGTCTGGACACAAAAATGAGAGGAAATAACCCTGTTCAACCGCTTGGGTGAAAAGCCGGTAGGTACCCAAGTCGGAACCAATTCTCTCTGAACCTGCAACCATCGGAATAAAAAACAGAAGCGTCTCCAAAGCCACTTCATTGTCCATGATAAGATCTCCCTCACGATTAAAATATCCGCCATCGCGCTGGAATAAAAAAATCTCAAAGTGCATTGCACTATTGTCAGATAGTTCAATAAGATATCTTTCGCCTGGTATTGTTATTTCTGTTCCAATTCGGATGAAATCATCCCAAGTTTCGATCGACTCCACATTAATGCCAAGATTTTCAAACAAATCTCGACGATACGCCAGAACCACCGGATGAACATCATGTGGAAGACCATAGATTTTTCCTCTATTTGTATAGGGAGCAAAACGAGTTTCCACAATTCGATCATAATACCCAGTTTTTTTAAGAATCGGTAAAAGATCTATAAAACCTACCTCTTCAGAAGGACCTCGAAAGAACGAACCAGCACGACTTATCTCGATCTCGACAAGGTCTGGAACATCTAAATCGGCCCAAAATGCTGCTCTCAATCGACTATTTACTGCATCTCCATGTACGAGTTGGACATCTATGTTGCTTCCAGGATGATTCATTTCGAAGGATGGAACAGCCTTTTGATAAGGCTCAAAATGATTACTCGCGAAAGTCCACAATCGCAAGGTAACCGGTGAATCTTCAATTGGGTTTAAAATCAAGTATCCACCTGATAACACCGTTGTCACAAAAATGATAAAAGGCGCTTTACCAAAAGGTAAAGGTCCAAATAAAAATTTTATACCGTCCATTAATTCTCCTCAAGCAATAAGGGAGCTAATAGAAATATAATTATCAAAGAAAGAGATGAAAAACATTTTAGTCACGACTACCATACACCGCGAAGACGCATTATACTTTGCAGACTAAAAAGGACCATTCACGGAGACATGATTATGCCTGAATTGGAACGTCGCTCTTTAGGTAAGACGGGAATGCAACCAAAAGCATTAGGGATTGGTTGCGCTTGGTTTGGGAGCGAAAAAAGTTCTGCTGCAGACACCGAAGCGGGATTACATCGCGCAATTGAATTAGGCCTTGATTTCATAGACACGTCTGCGGGATACGGAGACAGCGAACGAAGAGTCGGACTCGCCTTGGCAGGTGGGTATCGAGAAAAAGTTTTTCTCCAAACTAAGGCGGGTACTCATCCAAACCACAGAGGTGATTTCAGTGCCAAAACAATCCGATGGAGCGTCGAAAACAGTCTCCGTCTTCTAAAAACAGACTACCTTGATTCGCTCCTGATTCATGATCCCCAAGAAATTGAAAGACCCTTAGCTCCCAATCAAGCATTGGATGAACTCCTCAAAATGAAACAAGAGGGTATTATAGGCCACATCGGTCTTGGGGTCAGACAACATGAGTTTCACAAAAAAGCAATTGAAACAGGCCATATTGAAATAATCCTATCTTACTTGGACTACACGCTACTTGATCAATCAGTGGCCAAAACAACTTTGCCCTTAGCTAGGAAAAAAGGCGTAGGTATAATATTAGCGAGTGTATTTGGTATGGGATCGCTTTCCGGAGTCAAGCCCGACGTACAAGCCGAAAAACGAAGAAATCCTTCTGGCCCTCCAAAAGCCTACCAAATGTGGAAATGGTGTAAGGACAACGAGGTAAATATTCGGCACCTAGCTATGCAATTTTGCCTAGCCGCACCTATTGATGGGATTGTAATGGCTGGCCCAAGCAACGCGAAAGAAATTGACGATGCCTTCGAGGCGGCAATTGCAAAGATTGATCCAGAAATCTGGTCGTCATTTAAATCAAAATTCGGCGTAGGACTATAATGCACATTATGCCACTTCTATTGGATTTAATCCCCCTTTTTGTTTTTGTGGTTTTAGATAGTATGGGTAAAATGCGCTATGCCTTGATAGGTGCTATTGCAGCAGCAGGTTTTGAGTTGTTATTCAGTTATATAGCGGTAGGTTATATAGATTCTTTCTCGATAATTTTTGCCGGAACAATACTACTATTCGCCGCTCTCTCATTTTATTTTAATAACTCTATTTATTTTCGCTTGAAACCCGCCATCATCGGAGGTATCACGGGCTTAATTGTCATCACAACATCCTTATTGAATAAACCGGCGTTGTTGGCTATGGCTGACCATTATTCAAGATTTTTCCCAGATACCATTCAAGACATGTTAGTTACTCAACATTTTCGAGACCAGTTAGCAAGCACGAACGGTATCCTCGGTATCGGACTCATAATTCATTCCACCGCAACAACTTGGGCATCCTTCAATGCTGGCCGCTGGCTATGGTTTTTTATTAGCACTCCAGGACTTTATATAATTATTTTCTTATCCGTTTTGGTTAGTATTTAATCGATACATGATCCCTGTTCTTGCCATGGGAAACAAAATTTACCTAAACGATACCAATGTAACCCGACCCATATTAACAACCAGATAAAAAACAATTGCACCCCAAGAAATACCAAAGATATAAGGCTAAAAATAAAGCCAAAAATAAACTTTGCGATAAGAATTAAACTTCCCCCGACTATGAGCACTCCCAAAAATTTCCCTCCTCCACTTGATTGCATCCACATGTTCGATCCTAATCGGAAAACAACTACAGCTACCCCTCCCAAAATTATCAAGAAAAAAAAGTTCGACATATTGATTAGAATAGGCCAAATAAGCTTAAAGCCTAGCGCCAAACCAAAAACGATCAATACGCCACCTGCGATCTTAGCCATATTATTTTGTCTTTCAGGGAAAGGTAGATGTGATTTAGCAAACCTTGGGTATATTATCAAATATACTGTTAAACGATAATTATTACTGAAATCGTGTCAATAAAGGGCTGGGGCCACGTAACAAAAGGCAAAGCCCGTTACTACACAACATAGGGAGTATCGCTGTGAAACAAAGCCAACTATCGCGATTTGTGATATTTTTCCTTCTCGGAATTCTCTCCATCTCTGCATCTTGCAGCAACGGGGAAAAAGACATGATATTCGATATAAGCGAAGGAATGGAGAATAATGATCAAAGATTCATTTTTACAAAAGCATCAAACGCTGACTGGCTAAAGCCTGAGAACCAGGACCGCATAACTGAAAATGTCTGGATTGTAAGAGCTAATGAAGGTTTATTATTCAATATCAAAATCGACACTTCATCCAACGGTACTGGGCCATCTGGAACTAGGTGGGCGTTAGGCACTCTTCAAGACTATACAACAGAACAACTTCAATCCCTTGAATTCGCATCCCTAAAAAAATCTGCCAATTCAAAAATGAGAGAGGTTGTCGGAAAAAATTTCATTGTACATCTTACGGAAGAAGATCTTTACATTGATTTAACTTTTTTAGCTTGGGGAAATAAATCAGAAGGTGCAGGATTCTCGTATTCCCGGTCCAAAATATCAATCCCCTAAATAAACTTTCGGATTTTGATTGTCGATTCGACTTTAAAATCGCTTTTTTAAGGAAACACGAATATCTTTGAAACGGAAAGACAAAAAAGTAAATGGCATCGACATGCTCATATTATTGACGTTCTATCTGATCTATTTTTTCTCCCCTGTTTATGCCGGAGAATGGCATATAGACCAAGACCATGAAAATAATATCGTCCTATTTACGTCAGAAATAATTGGCTTTTCCTTCCAGGGAAAAACTAATGAGATAGATGGTTTTATTTACGATGCAGACAATAATATTTTAAAGGCAGGCGCTGATTTCTTGTTTGAAGTAAATTTGACCGACTTAAGCTCTGGCATTGGAAAACGCGATCGGGATATGCGAGAGATACTCAACACACATCGCTGGCCCAAGGCTACATTTACGGGTAGGTTAAATAACGTCCATCAGGATTCACTGATGAAAGATTTCTATGTTACAAATTCTAAAGGCATACTTAGCCTTCGAGGAAAAGAAAAAATCATTACCGTCAAAACAAGAATCAAGCAACAACACAAACATACGTTGCGAATTGATGCCCATTTTTCAATAAAACTGAGTGATTACAATATTGAAGCGCCGAAATTAGCTTCTTTCATCAAAGTAAGCGAACATATTAAAGTACAAGTAGGGTTTGTTATGAAATTAGCCACAGGTATTCCCGGAAGTTAATTGTGAAATTTCTAAATTTATGTCTTTTGACGGGTTTATCATCTGCCCTTCTTGCACAACCCTCATGGCGATCCAACATAACAGGGAAAATTGACACTGTTAATCCTTTTAAAGCCACAATGACAACAAATTTCCCTACCTCCACAATGTTATATAGCAGTGATTGGCATTATGAGATATCACATCGTTTCGTTCCTCCAATTCGAGAAAAAGGTGCATTTTTAGGCTTAGATGGAGGTGCTAATATGCGCATGTCGATCGGCTATGGAATCCGAGACAATCTCAATTTGAGAATAGGTCGGAGCAGTCTTCATGACAACGCTGATCTACAACTAAAATATAGAATTTGGAATAATCTTAGCTCTAAAGGACCAAGTGCCCTTGCTTTACGAATAGGAATAGCCAGAAACGGTGACTTGCCAGGCAAGCAACAACAAGCCCGAATCTGGCAGTATGTAGCCCAACTCGTTTATAATATCCAATGGTCCAATTCTCCCCTTCGTATTGGAATAGTTCCATCATTTCTGCATAATACAGCTCCTTATAGTATAGAAACACAACACTCTCTTATCGCAGGGTTGTACGTACTATATTATTTAAACGAAATGTGGGGGATATGGATTGAATCCGCTCCATTGATAGAAGGCTACCGAGGCCGCCTCTGGTCTTTAGAAAACAAAAAAATTAAGTATAATACACCTGTCACTGCGGGAATTTCTATTGAAACAGGAGGACACGTATTCTATCTTTTTGCAACGAATAGCCTACAACTGAATTCAAGTCAGTTCCTAGCGGGAACCCCGAGAAAATTAGCACCAGCAAACTTGCATCTTGGCTTTTCTATTACCCGACATCTATAATAAAAGACTAATAGGATTTCGATTATGAATTTTGATCAGAGCTTAAAAGAATTATATGAATCGCAGGGCTTTCTTGTAGTGCCCAACCTAATAAGCCTAAGAACAATCGAAGCTATACGTAAAAGCATAGACTCTCTATTGGAAAATCTAGATAACCTCCCAAACGGGGTAATTCTAAACTTAGAAGGAAACACAATTGCAGACAAAAACAGTTCTGCAGCCAAAAACAAAGACATCCGGGGCGCAGCATTTCTAGTTCGCTTTATTCCATTTTTCCAAAACATCGCTCAAGATAAGTCGTTACTTCAACATGTACGGGGCATACTTGGACCAGATGTAAAAGTATTCAGGGATCAGGCGTTATTTAAGCCGCCCGGAGGACAAAAAAAACCCATCCATCAAGATCAAAGTTATTTTCGCATTAATCCACCTGATGAGCTGGTAACAGCATGGATTGCCGTCGATGACGCCACATTGA
>JAYYVF010000110.1:0-5904 GCA_036343635.1 Candidatus Latescibacterota bacterium | reverse complement strand
CGACACATCGTATTTCAGCTGACCCAAATCCTCCGCATCCTCATCCTCTCCAGACAATAACAACCGCAGCTCTTCGCCTTCAACTACCTCCAAATCACCCGTCACCGTCAGTGTCGGCTCACGGTTCTCATTCAACACCGTAATCGTGATGGTCTCCGAAGCACTACCCCCATTCCCATCACTCACCATAAATGTCACCGGGTCACTACCAGCGTCACTATAACTCGGAGTCCAACTGAACACATTATCCGACAACGTAGACCCCGAAGGATTACCAGATACCGAATAACTCAACGCATCCCCATCACCATCCGAACCCAAAAGGGTAAACGACAACGTCATACCCTCCACTACCGACTGACTCCCAATACTACTCAACGTCGGAATCTGATTGGTGTTGCTAACCGTAATCGTCACAGTCTTTGATGCTTCAAGCCCGCGCCGATCACGAACCCAGAAAGTCAAATAAGTCGTCCCTGCATCACTAAAGTCGGTTTCCCACGTAAAATTCTGTCCCATCAGCAAAGAACCAAGCGGACCTCCCTGAACTCCGTAGATAAGCTCATTTTCGTCACCAGCGTCTGGGTCAAATGCCTCTAACGATAAGGAAAATTTTTCTCCTTCTGCCACCTGTAGCTGGCCCAATATGTCCAGCGTGGGTGGTCGATTTGATTCAGGGGCTTTAGGATCATTCGAGGGATCATAACCATCTTTCTTGTGAACAGTAATCTGATAGAGTATACCCGGAGCGAGTTCGACATCGCGTTCGGTAAACATATTCAGATCTGCGACGACACCACCAAAAGAATCTTCTAGCCAAGCTGCACCGACAACAGTACTCAACCATATGGGATCCCAAGAAAGCCGGATAGCGTCTACACCGGGGTCGCTGTTTAATTCGAGTTGGTAAAGAGTGTAAGGTGCGGTGCTAGAACGGATATCTCGGATTAAACCGTTACCTACTTCGTCACCTGTAAATGCAGCGTGTAATCCACCTGGTGGTGGTGGTGGGAGTTCGTTCTCGTCCAAGTGATCATCAATGCCGCTTGATCCGCTGGGAGCGGCACCAAAAGCGATTACTTGAAAATCTGTTATTTCTCCACTTCGAATTTCTTCAACCTTTAGATCCGCTAGCCATTCAGCTGCGTTTGGATCCCTGTATGGATCGTAATCCACGGATCGATGCATTGTGATTCTAACGTTTGTTGGCAACGTTATTGTCGTGCTGCTTGTCGAAAACATATCAACTGATAAAAAGCCATCCCCAACAGCATCTTCGAGCCAAGCAGCCTTGACAAGCGACTGAAGTAATAGCGAATCCCAAGAAAGGCGTATGGCCTCAGCGTCATCATTTCGGATTAACTTTATCGTATAAATCAATGTGTCTTGGATGCTGGGTCGGATGTCTTTTCTCGACCCATTACCTAAACCGATGCCCAAAAAGGCCGCGTGTAGTCCACTAGGAGGATCAGGGGGTAATTCCATTTCGTTGAGACTCGGATCGATTCCTGTAGTAGCGCTTGGATCGATACCAAGAGTCAAAACTCTTACCCCCCTGGGGATCTCCTCTACAATCTCTTCAACTGATAGGTCAATAGACCAACTCGTATCACTCATCGCGGCCAAAGCTGGAACCTGACCAAACATTAAGGTTATATAGAGTATCAGTCTGGCCGAGACACAAAAAGAAGTGCGCCAAATGGTGGCAATACTCGTGATTGTTTTTAGTCGTCGGAGACTAATCATTACGCGAATATGCTTATCTTAGGAACACTAAGGATTTTGTAATTCTTATACGTGGTGAACGTACCAATACCCAATAAACCCCACTGGCCACAGGGTGATTGTGGTCAGTTCGTCCATCCCACGATAAAAAAGACTCTCCGGTTATAGGAATCTGCTTATTTAACTGCCGTATTTTCTGCCCCTTAGAATTAAAGATGCTTACATTGATCGTTTCCGAAAGGGGTAGATCAAACCGGAAATTAATCTCATTATTACCTGGGTTGGGAAATATCGTGACAGGCTCAGCAGTGTACTGTTCTCGGGAATGAAGCCCATTGTCCGCATGGGTCGCACTGACGTGAGTGGCTGGCTCGGTTGTGCGTGGATAAATGACAACTTTTAATTGACGTAGATTATTGTTTTCTAATGTTATTCGGTCGTGCTGAAACATGTTAATATGCACGACTTTTCCACCAAATAGGTCCGACAGAACCGCCGCTCTTAGACTCCTGCCTAGTTGATCTGCTTCCCAAGCAATCGTAAGCATTCCGGAAAATTGTACAGTCAGATAAAATATTAATGAATCCCCCTCCGCTGGTGTGGCTCTCAAATCCCGCAATGTGCTATTTCCTGCCTTAGGGAGGCTCCATACCGCATAAAATACATCACGCGGTGGCGCGGGAGGCATTTCAACCTCGTCCAATGCAGGATCTATGTGATCCGTCGCGTTAATGTCATATCCGAATTCGAGGACAGCGACATTACCGAGATTGTCCTCTAAACTTAACCTCGATACCCATTCCAAAGGAGTGGCTGACACTACTAACGACATATTCAAGCTAAGCACCGTAACTAAAACCCAAAAAGAGCTACGATTAACCCGTTCTAGGTCTGTAACGAAGTCAAAAGCTTCGACAAGCACGCACCATTTAATAGCTGATCGCTTAAACGAGAAATTTAGTGTATCCATCCAACCGTTCGATTCATAACTGCTGTTACGCCCACACCAAAAGTTTGTGGACAAATTTGCATGTTTAGAATTATTTTGATCCGCCGTTGTTGTACTAGAAAAAAATTTCAATACTCCGGAGCAAATCATTCCACCCAGGCAGAAAAAAGATCTTCTCGTTAAACCTCCACCCTGACAATATCAACACACAAGAATAGGCAGAGTTAAGGCCCCTATAGGTTAGTATCGGCAAAAAACGGGTCTTCAAAAACTATAACTCCAGCCTAATGAAACGAATCAGATGAACAATCGCTACATTACCCTGTAACGAGTTCGTGACTTTTCACGTATTTAACATACAATGCAATATCATAAATATATGTTTTTAAATATCTTTTGTTATTTGACGAGTATCCGCGAATCGCAAAAACGTATAATGCCAAAAGTACTTTACGCAAAAACTCACTTTAATACTGTGATGGATATCACTCGAAACCTGTTTACGATTGGATAAATACGGTTCGAATTAGGCACTCACGGATGCCTAAAGGATAAATTGGCCTGTACCCGAAATACGCAGGATGCTGGCTGTAGCTAGAAACCGCCGATGAGTCTAAAGCAGACTCGGTTAGCTAATTTTACCACAACAATATGGAGTCCGTGCTTTAAACAGAAAACCCGTGTGGGCAAAGATCATTCCCCATGCATAATTACCGCGTGTAGGGATTGTGTCAACGAGTTGGCCGGGGTGCGACACTCACTCTGATGGAAGGTGGCACACCCTAAACTTCCTCAATTAAGCATCGAGGATTACCAGATCAATCACCGCAAACGGTTCAATATGGTAACTTAGGTAGGAATATACATGGATGACGCGGAGCTGAATCATTTAGAATTAATCGCCTGAATTTGTTGTTCAACGGAGTTTTTTTACTGCTACTCTAGAGGCTGGAAGTAACGGCAGTGCATCAACAAGTTCGTATTCGCTCTTGCCTGAAATATGGTGAAGTATCTCAACCACACCTTCCACGCTGTCGCCCATAATACGAAAAACATAACGATAATGAAGATTGTTGTTTGAATTATTGTGTCGTAATTGATAACGGTTTAGGATCGGTACGAAACTTGCCGATACCATCGCATCATCTGAAAGAGATTTACCCCTTACTAGATATTCGTCCAGCGTTGCTTGCGGTTCCACTTGGGAAAACATCTTGTAATGGTACACCTGCTCGGTATTTTCACGTCTGAAACACAATTTCAATTCGCCCATAAGCTTTTTGGCGCGTCGAATGTTAATCGGATTGTTTGTCATTTCACCGGCAGTCAAGTCCCAATCTACGAGCCTCCCCTCTATATTGCGCTCTGAAAAGAACTCAACACCCTGCTCATCGATGGCACGAATTTCGTATTGGCCCGGTTTGACAAACCAACTGACCTCTTCATCGTATCCAAGTAAAGATTCCTTGAGGAGGTTCTTTCCCCAAAATTCCACATTCCTTGGTGATAGGTAGAAATGAGCGATTGAGCGTTGTTCATTATCAGACTTAAGAAGGTTGCGAATAGTTATCACCACTTCATTTTCTTTTTTTTCGCCATTAGTGGTATCCGCCAATACGGCATAGGCCACCAAAAGGTCTCGTAGTGGGTTATAACCCTCTTCAAAGGCTAAGGGGAGATCGTCAAGTCGGATATCGCCATGCTCATTTGGCTTGAGCGCAATGAGCCGAATCTCATCTGAGGACAATACTTTGTTTTGGCTACTCACACGTAACTCAAAGAGATATTCACCGGCCTCCGGTAACATGATTGTTACTCGCACCCCGCTTTCCTCGCCAACTTCTATTGCGGGCCCACCTATCTGCACCCAATGATAGACTAAATCACCTTCCGGTCCTTGTTTACTATCAGATCCATCCAAAACTACATGTGTATTTACAGTCACGTAGCGGTCTTCACCGGCAAAAGCTACTGTACTGTTGAAAGCTAGGTCGCTTATCCCATTATCACTGGTTCCACAGGATAGGAGTGTCGCAACTACAACTAGGAACAATACCATGAATTTTTGTGAATTATTCACTAGCACCTCAAATCAACGATTCGCCCGGAGGTACCCTAATCCAGCAAAAATCCGTAAATTTGCGGGATCAATGTTATTTTCTTCTATAAATACGTGTTGGTACCCTGTTTCCATTAACAGGGACCAATGAGTGGCCACACGGTATTCGGTCCCGAGTGCAAACTGCATGGCTAAATTAGCAGAATGTTCACCTTTTAGCTTCTCGCCAGCGAAGGACAAACGATGGTAACCAAGGCCACCACCCACATAACCATCGATGCGCTGGTTAGGGACAAGTGAAAAGAGAACCTGCGTAAATGCTGCTAATGAATGAAAATTTGAATGAATGGAGCCAAACACTTCGTCTTGAAGAGTGCCCATCGCTGATTCGTATGTCAAATTCAACCTATAGTTAGGGCCAATTAGCCATCCAGCGCGAAAACCGAAGCCCATGGTCCCTGTGGAATTTGGAGAGGCTGCAGAATTGCGCAAAAATGGGCGCATGTCGGTAGCCCTATTTACCTGATACCCGCCGAGCATAGACACCCAAACCCGCCGAAGTTCCGCCAAGATTTGGTGGTCACCATTTGTTGGTGCGGCCTTTGAATCAATCCGTTTCTCTTCAGCACGCTTCTCCTCTTCAGCACGCTTCTCCTCTTCAGCACGCTTCTCCTCTTCAGCACGCTCCTTCTCTTCAGCACGCTCCTTCTCTTCAGAATCCAACGGTTGATCCACCGATGGTTCCACAACGCGGCGTCCTGGGACCGAAATTCCTTGATTTTCTACCAACCAACGCTCCTGAGCCGCCGCTAGCTCCGCCAAATCTTGAGCCAAGCGAACGTCTTCAAGGCGTTTGCGTTCCATTTCTGCATCTTTCGCAACCGCAACTTCTCTTTCAGCTTCAAAACGTTGGCTTTTTATCTCCTCAATAAGCTTTTTCTGAGTATCAACAATCTCACCTAGCTCCTGATTGAGTCGCTCGAGCTGACGTCCTTTATGCTCCAACGACAACGAAAGCGTATCAATCTCCGAGCGCCGAAGGACCTCCCGACGTGCCCATAATGAA
The DNA here is from genome assembly GCA_036343635.1 of Candidatus Latescibacterota bacterium. Taxonomy (GTDB): domain Bacteria; phylum Latescibacterota; class UBA2968; order UBA8231; family UBA8231. Next base: position 105 of record JAYYVF010000110.1, on the reverse strand, counting down.
TCCCGATTTTGGACTGCTAATGTCAATCGCGCCTGTGCCTGCGATACACTTTCTACCATACCAACCAGACGCTCCACCTCACCACCCTGGCGCTCCAACAAAAAC
>JAYYVF010000109.1:0-20149 GCA_036343635.1 Candidatus Latescibacterota bacterium | reverse complement strand
TAATAGTTTGAATATTGACGTTAATGATTTACACTAACAGTGTGAGTTACGCTAAAATTGATAGGAAGGTCTTCCATTAATTTTTATATTAATGGGAGAACGATTATGAATCGTTTTTGATTTGTAACTTACAATAAGAAGAAAAAACGAGTAAAATGATGCCTAAATTTTCAGGCCACTTTCAGGCCACTAAATTACAATTTTTCAAGCACACTCGTAGATGTTAATAGTCACTTATCACCACTCAAAAAACGAAAGTTACAGGGAAGAGGTCTTAGAAATACTCTATATATAAAGGATATATCGGGTATATAAAAGAAAAACCCCCTGTAAAAACAGGGGGTTTAAGATGGTGGCTCCTCCCAGAATCGAACTGGGGACACAAGGATTTTCAGTCCTCTGCTCTACCGACTGAGCTAAAGAGCCACCCCTAAGACGAATTTTAAAATTAGCCCTCACCTTTTGTATTGTCAAGGAACGCACATGCCTATCTCTGTCATACCTTTCAATATGCCTGAACCTGCAGAAATTCCGTCTCATATTATTGATTCTTTGAGAAGCATGGCTGCTGATGAAGCCGTCATTAAGAGTATGGAATTATTGATGCAGGTTGAAGCTGCCAACGTTATTGTCTACGAACGTTTGATAGATAGTGGCTCTGAGTTGAGGGGAGTTGTCGGAGAGAAGTCGGCGATCTTACAATCAATACTAGAATCTGCAGATGGAACGCTGACAGATTTGGCTACTGAACACAAGTCGCCTTTACTCATCATGGGCCAGGTAGTGTTGGATGATATCGACCCATTCCCGGAAGGGGTGACTGGATTTCTTTTAAATGGTGAAGAAAGTGGCAGTGTGGGGTTTAATTACATTCTTCCATTTCAGTCACAAGATGGAAGAATCTTGGGTACACTAACGCTTTTTCGATCTGCTAATGATGGCCCTTTAAATCATGAACAGCCCAATATTTGCGAGGCAATTCGCGTCGAATTGACCGGGATTCTTGCTTGAATTACTAATAAAAAAGATCGCCTACCGATGATAGTAGGCGATCTTTTTTATTAGTATTGTCTAAGCGTTTGCTGGTTGGACAACCTTATGTTCAATCATCCAGGCTTCGACCTCATCTCCACTTACGTCAGCCAGCATTTCCCCATTGATTTCTACGCAGGGTGACAGAGGTTGCCCGCTTTTCTGAACCATCTCTGCGTAAATATCTGGATTGTTGATTATATCCTTATCCTCATACTCCAAACCGTATTTGGTAAAGGTTTCTCGAACGCTATTACTCCATCCGCAAACTGGCTTCAAATATGCAATAATATTTGGGGAATCAGTCATTTTACTTTTCCTGCTATGGTTTTAGTTTCATGTTAAAATTAATTATTTGATCTCGCAGTTCAATCTCAAATATTGAACCGATTTCCACCCAATATAGTTTTCTATGATTTTATGTCAAGTGTGGCAGAATATTTTGAAAAGGGTAATCCTTGACTATTGCTTCGTTGGTTTAGATGTTCTCGGCTTTGGGGGAATTACGTAAATATTTCGATAGAGGGCATGATGAAGGAACATACACTCGCTGCTTGTCAGCAAGAAGTTGATGATTGGATACGTAATTTGGGAGTACGTTATTTTAATGAAATGACCAATACGGCGATATTGATGGAGGAAGTAGGAGAACTGGCTCGTCTGATGTCCCGTACATTTGGCGAACAAAGTTTTAAAGAGGGTGAGGAAAATGATTTGGGTATGGAAATAGCCGATGTTCTATTTGTTTTGATTTGTATAGCGAACCAAACTGGTGTGGATTTAGAGAAAGAGTTTTGTCGAACTCTGAAAAAGAAAACTCTGCGCGACAGCGAACGTCATGCTAATAACCCTAAGCTTAGCTAATTCAAAAATGTATAAGGTCTATGATCTTACGGTGTCGTTTTGCCTGCTGTTGTTTAGTGTTTCGTGCGGAGCGTTGAATCCGACCGGAAGCTTGGAATATCAACCTAGTCGACTTTCTATGGGCCCCTTGACCATTGGAACGTGGCTCCCTGCGGGAATGAATGAATTTCGTTTTATAGATTCAGATCAGGAACTCCTGGTTGATCTTGGCGTAAATTCTATACAGTGGATTCAACGGTACAGCGATGAAAATGGAACTGCTGAAGAACAACTCATGGCTTTTGCAAGCGGTCAGGGTTGGCATATGCCAGTATATTTTGAACCATCTGGCTGGACGGCTTATGATAAACTGCAGAATTGGGCTACTAAGGTTGAACTGGCAAATCAAGATTCTCTCCGAGATCTTGTCCAAGATCTGTATAGACGATGGAAGGACGAATCTGCATTTTCCGGATATTTGGTTGGTCATGAGGACTACAACAAGAATAATTATTTGGCACTTTCTTCAGTGGTCCAAGCTGTCAGCGAAGTGGATCCGACATATCCTTCGATTACTGTCGGACGATTGCAGGATTATCAGGATATTCAGTTCTTTCTCGAGAAATTTTTCGACAGTGCCGGCGATAATAATATTTTTCAACATGAACACTATGTGTTCCGAGGTGATTTACCCTCAAAAGGGTCGAGGTTCCAACGCCGTATTGATGACTTAGTTTCTGGCTATAACCAAGTAATGCGCGGGTTGGAGGGGCGTTCTGGTCGCTGGCATGCGATTGTACAAGTTCAGAGTGAAGAGCGAAATGGGCGTGTTTACTATCGTAAACCGTCTCCAAGTGAGGTCCGTATGCAAGTGGGCTTGGCTCTTAGTCGAGGTGCTTCTGGAATAATCTATTTTCTTTATAGCTCAGGCGTAGAAGAATTGGCAGATGCTGGAGGAAATGTTAAGGAAGTACGGGTCTACGAAGGGATTGTTGATCAACTACGAATGCCTACTTCTAGTTATTTTGCGATTAAGCAAATAAATCGTGATTTGGCAGAAATAGATTCGGATTTGCGTGACTTTCATTTCCATGGCGCCCTGTCTTCAAGAAAATTCCTAGATAATAAATATATTCTGTCAATTACCGGTACTGCAGAAGTCGGTTTACTAGGAGACCAAGAAAAGGTTACGCATCTTCTTGTTGTCAATCGTTGGGCTCACAAGGCCCAAAAGATACTTTTGAAATTGCGGATAATAGATGACACTGGCAAGCCTACTGCTATACCGCGAGCTGTTGAGGTTAGTTTGGCTCCTGGGGGATTCACGTTGATGCCTTTTTAATGGGATCTACGGTCTGATCTCTGCTACTTTGGCTTTACAAATTAACATAAAAACGATTAAATAAGATTCACTAATAAATCAAACAGTAGCTATTGGGTTAGCGAAGGATTGACATGGGAAAATTAGATGGAAAGGTCGCGTTGATTACGGGGGGTAACCGCGGTATCGGGAAAGCAATCGCTCGATTGTTTGCCAGTGAAGGAGCAGGTCTGACATTAGCTGCCCGTGGAGTAGAATCTCTCGAAGAAACTTCTGATCAGATAAGAAAAGATTTTGGAGTAACTGTTGTTACGGTTTCGACCGATGTGTCGAAGGAAGAAGAAGTAGAGGTATTGTTTGAACGTTCGCAATTGGAACATGGTAAACTTGATATACTTGTCAATAATGCTGGTGCATTTGATGGTGGTCCAATTGAAGAGCTTGATTTAGCTGCGTGGAATAATGTTGTTGGTGCATGTATGACGGGGACTTTTTTAGCCACGCGATCAGCATTCCGCATTATGAAGGATAGTGATGGCGGGCGGATCTTAAATATTGGAAGTATTTCTGCTCAGATGCCACGGATGTATTCTGTGCCATATACGGCGGCCAAACATGGAATATGGGGATTAACAAAGGCCGCTGCTCTGGAGGGGCGTGATTATGGAATTGTAGTTTCTGCCTTGCATCCGGGCAATGTGCGTGTGGAGCGGCGCATGGAAGAAGGGAGCCAGGCTGCCGGTAGTGGGATGGCCTCTGACAAACACGAACCGATGATGACCGTTGGTGAAATAGCAGATGCAGCACTACATATGGTAGTATTGCCACGACATATCAATTTTCTAGAGGCTATAGTGCTTCCCAGTGAGCAACTATATCTAGGTCGAGGTTAACTCTATTTGTGTGGGTTTGTAACAGGTTTCGCGGGTTGTAAAGAGACTAACGAATGATTTAGTTATTGGATGATCATAAGTTTCTTTTGAGAATGAATTGGAGAATCTTTTTGTTGGTGATGGGTAAGAATCATGGATGTTGAACATCGGACTGTAATCGTTGTGGGTGGTGGGCCAGCAGGTTTACCTCTTGCAGCAGTGCTTGGAGGATGGCATCCTTTCTATCGTCCGAGCCCAATGCTTGAATTTCGTCATCCGTCTCTCGCAGAATATCTGTCTCAAATAGATGGATCATTATTAGGAATTGATTTCGTTGATCTTGTTCAGCGAGGCATTTCCCCAGTCGATTTGTTCAGAACTTTGCACCATCCGAGAAGTCTTTTTGAAGGAATCGAACAAATAGGGATGGAGTTTCGTCGTGAATCTTCTCTTGATGTTTTGCTGATAACGAGAGAAGAAGTTGGCGGACTTTGGAATAATGCGCCACGGAACTTGTTGACTCTTTCTCCGGGACAATGGATGGAATTCGCTTTTTATCCCTTGGCACAACATGCTGAAGAATCGCGGCTGAATATTGATGTAAATGCGCTCATTAAGAAAACTGATTTGATAGATTATTATCATCGAATACCTGAACGTTTTGAGGTGTCTGATTCTATACATACGTGGCAGGATGTTTTTGAAATTACACCGCATGAGCGAGGTTTCCTGGTTCGTGCTAGACATGTTGATACAGGTCTTGAGTCTACTTACACATGTAAATATTTGGTATATGCAACGGGACAGCGTGCCCGTCTTAGAAAACTTGAAGTGGAAGGAGAGGACCTCCCTTTTGTAACTCAGACCTATGATCGCCCAGAAGATTTAGAAGGAGAGCGTGTACTTGTTGTGGGGGGAGGCCGCTCTGGTGATTGGGCTGCAACAGAGCTACATGATGCTGGTAAACAAGTATTTTATAGTATGCGACAGGATGATCAGATACATTGGAGGTTAATTAATGACAGTCTTTATCTGCCATACTACAAACGTATTTCTGAGATTCTTCAAAGTCAATCCGTCCGTTGCGAACCCCTTTATCAGACGCAAATAAAACGTATAGAGCCATCAGGTGTTGTTCATTTAGAAACGCCTACAGGATCGCGTATATTAGAAGTAGATCACGTCGTGAAAGAGATAGGCGGCTGGGCTGATTATTCACTACTACAGGGTTTCCCGAAGCTTTCGCTGACGGACAAAAGAGACGATTATAGATTTCAGGTACACCAAATGCAGACGAAATCGCATAATTATGAATCTGTTGATATATCTAATCTCTATGCTGGTGGATACTTAGCGCAAGGTATAGGACTTGTCGTGATGGCCATGCATGGTACCACTTATGCTATAGCAGGAGATATTTTGCGTAAGGAATGTATGGTGTGAGTTTTTTTATAGTGACCGTTAAATTCTATAGGTTAGTTTCTTAGAAGCCAGTATTCTCCCGCGTATTTGTCTGCACTGATCGAGTTTGTATCTACGTGCAAACGTGTTCCCTCTAATCAGCTATTTTTATGACGACTCGTCCATGTATCTGGCCCTGTAGGATTTTTGCTCCCAAGGCATTTAATTGGTTTAATTCTGCTTCCTGTAGGATATCACGAATGCAACTTTGATCTACGATATTTCCTAATTGTTTCCAAAGAGAAGGACGTTTCTCAATGGGATAAAAAACGGAATCGATACCGATGATGTTAACACTACGTAAGAGAAATGGGATGACAGATGTTGTTAATTCTGAACTGTCGGCCAAACCGACTGATGCAATTGAGGATCCATAACTCATGCTTGATAACACGTTGGACAAAGTCACCCCTCCTACCGTATCCACACATCCTGCCCAGCGAGCACTTTTAAGTGGACGCCGGGGTGCTTCACTTAGTGTTGAGCGTTCAATTACTTCTTTTGCACCGAGGTTGATTAATTGGTCTCGGTATTGCATTCTGCCTGTTGAGGCAACGACGTGATAGCCATGTGCAGCAAAAAGCAATATGGAAAATGTACCGACGCCACCACAGCCACCGGTGATCAAAATTTCGCCGGCATCCGGTGTTAAACCCTGTTTTTCCAATGCCTCTAGTGCAATTGCAGCTGTCAATCCTGCAGCACCTAATCCCATTGCGTAAAAAGGCGATAAACTATCTGGGAGATGTATAAGTTCGTCTGCGTTTGCTGTTACTTGTTGTGAATAACCTCCCCAACGAGTTTCGCCAATGCGAAATCCAGTGCCAATCACCCAGTCGCCTGTGGAAAAATCGGAATGGTTACTATCTAAAACTGTGCCGACAAAGTCGATACCAGGTACGTGAGGATATTTTTTTACCAGATTTCCAAGGCCGCTTAGAATTAATCCATCTTTATAATTGAGGGAAGAATAACGAACTGAAACCTTGACCTCGCCGTCTGGAAGTTGATCCGTTGTCATCTTTTCTATAGCGCCTATTATTCCCTTCGGGGTTTTGTGCAGCAAATAAGCTTTAAAAGATGTCATTTGGGTATCAGCTATTGGTAGGTTTCTGTTGAGGGAGTAAAATTCACCTCAGAGTCGAGAGGGTAAAGAGGACGACTACAAATTTGATGGCCCAAAGTTTTGAGATTCGCACTAGTCGAACCTGGTGCATCTATGTTGAAGTTATGCTCTGCCCAATCATCAAAAAAACGGGGCTCACAATGAGGAGATTTCACAATTACCAGGTCAAAATCCTCAGGGTTTATATCATGCGCTAAAAAAGGTGAGCGATCAATAAACCGGACTGAACGACTAAGACATACAAGAGTGTAATTACCACATCGTAGAACGGCAGTTAATCCAGCATGCTCTGGTGTACCTGAGGATTCGAGGGGGTATTCACCGTCTCCTAATTTCTCTACAGTTACGTCTAATTCAAGAGGAGGATAACGTGAATCCAAGGCACCACCGATCACTACATGTAATTTCTGACCAACTCCGGCCGAATGTGCCATATAAGCAGCGGATGGATCAACAATTGGTGCCAGGACCTCACCAGCATAATCACCTTCAATAAGTGCCTCTAATAGTGCATTGCTATCACCTGTTGCTCCAGAGGAAGTGGCGTCAGCAGCGTCAGTAAAGATTACTGGGCCAGGTAAAGTGTTGGCTTCGTGGACGGCTTGATCCATTTCGATTAATGTTGGTTGCATACGTTCTCGTTGTTCCCAGAAACTTTGAGCCATATGCAGTGCTTCTGCTTCTGCTAATTCAGGCTCAGCATCGGTAACAACTACAGACTGGCAACAAAGTTCGGGTACATCGGTAAATGGGTTTCCGATCATCATCCCCGCTGCCAGGACCCGTGAATCGGTTTCCAGCTTTTGTGCGTATCTTATAGATTCGCCGTAAACTCCTGTATTTGTGATTAGTTCATTGCCACGTACTAAGGCGGGAATTTTTACTCTACTGATAACCGGGTCAGCGCCTCTTAGAATAGATATTAGTACATCGGCTGCGCGACGTCCTGTATCAACAAAATCAATATGAGGGTAAGTGTGATAAAGTGTGAGCCCGTTGATGTTTTGCAACATTTTTTCTGTAAGAATTCCGTGTAAGTCGAGAGATATTACAATAGGGACATTTTCACCTAAGATCTGACGGGCTTCAGAAAGAATACGTCCCTCTGGGTCAACTTCTTCGTTACAAGCCATAGCACCGTGCAAGCAAAAAAGTAAAGCGTCAGCTTGATCAGCATGACTTAAAAGCGATTGTTTAAATTCAGAAACAATACGTTCGAAGCTCTCTTGTTTCAGAGGTCCTGCAGAGTTGGAACGGGCGCCATAAATAGGAACTACCTGCATTTCTTCCTCGCAGGATAGTGCGTCTATAACTCCACGAATTTCGGTTTCTTTCCCATCATGAAAAGCCGTAAGCTCTGCGCCCACGCTAATGCTAAAATAATCATAATTAGACTCAACAGGGTTGAACGAAGAAACTTCCTGTTTGCACTCTGCTATAAGAATTTTTGCCATATCATTATCCAATGATGGTATAGGTGTCGATACTGAAATACTTTGATTAATGTAATTTTCGAAGTTGAATCGGTTTCAACTTTCGAGTGCTCAAGAAAGTGGTCGAGCCTTTGTCCCAATAGGACTGTCAACTACTTCAAATCCAGCCGCTGTAATTTTTTCACGAATTTGATCCGCTAGAGACCAATTCTTGACACTACGAGCAGAATTACGCTCTTGGATCCACTCTTCGATTTGCGAGGGTAATTTTGGATTTAGAATAGGACCATTTGTACCATCTTCAATTTCGAATCCAGCCGCTGTAATTTCCTCGCGCAAATTATCTGCCGTGGCCCAGTCTTTTGCTTCACGTGCATTTTGTCGTTGCGAAGCTAAGTCAATAATTTTTTTTGGTATTTTTACGAGATTTTCCATACTACTGGAAGGCTCGGAATCTTTGAGATTTAGCCCAAGGACTTGATCGAAATGAAGTAGTGTCGCTTTTTTTGACCCTTGGTCAAGATTGCTACCAACCAGTTCCCATACTAGGGCCAAAACTCGGGGCATATTTAAATCATCGTCGAGGTGCTCACGAAAGCGTTTGACGAATTCAGGATTTTCATCTGTAGGATTTCCCCAAGTAATAACAGTTTTGCGTAGTCTAGTAAATGCTTTAGATGCTGCATCCAGACTTTCCCATCCAAAAGTTAATTTTGCCCTGTAGCGTGCCCCAAGACAGAAGAACCTATAAGTCAAAGGGTCGTAACCACGATCAATTAATGTGTTTAATCGCAAAAAATCCCCACTAGATTTCGACATTTTTATTCCACCCAACTGTAGGAAAGCCCCGTGCACCCAGAAATTGGCCAGTTGTGTGTCATAGCAGGCTTGTGCTTGTGCGATCTCATTGGTGTGATGGACAGGTACATGATCTTCTCCTCCACAATGGATGTCAAAGAAATTACCAAGATATTTATTTGACATGGCGCTGCATTCAATGTGCCATCCGGGAAACCCCGTGCCCCATGGGCTTTCCCATTCCATTTGACGTTTTTCATTGACAGGGCTGAATTTCCACAAGGCAAAATCGGTGATACGTCTTTTTTCTCCAAGCTCAACACGGGCGCCTGCCTGTAGCCCATTTATATCTAAACGCGCTAGGTGTCCATAGTCATCTAAACGACTAGTGTCGAAATAAATTCCATCAGAAGTTTTGTAAGTGTATCCATTGGATTCGATTACTTTTATGGATTCGATTTGTTCTTCAATGTGGTCCGTTGCCTTACACCATACATGTGGCTCTAACACGTTGAGTTGATGTAAATCTTCTTTAAATGAATCCGTATAGCGTTTGGCTAATGACCAAGCAGTCTCTCCAGTACGTTCCGCACTGGCTTCCATTTTGTCTTGTCCTGTGTCTCCATCGGACGTGAGATGTCCAACGTCAGTTATATTGATCACATGGTTTACATTATAGCCATAATACTCCAAAACCCGCCTTAACGTATCTTCAAATAGGTAAGTACGAAGGTTGCCTATATGTTGAAAATTATAGACCGTAGGTCCACAACAGTACAGCCCAACCTTGTTTTTATCGATTGGACTGAACAGTCGCAACTCACGTTGTAATGTATCGTACAGATGCAGGGCCATAGAATCGAAAGAAATTCCTAAAAAGAAAGATTATTGTAAACCATATTTAAAAAATGTCTTATGGAGGGCTCTTGCGCAAGGATATGACGAACTTGCTTACTCTAAAGATATCTAATTTTATTTTGGATATTCGCCTGGTTTGCGTGTTGGGGAACAATCAACTTGGGAATTAGCCTGTTTTACGATCTCGGGAATTTCTTGATCCCACCATGTTGGCGGATTTGGGAATGGAAATACTTCATGCCATGCCAACACTAAAGTACGTCGTTGATTCGTTTTGTTAGGCCAAGCCGCATGTAACAATCGTGCGTCTGCGATAATAAGATCACCAGCTCGCAAAGGTACGTCAATACTGTCTGGATGATCTTGAAATACTGGGTGCTTAAGGTCGTCAATGGATTGTATCTCGGGTCCATGAGCGTCTGGTAGAATATCATGAAGTAGATCTCGTTTGCGGTGACTACCTGGTATTACACGTAGACAACCATTTTCACGCGAGGTGTCGTTCATATAATAAGAGAGAAAAATAACCGTTGGCCATGGGCATGCTGCTTCGGGGTGATTCCAATTCATGAAATCTTGATGCCAATAAAGAGGGGGACCGAAAGCGGGTTTTGATAATAAAATAATGTTGTCGCGAGGTTTGAGATGTTGTAAGCCCAATTCGTCACAAACCTTCTTTTGATCTGGATAATCTATGAGTTTTTTGACGATAGGATCCGAAAAACGTTTCGCATCTTTTTTTACATTCATCTTACTCCAAATTCTCTCAGTATATACATGAATATCGCTTCCCTGATATCGATATTTAGGATCTATAGGTATGCGTTCGAACACTTCATCAGACCAATTTTTTAGATTCGAAAGTAGCGGATCTTTAAGAACGTTCGGGACGATGGCATAGCCATCATCGATTAACTGATTTCTTTTTGAAGTAGCTTCTTGTTTCGTAAGTATATGGGACATTTGTTTTTCTTTATGTGAGGTCTTTAAAGGTTTTCTAATGCCTGGATTCCAGGCCATTCTCTCCATATATCAGTATATGAATCATTTCCGTTTTTATTGCAATCGATGTGGTGAAGTCTAAAAATAGCGGCATACCGAACGTTAGAGGATAGATTCGGAGCTGCTGCATGAACTAACTGATGATGAGTTATAACCACATCCCCAGGCCTTCCTTCTATCATGATCGGATCTTCTGGTAAATCGATCTTCGGCATTCCTTTTTGAAGTACTTGATGACCGTATTTTTCAAAATAATTTTTGAAAAAAGTATGTGACCTCGGCCAAACCGTGAAATTCCCACTGAAACCAGTCTTTAAATCCGAAAGTAAGCAAACCGCTAATGAAGTAAATTTACGTCCGTAAGAACCTTTAGCGCTTCCATTAACGCCTGTGCCTAATCCGTCCAAATGGCCGTTGAGCTCTGCCGTTTTAATTTGAGGATCAATAGGAAATCGGAGGGCTATTTGTCCGGATTTGACTTTTTCTACATTTCCCGTCCCCAAGAGTGATTCTACACAGGGAAAAACCTTGGTTTTGTTACAAAGGTCAACGATTATAGGACGTTTCTGTATTTCATTGCAATAAGATTGTTGCCGGAGACGGGGCAGGTCTTCTTTGCTCAGACCCTCTTCGCCTATGGAATAATTAATTGACCTTAGTACATTTTCGATCATTTTAGCGGGGATAATCTGGCGTAAAACAATATATCCAGATTCGTAAAATCGTTGACGCTGTTCGTATGTCAACATTGTATACGGCTCCAGTTCTTTTTTAATTAATATCTTTTCAATTAGAAATAGAAAAGGATCTTTTCAAAAAGCAAATCCATTGTTTTGGTTAAATTTAGTATAGTGAATATTATTTGCATATAAATAAATCAACAACGACGAATGGATCCAAGTGTGTTTCTTCCAAATATTATAGGAGCAACCAATTTCATGACATCGAATAATCATAGTGCAGATACTCGCCATATCGATAACGGGTATAAGATCCCTAGCGAAGGGTATTGCGACCAGCCATATGTAGTGCAAACAGATGATGGAGCGTGGCTGTGTATAATGACCACGGGGTCTGGTCATGAAGGAGCAACAGGTCAGCACGTTGTATCTAGTCGTAGTATTGATAATGGAAGAAGTTGGTCAGAGTTGGTTGATGTGGAGCCGGCTGATGGTCCTGAGGCCTCCTACGCCGTGGTGCTTAAAGTAACGAGTGGTCGGATTTATGCTTTTTATAACCACAATTCGGATAATATTCGTCAAGTGAAAGCTACCAACCCACCCTATTCATCCGGCTATTGTAGTCGTGTAGATAGTTTAGGTTATTTCGTCTTCAAATATAGCGATGATGGGGGGCTAAGTTGGTCGGATGAACGTTACCGTATATCGGTCAGAGAAATGGAAATTGACCGACAAAATGCCGATGCTGGTTGTATCCGCTATTTTTGGAATGTAGGGAAACCTTTTGTACACAATGGAGCCGCTTTTGTCTCGTTGCATAAAGTGGGTGGCTTTGGTGATGGATTTTTCACAAGCAATGAAGGCGTTCTACTTAAAAGTGAAAATTTGTTGTTCGAACCTGATCCAAATAATATAGAATGGGAGACATTGCCAGAGGGAGATCATGGCATTCGGGCTCCCTCTGGCGGAAGCACCATTGCGTCTGAACATAGTTATAGTGTTCTATCAGATGGTTCTTTTTATTGCGTTTACCGAACGATTGATGGCCATCCTGGATGTAGTTATTCTCGTGATGAGGGAAAGAGTTGGTCGCCGCCCTCTTACAAAAAATTTGCTGATGGCCGTCTGATTAAGCATCCCCGAGCCGCCAATTTCGCGTGGCGCTGTAGCAATGGTAAATATCTTTACTGGTTTCATAATCATGGTGGGAATTTCATAAGAGAGGACCCGGACCGAAGAAGCAATGCTTATTCTGATCGGAATCCCGTGTGGCTATGTGGTGGTATAGAGGTAGAAACGGATGAGGGTATATGCATAGATTGGAGTCAACCAGAAATCGTGCTCTACGATGATGATCCTTATATAAGAATGAGTTATCCGGATTTGATAGAGGAGGGTGGCCAATATTATTTGACGGAGACACAAAAAGATATCGCTCGTGTACACAAGATAGCTCCTGATCTTCTGAGTGGGTTGTGGTCCGAGAAATGTGATATAGAAAACTTGCGAATTGGATTGGTACTTGAGAAATCTTTCGTAAAAAATGAAATAATAGTCATGCCTTCGTTGCCTGTGTTTAACTGGCGTAGCGCGGAAAGTCCTTATGGTAGTGAGGATCTTCGATCGGGGTTTAGTTTAGAACTTCGGTTGGGACCTGGTTTAAAAGAGCCACTGGTGATACTTGACTCTCGAAAAACTGATGGTCAAGGGGTCTGCTTGAAATATCAAGGCAATGGTATTGTAGAATTTTTCATGTCAGATGGTCGATCTTGCGTTACTTGGTGTAGTGACCTAGGGGGTGTTGTGACAGGTAGGCAAAATCATGTTGTTGTGGTGGTTGATGGGGGACCTAAACTGATCAGTTTTATTGTGAATGGAGCATTCCAGGACGGTGGCGAAACTCGTCAGTTCGGCTGGGGAAGGTTTGGAAAGGAGTTTAGACATGCGAACGGGACAGGGGCTTTGAAGGTTAATGATTTTGTAGAGAATTTACGTATTTTTAACCGTCCTTTGCGGACGTTTGAAGCGATATCTTTTTTTAAGGCAGAGGAAGAAAAGTAGTTCGCTATTGGTAAGCGACACTACTTTTCTTCGTAAAACCTGCACTTTATGACAATGATTTCTTGGTAGTTTTGATAATAACCGCAGCTACTTTGTAAGGATCAGCATTAGATGCAGGACGGCGATCTTCTAAGCGACCTTTCCAACCATCGTCGAGGGTAGAGATAGGTATGCGAATTGAGGCACCACGGTCCGAGGCACCATAGCTAAACTTGTCTATTGATTGTGTTTCGTGTAGACCGGTAAGGCGTTGATCATTATCAGCACCATAGACTTCTATGTGTTCGGAAATATGCTTTCCAAATTCTTCACAAATATTTGTAAAGGTTTCTTCATTTCCCGCTTCTCTCATAACGCTATTTGAGAAGTTAGCATGCATCCCTGAGCCATTCCAGTCACCTTTGATTGGCTTCGGGTGCCAATTGATGACGATCCCATATTTTTCAGCAGTGCGCTCCAATAGATAGCGGCCCAACCAAATTTGATCGCCTGCGGAACAAGCACCTTTTGCAAAAATTTGAAATTCCCACTGTCCCATCATCACCTCGGCATTAATACCTTCTACATTCAAACCTGCTTCAAGACAGAGATGTAAATGTTCATCGACTAGGTCTCGGCCGAATGTGTTTTGTGAGCCAACGGAGGTATAATACGGACCTTGCGGACCAGGAAAACCACCTTTCGGGAATCCAAGCGGGAGATCTGTATCTGGATCAATTAGCGTGTATTCTTGTTCAAAACCAAACCAAAAATCATCATCATCGTCATCAATTGTTGCCCGCCCATTTGTTTCGTGTGGAGAACCGTCGGCACTCAATACTTCGCACATTACGAGCCAGCCGTTACCGCCAAAGCGGTCCGGGTCCGGGTAAACGGCAACGGGTTTTAGCACGCAGTCCGAGTCGTCTCCGCTGGCTTGCTCTGTAGAGGAGCCATCGAAGGACCAAATTTTTAAATCTTTCAGTTTTCCAGAGAAGCTATCAGCAATAAGGGTCTTACTGCGTAGACTTTGGGTCGGATTGTATCCGTCCAACCAGATATACTCGAGCTTTGCTTTTGACATGTGTTGCACCTTTCGGGTCTTGTGTAGGTAAAATATTTGTCTTCTATGTTCTGTCTCCTATCGATGAGGTTAGTTGGGCAACGAAAGAGCGCGCCGTAATTCATCGGATTTGGACATTTTGCAGAGTTTATTTATAACCGACTCACGCACATAGAATAAGCAATAAGTATTCCAATGCAAATGGGAGAATAATTGTTGTTTTTTTCAAATTAGAGATATCCTGATTGTCCATCTAATCACTCTATGTTAATGTTTTTTATAGAGTTCCTAATATGCTGTGAATTTAAGAGGCTCGAAACAGTGCCCGCGGAGCCTACTGCTTATCTATGTTCAAAATCTACATATTTGTATTAATAATGGTTTGTTTTCTGGAGTGTACTATTAAATCGCCCTGAAATTAAAGATTATTTTTATAATAAATAGGCTAAGTATTTTATTTACAATGCTTTTTTAAATTAGGACAATACTGTATACAAAATTGTCCTAATTATATCTTTTATCTACAAAAACGTACTAAATAGCATGCAAAAACGCAGAAAAATCGCTGCTTGGTGTAAAATAGGTTTAGAATTTGCGTTGACCTTCGGAGTGCAGAGTATTAATTTCTTCCAGGTTTACGTGCCTCCATTCGGATATATTAGCTGTCATGTGTTTATTTCGAACCCTCGCCACATCTGTTTTTACTTTTCTTGTGTTGGTTTCGGTCCTTTTGACGAGTTGTGTTGCAGGCGACCATTTGGTTAAACCGCTGTATAACGGGGTAGTTTACCACAAAATACAAATGTTGGAGGGTCCTTGGTGGATTCATGTTGTAGAAGTTGATATTAATGTTGCTCTTCGGTCTGGGGTTCAATTCAAAGTTAAAAGCGCTAAAAATGAAATGGGTGAGGTACAGCGAACTAGTACTTTGGCTGGAGATGCTTTAGCAGCTGTAAATGGTGATTTTTTTTATTTACTAGATTCTAAATTGAAGACGGGAATTCATGTACAGGACGGGCAAATTTTTCATGAGCCACAGTCGCGTAGCGCTGTAGTAATTCATAACGATGGGTCTCCATTGATTTCGAAATTCAATATGGAACTCGGTTTTATTAAGCGTGGTGGTGAACAGGTGCTTATAAACGGACTGAATCGTTTTCCTAAAACCGACGAAATAGTTTTGTTTAATAATCGAGCGATTTCGACTTATGATTCAGTGTTTGCTGCAATCGGGTTTCAATTGCAGAGTTTGTATCGTCCTTCGAAGTATAGGGTGAACGATACTTTGGTTGTTCGTGTGTTGCAAGCAAGGAGACGTGCTTGGCCCTTGGCCCTTGATAAAGACGAATGGTTTTTAGCTGCTGGTCATGCCCATGAAGAAGGTCGCAAAATTTCTCCAGGAGATACATTGGCTTTGTTCAGTAATTTGTATCCTGCAAAAAAGCCAGTAAATGAAGCTTTGGGCGGTGGTCCCCGTCTTATACGTGATGGTGAAATTTCTGTAGAATTTGAAACCGAAGGACTGAGTCGTGCTTTTGCTGAAGATAGACATCCACGTACGGCTTTAGGATATTCCGAGGGGCACCAAACACTTTTTTTAATTGCTGTAGATGGTCGCCAACCGGGCTATAGCGTGGGAATGAAGCTTAATGAACTGGCGAAATTTATGCGTTATGAAATTGGTGAATTTATGGTTAGTGGGGAACATGTGTATCAGGCCTTAAATCTTGACGGTGGAGGATCTACGACGATGGTTGTGGAGGGTGCGGTGGTTAATGCGCCGTCTGATCAAACTGGAGAACGCGCTGTGGCGAATGCGTTTTTAGTGACAGCAAATTGATGTTAAAGCTCATGTCCGCGGATCTTCGAAAAATGAGTGAAGAGATGTTTGTAAAAGTGGGTGTGCCTACCCGAGATGCTACATTGGTAGCAGATCATTTGGTTGATTCGGATATGTTTGGACATGGTACGCACGGAGTTTTACGTTTGCCGCAATATGTTGATATGGTAAAAGAAGGTGTTGTGACGCCTGGAGCATCTTTGAGTATTTTGCAGGATCTTGGTTTTTCTGCGCGTCTCAGCGGTGGATGGAATTTTGGGCCTGTTTCAGCAACGCTCGCTATGGAGTTTGCATTGGACAAACTATTGAGTGGTGCGGCTATGTCCGTTGTTACTGTTCGGGATTGTAATCATATTGCACGTCTAGGACGTTTTGTCTCTTTAGCGGCTAGACATGATGCGATTGCTATTATGACTGCTAATGGGCATGGTGGAGATTTGGCTGTCGCTCCATTTGGAGGAACCGATAGGCGACTTCCCACAAATCCTATTGCTGTTAGTATTCCTACGGGTTTGGATTGGCCGGTTGTTTTAGATATGACGACAAGTATGATTTCCGGTGGTGATTTGAGATTATTGCGTAATACCGGTGAATTAGCACCGCTACATTCAATCATCGATGCAATGGGTAATTCAACTAGGGAGGCAAAGGCTTTTTATGGTCCACCAGAGGGAGCGATTTTACCTTTGGGATTTCCAACAGGCGGCCATAAAGGGTACGGCTTAAGTGTTCTTGTAGATATACTTTCAGGTGCTTTGTCGGGTGCGGAATGTAGCAAAGAAAATTATGAACGTTCGGGCAACGCATTATTTATTGCAGTGTTACGCATTTCGGCTTTTGGTAGTAGGGATTCCTTTTTTGAGGAAGTTCAACGTTTTGTTAAACGAATTAAGGATAGTCCTACTGCGAACGGTTTTTCCGAAATCTTGTTGCCTGGTGAAAAAGCCTATAATCATTATCAGAATACTAAAGAAAACGGTATATTGGTAGATGATGTTGCTTGGGAAAAGATTGGTGAATTAGCAGTTGAGCTTGATGTAAATCTGCCTAACCCTTTTTGATGGGTTTTCTGCAAAAAAGTTCATGCTTCATTGTATTTAATTTGGGAGGTTAATCAATGCTGGATATAGGAATAGTTGGATTGGGGGGAATAGGTAACAATCATGCGCGTTGCTATACAGAAAATAGGCATACAAGAGTGGTTGCTGTCTGTGATATAGATAAAAGTCGGGCAGATAGTGCGGCTGCTCGTTGGAATGCACAACCTTTTTATAGCGTTCGGCAAATGCTAAAAAGCGGTATTACTCTAGACGCCTGTTCCGTGACGACCGCGGGAATCGAAAATGGCGGTGATCACTATAGGCCAACTATGGAATTGTTGCAGGCAAAAATCCCCGTGCTCGGGGAGAAGCCGATTTCTAATGATGTAAGCAAGGCACGCCGAATGGTGGCTTTGTCAAAGAAGAAACGAATTCCTTATGGGGTCAACCTTAATCATCGTTTTACGCCGTCTGCTATTCGTGCAAAAGAGTGGTTGACCAAGGGTCGTTTGGGTGAATTAAACATCGTAAACATGACGATGTGGATTAATAACCCTAATGAGTCTAGTCCTTGGTTTCATATTCGTGCCTTGCATCCCCATTCCTTAGACGTTATGCGCTATTTTGCTGGAGAAGTAGAGTCTGTTCAGTCATTCTTTAAAAAAGGTAAAGGGCGCAAAATCTGGTCTAATGTTCAGGTGAACCTTTTGTTTAAAAATGGTGTTATTGGCCATTTAACTGGTAGTTACGATGCAGGAGGTAGTTATGGACTGGAGACGCTCGAACTTGTTGGTTCGGAGGGTCGAGTTATAATCAACGAAGCGTGTGAAAAACTTAGTTTCTATCCGAGGTTTTCTCAAGAGATAGAAAGCTTTGATCACTTAGGTGGAATGGGGGGATTTGCTGAGACATTCTCCTCGCGTATAGGGGCATGGGTCGACGACTTGCGAAAAAATACGCCGCCAAGTAAGGTCGATGCCAAAGCCGAAGATGCCTTAAAAGTTCAATTGATGATTGAGTCTATTATCAAATCTTGGGAAACTAGAAAAATAGTGAAAGTTCCACAGAGATAATCATGCTACGTGCAGCGGTAGTTGGAATGGGGCCTATAGGTAATCGTCACGCAAAAATTTATGGTGAATTGCCTCATGTGGAGCTTGTTGCTATTTGCGATATCAACCGTGACCGTGCGCGAGTTGCTTCAAAATTACATGGGGTAAAGGCGTTTTACAGTGTGGGAGAAATGGTGGATGCGGTTGATATAGATCTGGTGAGTATAGCTACAGCTGGTGAGGAGTTTGGTGGTGATCATTATGAGCCTACTATAGTCGCTCTCGAAGCTGGCCTGCATGTGCTTGGTGAAAAACCGATTTCTAACGAAATTGCCTTAGCTGAAGAAATGGTTTCTCTTGCTCGCCAGAAAGGATTGTGCTATGGGATAAATATGAATCATCGTTTTACTCCTGCAGCGATTCTGGCAAAAAAATGGATGGATGAGGGCAACGTCGGTGATTTGTTGTTCATGAATATGAGTATGTGGATCAAGAATCCGAGAGAATCTAGTTTATGGTTTCAAATCAAGGCTCTCCATCCACATACAGTCGACATCATGCGTTATTATTGCGGTGAAATAGAGTGTGTCCAGTGCTTTGGCTTAAAGGCGCCTGGTCGTTCGATATATTCGACGGCGCAGTTTAATATGAGATTCAAAAATGGTTGTCTGGGACATTTGACTGGGAGCTATGATATTGAGCGAGGTCACCCGATGGAACGTTGTGAAGTAGCTGGTGTCAAGGGGCGATTTGTTGTAGAGGACATGTTTCGGGAAGCAACTTTGTATCCAGCTGGAGAAGAAGAAAAACGTGTATTTTCTAATCCGATCTTTGGAGGCATGAGTGATTTTGAAGATACTTTTCGCAATCGTCTTAAATGCTTTGTGGAAGAAGTTTCAAATGGAGTTGATCCTCAGGCTATTAATGGATCTGGTAGAGATGGCCTTAGGGCTCAGAGGGTTTTGGCAGCTGCAATACACTCTATAGAGACCGAGTCTGTAGTATATGTTGACGGCTAATGGATTATAGATTAAAAAGGTGTTTTAAATAAAAATAACAGGATCTTTTTAAAACCAGTCTTTTAAAAAAAATTGTATTGAGATGGGCCTTTTTCCAGATAACTTATGATTGGTAAGACTAATCTTAAAGTTACAGAAGTTACAATAGAAATGTTAATTCCTGAGGTATGCATGCTCTTTGTGTGATTTTGCGGTAATTTCTCGAAGTCTCTGCGCGATTTTTCCCAGCCTCATTAAGATGTTTGTTGAAAGATTCCACCTAAGTAGTATCTTCCGGTGTTGATTGACTTACAATGTTGGCTGCTGTGTTTCGGATGTCTAAATAAATTGAATTATTCTGGTGGACTGTTTTTGAAGCGTGGAGACTATATGTGATTTGTTCATCATTTCTTTCATAGACATAATTATAGGATGGGTTTGCTGATTGAGGCCACATTGGAAAGTGCTTGATTTGCTGATTAGCACGCGACGAAAAAGAAACAGCTTGACATCAGAATCCCGAGAAAATACTTAATACTCTAATCTCCCTCCTATTTTTTGTCTAATCCCCTTATGTTTTTTGCTTTTGATAAGCTTGGCAGAGTTAATTCAGAAGAGCGGATTCAAATGTTATATTATAGCAAGGTTCCTGCTGTCTTCGTTTACAATCATATGCCAGTTTGTTACCTT
>JAYYVF010000108.1:0-18124 GCA_036343635.1 Candidatus Latescibacterota bacterium | reverse complement strand
AGATTTAAAAGTACTATCGGGACGGAGTACCTGAGGCATTCCTGCGTAGGGTGTTGTAAATTCTTGATACTGATTTGTTTCTTTATTTACAAAATCATAGGAGCCGCAGAAGTAATCCTCGGTGCCTGTACCACAGATGGTCGGAAATTCTTGATCTCCATCTATGAAAAATTTTAACTCGCCTTCACCCCACCACCCAGAATTATTTACCCCCCAGGCCATGTAGGTGCCAGCGTAGTGACCATGCCCTGTAACACCATCTAGTAAAGTATACACTTCCCCATAGGGAAGAGGATTACTTCGTCGGAACTGAGCATGGAAATAAGCGAGTTGATTTGATACAGGTCCTTCGGCGTAGTTGATTTGATAATACAATACCATGTCTTCGTCAGCAATGTTCTCCAGCGTTATCCGACACCGCTTTGCGAAGGGCATGGGCCAATAACAATTGAATGCGCTTCCTGGATTGACGCAGACTGCGAGTGAGGATAATTGAGCGAATTTCCCCCAACCGCAGGCAAAAAAGTCGCCGATGGGGCATTCAACGGAAGGATGTTCTTGGTCGTCCCAGAAGATACGAATGATACTAAAGCGCCAGTTACCGGTTGGGGTTAGCCAGATTTGCTCAATATTTCCAGGGCCATCGATATCTGCCATTGTGAAGGTGCTTCCGGCTTTAACGACTACGGACGGAGAGACTTTCCATCCTTGCCCTAATTCACGAGCAGCTATTGCACCCGTACCTTCCGTAGCCATTCCTCCTTTCCCTTTTTCTCCCGAAAAATTTTCCGGACTTATGGAACGGGACTGTTTATCAGATAGTTCTGTTAGGTGATTGAGCATTTGTGACTACTTTCGCGTAAGTTTGGATAATCCACGTACAATTCTTTCGCCGCTTTCCTCCCAAGTGAGATAATTAGAAGGAGTTATATCGGGACGTTTATCCCAAATTGTTTTCATTGCTGTTGCGATGTCCAAGGCATTAGGTGTTACGTAGATCGTATCGTCTCCACCTGCTTCTCGTATCTCATCTATATCCGACGCAATGGCCGTTGTCCCACAGAGGCTTGCTTCGAGGACGGGCATGCCAAAGCCTTCATATTTTGACGGGAAAATGAGGGACACGGCGTTTGCGTATAGCGCAGGGAGATCCTCGTCTGGGACAAAACCGAGCTTCTGGATGGCCGGGTGGTTAGAGATTCTTGACAGGAGGTCATTATTTTTCCATCCACTCGCACCAGCAAGGACCAACTTACAATTTTTTTCTGGATATTTTTTAATAAACAACTCAAAAGCATCGATTAAAACATCAAGGTTTTTTCTTGGCTCAAGAGTGGAAACAGACAGAAAATAGGGACTATTTAAGTTATATTTTTCGAGGGTGTTTTTTCTGACATCTTCATTGGGCGGATAAAATTTATCTAGGTTTACGGATGGAGGTGCTATTATATCTGCTTTCCGAGAAAAGAATTTATTAAGACGATTGGAGGTACCCTGTGAAATAGTTGAAATCAAATCGGCGCTTCTTAGTCCGGATCGAAAAAACAACTTAAAAAAAAGTTGATACATAATTGGCATAGTTTCTGGTGCTATCAGGTAATTTAAATCATGAACAGTTAGGAGACTCTTAATGCTACGGTCTAATCCAAACGGTAAAAAAAAGGCCGGACCCCAAAAACACGTAGGTTTGTCACTATTTATCATTTTTGCGGAAAAGAATTTTAACCATAACGGTGGTTGAAGTTTTGATAAGCCAACGTTCGACTCATACCGAAACTTCCAACGTTTTGAAAGAGGGTCGATGGACATCGGTCGATTTGAATAGACGTGAAATGTCGTGTCTGTGAGTGTTTTATCTAGCACCGAACACATTTCGTATACGTACCTACCGATTCCAGTAATATTACCTTGAAATGGTCTACCGTCTATTGCGATTAACATTTTTTAAAGATATTGTAAATTCATTACGGGCTTATAATTGTTGAGGGAAGCAAACGGATAAACTCGTTGTGGTTTAAATTATCTGGTGGCGAGGTATTTTCCAATACGTTCAAGGCCAATCTCGATTTTTTCCACGTCTAGAGCATAGGAAAGGCGCACTCGATCGGGGGCGCCAAACCATTCACCTAGGTATGTGATAACGTTGTAATCATTATACAGATCCCAAACAAAGTCCTTAGGATTTTCGACCTTTGGCATAACGTAAAATGCTCCCTCAGGTTTCCAAAGATCCAATCCTAATTCAAGTAGTCCCTTATAGATTAGATCACGTCGTTGTCTCCATATTTCAAGTTGATCTTCGATAAAAGATACGGGTACTTTGGTAGCCGCCAAGGCCATTTCTTGGCCTAATATATTGGTATTCATTGAGGTGTGAGTTTTTATGCCGATAGCTTCGTTTACTAAAGCTTTGTCTAAAGACCAAAGAAAACCAACTCGGAAACCACACATTGCGAATGTTTTGGAAAAAGAATTTATGGTAACAACGTGTGGTCCCTCTATTAGATAATTTTCTCTGACATACATTAAATCTTTGTAGACCTCATCAGACAATACATATACGCCTAAATCGCTGGTGATTCTCTCGATTGCCTTAAGCGTCTCGATAGATTCAACCCTACCCGTTGGATTGGAAGGCGAATTTATAATGACGGCCTTACAGCCCGTTACTTTTGAAGCAAAGTCTTCTATGTCAATTCGGCCATCTACTGAATCGGTGAAGACCGGCTCCATCCCAGCAAACCGAACCATATGTGGATATGAATAGTAGTAAGGGCGAACGATTAAAACCTTGTGCTGCTCTTCGTTATGACGCTGAGCTATAACACGCAAAACTAAATCGATAGCCTCAGAAGCTCCATTGGTTACAACAAAGCTGTCTGCCGTTGAACTTGGATACTGACGCGCCAAGGCTTCTCTTAACTCAATGGTACCTTGGATGAGCCCGTATTTAAAGTCTCTATAATTCGGTAAAATACTGTATACGTCGTCGGGTGGAGGAAGGTCGGGTTGACCCGAGCCAAACGAAATAATGTCTTCTCCCTGCACACCGATAAACATAGAGGGAGATAGAGAATCTTTATCCATGGTTTCCTTCAATTAGCAATTAATAATGCCGAACAACTAAAGTTACGGGTGACCCGTCACCTACACCAGTGTTTATATATAAAGAGTAAAACGAATATAAGGGTTGGAAGTATACGAATTAAAGGCCCCCCTGATTCGCCTACAGCCCTAAACGTAATTTATACGGCTTGTTGTTTTTTGGTGATTAGTTTGGACTTAAGGTCAGAATGTGATTTTGTGATCCTTCTTTTTGGGGTGCCGAAAGAGCGGTAATATGAGGTTGATCAACGGAGCACTTGGTATGATCAATGGCCTGAATAAAATCAAATTCTGATACGTCCCTAGAAAGTTCAGCTGCATTTGCCATGACGTCAGAAAATGCAGGTAAGTCATTTATATTGAGACATATTACGGTAGTATTGTAGGTGAGGGCGATATAGGGGCTCGGCCAGGCACCAGTTTCAAATCGAATTGATGCTTTTTGGATTTCTGTATTTAATTCATGGAATTTTTCTAATGGCATGCCAACATTGACGTTATGCGTGACGATGTGGATTCCACCATGGTTACATAGGTAAACCGTGCACAACGGTGGGTTTTTAAAGAGCATTCGCATTTTATTTTGACTCCACGGATGTAGTTTAGTTCCTATTTCAAGTGTTAATCTAACATGTCGTTTGTTTGCACGGCGTATTGAAAAGACTTTGTCGTTCTTTTAGTTTTCACTCATGCGAAATGAATCGAGGTTTTTGATTTTTTCTTCTGGTTCGGGTAGGCTTGAGAGGTGTGCCCCATTAGAATGTGAATGATCTAATGATTCCATCGCAGCAAATCCATCTTTATTTTGGATATGTTCAACAGAAGTTTGCATAGCCTCGGATAATTCAGGAAGATCATTCGAGTTTAGGCAGACGACGGTAGTTTGATACGTCAGTGCGATATACGGTGAGGGCCATTCGTTTGCCTGGTAGGCAATGAATGCACTCTGGACTTCCTCATTTAGACTGAAAAATTCTTTAACTTGCATACCAATGTTGACGTTGTGAGTTACCAAATGGATGCCACCCTCGTCACATTGATAAATGGTTGTCAAAGGTTCATTTTTATAGAGTATTTGCATTTGCTACTGTCCTATTGCAGAAAGTTTTCTTTAATGACGGTAAATAAAGACTACCCCGACAGGGCCTAACGGCCTGTTCGGTTGCCTCCTATGACATAAGTTATAGAAGAATACCGTTTGTTAGGTAGGCCAAACAAAAGCTACGAAGCTCGCTAATCATTGTCAAGTTTTATGGGTAACGAATCTCTACGATTTGTCAGAAACCTAAAGGAGTCTGTTTGTATGAGTCGCTTAGAATTTTTGGGTATCACCGTTTTGGGGGATTATATACTATCTGAGGGGATAGATTGCGTACTTGAAAGTCTAAAGCGTTGTGGTGCGACTGCTGTAGCTTGCAACCCAACCGTAACATACCCAGCTCCAGATGGCACGGGATCGTTTCAGCCGCCTGATGACGCAGGCAGCAGTCCTAGATTGTTTGACCGTAAGCTGTGGGGTCGTCGGTCTTTATGGGTCAGAGGAAGTCCTAGTTATATCCCTCAGATTGAATATTATTCAGAAACACCCTATCGACCGCGTGAAGCAAATGATTTGACGGAACAGTATGGACAGGTGATTGACGATTTTATAACGGAAGCATTAAAGGCAGGTTTAAAGGTGTATCTGCAGGTCGGCGCGGCCCAACCTCCGAATCTTCGAGAAGAGGATAAACCGCGACTCCCAGATGGGAGGGTACCTTTTAACAGGATGGCGAATACTGCCAGCCTCGCCAGCCCAGCCGTTCGCAGCTACGTCCGAGCGTACGTTCGTGACTTGATGGATGTTTATCCACAGATAACCGGATTTCGCTCAGACTGGCCGGAATATCCATGTTACAAGCTTGATGAAGCGTTCCAGGATTTTAGTCCCCATGTGATTAAGTGGGGCGAGGATCATGGATATGATATGGCCTCTATGAAAAATTCGGTAGGGTATATGTATGAAAAAATTCATGGTAAACTAAGAAACGAAGATCTGTTGGATTGGGTTTCTCCGGACTATGGCCGTTTCATGCTTATGAACTCTCTACGTGCTCATCCACATGTAGCGGAATGGTTCAGGTTAAAGGCTGATTTGTCGCTTGATTTACTTAGAGAATGGCGTCAAGCACTTACAAAATATGGTGGAGAGGAAAAGGAATTATCTGCTAATGCATTCATGCCGCCTTACACGCTCTTAACAGGTTTTGACTTCGGTCGTGCTTCGGAATTTTGTAGTGCAGTTTCACCAAAACTTTACACGATGCATTGGACTGCAATGGTGGAGTTTTGGGGACGAGTGATTTTGGATAGTAATCCCGGACTTGATGAGGCTCTAGTTGTTCGTTCTTTGGCCAATCTTTTTGATCTCGAAGATCAAATCAATGCCGAGAAGCTATCGGATTACGGTTACCCCCAACCCGATGAACCACATGCGGTCCCGGATTCTCCCCAAAAACGAAAAATAAGGCAGGTTAAATCTGCAGCAGGTTCGGGTATGGCGGTTACGCCATTGGTTCATGGTTATGGCCCCACCGATGATTTTGCAAGGCGTCTGAAGTTGGTGGCTGAGAGCTCTGCCGATGGAATATGGATTAATCGATATGGGTATCTAGGAGACGATAAGTTAGATATAATAGGTTCCCTAAGAAAAGCATAATATTTGCATAGAGCGAAAAGTGAGGTTGGAGCTGGGTAGCTATATTTGAAAGTTGATTATGGTAAATACCAGGTATTTTTCCATACCACTAAGAAAGGTTTAGGCCATGGACTCGAGATGGCAAAATTTGCCGAATACAAATACAGAATTTGTGCCAAAATCTTATTCTGACAAGAATTCGTGGGAAGCAAAGCGTGAGCACCTAAGAGATCAGATTTTATTTGCTGCGGGTCTTTTACCGATGCCTGACAGGGCGCCACTCAATGCGCAAATTTCGAATCGGTTAGAGCGTGATGGTTATACGATAGAAAAGGTGTCATTTCAGACCCTACCAAATTTTTTTGTAGGTGGAACCCTTTTTCGTTCAACAGACCCTAAGCCCGATAGCCATCCTGGAGTTTTGGCACCACATGGGCACTCAGATCTTGGTAGACTAAATGAAAGTGACGCTGCATCCTATCAGGCAAGAGGCCTAACATTAGCTCGAATCGGGTGCACGGCATTTATGTGGGATATGGTTGACTATAACGACAGTGCCCGACATTTGTCCGGAGAGTATCAAGATGTGACTTATGGGAAGGTTCATCGCGCAGCATGGGGTGAGGCTTCTGATGAAAGAATACTATGGAATTTTAATTTGTTAGGATTACAGCTTTGGAATTCAATCAGGGCGCTGGATTTTTTGGAAAGCTTGCCGGAGGTAGATTCGGAAAGGTTAGTTTGTACCGGTGAGTCGGGCGGTGGGACGCAGACTTATAATTTATATGCTGTCGATGATCGGTTGAGTGCGGCGGCGCCGGTTTGCATGGTATCATCTGTTATGCAGGGGGGATGTGTATGCGAGAATGCTCCAGGATTGCGTTTTGATACAAACAATGTGGAGATTGGCGCCATGATTGCACCGAAGCCACTGTTATTAGTGAATTCAACTCAGGATTGGACCAAACATACTCCGCACGTGGAATACCCAGCCATTCGATCAATTTATGGTTTATATGGAGCCGAAGAAAATGTTGAACAAACACAAATTGATGCGCCTCACGGGTACAACAAAGCTATGAGGGAGGCAGTATATCGTTGGTTGGGGCGGACGGTCAATTTGCCTGTTCCCGCGGATTACGAAGAGCCTCCTTACGAGACGGAGCCACGGGAAAACCTACTGGCATTTTATGATGGGTTACCGAAAGGCGCGCTCGTGGATCACGCGGCTCTTTTTGATGAATGGAAAAATGGAGCATCTCGATCTGTGGCCTCTTTTTATCCTGAAAACGAAAGTATTTTAGAAGAAAACCGACGTGTTTTAGGTAGAGGTTTGCGTCTGAGTGTAGGGTTTGAAGAAACAGGTTTATTGTTGAAGACTGAGCCATCCCTGTGGAATAAACTTCAATGTGAAGAAGGGACTTTATCTTGCCGTTTGCGTAGCATAGAGATACCTATTCGCGTATTTCAACCGAATAGTTTTAATAGGACTGTAACGCTACTAATTCATCCACTCGGAATGGAGGGTACATATCCGCCATTGATTTCCGAATTACTTAGCAATAGTCAGTCCATCTATGCTATGGACTGTTTTGGGACAGGTCAGAACGTAGGTCCCCAGGATCCTGAATTGCCCCGTGGGAGCTCTAATTTTTTCTCTACATTTAATCGTAGCGATTTGGCTGAAAGAATTGGGGACATTGGACGGGTTTTACGTTTTATCCTTGATCAAGATGATGCGGAAATTGTTAACGTGGTCGGCTATGGTAAAGCAGGCTTATGGTCTTTGATTGCCGGAGCATGTATTAGTCCAGAAAAGAGACTAAGGTTTTTACTGGATTTGGATGGGTTCGATTTTTCTAACGCTACTTCTTATATAAGAGATTTTGAACTTCCCGGAATTTTTCACGCTGGAGGTTTGGATAACGCCGCTGCCTTATTAGCACCCTCTGAGATATTGCTACATAACATCGGGGATAGTGAGTTGCGATGGGTTACTGCAGCCTATGCCTTATTTGCAGACGCAAAATTGCGAATTGAAGATAAACGTATCTCAACTTTGGGGATGACAGAATTCTTGATTAAATGAAGTCAAAGGAGGTTTTTTGAAGAAGCTTAGCATTAATCTTTCCAATAGAGAGTTGGGGGCAGCCTATAAGCAAAGCGGTTTTTGCTGTTTACCGTCGGAAGCGTTAACATCCGAGCAGGTAAAAAGCGCAACTATGGCCGTTTCGCAGGTACGCGATGGGCATTTCGATACTGGATTACCACCTTCTTCGCACCCAGGTTACGACCCCAAGAGGCTCTGCAAAATAAATGATGCTCATCTGGCCAGTAGTGCTTTGTACAATTTATTAACCAAGTCTCAACTTGGAACTCAAATAGCCAAAGTCACCGATTCCTCGTTTGTGCAAGTGTGGGCGACTCAGTTGTTGATTAAACCGCCGGGTTCAGGAACGAATGGCCATGTTGGTTGGCACCAGGACCGCCAGTATTGGCGTTATTGGCAAGGCGAGGATGGATTATTTACCGCTTGGATAGCGTTAAGTGAGGTAGATGAAAAATCAGGTCCGATGCGATTTGTAGTTAATTCGCATCAGTGGGGCTTTTTAGACAAGGGCGACTTCTTTGCCTCAGATCAGGAGACTCTAAAAAAGAATATTGAAAATGCTGTGGATAAGAAATGGGTTGAAGAGGTAGCTGTATTGCCGATAGGTCGCATCAGTCTACATCATTGTTTGACCGTACACGGCAGCTTAGCAAATGAATCCACGAAGCCGCGTATAAGTTTAGCCATTCATCTCCGCAATCAACATACTACTCCTATTCCAGAGAATGACAATTATTACGTTTCTAATTTAGAAGATAAGAGGTACAGTCCAATTATCTTTGGCAAAATGTGAATTCACTATAGGTTCAATAGTTATTTTAGCCTATATCCGTTGTTTCATTCGATGCGTAGCCGGGTATGATGTATTAGGGTGTAGGGGTATCATCTCGAAGTAGCTTCTGCTCTTTTAGTTGACTCCACAATTCTGAAGGTATTGTATGTTGTAGCCATTCGACATTGTCCCGTATATGCTCTGGGGCCATCGCACCTGGGATTACGGAGGTCACGAGGGGATGCGCAAGCGGGAACTGTAAGGCCGCCGCGGGGAGTGGCACGTCAAAATTTTGACAAATTGCTTGAATTTTTTGCGTTTTATTTATGATTTCGTTGGTGGCTGGGGCGTAGGCGTACCTTGCGTCCTTTACAGGACCATGAACTAAGATTCCTGATGCGAACACGGATCCTATTATAATGTTAACACCTTGGTCATTGCATAAGGGGAATTCGCTATCAAGTACTTCTTGGTCCAATAGGGTATAAGGCATAGCAACAATTGAAAAATCTAATTTTACTGCATCAAGTAATCTAGGAAGTGCTCCCATGCGGTTAAGGCCGGCCCCTACTCCTTTTATTAAACCTTGATCTCTTAATTCTTCAAGTGCTCTCCACCCACTGGTTATTAGTTGTTTCAAATAGGCAGAAAATCGCTCTTCACTATCGTGGAAAAAACTGTCTAGATCGTGTATCAGTAATAGGTCTACCGAATTGAGCCCCATTCGGGTAAGGCTATCCTCCCAGGATCTCATAATCCCGTCGTAGCTATAATCGAAATAAAAGTTAAAAGGTAGGCCACCGACCCAGCCCCCTGGATCAAATGTTTTTAAATTACGGGCAGCTTTAAAAACCCTCCCCACTTTAGTCGAGATCACAAATTCGTCCCGCGGTTTTTCTCTAAGAAAATGACCCAGGCGTTGTTCGCTTTTCCCATAGCCGTAAAATGGAGAGGTGTCGAAATAACGAATTCCTGCTTTCCACGCGGCCTGCAGAGTAGCGTGGGCTTGGTTTTGTGGCACTTTTTCAAATAAATCGCCTATAGGGGCTCCGCCAAAGCCTAATCTGCTTAGCTCTATTTCTGTTTTACCCAATAATTGTTTTGATATTTGTACCACGGTAGATTCCCTTTCGGAACGAATAGATTTTCAATCACTTGTTGCAGCAAGATAGTGCACTCGGAGATTGTATACAATAGCAGAATTTTTAGTTCAATTTTGACTTGAGCAGTGTTTACGTTACATATTAAGTCTTCAATTTATCGGCTATAAAACCTAAGTATGAGGGAAATATGACAGAATCAAAAACATGGGTTTTGACGGATACCGAAGCTAATATTTGGCGTGAAGAATTTGAATTACGACCAGCAGATTTGGGGCTAAATGGTAATTGGTCTATCCGTAAGCAAGCCCTTCGAGGTGGACCGTCTGATGGTGTAGACATTATTGAAATTGATAATGGAGCACTTTCTTTTAGTATTATTCCTTCGAGAGGTATGGGTATATGGAAGGGGCAATACCGTGGTTTGGATATTGGCTGGAATTCCCCAGTACGTGGCCCAGTGAATCCAGGTTTTGTTGATTTACAAGATCGTGGTGGTTTAGGTTGGTTGTCTGGTTTTGACGAAGCCATTGTAAGGTGTGGCCTAGATTCTACTGGCGCACCGGGTCCGGACATTGTGCCCAATAATATGGGAATACCAACAGAGGTGGATCTGACACTTCACGGAAAAATAGCAAACCTGCCAGCATGGCGTGTAGAGATTTCAGTTTTACCAGGTGATCCCGATAGATTAACAATCGTTGGGAGAGTGCAAGAGGCGGGGCTTTTTTGTCCGCAGTATGAACTTGTAACGAAAGTCTCAACATTTTCAAATTCAAACGGTCTTCTTATTCAAGACGAAGTGATAAATCTGAAAGGTATTCCTGCAGAAATGGAATTGTTGTATCACTGTAATTTTGGAGAACCATTTCTTCAGGAAGGTTCCAGGCTGGTCGTGCCCGCAATCGAGGTGGCACCTCGTGACGAAAGGGCTGTCGAAGGCCTTGATTCATACGAGACCTATCTTGGGCCAACTAATGGCTATATTGAGCAAGTTTACTGGTATGATTTATTGGCGGATGAAGATGGTGCGACGTTGGCAATGTTGCATAATGCAGACGCTGATCGCGCATTGCTGTTGCGTTTTAATAAAAAAGAGTTGCCTGCGTTTACTCAATGGAAAAATACGGCTTCTTTGGCCGATGGTTACGTAACAGGCTTGGAACCAGCAACGGATTATCCCAATGGAAAGGCCTTCGAGAGGTCTAAAGGGAGATTAATAAATCTTTTGCCAGGAGAAACTCATAGTGTAAGCCTACAACTGGAAGTACTTACCAGCGGTCAAGAAGTAATCAATACTCAGAATGAAATAGATACTTTACAACAGCAACAGGTTCGTACCGTTCACCCAGAGCCTATAGACAAATATTCGGATATCTGATTGCAATTAATTCTATAATAAAGGTTCAAAAGTTATGCTTCCGTTAAAAATTCATATAACTGGTGCATATGGACTTATTGGCAATTTAGTCTATAAGCACTTAAGTCAGCGGCCAGATCGCTACGAGTTATTTGGTAGTGGCCGACGCACCGTAAGTTCGCAACGCGCAGACTTAAATGCACGAATGGCTATTCCTGAGTCACATTTTCACGTCGCAGATTTAAGCGACGTGGAAGCTATTGATGCAGCGTTAGAGGGGATGGATGCCGTACTGCATATTGGCGCAGTGCCGGGTCCAGAAGACACCTTTGACGATGTCTTGAATAGTAATATCCGTGGTACATTCAATGTCCTTGAAGCTGCGCGCAAGCATGGTATAAAAAGGATGGTTTATGCCAGCACAATAATGACTACATGGGGTTACGCCAAATATGTTGAACCATATAAAGCTATTTGTGAAGAAAGGATCAAGGAGATTCCAAAAGATTTCGAATTGGTTAGACATGATGATCCTGTAAGACCAACCGAACCTTATTCTATGAGTAAGGTCTGGGCAGAAGGCGCCTGTCGGACGTATTCTGATGCACATGGGCTCTCAGTCATTTGTCTTCGAATCGGTTGGGTCAATAAGGAGAACGAGGCCCACGGTCTTTTTTCTAATTCGATTTGGTGTAGTCATCGCGATATTGTAAATAGCTTCGAAAAAGCATTAGAACGAACGTCGGACCCTTTGTATGGAGTCTGTTATGCATTGTCCGACAACAACTATCGTTGGGTTGACTTAACTCACGCTGGCGAACTTACGGGATTCGTTCCACAGGATGGCGGCGGATATTAATCGACGCGCCATTGTTCAAGCTGTTTTTCGTCTAACTCTACGCCTAATCCGGGACCTTCGGGTATTTTCGCAGCTATGGGGCCTAGTTGAAGTGGGTTTTTCAACAAGTCAGCTTCATGGTATAGTGGACCGATGAGGTCCGCAGGGTAGGTTTCGCTCTCGATACAAGGTGAAGTGGCCGCAACCTGCAACATGGCAGCCGTTCCTATGCCCAACTCTAAGTTGCTACCTATATGGCAGGATAATCCCGCTGCTTGAGCAACGTTGGCTATTTCTATTGTATTTGAAATGCCTCCATGCTTACCGGGGTAAATACTCAAAATATCTGCTGCATTCTTCGTGCAAATATTCCAGGCGTCTGAGAGCGTAAAAACACTTTCGTCAGCCATAATAGGTATGCAGCTATTTTTCCGTAATTCAACCAAAGCGTCGACATGCGTCGGGGGAACGGGTTGCTCAGCAAAGAGGAGCTCGAATTCGGTTAAGCGATTCAACATATCCCGCGCGACCGTTGGCTTCCAACCTCCGTTAGCATCAATGCCAATGGTTACGTTTTTATTGGCCAAAGCATGAATAGCGGACACCCGTTCTATGTCTTCGCGCGGATCAAGACCTACTTTCACTTTAAGGCTTAAAACTCCCCAGTCGAGAAATTTCTCGGCTAAGGTAATGGCTTTTTCTACAGGGAATGCTCCCACCACCATTTTAATTGGGATTTCTGTCCGAACCGATCCACCTAGGAGCTGGCACAAGGATTTTCCGACTGCTTTCCCTGCTATATCCCAAAGACCCATTTCAATTGCAGCTTTAGTGAAGGGATTATTCACTAATGCTTTGTCAATGATAGGCCGCAGTTGATTAATATGGGTTGGGTCCTTACCCATCAACATGGGGTTGAAAATCTGTTCTATCGCAGCAACGCACGAGGCAGTCGTCTCGCCACTCCAGCGGGGTGCTAACGTAGCCTCTCCTAGCCCAACGAGGCCTTCATCCGTGTGAATGCGTACAATCACATATGGAGAATCAATGTGTTCGCCATGAGCAGTTTTTGTTGTGAGGCCCTGTTTTAGTGGGACTAGAATAGGAATCGCCTCAACGCTTAAAATTTTCATTTATAATTCCCAGTCAATGAACTAAATGGACCAATGATGCCACGGGTCTTCGGGAATAGATTTTCGGATTCCTGCATCGTCATTGTGAACCCAACGGGCGAAAAATCCTACCCTGGGTGAAGAATTGACATTTGTTGATCCGGAATGACAAAGCCAACCATGCCATAGGATTACATCCCCTGCCTTGGCAAGGAATTCTTTTGGTGGTTCGTCATTGTCATCAGAGAAGATTCCCCAGCCTCTTTTCTCCCATTCTGGAGTTTCCCGAAACGTTCCTTCAATTCTATCGGGATATTTTCGAAAATAGCGATGTGCTATATCATGGCTTCCTGGCCAATAAACATAGGCTCCGCCTTTTGATTCGACATCATGCAGATATGTTGTCGCTCCCATCATTAATACAGCTTGACAACCTTCACCCGGATAGCCATCTAAGTGTCCCGTGTCCGGCATGGACCAGGACTGATTGGCGTCAGGCCATCTAGTAAGCACACCACAGCCACCACCGTTGAAATTTCCGCCCCCGAATTGCTCTGCGATAGATGTTAGTACAGGCATACTTCCAAAAAGCGGTGAGGGCTGAAATCCCTCGACTTTTTCGGGCCATTTTTCGGGCTGGTCAATTCGACAACCCAAATGGTCCCAGAATTGACTCTGCCATGCGGAAACGGTTTCTTCGTCGATGAAGCCTCGAAGAATCAGATGCCCATTTTTTTTGAAGCTCTTTACTTGTTCTTCATTCAGCATGTATTCCCCTAAAATATTTGCGGTATCTAGTATATAGCCAGTGGCCGCATCGTAAAGCCAGCGGTAGTGCCTTTGATTTTATTCGTCGTTGCAATATAAGTGAATTCGTAAACTTTTTCTTTTGCCAAATCCTCTAAGTAGTGGAATTCGGCGATGTGCACGCCTTGCTCAATCAGCAGATAATTGTGCACAGGCATAAAACTATCACTATCTTTTGGCCGTGTAGCCATTTGCTCCAACCCACTGGTGTCTGAACCTATCATTATCGCACCTTTTTCTTCTACAAGCCATTTAGCAGCGGGTAGTTGAATACCTGCAGAGTCGTGTTCCCCAATTTTTTCTTGATTGGCGCCAACATCATTCCAATATCGAAGCGTGCCTGTTCGTATAAGCACAACATCACCAAATCGTAGATCTGTTTTTTGTCTCCTGAGTGCGCCTTTTAAGTCCTCCGGAGTGATTATGTATTTAGACGGTAAGGCGTCTAAATTTTTGAATCCGGCAACGTCGATTAGAATACCTCTGGCAACTATAGGGGGTATGGTTTCGGCGCCTGCTTTGCGGATGCCCCAATCGCCACCCCAATCTGATTCTGTAAATCCATTATACCAATGGTTATCTTTTCCAGTGACGGCATGGCCTAGACCATCTATTTGGGTTGCAACGTTGTCGTTTATAAATAGGGCACACGAATGCCAAGTTGTTTCGGAGCTGTTACCATTTTCGGGTAAGGTAAAATCTAAATCTTTTTGCGTTTTTACTCCGGCGGGTGTACGAAACGTCATAATCTCACCGGGTGAATGGCCCGGCCATTTGTAAGATCTTCGATCATAGTTGATACCGAGATCTTTGATCACTCCTTTTTTAACGATGCTAAGTGCCTTGAGTACGGAATTTGCATCCATTTCATTTAACGCACCAACTTCGTCTTCGGCCCCCCAAACCCAACCCCAACCTTTGCCTTGTTGCCATTTTTTGGGTTCGGCATTGGATAGTTCACATATGGATAACAGTGCGACGATAAGGATCAACAGTACGTGCATAACACTATCCCCTTTAAATAATTAATATTTGTTGTAGCAATCATATTAGCTTGGTTTTACAAAATATCAAAGATAACTTTAATCAATTAGGGCTTGATAGGTAAGGTTCATAAAATCTTTATCCGGCTTTTCTACGGCTGCCATTTTTTGCGTCATAAAAACACCAAACATTTCTTCTTTGGGATCTATCCAGTAAAAAGTCTTGGCGGCTCCACCCCAACCGTATTCACCAGGTGACGACATTACCTGGGCCGCTGCAGGGTTTATACAAACCCTTGATCCGAGTCCTTGTCCATATCCTTGAAGTTGCTCCTTGTCCCATGCTGCGTGCAGAATTGCTTGGGAAACATGGTTTTCATGCATAAAATCTACGGTTCTTCGTCCCAGAATACGGGCACCGTTGAGTTCTCCTTTGTTCAATAGCATTTGGGCGAATCGGGCATAGTCGTCAAGTGTCATAATCAAACCATGTCCACCACGAGCAAAACCTTCACGATTATACGGACTCGATTTTTGTGCGTCCACAATCTGCAAGTGTGTTTGTTCATTATACATTTTTTCAGCAGTGGTAGAATTAAATTCAGGATGACCTATATCCATTACTCCATACATCGTAGCAATACGGGATCGCTCACTCTCTGGAACAGTAAAATAAGTGTCACCCATTTCGAGAGGCTGAAAAAGGCGAGTATTTAGTAACTCCTGGAATGGCATGTCGGCTACAATCTCAGTTATACATGCAGCAACATCGAGATTTAGTCCATAATGCCATCGACTTCCTGGATGAAAGGCTAAGGGAACTACCGAAAGAGCAGAAATAAAGGAACGTAAATTATCTACCTCGAATGAAGACATATCATACATTTTTGCAACGGGTGTTTCTTCCGTAAAATGATAGCTAAAGCCTGCTGTATGGGTAAGTAGGTCATGTATCGTAGGCGGCCTATGGGGTTTTACAAATGTTTGATTGCCTTCAACGTCTACTTCTGATACTTTGATATTTTTGAATTCGGGAAGGTAGTCAGAAATCAGATCCGTAAGGCGTAATTTACCTTCTTCAAATAATGTCATCACTAAGGTCGCTGTGATAGGTTTAGTCATAGAATAAACACGATAAAGAGTCGCCGGATCCAATTTTTTTTTTGAAGTAATGTCAGCATACCCAACAAAGCTCTTATGCACTAAAGCACCTTTACGACAGACCATTGTGCTGATGCCCGCGTATAATTTCTCGTCTATATACTTTTGCATTGCGACTTCGATGCGGTTGAGTCGATCGTTGGATAAACCTACTTTTTTCGGATCTATTATTTGTTTAAACATGTTTATATATTTTTATCGAAAGTCTTGACCTTGCGTAAATGGCAACCAATGAAAAATAAATTGTCAAATATAGTTTTAGAGCAGAGAATGTATGATTTTTTGCCTGACTGACGGTGAAAAATACTCTTGGAGAGCAACCTTTATACTTAAGCCCAAGGAGCGCATTTATGATTTCGCAAGAAACAAAAATGAATCGAATAGTCTTGATACGAATCGCACCCGGTGAAGATATATTATTAGGCCTACGCAAGGCTGTAGAGATCCACAGTATAAAAAATGGGTTGATATTAACTGGGTTTGGTTCATGTAGTAGCTCTCATTTCCATGTTGTTATGACAAACGAACTTCCTCCGAAAGAAAGTTATCCTCGTAGTGAACAGCCTCTTGATATCTGTTCCTTTAATGGGTTTATCCTTGACAGTAAGGTGCATTGTCATATTGAATTTTCAGACGAGCGTAACGGATTTGGTGGTCATTTAGAAGAAGGTACAAAGGCGTTAACTTTCGCAAATGTTGCAATTGGAGAATTGGAAGACGGAATAACAATTGCAGGCTGGGATACGATAGCAGACGAAAAAAATTTAGTCGGGTAGAAATGATTAATTTTTTATTGATATGAGTGTCGCTTGTTTTGAGGTTTTGTTGAAGAAAATAATTTCATTGTGTGTCGATCATATTTTGACTGCTTGCCATTAGTCGGTCAACTATGGGCATTGCACGGCTAATAAAATGTTTGTCGTCGGCAAGCATCTCTATAATTGCATAATAGTATATCCCCGGTTGAGTTGTCCAAACATGAGTCCTTAGAAGTTTCAGTCTTTTTTCGTGTTCGATTTCGACGTCAAAATTAGCTTTGCTGGTAGTTGAGTCAAGGGAGTATAACGGTTCGGTCGAAGAAGTTGCCATTGGCTTCAATAGTTCTAGCAAGCGTCGGCAAAACTTTTTAAAATTACGGTCGGAGGAAGATAAGTCTTCATAATGCAAGGTGACGTGACCATACTCGCTTTTTATCCATGCAAACCGTGGTAAGAAATAGCCGATGACGGTTTTCCCTTCTGAAGCAGTATCAGGACTATGTCGCCAACCATCAGGTAGATGAACGGAACTTCCATTTATTGGGTTTGTCCAGACTGCAAGGTCGTCAGCCTTCTCTGCATCGTCTGTCGAGTTAATATGTGAACATGCCGACACCCCAAAGAGCAAACAAAATGTTGCAGCGTAAATACAACTCAAGACTCTTTGAATTTTAAAGGACTGCATATACCCCCGCTAAACACAAAAATATCCCGAAGCCGATATGCTTGGTTATCCGTTCTTTCAAGAAAATTGCTGCAAATAACATACCAAACAGAGGGGAGCTTGAGGTTATGGTTACTACTTTTGCAGGATCTATTTCTGTGATTGCGTAGATAAACAAAAAGGCTCCCAACCCCATACCCAAAATACCTGTAGCTGAAACGATGAGTAGATTCTTTAGTTTTATTCCACGCAGGTTTTCATTGCCACTAGGAAGTACGCGCAGGAAAAATAGCAAGAATGCGATTAGCGGCATCCGAATAGCATTTGCTTGAATAGAAGTCATGTTTACGGTCGCCGGTTTTAGTAATGTTGCGGAAAATCCCCAGCAGATCGAGGCGCATAAGGCCAGCAGGATATTCCTGTATAAATTAATCGGTTCTTCATTATCTTCACCACTTCGCGATAAAACGACAACACCTAAAACCACAAGAATACTTCCAGTTATCAATGTTGGATTAAGGGGTACCTTGAGAAGTAGAGTTTGCCAAATGAGTGTGGCAAGGGGGAAGGTCCCGGTAAGAGCGAGAGTTCGAGATACTCCCATTTCTTTCAGGGCAATGAGATAAAATGTATCGCCCAATGCGACTCCAAGGCTTAGTGCGGCAAACATAAGAAAC
>JAYYVF010000107.1:0-30193 GCA_036343635.1 Candidatus Latescibacterota bacterium | reverse complement strand
CTGACTGTCGCGTTTGTAGGGGGTAGTTCCTAAGAGCCGAAGACCTGACACAGGTAAAAATAAAAGAGATCACATCAAATACATTATTGAGAAAAAATCGAAGTATTTCAGAAGTATATCAACAATAGCAAAAATAACCGGGATACTCCTTAAAATCTCTAACCTCGGATAAAAAATGCGCCCCTACTATTTTAGCAGAGGCGCAAAATTTGAAGAATGGTGCAGTAGATTAAAACTTAGAAAGCGGCTCCGAGTTGAAGAATAGCCAAGCGACCAATCTCAGGAGCACCGACAAACTCAATGTGTTTGTTGTTCAACGCATTCGAGACATTTAGCGTAAGACGCATATTGTAGTCTAGAGGAAGTTGATAGCCAACGTTCACATCAACGACCGTATACGCATCAACCGGCCCAAATGTACTACTCGAGTAATAACCAGAATTTGCTTTGAAACCACCATTGTGTCGCATGCGTGCCCCAAAATTGAGCCCGGCATCGTCTAATGCGTAACTACCTCCCAAATTAAATTTCATCTTAGGCGCATTAAGTGAAATGTCGCCTACGCCATCAACATTTGTAAAATAATTTTCGTCAACAAAAGACATGCCACCAGAAAGCATCAATGCATCTGATGCATAATACGCCAATCGAACATCTATACCGCTGGTTTTTACTTCCCCAAATGATCGATAGGTTCCGATAACTGCCAAGGGATCTGTAGCTTCATTTGGCGAGACCGTTCCAAAAGGAATTCTCGCTGCTCCACCCACAACTAGACCCACAACTTCATCTACGGCTGTACCATTCCCGTTACCCCCAAATGACTCGGCATCTAATACGGCCACCGCACCGGCAATGTCCGCATTGTTTGGATCGGCCATAGTAGCTGCAATTGCAGGAGTAACAGATGTCGCCAACGTAACTGGGTCCAAAAACACGTTAGGCGTTTCTATTCCAATGCTACCGACGAAGTTTTTTGTCGTAGTACTGTAAGCATCGGCAGCTACAACAAACTTATTCCCCAGAACCCCCTTATAACCCAATTCCACCGTCTCAGTAGTAGTAGGCGGCGTCAACGGAACGTCGTTCACGTCCTCCACCGGGTTAAAACCTCCCACGCCGTCAAAAGTCATAATCGTATTATCTAAACCCACCAATTGTTCAGGAATCAAATTGGGAAGTAACTGGGCCAAACCCGCTGCCGTAGCTGCTGCGGTTGCCTGATCCAGACCCTGGGCTTGCAATGACCCTGTAGCAATAGCTGTAAATTGAGGTACGAATCCCGCCAGAACAGCCTGTCGCGCAGTACCCCACATAATAGCATTCATTGTTGGGTCAGCCATGTCCCAGAAGGTATCAAGACCGGCTCCTGCCACTGCTGATAACGGAGTCCGAAACTGCGGCCGGCCATCACCAGATCGGCGAAATGAAAACCCGCCTTGGCTTCCCGTCTGGTAAGTGCCTTGTGCGCGAATATCTATAGGCGCCAAGCCAAAGTTACTATTCAGTCCATAGGGATCCACTGCTTGTCTAAGATCCAGGTACATACTGTTGTTGCCAGGAGTAGAATATGCACTGTTGAATGTCAAGCGTATCGTTTGAGTTTCCGCGGGTTTATAAACAACCGCAGCCCTAGGACTGATCTGAGCGTCAGCAACTCGATTGTGATCGTCATACCGTCCTGCTAAAACCAGTTCAATCTGGTCGGTCAAAGCGGTCTCACTTTGCAGATAAACACCAAATTCATTTATATCATCATCATTCTCATTTGCTCCGTTAATCGACCCTTCGGTATCGGGGCGAGTTCTCAACACGTCGGCACCATACGTAAAGCTCTGACGATTACCCAGCTGATAAGAATGCTGTAACTGATAAACGGACAGGGTCGATTTGTCTATGATCGGGCCACCGCTTTGTAACAAAAACGTGTCTCCGGAATCTGTCCAGTTTTGATAGGCCTGGAAAAATAAACCTCGATATGAAACACGACCCTGATAGTATCCACCTTTCCATCCATCGGCAAGCCCAGCTCCAATACCCGTCATTTCAATATTGCTCGCGTCATTATATCCAGCCGAAACAATAGCCGTGAGTTCGTCACTATGGCGATAATCGAATCGTAACTCCGCCGACTGACGAGACAAATCAAAATCTCGAGCACCGATTTTAACAGAAGAAGGATCCGCACCACTGGCGATTACTGCGTCGCGGCGAGCTTGCTCTCCAGGATCTGTAAATTTCCAGTCAGTGCCAGTGTGCTGCTGAGCCGAAAGCTTATAACCCAATCTGTCACTTATTTTCCCGGCATGACGAAAACCAAATTTAGCAACACTACGCTCACCAACCCCCAGATTGACCTCCGTTCCTTGCTCATCTAGCGGAGAGCGGGTAATTATATGCATTACACCGTTAGCGCTGTTGGGTCCGTATAAGGCTGCACCCGGTCCCAGTACTACTTCAATCCGCCCTATATCTGAATTTGTTACCGGTATAAAGTTGTAGGCATTAAAACGTAAGGATGGCACTCGAGCAATCCGATTGTCCGTCAAGGTAAGCAGCGACCCAGAAAAAATATTGTTGAATCCCCTGACAACGACGTTACTTTGAGCAATTCCTGTCTGCGAAAAATCAACAGCAGGAAGGTCGCGAACGTGTTCGGCAACTGTTAGCACAGGCTTAGCCCGAATTTCATCTGCCTCAACAATCGCAACCGAAGCCGGCGCATCGAGAATTTTCTCCTGTTTTCGCGAAGCTGAGACAACACTTTGACCCATCAAAATAACCGCTTCCTGCAATTGAATATCGCGTTTCAAAACAGACCCGTTAGCAACGGTTATCTGCTCTTCAACCTCCGCTCCATCATACCCGACATGCGAAACACGTAAGACATAGGTACCTGAAGGCAAGTCAGTAATAGAATAACGTCCCTTTGAATCCGTCATCCGTCCAACCTTACCTCCCTTCAATGCACTGCCCTCAATTACAACGTTAGCGCCTGCGATAGGGTCTCCCTCCGCATCTACAACGCTACCCGTTACTCGGCTATCTTGCTGGCCAAAGGCCGGCAGCACTGCAAAAAGACAGAATAGAAAAGTCCATAGCTTTGCCATACAATCCCTCCCAGAATCTGACAATGAAATCTCATTATAATCACCCGTTCGGGATAATTTAAGATATTGTTACTCATTTGCCTACAAACAAATGATCTCTTTAGTTTTTCAATGATGGTGGTAACTGATTCGGTGTTGCCATCCGTTGTCGTTGCAAACCACGTAATAACGAGGGAGGTTTTATGTCTGATTCACTGAAGCTCGCTTTGGTTGGCTGTGGCGCCATCGCCGAATACCATTTAAAAGGTTTAAAAATCGACGTTCCCCGTGCAAAAGTAACTGCCTGCGTTGATCCAGACATAGAGAAAGCCAAAACCTATGCAGATTTAACCGGTGGGCGTGCTTTTTCTTCTATCGATGAAGCTCTCGTTGACGGAGATTTTGATGCCGTAGATCTCATGCTTCCCCATGACCTCCACGAAACAATAGCGATTCAATGCTTGAACGCTGGAAAACACGTGTTATTAGAAAAACCGATAGCCCCTACACTTGAAGCCTGCGAACGAATCCTTAACGTGGCAAATCAAAGCAATTGTGTATTCATGGTTGCAGAAAATTCCCAATATTGGCCAGAGATCGTACAAGCAAAGCAACTCATCGAAGATGGTCGGATAGGCGAAATCATTACTGCACGAGCGGCGTTCATCTATGAATTTGATGCCTACTGGTTCAAAGAGGCCCGTCCTTGGCGCTACGAAAAACAACGTACCGGCGGAGGTATAACAATTGATGGTGGATCTCATTGGATTCGGCCACTCAGAATATGGCTGGGAGAGATAGAAGAAGTGGTCGGCACGCTGGGTCATCCACTCAAACAGATGGAGGGAGAATCATTAGCTCGTGCTTTATTTCGTTTTAAATCAGGTACCGTTGCCCAATTTGATGCCATGATGATCGATACAGTATTTGCCCCAGATCCATGGTGGCGGATCACTGGTAGCAAAGGAGAAATTACGATTCAAGCGAGCCTGGACGGGTCCGAGCTCTGGCTTTGGACAGACGAACATCGAGAAGGTGAAAAATTATTTTCCAGTCCCGGCTATACAGCATCCTTTGGAGGGGAGCTTGCTGATTTTACTAGGGCAATTTTAGACAAAAAACCGTTGGCAGCTGAACCTGAATTTGCACTTGGCGAATTGCGTACGGCTTTAGCACTATATCGTTCGGCCGAAAGCGGCCACTGGGAAAAAGTATGGGAGTAATCGCTTGCTGAGACAAGCTATATTAAATATATTCTGGCCTTGTATATCTGTGTCCATGCTCCTTTTTGGGGCGTTGCCACTGTAGTGTTCAAGCCTCAAAAGAGGGGCCCTGTTAAATTAATAAACCATTAGCGAAAGTATAGTAAGGATGTCGAAAAAATACGTCTACTTGTTTGGCACGCGGAGATCTGAAGGCG
The DNA here is from genome assembly GCA_036343635.1 of Candidatus Latescibacterota bacterium. Classification (GTDB taxonomy): domain Bacteria; phylum Latescibacterota; class UBA2968; order UBA8231; family UBA8231. The sequence goes on along the minus strand of JAYYVF010000107.1, from coordinate 25,684 downwards.
ACCAAAGTATGAAGAACCTACTTGGAGGTAAAGGTGCCAACCTCGCCGAAATGTCGAGCATGGGGTTACCTGTTCCGGCAGGTTTTACCATCACCACTGAGGTCTGCACCTATTACTATAACCACAAGAATTCCTATCCGCGGGAATTGGCCAAGCAGATAGATAGTGCAATCCGTGAAGTCGAAAAAACCATGGGAGCAACCTTTGGTGATCCAAAAAACCCACTTCTTCTGTCTGTAAGATCCGGAGCACGCGTATCGATGCCTGGAATGATGGAGACGGTCCTGAACTTAGGCCTGAATGACGAGATCGTCGAAGGCCTAGTAAAACAGTCAGGCGATGCACGTTTTTGCTACGACGTCTATCGGCGCTTCGTACAAATGTACGGTGACGTTGTAATGGGTATGCGCCCCGAGGGCAACGAAATCGACCCATTTGAACAGTTGCTAGAGAAGAAAAAACATAAACGTGGCGTTGAACTGGATAACGAGCTTTTAGCCGAAGATCTCAAGCAATTAGTTGCAGAATTTAAAGCCGAGATCAAAAAACGCTTAAAACGTACGTTTCCAGAGGACCCGAAAGAACAGTTGAAGGGTGCCGTTGGCGCTGTTTTCGGATCATGGCAGGGAGATCGTGCAATCCGTTACCGCGAAATAGAAAGTATTCCTCACAACTGGGGTACAGCCGTAAATGTTCAATCTATGGTTTATGGAAATATGGGTAATGATTGTGCTACAGGCGTGGCTTTTACTCGTGATCCTTCTACCGGAAAAAACCAATTGTATGGTGAGTTCCTCACAAATGCCCAAGGTGAAGATGTTGTTGCAGGCATCCGCACGCCCGAGCCAATCACCAGACTTCGACGCAGACAGCCCAAAGCATACAAAGAATTTTTAAAAGTATGCAGCCTTCTCGAAAAACACTATAAAGATATGCAGGATATGGAATTTACCATCCAGAAAGGCAAGCTCTGGATGTTACAGACCAGAAGCGGTAAACGCACAGCAGCTGCAGCAGTCAAAATTGCCGTCGATATGGTGAACGAACGACTCATCAACAAGAAGACCGCCTTGACGAGGGTAAACCCCAACGACTTGGATCAACTGTTACATCCTACATTTGCAAGCGGTAAGAAAACGCAAGTAGTTGGTAAAGGTCTTCCTGCCTCACCAGGAGCCGCAAGTGGCACGGTTGTATTTCAAGCGGATGAAGCAGAAGCACTAGCGGCCGAAGGGAAAAAGGTTATCCTTGTCAGACTCGAGACCTCACCTGAGGACATTGGAGGTATGCATGCCGCGCAAGGTATTCTGACTGCACGGGGTGGAATGACCAGCCATGCCGCCGTTGTCGCGCGCGGTATGGGTAAATGCTGTGTGGCTGGATGTGATGACATTTCCATAGATTACAAGAAAAACCGCTTCGTTGCCTCAGGTAAAACGATAAAAAAAGACGATTGGGTTTCTCTTGATGGCACTTCGGGAGAAGTGATGTTAGGTGAAGTAGAAACTCAAGAAGCACGATTTTCTAAGGAATTTGCCGTCCTAATGAAATGGGCCGATCAGATTCGGAAATTAAAAGTAAGGACGAATGCCGACTCCCCTCATGATTCAGAAGTAGCGCGTAAATTTGGTGCAGAAGGCATAGGCCTTTGCCGGACAGAGCATATGTTTTTCGAGGGGGACCGAATTGTTGCTGTGCGCGAAATGATTCTCTCTGAAGATGAAAAAGGCAGACGCCGTGCCCTTACAAAGTTGAAACCAATGCAGCGTAGAGATTTTGAGGGAATCTTTAAGGCCATGAACGGTTTGCCCGTAACAATCCGCCTGTTGGACCCTCCACTTCACGAGTTCCTCCCTCATGAGGTGGCACAGCAAAAAGAAATGGCTGATCAGATGAAGGTCCCCTTGCAACAAATAAAGAATAAGATCGATTCACTGCATGAATTCAATCCAATGCTGGGTCACCGTGGTTGTCGTCTGGGGGTGACTTTCCCTGAAATCTACGAAATGCAGGTCGAAGCTATTTTTGAAGCGTCCATACGAGCAAAGAAAAAGAGAATAAAAGCCTTACCAGAAATCATGATTCCGCTCGTAGGTACAGTACGCGAGCTTTCTGACTTGAAGGCTATGATAGGTCGAGTAGCCAAGCGGGTAAGCCAAAAAGCAAAAGTGAAACTTAGCTATAGCGTTGGTACGATGATCGAAATTCCTAGAGCCGCGCTTGTCGCTGATCAGATCGCTGTTGAAGCCGAATTTTTTAGTTTTGGAACTAATGACTTGACACAACTTACCTTCGGATATAGCCGTGATGATGCCGGGAAGTTCCTTCCAGAATATGTTGCCAGTGGGATCTTAGCTACCGATCCGTTCCAAAGCCTTGACAGTGAAGGCGTTGGACAGTTGGTCGAGATAGGTACTGAAAGAGGGAGGTCTACACGAAAAAAACTCAAGGTTGGTATATGCGGTGAACACGGCGGAGATCCTGATTCTGTAACTTTTTGCCATAACGTCGGACTGGACTACGTGTCTTGTTCTCCATTTCGAGTTCCTATAGCGCGCTTAGCAGCGGCTCAAGCCGCTTTGAAATAAACACGGTTTTTACCTTTGAGTAAAATTATTGCCATAGCCAATCAAAAAGGCGGCGTAGGCAAAACAACGACCGCCGTCAATTTAGCTGCATCCTTGGCGGTGGCTGAACAAAAAACTCTATTAGTCGACATGGATCCACAGGCAAATGCTACCTCTGGCTGTGGTTTTGCCGATTCGGATGAAGTCGAGCCTCACAATATTTATCACGCTCTTTTGGGACATAAGGAACCTAATGAGATTACCAAAGAAACAGACATCTCTTATCTCACCTTGATGCCGTCGCACGTTAATCTAGCTGGGGCTGAAGTTGAAATGGTAAATTTAATTGCGCGAGAACAAAAGTTAGAAAACTTACTTGCCTCCGAGCTGGATAAATACTCTTATATCATCATTGACTGCCCTCCGTCATTAGGTTTACTCACAATCAATGCGTTAACTGCAGCAAATTCAGTCCTAATACCAATTCAATGTGAATACTATGCACTCGAAGGGCTTGGGAAGTTACTCAATACCGTTCGCTTAATCCAACGTCATTTGAATCCCGAACTACAAATTGCAGGTGTTCTTCTAACAATGTTCGATGGGAGATTAAACCTATCTCGCCAAGTCGCGTCTGAAGTCAAATCGTATTTCGGCAACAAAGTCTACAAAACGGCGATAACACGAAATGTCAGACTTGCTGAAGCGCCGAGTCATGGGCAACCAATAGTCCTCTATGATATCTTGTCCCCAGGGGCACAGAACTATATGAGTTTAGCTGGAGAAGTTATCAATCATGGCTAAGCGATCTGTTCTGGGCCGTGGCATTAATGCTCTCATTCCAGAACAACCTAACGGGACCGAAGCAAATACTGATGGAAAACAAATTATTTACCTTGATGTAAATAAAATCCAGCCAAACCCATTTCAGGCGCGGACAGAATTTGACCCTGAGCATATAGAGGAATTGGCACGCTCTATTCAAGAGAAGGGTGTTATTCAGCCAATTTCCGTTAATCACGTAGGGCAAGACTTTATCCTTATTGCCGGAGAACGGAGATGGAGGGCAACACGCAAAGCAGGCATTGACACTATTCCTGCCATTGTACATGAAGTCGAATCTGATCAAGATTTGATGGAACTGTCGCTCATTGAAAATATACAGCGAGAGGAACTGTCACCGATAGAAGAAGCAGAGGGATATCGAACATTAATTGACAGTTGCTTTTTAACTCAAGAGCAAGTCGCCCAAAAAGTAGGGAAAAATCGTTCGACCATTTCCAATCTGTTACGCCTGCTCAATTTACCCAGTGAAATCCAAGATTATCTCCGTCATGGGCAGTTACAAATGGGACATGCTAGAGCTTTACTAGGCTTGGAAGATGAAAAAAACCGAATAGATTTAGCAAAACGGGCCGTAAACGAAAAACTTTCGGCACGAGAAATAGAAAATGCGGTAAATAGCAATCGAAAAAAACCTAGAAAAATTAACAACGATACCGATTCTTCTAATAGAGAAGCACTACTTGTACGAGCACAGGAAGAAAAACTCCAGCTATATTTTGGAACCGGAGTACGTATCCGACGTAAGGGGAAAAAAGGACATATCGAAATCGACTTTTATAATTCTGATGATTTGGATCGCATCCTGGAAATCCTAAACGACGAAGGCGAATGATTCTGTCTCTACATTTTGTGCTCCCTGCATTACTACTTTCCGGATGCACTTTATTTCATCAAGAACAGCCCAACACCCCTCCTATCGTCGAAACAACGCGAGTAATATGTATAGATCCAAAAGGTTTTCGGGATACGCTATCGGCAAACTCTCAATGTACGCTGAATCGAGGTGGCGAAGTAGAACTCAGTGTTTTTGCAAGCGACCAAGATGATGACCCGTTGGCATTCTATTGGACTTCCTACGGTTCGGGGACATTCCGAGATTCTTTAGCAGCACAAACTTCATGGTTTGCCCCCGCATCGACTGAGAACGATTTTACAAAATATGTCTTAACCCTAACTATTACAGACCGCAATTGTGAAGCCATCAATACAGTTTCAGACCGCAAAACGTGTCAGAAAGAAGACCAAAAAGAGCAATTGTCCTTTTCCATAAATGTAACTCAACTCCCGCCAGAAATCTATGTACCCACAGATACAACTATCTCGTTCCATCAACCGTTAGCATACCTTGATGCCCGAACCCATGATCCTGATGGTGATATTTTGACCCATAAGTGGTATATCGCCAATTCAAACCCAGAACAAATATTACAAAGTGACGGAATTTTCCATGAGGATAGTGGCCAAGTTTTGGGTTCCCGTGCAACCTTTGTAGCTCCCGAACCAGGAGTTTATAAAATAGGCCTGTTAGTAAGCGATGGTCAAATTGAAATTGAAGAACAAATCAAAGTAGTTGTCACCACAAACGAATCACCATCCAACCCACAACAAATCCAGCAAGAATTAACACTCCCCGATGGGACCATTCACCAATATGAAATAGATGTATTTGAGTACCCCAACGAAAATGGACAACTACCTGTAGAGGCTACTTGGATCGAAGCAGCCTCACGGTGTGCAGAACGAAATCAAAGGTTATGTACTCCTGCCGAATGGCAGCACTCATGCCAAAATGGAGCAGATGAGTCTTTATATTCATCCCTTGATGAGCCAAGCCGAGTCCTTGAAAAAACTAATTTTGGCCTTAGGTTTTGCAATGTCGTGGGATCCGGATTTTCGCTACAGGAAACAAACAATATTGCACCTTCAGGAAGTTTCCCCAATTGTCATTCTGGAAATAACGTCTTTGATCTAACAGGCAATCTCAGCGAATGGACAGCCGAAACAAATACGTTTAATGAGTGGTTACCAAGCAGAAACATTAGTGGGGTAAGCAGTCCCATGGAAAATAATTCTTGTGGTTCTTTTTCATTCCCAGGTATAGCATTTTCAGTCGACAAGAATTTCGACGCAACTCAGATAGAATCCATAAAACAGAATTCATCAAAATTCGAAGTTGAACCATTTGAAGAATTAAACCAATCCCAAACCGGATTTCGATGTTGTAGGTGAAAAGTAATATTTACCGCAAGGTTTATTCTGTAACTAGGAATTGTTGTAATTGTTCCTGTCTCATTTCATAACGCACCTGAGCATTTCGACGTTGCATTTCAACATGCGCGAATGCCTTGTTGATGGCACCTGTTTCTCTTTCAATAGACTCTAACCTAGAGACAAGCGTCTCAACTTCCCGCTCCTGTTGACGCAATTCCACATATAAAGACCGACCTTTGAAGGCGAGCATATATTTCACAATTACCGGCAAAGACAAAAATAATGCAGATGACCAAATAAATGTCACACTATCCATTCAATTAACTCCTTTAAAACTTTAGACAAGACACAGCAGAGCAACCATTGTGCCATTGACATTATCAGCAGACAATTTTACTTTGACGCTTATTTAAATAAGCTTTACAAAAGACCGTTGCGACAGAATAAGAAAATTTTTCCTAACCAAAACGTGCAAAGCGAATACATTCATGGACACCAATACACTAAAACAGTTGTTAGAAAGTGTTGCCAACGGCAAAATTACCACTGAAAATGCGCTAAACGAATTAAAAGATTTACCATTTGAGAACCTAGGTTTTGCTCATGTCGACCATCACCGAACACTCCGCACAGGCTACCCTGAGGTCATTTTCTGTCAAGGAAAAACTGAAGCGCAGGTAACTGAAATCGCAAAACGAATTCACAGCCAACAATCGCATGTTTTGGCGACAAGAGTTTCAACAGATATAGCCCAACGATTGATCGATCAATTTGATCTTGCAGAATATGATGAAGTAGCACGAACAATATTTATTCCTGGCGTTGAACCTATTAACCATCTCGGACGAGTTTTAGTTGTTTCCGCTGGAACTTCAGACCTCCCCGTAGCTCGTGAGGCTTCAGTTACAGCTCGTACGATGGGCTCTCATGTCGAAAGTATATACGATGTGGGGGTGGCTGGTATCCACCGTCTTTTGGCCTATCGAGAAAAACTTAATTCAGCCAAAGTAGTTGTAGTCGTTGCTGGGATGGAAGGAGCGTTAGCCAGTGTTGTAGGTGGCCTAGTTAATGTGCCCGTTGTAGCGGTACCAACAAGCATTGGCTATGGAGCAAATTTCGGAGGTATATCCGCCCTACTTACAATGTTAAATTCATGCGCATCTGGCGTCACTGTGGTGAATATAGACAATGGGTTTGGTGCGGGTTTTGCGGCGGCAATGATTAATAATCAGAGTATCCAAAAAGAGAGCTAAAGAAAATTATGTCTCTTGCAGTCGCTATTTTAGCTGGCGGTAAAAGTGACCGTATGGGGCATGATAAAGCACAACTCAACATTGGCGGCATGCCAATGTTAAAACGTATTATTGACATTTCAAACTGTATCTCACAAGAACACCTAGTTGTAAGCAATACGCCCAATATGCATGATTCATTCGGGTGGCCTATTGTAAGCGATTCTTATAGAAATAAAGGGCCATTAGGAGGACTTTGTACTGCACTAAATTCTGTTAAAAGTGAGCGATTACTGCTGCTGGCCTGCGACTTGCCGTACCTGAGGTCTGACTTCTTAAATTACATCACGGGAATTTGCACGGAAAAAGATGCAGTAGTTCCCTATTATAATAGGCCACAGCCTCTCTGCGCCGTATACAGAACCGCCTTAGTTACCACAATAGAGGCCCTAATTAATCAACAACAATTAAGTATGAGATATTTTTTAAAACAAATTGATGTTTTACAAGTCTTACCAGATCAATGGAGCCATACAAAAGCTGACCATAAATTATTTTCGAATATTAACACGCCTGCCGACTATGAAACCATCAACAATGATTTGCCATCGACTTAAACATAAGAAATTTACCTCTGGGTCAATATTCATATTAGAACCCAGAATCTATCAGGCATAGAATAAACAAAAGAGGGAGATAAAAAATGGTAGCTTGCAATAATTTCCTCGCGCCATAATTTGAACGCACTTGAATAAGATAGACCGCAGAGGCCAATAACATACTGCCCAGTATTAGCGCACCCACTAAATACACTTTGCCAGTCAAGCCCAAGAAGGTTGGCATTAAGGATACTATCAATAGCAGTACCGAAAAATAAATAATCTGCCGACAAGTTCGGTTGCCTTCTATGTCCTGGACAGGAAGCATTTTAAATCCCCCACGCCGATAGTCATCCCGAAAAATCCAAGCAATCGCAAAAAAATGCGGGTGCTGCCACGCAAACAAGATTATGAAAAACACCCAAGCGCCCAATTCTATCTCGCCCGTAGCGGCAGTCCATCCACCAAGCGGTGGCATTGCACCTGGCAAAGCCCCAAAGGAAGTATTGACCCAACTTAATCGTTTCATAGGAGTATATATGACGACGTAAAGAAAAGCAGACAATAAGGCAAGAAAAGCTGTTAACAATCCAGCTGCAACAATCAACACAGACTGTCCGAACAGCAACAAGATAAAACCGAATGACAAGGCTGCAGTTGGCCGTATCACACCAGTTGGGATAGGACGCCCTTCAGTGCGACGCATAAGACAATCAACATCACGTTCCAAATAATTGTTTAAAACCGCAGATCCAGCCACTGAAAGTGCAGTTCCAAAAAGCGACCAAAACAGCAAACTAAAAGAGTGGATCCCACGGCCACCCACAAAAAATCCGAGACAAAAGGTGACCAAAACCATGAAAATTATGCGCGGTTTAGTCAATTCCCAGTAAGCCGATAAGTTTGATGGCAAATGTCGGTTACAATTTTGCATTATATGTTTAATATAGTAGAGCTCGCGTATCGAAACAACTTGTCGTCTATGTTAGTTGACACCTTTTGAATGCCCTTCTATAATAAAATATTATGCAAGATCAGAAAGATCTCTTTTGCTAGTGGAGGTTTATGACTCAAAATACTGTTAGTCTTGTAGCCAAATTATCCAAGGCTTTAGAAGATCATAATTATCGCTACTATGTCCTGGCGCAACCCGTCATAGAAGACCAAGAATATGATCGGTTAATGCAACAATTAATCGATATAGAAACAGCAAATCCCGACTTGATTCAACCCAATTCGCCAACTAAAAGGGTAAGCGGACAACCCACCAGCGATTTCCCAACCGTAGCACATTCTGTCCCTATGTTAAGCCTAGACAATAGTTATTCTGAAAATGATATTAAAGCTTTTCACTATCGAGTTATTCAGGGCGTGAATCCCGAACAGCCATCTTACATGGCTGAGTTAAAAATTGATGGTGTTGCACTAAGCCTTATCTACAGGAATAGTATTCTAGTGCAGGCAGTGACAAGAGGTAATGGCACTCAAGGCGATGATATTACCGCAAACGCTCGAACAATACGTTCAATTCCTTTAAGTCTTCATCTATCAGGGGTCAACTGTGAAATCCGTGGCGAAGTATACATGGAATTGAATGATTTTATACAGATTAACAATCAACGAAAAAAAGCGTCGGAGCCTCTCTTTGCCAATCCTCGCAATTCGACGGCCGGTTCACTTAAACTACAAAGTCCCGCCATCGTTTCGGAGCGAAAATTGCGTTTTTTTGCTTATTCGCTATTGGAAGAAAATTCAACTTTTACTCATCATTCAGAAAATTTGAGTCGTCTACTTTCCTTAGGCTTACCCGTAAATTCAAATAGATGTCTTTGTAAAAGTTTAGACGAAGTTTACAAGTTTTATCAAAGTTTTTCGGACGAGAGAGATACCTTGCCTTACGATATTGACGGGATTGTTTTGAAAGTAGATAATTTAAATCAACAATCTTTGTTAGGTCACACGTCGAAAAGTCCACGTTGGGCAATGGCCTACAAATTTGCAGCCTACCAGGTCCGTACCAAACTAATCGACATTGAATTACAAGTAGGTAGAACTGGTACCATAACACCCGTGGCAATACTTGAACCGGTTACTTTGGCGGGATCAACAATAAGCCGTGCAAGTCTCCATAACGCTGATGAAATCAGGCGTAAGGACATACGTTTGGGCGACGTAATTCTGCTGGAAAAAGGAGGCGATGTCATCCCTAAAGTCGTATCAGTGATAAACAAGCAACGTTCCAAGGATGTTATGGCTTACCAATTCCCGACCGATTGTCCTATCTGCTCATATCCTTTAATACAGGATAAAGAGGAAACAGCGATCCGTTGCGAAAATCCCCAATGTTCCGCTCAATTAAAACGACGCATAGAGCATTTTTCAGCGCGTGGCGCTATGGATATAGATGGCTTAGGTCCGGCAATAGTGGAACAGTTGGTTGATTTAAAAGTAATTCAAGATGTGGGTGATCTGTATCTATTAAATATTGAAGTAATTTGCAGCTTAGAGAGAATGGGGATTAAGTCAGCGAACAATTTATTATCCGCAATTCTTTCGAGTCGCGAACAACCATTCGACCGCGTTCTCTTCGCACTAGGTATCCGGCACGTAGGCAATACAGTGGCCCGAACGCTAGCCAGTGAATTCAGATCAATGGATAACCTGAGAAATGCGTCCCTTGAGAAATTAGAATCCGCGCCGGAGATCGGACCTAAAATTGCAACAAGCCTACACGCGGCACTCAAAGATACATCAGTCATTATTTTGATCGAAAAACTGAAATCGGCTGGTTTACAAATGCAGGTAAAAGACCACGATAAAACTGAATCGAATAAAGAAAACCCACCCGTTTTCGATGGAAAAAATATTGTCTTAACAGGTTCCCTCGAACAAATAAACCGTTCGAAAGCCATAATCTTTATAGAGCAATTGGGTGGTTACGTAAAATCTAGTGTTAGTAGGACAACAGACCTAGTTGTGTACGGTCAAAAACCGGGCTCTAAATTGCAAAAAGCCAACGAATTAAAAGTCGATACCTGTAACGAAATATCATTCATAACTATACTGAAAGAAGCGGGTATCGAAGTGTAGTGATTAAAAATTATGACCATATTCTATAACTAATCACTGCTTGTTCCCTGAAAAGACTTACTGTTTTCTTCTATTATTTCAGTTCCAGCACGCCACGCTTCCTTTCCATATTCGGCTGCCTTTGCTCCTAACTCTTGAGCTCGTATATGCCACTCAACAGAAGCTTCATTATGTGTCCAGTACAGCCCGATACATAAGACAACAAAAAGCACAAACGCCGCGCGAACCAACAAGCGCATCAAACTAAATAAAAAAGATAACACAAGAATAGCCAAAATTATTGCAATAAGTGGATGTGACGTCAAATACGCCTCAATTGCATCGTACGACGGAATATCAGTCATATTCTCATATCTCCAATCATAAAAAAGGCATTTAAAAAATCAGTGTAAAGTGTAATAAACTCGTTGTCTTTACAAAGTATTAAAATCCCAGTCCGACAGTGATATCATAGAATGTAAATCGACGTTGTCACCTACACCAAGTCCAGGACGTTGCAAGGATGAAACACGAATTGCCCCTGATTCTATTCTCAATCCTTGTATATCAGTGTTATCTGAATATAAATCAGCATTTTCTCTTAAACATTCTTGGCGTTCAGAAAGAGACAAGTGATCCAGTCCCCGCACATAGTGATGGCCATTACGTTCGACATTATTAATACCGAGTGCCGCCAGATGCACCAAATCTTGATGTAAGGGGACAAGGGGCAAATTCATAAGATCCTCTCCCGTCATAAAATATTGACAGGATCCCTGAAATCTTACAAGGGCAGCATTTGCAATCCCCTTTATCAACCCTTTACATGATTTAGAGGATATACCCAAATACCCCAATGCAATAGCACGAAGAAAAGAATCAGTAGAGTCATCCGATTCATCTATTAATAGCGGCTTTTGCTCTGAAATTCTTTTAATGTCACTACCAAAATCATCATTCAACGCGACACTACGGTCTAATGGCTGCTCGATATACGAAATCCTGTTCCAGAGTAAAGGTAGTTCTGACTCTATGTGTTTAGTAAACTCTATAAAATCGGCCATCTGAGTGAATTGTTCATTCCCATCCAAACTAAGCGTATAATTTACTTCATTCACCAGATCAGAAAATTCACCCAACCTTTTCATGTCGGCAAATAATTCCCCAGATACTTTAACTTTAAAATGAGACAAACCATGCAGCTGAATGTATTCTTCGAGTGTTTCCGGCAAACCATCATTTACGCGTCCACCTTCAACAATATCGTCCTTTCGTAAGGGATCTGACAAACCTACAGTGTGCCGTATTTGAATCCTATCTAAAGGAGATTTAGGTAAAATTTCCTTAAAATTGAAATCGCCCAATTTCGAGTGGATCATTCCTAAATCAATTCCTAGAAGATCTTCCGAAAGTAGCTGAAAATAACTTTGACCTAATGCCTTGCCAATACCGTCAATTAATGCTCTTTCCATAAGAGAACAACCATGTGATGCTGTTAGACCATTTAATCCCCGCGATCTGCAAGCCGTTATTGCATTATTATAACCACGCGACCAAAGTAAAAATGGTGTCGCTTCAATAAGGCTAGCTTTGCTAAATTGACTCGAGGCAATCTCAGCAGACAGGATCAAATCATTCACATTATCCCGATATGTTTTGATCGGGTCTTTGTCAAACCATTTAGGCGGCAATATGTCTGCAGAAAAGCCCTCTGTTGAATTTCCGTCGACGTTAGCTCGCATCTTTACATGAAGAATTGGCACAGAAGTTAATTCCGCTTCACCATAGCGAAAAGGAAATCGAGTCCTGACGTTGCGCATAAAGAAATCGACTCGTTCAATTTTTACTCCGACACCCATTAAACACCCATGTCTAGCAAAACACGCAGATCCCATTCATTGAGAGGAGTCATGGAAGAAACATCTACCGCTCCATCTACGCCTAACCCCGGCAACTGTAGAGATCTGACGTCTATTGCACCATCTACTATGTTCAAAGACAAAAGATCTTGGTTTTCAGTATAAAGCTCAGGATGTTTAAGACGACAGATTTTACGTTCCTTCTCTGACAAATGATCTAAACCGCGAATATAATGATGGCCGTTACGCTCTAAATGTGGTAAGCCAAGTGCGGCAACATGGACTAGATCCTGATGCAAAGAAACAACGGGAATATTAGTAAGGTCTTCTGCACTAACAAAAAGAGATATTCCTGGCTCACTTTTATATTTGGCCAGCGCAACATTTCCTAAAGCCTTTATTAGACCTTTACAAGCTTTTGAAGAAACTCCACGGTATCCCAAATCTATTGCAGTTTTAAAAGTATCCAAATCTCCGTCAGATTCATCGATGAGCAGAGGGAGCATATTGGCAGCACGACGGATATCAACTGAAGCCTCAGTATTCAATGCCAGTGCCCGATCTAAGGGCTGCTCAATGTAAATTATGCGACTGAAAAAATTTGGAAGATCGTTCTTTGCTCTTTCTATTAATCCAATCAAAGAGTCTACGTCATTATACTGCTCGTTACCATCAATCGTTACAAAATAATCCCGACAGTACAAATCCAGTAAACTATAAATATCTTGAAGTCGTTCAAAATCTGTGCGGGGATCACCACCGATTTTCACCTTAAAATATCTTATTCCCTGTTCAAGAATATATGATTCCAAAGATTGAGGAAGGCCGTCATCAATTTGGGCGTCCTCCTGTATGTCCTCATATCGGAGCGGATCAACTAGTCCTACCGTATGCCGAATATGCAAACTTTCAAGTGGCGATTCCCCAATCACCTCTTGCACAGCCATGGAGTCCAGTTCATTATGAATCGATCCAAGATCAATGCCTAAGACATTATGAGTTAACATTTCGTGATAAGTGAGGCCTGCGTAAATCCCAACAGCATCAATCAAAGCTCGTTCCATGAGAGAAGGACCATTACTGCCCATTAGATCATTTATTTCATTGGCCGTCGACCAGGCTTTACCAGCCCGATATCCCTGCTTCCAAAGATCAAAAATAGAAATAGGTCGGCTACCCAACTCTCTGTATATCGAAGCAGCATTCTGCGCCACAGCTAACAACTCATCCAAACATTGCGCATAAGATTTCTCATCAGACTTTTCAAACCACTTTGGCGCGATCATATCCGCAGACCATCCTTCAACTCGCCCCCCATTACCAATTTCAACCTCCATGCGCACATGCAAAACAGCGGATGCCGTAAGAGTCGTAGAGCCAAACCGAAAAGGCATGCGCATGGGAGCATTACAGACAAAAAAATCGATTGAACAAATAGTTACCATTGGAATATTCATCGTTTTGACCTCAAGAATGCCACTAATATTATTAAAAAATTATAAAATAGAATCCAACGATTGAGACATGATAAAACTTACGAAGCATCAATCCAAAATTTTTGCTCTTGCCAATGCGAGTTGTTCCATAACTGCTTCGGGCCCAGTCCCGCCAATGATATTTCGTTGAGACAGAGAACTTCTCAGGTCAAGGATCTTTAGTGTTTCATCAGAGAACTTGTCGCTAAATTTCGACAATTGCTCCAATGTTAATTCTGTCAAATTCTGTCCTTGATCAAGCGTCTCACGTACCAAACGGCCAACAATGTGATGAGCCTCTCGAAACGGTAAACCTTTATTTACCAAATCATCAGCAAGGTCTGTAGCCAATGCAGTTGAGTCGATGGTGGACTCCATATTTTCCACATAAAGTGTCATGGTCGACCATACACCGGCAAAAACCTGTAGACAAATATCCACCGTATCAAGGGCATCAAAAAAAGGTTCCTTATCCTCTTGCATGTCTTTTGAGTATGATAAAGGTACCCCCTTCATCGTTGTCAACAAAGCCATAAGATCCCCATAGACTCTTCCAGTCTTTCCCCTTATTAATTCCAGTGAATCGGGATTCTTTTTCTGAGGCATCATACTGGAACCCGTTGAAAACTCATCAGACAGTTCAACAAACGAAAATTCAGAAGAAGACCAAGTAATTAAATCCTCGCAAAACCTGCTCAAATGCATCATCAAAATTGATAATGCAGAAAGAGCCTCAATCAAATAATCACGGTCACTAACGGCATCAATACTATTATTGGTCACCCCCGAAAAACCCATCTCATTACGCAAAAAATCTCGATCAATTGGAAACGTGCTTCCTGCCAGCGCACCAGAACCTAAAGGCATTACATCAGCACGCTTCAACATATCACTAAGCCTATCAGAGTCTCGATCCAACATCCAAAACAGTGACAACGCATAGTGAGCAAATAAAATTGGTTGCGCTTGCTGCAAATGCGTATAACCCGGCAAAATTACGTCTACATAATTTTCAGCTGAATTCACGAGGACACGTTGAAGATCAATTATCCTGTTTTTCAAAGAAGAAACATGAGCGCGCAAATACAGCCGTTCGTCCAAATTAACTTGATCGTTCCTACTTCGACCGGAATGAATTTTCCCACCAATTGGCCCGACAATCTCAGTCAGTCGATGCTCAACGGCCATGTGTATGTCCTCTAGAGAATCGGGCAAATTAACATCTGGGCGGGAAAATTCATTCCGAATCTCAAGTAACCCATCTATAATTAATACTCGCTCCGAAGCCTCGATGACCCCCGCCTTTTCCAATGCCTTTGCATATGCTATATTTCCCTCAATATCAACCTCAAGCATTCTCTTATCAAAACGAATCGATGCATTAAAACGTTCCATAAGAGTATCTGTATTACCAACGAATCTTCCTCCCCAGGCCTTATCACGAAGTTCCGAACTGCTCCCTTTTTTTCCCATTAGTGACCCTGCCTTAAAATTTCATCAAATACATCAACCACCTCGTCAATTCGATTACGTTCAACCACCAATGGCGGCAAAAAGCGAACTACGTTTATTCCGGCAGTGGCAATTAATATATCACGATCTCGAAAAGGTGTAAGAAAGTCAGCCGCGGGTTTCTCGGTTACGGCACCAAGGATTAGGCCACGCCCACGAATTTGCTTAACTTGAGTCGGGAAACGTTTTTTAATTTCCTCCAAGCGCCCGAAAAAATAGCGCCCCTTTTCTCGCACTTCAGCAATAAATTCCGACTCTAATAGCTTTTGCAAAACTGTAATTGCTGCCGCACAAGCAACCGGATTGGCTCCAAAAGTCGCAGCGTGGTCACCGGCATCAATAGCATCTGCTACGTGTTGACGCATTAATGTAACCCCTATCGGCAGCCCGCCACCCAACGCTTTAGCCACCGTCATAATATCAGGTTGAACACCATATTCCTCGTGAGCCCACAAAGGACCCGTTCGTCCACATCCAACTTGAATCTCATCAAAGACCAACAGCATCTTACGTTCGTCACATAACTCGCGCAATTTCTTTAGAAATTCGTTGGATGCAACATGGATACCACCTTCAGCCTGAATAGGTTCAACAAGAATCGCACAGGTCTCCTCGGTAACCAAATTCTTAACAGATTCGATATCGTTAAATTCTGCAAAATCCACCCCAGGTAGCAGTGGCTCAAAACCTTTATGGTATTTGGGTTGTCCAGTGGTTGAAATAGAGCCGTAAGTCCGTCCGTGGAATGAGTTGTTAAATGCCAATAACCTGTTCTTTGGCTTTTCACAGGCAGTATTCCCCCATTTGCGGCAAAATTTTAGAGCAGCCTCCCATGATTCGGTACCACTATTGCAAAAGAAAATCCGGTCAGAGAAAGAATTTTCCACAAGTAATTCAGCCAATTTAACTGACGGAATCGTATGATATAGGTTTGAGACGTGCATAAGCATGCTTGCCTGCTCTTCAATTGCTCGAACGACATCATAATCCCCATATCCAAGTGCGTTGACAGCTAAACCACTAACAAAGTCAAGGTAGCGGTTACCTTCAGTGTCGAACAAATACATGCCGTTCCCCCTCTCCAACACGAAATCCGGACGGCCGTACGTCTGCAAAATATATTTTTTTTCTGCCTGGATAATTTCTTCGGTACGCATGCCTAGTATTCTCCTATTCTATTATTTCAGTCCCTATACCTTCACGGGTAAATATTTCCAAAAGCATGGAATGTGGAATACTGCCACCAACGATATGAGTCTTCGAAACACCTCCTTCGACAGCACTAACGCACGCCTGAATCTTAGGTATCATACCACCACTAATTACGCCACCTTCCAACAATTCTGCTACTTCCTTTACGCGAACACTAGACAAAAGCGTGCCGGGTTCATCATGAGAAGTCAGAATTCCAACAACATCTGTTAAAAAAACTAACTTCTCAGCCGATAACGCCGCTGCGAGCTGACCTGCAACAGTATCTGCATTGACATTATAGCTATCTCCTTCCGGTCCACAACCAATTGGTGCAATAACTGGAATAAACCCCTTACTTAGAAGACCAAGAAGGGGATTTATATCGACGCTATCAACATCACCTACAAAACCAATATCTATAGCACCTTCAGGAGTTTGTGCAAAATGCTTACGAACACGCATAACTCCGGAATCCTTGGCTGACAAACCCCTTGCCCGACCACCAAGAGCTTCAATTTCTCCAACTATACCTGCATTCACTTCGTTGACCAGCACACTCTCAACAACCTTCATAGTCGCAGCATCGGTAACACGTAAGCCATTAATGCGCCGTGTTTCTACCCCCTTCTCCTTCAATTGCTTATTAATAGCAGGACCTCCGCCATGAACAATTACAGGACAAATTCCCACACTAGAAAGAAATACAATGTCCTTCAAAACAGTATCTTTCTCAGCCCCATCTTTCATGGTACTCCCACCGTATTTAACAACAACAATCTTTTCCCGAAAACGCTGTATATACGGTAGTGCTTCAATGAGTGTTGCTGCTTTCTCAATATATTTTTCTAATGGCTTCAATCCCTTTACTCTTCCTCGCATAAACGCGACAATTCTCTCAGTACCACAATTGCATCAGTTTCCGATCTTGTAGCGACAAAAACTGTATTCTCACCAGCTAAGGTTCCAACAACGGATTCCCAATTTATTCTATCTATAGATTCACAAACACTTTGAGCATACCCAGAACGCGTCTTTAATACAACAATACTAGACGCTTGTTCAGCCTCAAACAAATTATTTGTTAATTCCCTCGTTAATTGTAATCCGAAGGCAGGTGAAGGGGCCTCGTTTTCATTATAAATCGTATAACGGAAGCCGCCATCCATCTGGGGAATACGTAGCACCCCCAATTCACGGAGATCTTTAGACAAAGTAGCCTGACTTACACGAATATTGTTTTCATGTAATGCCATAGACAGTTGTTCATGGGTACTTATAACACGCTCACTCAAAAGCTCACGAATACAAGTATGTCGAGTTATTTTATTACGCATCAATAATTAATATTTATTATTTTTTATGTAATAAAAAACATATTTATATAAAGTACGTCAATAACGACCTGCCTGACAACGCACCAACACCGACCATTACTGTCTGGGAGCAAGCAATTCAAACAAGCGCTCCTTCAATTCTTCGCGCTCAATTCCCTGTAATAATTCTCCACCCACGGCTAACGAAATAGCGCTTGTCTCTTCAGATATTACTATTGTCACCGCGTCAGACTCCTGAGATAATCCCAGTGCTGCTCTATGGCGAGTACCTAATCTATCATCTTCAATTTCTTCTGCTAAAGGAAGCGTGCAACGCGCGGCCAATAACAATTCTCCCTGAAGTACAACCGCCTGATCATGTAACGGAGTACGTGGATTAAATATCGTTATGAGCAAATCATCAGATAATCGAGCATGTAATTGGACACCGGTATCTACTATAGCCCCCAAAGATCCTTGGCGTCCTAAAACAATTAAAGCTCCATATCCTTGCGCAGCTAGTTGCACTGCCCCAGACACAACAGTATCTATAAATCGTGGTGGCTCCGGCTTATAAAACCATCTAAGTAAAGGACTTTGTCCTAAGACTAAAAGAACTCGACGAAGTTCAGACTGAAAAAGTACGACAAGAAGAATAAGCAGAATGGACCTTAACTGCTCCAACAACCAGGCTAATGCATTCATTTGTAACCATGGAGCAGCCATAGCCACTAGCACCAACAACAACAAACCCACAAGCATTGGCCCTGCTCGAGTACCTTTGATTAAAACAAACGTGCGATAGAGAATGAGAGAAACAATTCCAATATCAAACACTGAAAGCAACGAAACGGGGATAAATCCAAATAATTCGAAAAACACAAATCCGTCTCTCAACAATTTGGTGCACATCCTGCAGCTAAGACCGCCTCAGCCATTTGTAGAACCCGAAAAGTTGACTGCACGTCGTGAACTCGAACAAGTTGAGCCCCTGAAATCATAGCTAATACAGCCAACGCCAAACTACCCTCCAACCCTTCCTCTTTTGATAAGCTTAGTGTCTTCCATATAAACGATTTTCTGGAGGCTCCTACTAATACAGGATAACCTAAATCCACAAACCTCTTTAATTCACGCATCAATAATAAGTTTTCGTCAATAGTTTTCCCAAAGCCCAAGCCAGGATCAATTGCTAATGATTCTATATTTTGTGTTTTGGCATATTCGATCTTATTGTTCAAACAGTCAACAATTTCATTTGGAAATTCTTCATCTACCTCTCGTTTTTCACTCCTTACCAAATGACTATAGCGGTGCATTAATATAACAGGAGCCTTTGAAAAAGCAGCCAACTCTGCCATACGAGGGTCCTCTAAGGCACTAATGTCGTTGATAATGTCTGCACCTGCATCTA
Source organism: Candidatus Latescibacterota bacterium (assembly GCA_036343635.1). Taxonomy (GTDB): domain Bacteria; phylum Latescibacterota; class UBA2968; order UBA8231; family UBA8231. Next base: position 6,393 of record JAYYVF010000107.1, on the reverse strand, counting down.
AAGCCTCATATGCAACTTCATACTTGACAGTGTCGATAGAAAGTGGGACAGATGTCTGACGTCGTAGAGCAGTAATAACCGGTAAAACCCGACGAATCTCTTCAGCTGCATCAATTTTCAACACTCTACCGTATAACGGTGGACGCGATGATTCTCCGCCGATATCGATCAAATCAGCTCCTTCATCAACCATCTGTAGTCCACGATCAATTGCCGCACTCGTTTTAGAATATCTGTCATAAAAAGAATCAGGAGTGACATTCAATATACCCATGATGCGAGTTCCAGAATTAAAATCCAAAACATTAGAACTCAATTGCCAGTTCATAAAGTCTGATTTCACAACTTTTCCGTTTCATCCAACGAGTTGGAATTAGATAGATTTTCCCCACTCATTTTTTTCCCATCAATATCGAGCACGCCCCCATCAAGCAACATATCTAGTTCGGTATCATCTAATACCTCAAATTTCAACAAAGCTTTAGCTATAGTATGTAGATCTTCAATTCTATTACGTAAGATTCCCGTTGCAGATGTCTCAGCTTCCTGAACCAACCGTCGAATTTCTCTATCTATTATCTGGGTTGTCTCTTCACTAAGATTACCAGCTTGTGCAAAACCCTTTCCTAGGAAAACCTCTTCTTCTCGATTGCTAAGAGCTATTGGTCCTAATTCCTGATTCATCCCCCAGTCACAGACCATAGAGCGCGCCAAAGATGCTACCTGTTTATAATCTGATTGAGCTCCTGTGGACCTCTCTGAAAAAATAATACGCTCTGCGCAACAACCTCCCAATGCCGTAGCTAGGTGGGACTTCAATCTTGTCTCTGTCATAGATCTACGCTCATCGGGTAAAAATGAAACAACACCCATCGCCTGCCCACGCGGTATTATAGTAGCTTTTCCAATTTTTTGAGATTCGGGAACACTCTTTGCAACAAGAGCATGTCCGGCCTCATGGTAAGCCGCCAGCGTTTTGTCTTCATCCGTCAGCAACAGGCTCCGCCTTTCGGCTCCCATCATTACTTTATCATTGGCCTGTTCAATATCAGATCTGTCCACAGAATCTCTACCTTTACGCGAGGCAAAAAGTGCTGCTTCATTGATTAAATTCGCCAAATCTGCGCCCGACAATCCTGGAGTAGCCTGAGCTACCCGTTTTAAATCTACTTTCTCGGTAAGTGGCACTTTACGAACATGTATCTTCAAAATCTCCTCACGACCACGTACATCCGGCAAATCAACAACAACGCGCCTGTCAAATCGCCCCGGGCGCAAAAGAGCCGGATCTAAAACATCAGGGCGATTAGTAGCTGCTATTAGAATCACACCATCATTTGATTGAAACCCATCCATCTCGACAAGAAGTTGATTCAAAGTTTGTTCGCGTTCATCATGTCCACCCCCTATTCCCGCACCACGCTGGCGCCCAACAGCATCAATTTCATCAACGAAAATAATACAAGGAGCACTATTCTTACCTTGCTCAAAAAGATCACGAACCCGCGATGCACCCACTCCAACAAACATTTCAACAAAATCCGAGCCACTGATAGAAAAAAATGGGACTCCCGCTTCCCCAGAAATTGCTCGAGCCAAGTGAGTCTTCCCTGTTCCTGGGGGACCCACCATTAAGACTCCTTTTGGGATACGCCCTCCCAGACGCTGAAAGCGCTCGGGATCTTTCAAAAAGTCTATTATTTCACTCAATTCCTCTTTGGCCTCATCGGCTCCGGCAACATCATCAAATGTGGTTTCTTGCGTCTCTCCCGTTAATATCTTAGCCCGACTTTTCCCAAAGGAAAATAAACCACGAGATCCTCCCTGCATTTGCCGCAACATGAAAACCCAAAATCCTAAAAATAGGACCCAAGGTAAAACACTAAAAATGACATTAGACCACTTAAACGGCTCGTCCTTGAATTTAAAATCGAGGTTGAAATCTTGCTGCCATTCACGTTTAGTTGATCCATCTATCGGCCCCAAATTGACGACGAAAGTTCCTCCATCGTTTAAGATCCCGTGAAACTCACTTTCACCTACTATAACAGCCTCAACTACTTTGCCTTCCTCGAGAAACTCCCTGTACTGCCTATACGAAATATTTGGAGCATCTGAAGGGGTACTGTCAAAAAATTTTCCAGCAAAAATCAACACCAATATCAAGAAAATCCAAAAAGCCTGTGTTCGGGACGGTCTTCGCCAGCGACGCGGCCGATCTTCCTCCTCTTTCCTTTTATTTTCCATTTTCAAAACTCACATTTGCTTTAAAAATAATTTCGTAATACAGTTTACAAAAACTCCATTATTACGATAGTTTTAGTATCCTTTACAACTTTACAATAGTCGCTCGTTCGCATGCCAACAACCCATACAATTTCTCCGCTACTTTCCACAACAATTACCCGCTGGCGAAAAATTGCAGGGTATTTTTCATCAATCAAAAAATCACTCAATTTCTTATGACCATGCAATCCAAAAGGAGAAAATCGATCACCAGGTCGAATGGAGCGTACTATTACAAAATCAGATACCTCTCTTGCATCAAAAACAGCAACTCCTTTTGGCATCGAGCGAGTTAACATTTTGAATTCAGAAAAATTTCCTTGCCTTACGCGTAGGATCCCGCATCCAACATCCCATTCGCCTTTTTCTTTTGTAGAAATTTTCAACAGCAGTGGATTAAATTGTTCCACATTAAGATGTAATTTCCCTTCCCAGTTCTGAACACGCAACCTGTTGTTTAGATGACGCACAGAACTATTCCCATCACCCAACAACCCCATTATTTCCTCTACAAAGAAAAATCCTCCAGCATAATCAAAACCAACTTTTTTCAGGGCATTACGTACGACCCTCCTCTGGATGGCTATATGATAGCTGAGAAGCAGACTAACATCAAGGCTCACGGATTGCCTACTCTCAACAGCTATTACAGCGCACAAACTATCCTTAGTTATTTGCTCTATAAATTCATTGTCTGCCCTAAGCAACATAGCTGTCCTGCTTAAGGCCTCCTTAATTTTTGGATTGTAAGATTCCAACAAAGGCAACAATTCTTTGCGAATTCGGTTCCGAAAAAAACGTGTGTCTTTGTTCGTCTCATCTTCGCGGTATCGTAATTTCCGTTTCAGTGCATATTCCCATATAATTTGCCTAGGAAAAAGAAGCATAGGTCGAAGATACCGTTCATCCCGCACATCCCTCATCCCAGATAGTCCCGTACTACCACTACCCCGAATTAGGTTCATAAGAACTGTTTCAGCTTGATCATTTTGATGATGACCCAAAGCAATAAATTGGGCATTGAACCTTTTTGAGATTTTTTCAAAAAATGAATATCGAATATCGCGAGCAGCCTCTTCTATGGATTGTTTTTTTTGAGAAGCTATTTCAGAAATATCAAATCTTTCCGATTCAAATTTATGCCCTCGCATTTTGGCTTCCCGTGCCACAAAATCAGTATCTAAAGAAGAATCAGGGCGCATCCCGTGATCAACATGAACCACAATGCCAGAAATATCCAAAAGAGTCAATATTTCAAGCAACACGATAGAATCTACGCCTCCAGAAACAGCGATAAGCATCAAGCCATGCTCAAAATCGAATTTGGCTTCATTTAGGTTTTCTTTTACCAATCCTACCAAATCACTAGTATCCATTTTACATAATTTCAACGGTTATTCCGATTATGGAATGAATATTGCTCTCCCAACAATGAAAACTATAGTTTTTACAAAAAGTAAGGCCGAAAGGTCCATTTGACAGGAAAAACCATGGAATACAGCTCAATCAACTTAGATAAAATTAGGATACAAACTGCTCGCATGATGGAAATATACGTACTTCTACGAAACGAATTAGAAAATAATTCCCTCAATATCTCGTCTAAAGTTGAACGACAAAAATTGGGAAACGCCATAGAAACCATTCGAAACAACATGCTACAAACCTTAGAAGTGTTAAGTATGCTTCAAAAGGAATGTAAAAATACTGGCGAGCAGATCGAGCTTGAGGAATTACTTAACTCGGTCCTGAAATGGCACGCTGTAAACGTCTCTGAAGAATAGTCTCATAACCCCCTAATTCTTCACTTCAACTCTAACAATTTCAGTCCATTCACTGACACGATCATCTACATCTCGCGCCCTTATTCTATAATAATAGATATTACCACGCAAAACGGTGTTATCAACAAGAACAGTGTTTAGTGTATTATCTCCTACTTCCGTGTAATCTTCATCGGAATTACTATTTTCCACACTGGTACGTTCGATCTCGTAATAAAGAATCGCTCCTGCAGATTTTTCCCAGGATAAAGTTACCTCCGGAGGGTCCCCTAACGAGGACGGTGTAGAAGCGGAAATTTGAACAGCTGTAGGCCGAGCTACTCCACCAGTTGTCACTCCTATGGAAGCCGACGCCACACTAGTATTTCCAAAGTTGTCAACAGCCGTAACACGATAGTAATAGGTTGTAACGGATGCCAAACCCGTATCCTGATATGTAGCTGTGGCTGCAGAAGCCACCTTTTCGAAAGGGCCACCGGCAATGCCGGCTCTGTAAATATTATAAAGAGCCACTCCCGTCAGACCACTACCATCGTAGTCCGTGGTAGGAGCTGCCCAGATAAGATTTAGCTTTTCGGGGTCACCTACAACCGCCTCACCTTCCAAAAAGCTAGGAGCTGCGGGCGGACGATTATCTACCTGAACAGTGGCACTGGCGAAGGCCGACAAATCACTCTCACCGTCTGCTGTAACTACAGATATTCGGTAGAAATAAATAGATCCAGCTGCCAGGTTTGAATCAACATAGGCAGACTTACCAGTAGAATAACTCGTCCCCTCTATACCGGTCAAACGCTCAAATTTTGTATCCGTTCTGTCTGTACGATAGACATTGTAGCCAAGTAAATCATCATTTGAGCTTGGGGTCCAAGATATTAACACTTGCCCAATTCCAGCATTCGCAGAAACTCCGGCCGGCATTTCAATACCAACAGTTGTGACGAAAACAATATTTGAAGATGAGCTTCGATTCCCCTCTTCATCTAAAGCTTGAATCTGATACCCATATCTAGTCGCACCTAATAATCCTTGATTATCTACAAATCTGGTGATACCAGACGAAACGGTATCAATTATAGAAAATTCCGAACTATTTCCAGTCGACCGAAATATTATGTAACTTTTTAATCCAGTCAGATCTCCACCATCTGAATCAACTTTCGGTGAATTCCACGTTAATGTAACTTGTTGATTTTCCGGGTCGGCAGCGGCATACAAGCCCGTTGGAGACGAAGGAGGAACAACATCCTTTCCAGGAGCTATAATAGAGACAGTAGGAGCACGTTCACTTTCATTTCCCAAAAAATCCGTAGCCGTAATGGTGTAAAAGTAGTTTTGACGTGGAACAAGTCCGCGATCTATATAAGCACTAACATCTGCTCCGACAGTATCGATTGCAAAGAATGAATTATTTGTGAATGTAGATCGAAAAATTATGTATTGAGAGAGATCCTCTAAAACTTCACCATGAACATCAGACTTAGGTCTATCCCATCTTAACTCTACCTGCCCATAACTTTCTTGGCTCTGAAAAACTGAAAAATTCCCAGGAATTGCGGGGGCAATTCGGTCTACACCCGACGTCGTTATTTTAAAAGTAGTGGATCGAGAACTCTCATTGCCAGAAAAATCAAAAGCAGAGACTTGGTAATAGTAAGTTTTAAAATCATCAAGTTGGGACTCCTCATATTCCACCAACTCTGCATCTACTACCGCAATTTTTCGAAACGAACTCATTTCTCCTTCAGACCGAAAAACGAAATAACCTGCAAGATCTTCTAAAAGCAAGCCGCTCTCATCTACCTTTGGTTCATCCCAGTTTAAGGTAGCACGTCCAAAATCTTGCTCACTCACAACAACAGACAAATTCGTTGGCGACGAAGGGGCTACCAGATCTGGGCCCTCCGTAATCACTCTTACCGGATTTTCTCTTAAACTTTCATTTCCATTTTGATCTACCGCACTCAGAGAGTAATGGTACTCAGTCGCCGCATGGAGTCCAGTATCAATATAAATGCGCTGCTTTCCATCCAAAGTGTCAACAACAGAGAACCCACTGCTACCATTTTCAGAACGAAAGACCAAAATAAGAGCAAGGTCCTCTAAGGGATCTCCTATCGCATTCTCCGTCGGAAGGTTCCATGTTACCGTAATGCGCCCAAAATCATTCTTGTCCGCAATAGCTGAAAGATTCTGAGGTGGAGCAGGAGCTACCCGATCCGGGCCCTCCGTCCGAACTTGAACCACAGCGGCACGGGCACTCGTATTACCCGCAGCATCAAAAGCAGAAACCGTGTAATAATAGGTTGTTAACGGATTCAAC
>JAYYVF010000106.1:0-9940 GCA_036343635.1 Candidatus Latescibacterota bacterium | reverse complement strand
CCGTTGCCATCTCAAACGGTTGAAGGCTGTCGTAATGCAGATGCCGTATTGCTGGGGGCGATGGGTCTTCCAGATGTGCGTTGGCCAGATGGTACTGAGATGCGGCCACAGATTGACCTTCGAATCGAATTAGATCTTTTTGCTGGAGTTCGTCCTATATATCTCTATAATCAGGCCCACACTCCTTTAAAGAATATCAATGTGGGAGATATCGACTTTGTTATTTTACGTGAAAACGTAGAAGGTTTGTTTGCTTCAATGAATGGAGGAATTCAATTACGTGGTGAAGTTGCTGTTGATTCCATGGTTATTACCCGTAGTGGCACGGAACGTGTGGTAAGATTTGCTTTTGAACTTGCTAAAAAACGCGCTCGCTCGGAATCACGTGTGACCTGTGTTGATAAGGCCAATGTATTCAAATCAATGGCATTTTTCAGATCGATATATGACGAGGTTGCTGCCGATTTTCCGCAAGTTCAAACGGATTACGCGTATGTTGATGCTTTGAGTATGTATCTCATACAAAAACCACAGTTTTATGATGTTTTAGTCGCTGAAAATATGTATGGCGATATTATTTCTGATCTGGCTGCAGGATTGATTGGAGGTCTTGGTATGGCACCCTCGGCTGATATTGGATCTGACGCTGCTGTTTTTCAACCCTCCCATGGAACTGCGCCGGACATTGCAAATAAAGGATTGGCTAATCCCATAGCAATGGTTCTTTCAGCAGCGATGATGTTACGGTGGTTAGCGAGTCAGCATGATGATCAGCAGGCTTATCTTGCTGCCGATAAAATAGAAACTGCAGTGAAGAATGTGGTTGGTGATTCGAAAATGGTCACGGAAGATTTGGGTGGGCAACTCAGCACGGTTCAACTTGGTGACGTTTTAGTTGGTGCATTGTAATATGCATCGTCGTGACTTTTTGGCGATGGGTTTGAGTGCTGCATGTGCCTGGCCATTGTCTGGTTGGCCTGCGTCTATTTCTTTGGATAAGCGATGTAGGTTACGTGATTTAGGTCTGACTATAGGTGATTTACCTACGGGTCCTCTAAATGCTTTGACAGATGTTTCCGGTGTTCGTGTCGGACATGTGACCTTGATTCGAGGTGAAGGTCCATTGGTAGTTGGCAAGGGACCGGTTCGCACCGGTGTTACTGCCATTCTTCCACATGGAGGTGTTTTATCTAAGGAAGGGTTTTACGCTGGAACCTTTGTATTGAATGGGAACGGAGAACTTACTGGCCTGGGGCCAATAAGAAGTAGAGGGCTGCTTTCGGCTCCCGTTTTATTTACGAATACTTCAAGCGTCGGTTCGGTTTATGATGGAGCCATTCAGTGGATGTTGGAACGCGATCCATCAATTTTTGAAGGCATGTGTGGAGAGCCCGTAGTAGGTGAGACATGGGGTGATTTTTTAAATGATACGGCTGGGCGCCATGTTCGTTCATTGCATGGATATAAAGCATTAACTGATGCAAAGACGGGTCCAATCAGTGAAGGTTGCGTAGGGGGAGGGACAGCTATGCGGGCGTTTGAATTCAAGGCAGGGATTGGCACCTCTTCCCGTGTGATAGATTGTAACGGAGTCCGGTATACGTTGGGCGCGTTGGTGCAGTCTAATTTTGGTCGACGAGGTCAATTCCGCGTTGATGGAGTGCCCGTTGGTCGTGAAATTCCAAGCCTATTACCAAAGTCCGGAGAGTATGAAAAAAATAAATCCATGCTAATGGTAATAGCTACAGATGCACCTCTCATTCCCGTCCAGTTACAACGTCTATGTAAGCGCGTTGCGATGGGCCTTGCACGAACAGGAGCTATTTCTACGCATGGAAGCGGTGATTTGTTCTTGGCTTTTTCAACTGCACAAAAGTTGGGACCTAAGAGCCAAAACCAGATAGAGATTCTGTCCGATAGGTGGATCTCGCATTTCCATAAAGCTGTTGTTGAATCGACGGAAGAATCAATTATAAATTCCTTGACGATGGCTGAGACGATGAAAGGTAGAGATGATAATGTAATTCATGCATTACCATTAGATCGTTTAGTTCGCGTGATGAAAGACCACGGGAGGTTATAATGGAGATTGGGGACATTCCACGTGGAAGTCTTAATTCTATTGGTGACGTTGAAGGTGTTTCTGTTGGGAACGTAAACATTGATTCGGATGGGTTGTGTAGTGGATTAACTGCAGTAAATCCCTATCCATTAGGGATTAAAGACCGAACTTGTCACATTGGTCGGTGGTCACTTGATAACGGTGGGGGTGCTTCTGGAATTGGAGTTGCCGAAGATTTTGGGGTTTTTTCCTCACCTATTATCCTTGCTCCGGCCCCTTCTTTTGGCCGAGTATATGAGGCGATGATTCAACAAGGTCTCAAGCGAGATGGTGGATTATCTACGAGTAACGGTTGGCCACCAATAATTATGAGTCTTAATGACGGTGTTTGGAATGATGTTCTCCGTATTTATGAAAACATTAATGAAGCTGAAGTAAACAAGGTTTTATCCAGAAGGTTGGATGAAAGAGTTTATCAGGGAAATTTTGGGATTGGCCGTAGTCTTCGTGCCTTTGGTTTGCGAGGTGGTATTGGAACAGCTTCCCGTGTGTTATCGCATTATACTGTGGGCGTTTTGGTGGCAGTAAATGGTGGTTTATTGGGCGACTTAAGGATAGGAGGCAACAAAATTCCAATACAGGGTGCAGAATATGAGAAGGGCCCTCAAGAATTCTGTATAGTCGTAGCGACTGATGCACCACTATTACCGATTCAACTCCGATCTTTGGCGGAGCGAGCTGGGTTAGGCGCTGCCCGTTGTGCTCTGTGGAATTCATTTACCCAGCAGGCGCAGGTTCTTGCTTTTTCTACTTCACAAATACGTGGGAGTGTTGATGCATCTGTAGGTGAATTCGGTAATGTACAAAGTGAAACTTTATTCTCCCTATATACGGCAGTGATAGATTCAGTAGAATCAGCAGTATTATCTGGTTTATTAGCTGCCCAGCCATTAGATAGAAACGGACGTAAACTTGAAGCTCTACAGTTGTCGGAGCATCATTGAATTCTTGGTTGGGTGGATGTGAGGACAGGACTCAATTTGGTATTAAGCTTCTTTCTTGGTATGACAAAAATAAACGGTCAACGGATTGGCGCGATAGCGGAAACCCTTATCATGTTTGGGTCTCAGAGATAATGTTGCAGCAGACGCGTGTTGACCAGATGGGACCTTATTTTACAAGGTTTATAAATTTGTTTCCGACGATTGAAGATTTGGCAGATGCAAAGGAGGATGAGGTACTAAAAGCGTGGGAAGGATTGGGATACTATTCAAGAGCGCGAAACATGTTACGAACAGCTCGCCAGGTCGTTGCCGAATTCCACGGAAAAATACCAGAAGCTTATGATAAATTGGTAGGTTTTCCGGGGATTGGACAGTATACTGCCGCTGCTATTAGCAGCATTGCTTTTGGTCATGATCACGCAGTATTAGACGGTAATGTCGTGAGGGTATTATCTCGTTTGTTTAAAATTTCTAGTGATCCTCGCAGAGCTGCCGTAAAAAAGCAGATGATGGAAATTGCCGAAAAACTTTTAGTTCCGGGAAGACCTGGAGACTTTAATCAGGCAATGATGGAGCTGGGTGCGTGCGTATGCACGCCCAAAGCGCCAAAATGTAATGTTTGCACTGTCGCTTCAAAATGCCGAGCTCACCGAGAGCTTAACGATCCGGCTAGTTTACCCAAAAAACAAAAAAAGAAGATGAAGCCTCATTATCAGGTTGTTGCTGGATTAATTTGGCGTGATCATGAGGTACTTATTGCTCAACGTCCTAAAGACGGTATGCTGGGGGGCTTATGGGAGTTTCCAGGTGGTAAGCAGGAAGAGGGGGAGTCGTTTGAGGAATGTTTGATCCGCGAGATCCGTGAAGAACTGGATTTTGATGTAGTCGTTGAAAATCTTTTGCACAGCGTTGATCATTCTTATTCCCATTTTAGTATTACATTACATCTTTATTGTGCAAGATATTTTTCGGGTCAACCAAAGACAATGGGATGCGCTGATTGGTGTTGGATTTCTCCGGATCGGTTTGATGATTATGTTTTCCCTAGAAGTGATCTGAAAATAATTGAGTATCTAGAAAAAACGGAATACTTTAAAACGGCCTTATCGATGAGCGAGAATGGAAAAAAATAACGAAATACGCAAGATGAAAGGTCGAACTTCGGGGTTGATTCTGCGTGGGTTATGTATGGGGATAGCCGATGTGATTCCGGGCGTTTCGGGAGGAACGATCGCTTTGATCATGGGTATTTATGACGAATTAGTACAGACAATAGCTTCGATAGATAGGCGATTATTGAAAGCATTAGTTCGTTTTAAATTACGAGAAGTTTTGAGGTTGCTGAACGCGAGATTCTTATTCCCGTTACTTTTTGGCATTGTTTTAGCAATAGCCTTATTTGCAAAAATCATAACTTATTTGTTAACCACTTTCCCGCAGCCTGTGTGGGGATTTTTTACCGGGCTTATAGTGGCAAGTGCAATATATGTTTTTCGCCAAATTGAAGGAAGACTTAATTCCCTTCGACTTATTACACTCTTATCGGGTGCATGTTTTGGTTACGGCGTAACGTTACTGGTGCCCGTTGAAACGGGCACGGAAAGTTTTAAATTTGTGTTAGCTGGTATGATTGCTATATGTGCGATGATATTACCTGGAATAAGTGGGTCATTCCTTTTGGTTATTATGGGGAAGTATCAGCAAGTATTTAGTGCTGTACATGAAGGGAACATTGAAATTATTCTGCTTTTTGTTGTGGGGGCGGTTTCAGGTCTTTTGATTTTTTCAAGGTTATTAAAGCGGTTGCTTTTACGGCATCAGGCAATTACGATGGCATTTCTAGTTGGGTTGATGTTGGGTTCGGTAAGAAAGGTTTGGCCATTTCGCAAGGTTGTGGAAGAGCGCTTGGTAGGTTCAAAGGTTCTTGTATTACAAGACGAATGTATTTTTCCATCTTCGATGACAAATGAAGTTTGGGTTACTTCGTTGTTAGCAGTTGGAGGTTTTGTTCTTGTGTTTTTACTTGAACGCTTAGGAAGCCGTCAGCCATCCTGATCGTTTTCCATGTCTGAACGAGCTTTTTTGAAACGACGAACGCGTCGCGCAAAAATGACTAACAAGCCGATTAATGCGCTGTAAAGAATAGTCTGGTATAGCATCCCCTCCCAACCCAATATGACGGGCCAAAGGGAAAAGATACTTACTAGGATAAATACATCTTCTATACGGCGAATTTTACTATCTTTTTTTTGTTCATTAGACATGGGAAAGGGCCTTATATATCTCATAATTTTTTAACACAAGTTTTACATATAGCCGCGTCTCTTTAAATGGTATTCGTTCAATAAACATATCGACGTCGGTATATGGAAATCGCTCCAACCAATTTTGCGCATTGTGTGGACCCGCATTATACGCAGCTAAACTTAATTCAAAACACATATGTGGTGCCATGCTTTTTTTGAAATATTTTATTTGGTCACCTAAAAAAGAGGCTCCAAACCGAATTGACAATCCTGGGTCGAAGAGGTTGCTGCGGTCAAAATCATTTATCCCAAGATTATTTGCCAAAGTTTTTCCGGTTTGTGGCATTATTTGCATTAGACCACGGGCTCCTACGCGCGAGATAGCTTTTTTGTTGAAGCGACTTTCTTGCCTAATAACGGAGAGTACTATATACGGATCAATATCAGCTTCTTCAGCAGAATTGACGATATGTTCAAAATAGTATCTTGGATAGACCTTTTTCCACTCACGCTCTTTTGGTTCACTACTCGCTAGCTGAAGGGATAAACTAATGGCCAAATCTACGAATCCTAAATCCTCGAAGTAATTTCGTAGTGCTATAAGTTGCTCAATGCTATTAGATTCTTTACGCAATATCTGAACGTATTCTTGACGAGCTTCGGTGTGTAATCCTATTTCATAAAGTGTTTCGCTTCGATCTATATGCGATGATCTGATTAAATTATGATTAACGGCGACTGAGTTGTTTAATTCTAAGTTATATCTGTACCCCATTCTGACGGCTTTGGTAGAATAATATGAGCGTGGAAACCCCAAAGCAGCCTTACTGTAGAATGATGTCGCCTCTTCATCAAGGTTTAGGCGCATAGCAGTTTTTCCAGCCCAATAAAGACTTTGGTCAATTATATGTGGCTCTCTGGCTGATTTGCTCAAGTCCTGGAATGTTTTTAGCGCTTGGTTTAGTGAGTCCAAACAGAAATAGCTAAACCCGACGCCCCATTTAGCATCGTCTTGGTAGTTGCTTTCAGGATGATTTTGAATCAGCAGAGTGTATGCAGATTTGCCCTCATTGAATAAGCCTTTTCGCTCGGCAGCTTTAGCTGCCTGCCATAGGGCCTTATCTGCTAATTTGTGTTTTGGGTGGTGTTGAGCAAAGTTTTTGTAAGTGGAAATTGCCTTAGTATCTTGATTCTTTTTTACTAAGATACCTGCAGTCATATATAAAGCTTTGGCGGAATCATACTGGTTATAAGCAATGTGTAGGTGATTAATTGCCCGATCATTTTGACCTTTACCTGAAAAAGAGCGGGCTAACAAAAGATGGCAAGCAGCCACATGATTGTTATTAGGATAACGTTGTACGAATCTCTCTAAACGTCGAATAGCATCGGTGTACTTTTTATGTTCAAAATAGGTCTGGGCCACAAGGAATGCCTCGTCTGCGTTTAGAGGTCCTTTTATTGCAATAGCTGCTTTTAACCCTTCTTGGGTAGTTTTGTGTTTCTCTAGTAATTTGATGTAGCATGCTCGTTTATGAGATGATTGTCCCATGCCATCATAAATTTTGGAAAGGGCCCACAATGTCGTGGAACGAGTCCCAGAAAACTTTTTCATCTGAGTGAGGTAAGTTTCGATTGCGTTATTTGGTCGTTCAGTTTCTTGATATATTTGGCCTAAGTAGTTAAGCGTTGGTTGTAAAATAAAGGGATTGTTCGTGGAATCTATTGTTTGTTGTAAGACTAATTCGGCATCGGCGTACCGTTCCAAATTTATGAATGCCTTAGCTTTCCACAATTTTAGATATGAATTTAATTCAGGAATTTTTTCGGAAGGAATTTTCGAAAGATATTCAATTGCCTTTTCAGGTCGTTTAAGCGCTTGTTCGCACAGAGCGAGCTGAATGCTTTTTAATATTGATTGTTTTGAGGTAAGGCTATCAAGTTTTATTTCAGATTTTGTCAATAGGGCATGCGCACGAGCGTATTTGCCCTGAGAAATCAATTCAGAGGCGGTACTTTGCACATTTTTCAGGTGACCTTCTTTATTAGAAAAATAGAAATTAACAGCCACAACTGAAGCGATTAACATCAGTGCTGCTAAACCCAGTTTAGGTAATTTACGTTGCATCGTGCCGTTTATGAGATGATAATAAAGATCGAATTAGAGAAGACGAGAATTAAAGATAAATATCGAAGAAGTTTACTGCCAGAAACAATATGGTGATCTACCTCGAATTCTTCGATGTTTTAAGGGCTGAGTTTAGAAACTCGATAAACTGGCTATCTTCTTTGAGTGCTTGTTTTTCAAGATATTCTAATTCTTTGAGTTGTTCCCTGACCTCATTCAGGCCCGAATTGACTTCGAGATTGAGGTTGTTCAACCTCTGAGTAATCTGATCTGATTGCTTTGGTATATGCATGATAAATATTTCATTGAATGAAATTTTCTCAATATTAAGGAATAACAAGCAAAAGCAGTACCTGATTTTTTTCTGAGTCCGAAATTCATAAGAAGCTTAAATACAATAAATTACGGCGTATTTGTATTGATAGGAAACATCGACGGTTGACAAATTTTCCTACTTAAATCGAAGGGAAAGAAGAAATTTCTCGTTAATTGCGCCGGGGGGTATACATATGCGGGCTTTGCCCATAATAAACATCTGCAGCTTCCATAAACGTCTCGGAAAGTGTTGGATGCGGATGGATAGATAATTGTATATCTGAGGCTAACGCGCCCATCTCCACGGCTACAACCCCCTCTGCGATAAGTTCGCCAGCATTGTTGCCTGAGATACCTACACCAAGTATGCGGTCATTCTTTGGGTCAATCAGCAGTTTGGTAAGTCCTTCATTTCGACCCACTGCCGAGGCTCGTCCAGAGGCAGACCAGGGAAAACGAGCGATTTTGCAATCGACTGCCTGATCTTTTGCTTGCTGCTCGGTTAGGCCACACCAGGCGATTTCTGGGTCGGTATATACAACATTAGGTATGGCACGAGGTTCGAATACTAACTTTTCATGGCCGGAGAGTATTTCCGCGACTAGTGTGCCTTGGTGAGAAGCTGTATGTGCAAGGCCTGCTCCGATCACATCACCAATGGCAAATATAGAGGGTTCTGCAGTTCGCATTTGCGAATTCACCTGTATAAAACCACGATCATCAACTTGTATATTAGTATTTCCAATTCCAATGTCCGAACTGTTCGGAACTCTACCCACGGAGATTAAAACACGAGAGAAAGTTTGGGTGAAAGTATGGCCATTCGGAATATCTAATTCGACAGAAATACCTTCAGAAGTTGGAGTTACGCCAGTTACTTTTGTTTTTGTCCAAATGTTTTCGAATTGTGATTCCAAGTGTTCTTGAAGAGGTTTTACCAGATCTCGATCAGCAGGTGGAATCAGGCCGGGCATCATTTCTACTACAGAGATTGAAGATCCTAGAGCAGCATAGACTTGCCCGAGTTCCATTCCAATAATACCACCACCAACAATGAGCATGCTTTTGGGAACGTCTTGTAGGTCCAGCGCTGAGGTCGAATCCATTATTCGGGAGTCATTGGTGTCGAAAGCCCCAGGCATTGCTGGAGTTGAACCGGTAGATACTATCGCATGCTCAAACGTCAGCGATTCCTTACTACCGTCGATCAAGGTCAAATCTAAATTGTGAGCATCCCTGAAGTGCGCGAAGGCCCGGATATGTTTGAGTTTGCGAGCTTTAACAAGTTGTCCCAACCCACCTGTCATTTTTTTGATGACATTATCTTTATGAGCGCGAACTTGATCGAGATTGATTTCCGGTGACGCAAATTCGATTCCCCACTGACTGGCTTGGCGGGTTTCGTTAATGAGTTTGGCTATATGTAGAAGAGTTTTGGAAGGGATGCATCCTCGGTAAAGACAAACTCCTCCTGGGTTTTCTTCCGGATCGATCAAGGTTACATCTAAACCTGCGTCTGCCGCCTTAAAAGCTGCTACATAACCTCCAGGTCCACCACCAATAATCGCAATCTTTGTATTTGACATTACTGTGGCTACCCCTCAAGTAGGACAACGAATGGATTTTGAAGAGCGTCGCAAACCCATCTGAGAAAGCGGGCACCGTCAGCTCCATCGATCAAGCGATGATCATAGGTTAGGGAAAGCGGCATCATCGTGCGAGGTTGGAATTCTCCGTCGATGTGGATTGCTTCGACACTTGAACGAGCCACTCCAAGAATAGCTACCTCAGGTGGGTTAACTATCGGTGTAAAGGCAGTACCGCCCATTACTCCGACGTTGCTGATCGTAATACACCCACCTTGCATGTCGCTAGGTGAAATCTTTCTATCTCGAGTTTTTGATGCAAGTTTACTTAATTCTACCGAAAGCTCGATAATGTTTTTCTGGTCAACGTCACGAACGACCGGAACCATGAGGCCGTGTTCGGTATCAACTGCTATTCCAATATTACAATATTTTTTGTAAATAATTTCATTTTGATCTACATCAATACTAGCATTGAATTGTGGGAAAGCCTTCAATGCAGCACCCAGTATTTTTATTATGATTGCTGTTGGTGTAAGTTTACCTCCTGCTGCTTCTGCTCGTTTCCCATGCTTTTTTCTCCAGATCTCGAGATCGGT
>JAYYVF010000105.1:0-21313 GCA_036343635.1 Candidatus Latescibacterota bacterium | reverse complement strand
TGAAGGTGATTATTGATGTTGAATCGGTCGGGGTTAATATTTCAGCCCCGACATCAAAGAGCCCTTGTCGGAAAAAATCAGTTAAACTTCTATTCTGTTTCCAAGCATTTATATGACCGATTTTAGACCAAAAGCTAATTGCCGAATTTAGACCGTAGATTAGCGAAGTGTTGATCGTTCCATATTCGTAACGTTGTGCGGAATCTATTAATGAGGCCGTGCTATTATTAAAGCTGTAATCTCCTGCGTTAGAATAAGCTCCAACGTGGCGTGCCTGTACTATATCTAACTTTTCTTTCTGGACATATAGAAATCCTGTTCCGTTCGGACCACATAGCCATTTGTGTCCACTCGCAGCATAACCATGGCACCCGATAGCCTTTACGTCAACGGGGATATTTCCAACAGCCTGTGCACCGTCTACGAAGTAAAAAATATTTTGTTTGAACGCCAACCTTCCAACCGCTTCTACAGGTAATATTTGCCCAGTGGCACAACTCACGTGGGGTAAGCTTATGGCCCGTGTTCGTGGCCCTATTAATTCTGTGATACGTTGAAGGGTCACAGAATTATTTGTAGCCGGTTCAAATGTTCGTATTCGTAGCCTATCCCTCTGTGATCGGATGATCCATGGCAGTGTGTTTCCGACATGTTCATGTGTACTGGTAATTATTTCATCTCCTGGTTTGAAACAGAGGCCGTTGCAGATAATATTGGTGCCTTCGGTCGTATTTCGAGTAAGCGCTATTTCACTACTATTGCAATTCAATAAAGATGCGATGCCAGATTTAACATCTTGCCATAGTTGAGCAGAATGGCCTTCCTCTCCAGTTTCTTCACAGCGTTCCATATGAGAATAAATTGAATCCAAAACAGACCTAGGTGTGATACCGATTGTAGATGTATTTAGATAGATTCGATCACGTTGGAGCGGGAATTGAGTGCGCAAATCGGCCCATATTTTCTGGGGGTCTTCATTCATGCTTATTCTTTGGCAAATAGCCCTCTGACTTTAGCTACTTTTCGCAGTAATCCATTGCAAAAGTGTTCGGTTGTATAGTAGGGGACTAGATCGCCCCCCATACCCCGCTTGAAAAATGCGACGGTCGGTAGATTGGCACCGACAAAATCAAAACGGTTTAGGCTACATTGGGAGAGATATTTCCAGTATAGCAATGAAGCCGCCCCACTATTATTATGGGATGGATCAGCGCCGGCGACCCATGCATAACTCGTATCGTTATTTTCTACGAATGCGACAATGGCAGCCGTTTCATTACTAGGTGATTGTACTGAAAAAATATGTGTTAGTCCGGCTTCATAGGCCGATTTTATGTAACGGTGAACCAGATTAGAATCTATGGGTGTAGGTCGATTCTGATATATTTTCTCATATTGATCACATAGCAGTTCGACGTCGCTGGTTTCTTGAAATTTGTAACCCAATTTCTCTGCTTTGCGTATAGAGGTACGAGTGCGTCGCTCTACTCGCTCCCAAAGCTCTGATTCAGTCCGGTTCGCTAATGGTAGGTGATAGGTGTAGCGCAGGTTAAGCTCCCATCCAGCCCATGAAAAGGGCCTCAGGTCTGTTAAGTCGGGGGTGTGGGTAATACGTATACGATCATACTGGCTGCTTAAATATTCGATGAAATGATTACAGGCATTTTGCCAATCAGCTTCTCGCTTTGTGGGTCCCTTACCCTCAGGGGAGTGTCCAAGTAAAATACCTGTATGTGGACTCAATTCAGGTGTTCCTAATTGGGTGAATGGCCCTCTTTTCTTCGCTATTGCGGTCAAACCCGCACATAGAGTAGAATTTTTAAATAATCCTAATTGAATACGCTGGCCCCCGGTTACCAGTTCGGCACTCTTCATCCACTTACTGCTACTAAAAGGCGTCGCTCCTAAACTTGTAGAAGCAAAGGTGTCCCATTCGTCGTCGTCAGTCACGTGAGAGATTTTATAATCGTTGGGCATACGCTAAAAATAGCCTTGACAGGGCTTACTGTAAACCAGTTCGATCAAATAAACAGGCGAAGGGGATAATAATTAAATGAGCAATCGTGTTCCCAATTCTCTATTGACAGTTGTTGAAGGCCCCTCTATATTTCGAGGCTTAGTAGGTAGTTTAACTCTTTGACCTGCTTGAGGTTAAATACGATGTATGATCGCGTGCTAAAAAAGTTTTTCTGTGGTCTTAAGATTAGTCGAATTGCTACGTCTGTGCGCCTCATTTTTGTATTCCCGATTATTATTGGCCTTATAACCGGGTCGCTTAAGTAGGCTTCGCTCCTTATCCCAACGGACAGAGTATCAAAACGGAACGAAGCCTTTGACTTAGATCACAGGCTGATATAGAGCTGTGCTTTTAAATAAATGAAAATTTTGACATCCCATTATCACAATAGGAGAATCCAACCCCATGCAGATGTATTACGATAACGACGCAAACCTCGATCTTCTTTCGGATAAAACCGTCGCGGTGATTGGTTATGGTAGCCAAGGACATGCTCATTCTCTCAACCTCAAGGAAAGTGGTGTTAATGTCGTAGTGGGGTTGCGACCTGGAAGTAGTAGTCGGGATTCGGCTGAAACCGCAGGACTCAAGGTACTCGATGTTTCTGAAGCTGCAAAAGTGGGGGATATTGTGATGATACTGATTAACGATGAGGTTCAGCGCTCTGTATATGAGGCCGACATTAAGCCTCATTTACAAGCAGGCAATGCTTTGGCCTTTGCTCATGGTTTTAATATTCATTTCCAACAAGTTGTTCCCCCGTCAGACGTCGATGTATTCATGGTTGCTCCTAAAGGGCCGGGTCACTTGGTTCGCCGTGTATATGAACAGGGTGGAGGCGTACCGGGATTACTTGCAGTTTACCAGGATGCGACAGGTCGAGCTCACGAAGTGGGACTAGCCTATGCTAAGGGGATTGGTTGTGGTCGTGCAGGTGTTATCGAAACTACGTTTCTCGAAGAAACGGAAACGGATTTATTTGGTGAGCAGGTAGTCCTCTGTGGCGGGTTGACGGAATTGATTCGTGCAGGTTTTGATACATTGGTTGAAGCGGGTTATCAGCCTGAGGTTGCGTATTTTGAATGTTTGCATGAGGTAAAGTTGATTGTTGATTTGATTTATGAGGGTGGGATTGCAAATATGCGATCATCTATTTCTGATACTGCTGAATATGGAGATTTGATGAGTGGGCGGCGAATTGTAACCGATGAAACGCGTGCCGAGATGAAACGTGTTTTGGCGGATATACAGGAAGGACGTTTTGCAAAAGATTGGTTGTCTGAAAATCAAGTTGGACGTCCTGAATACAATGCACGGAAACGTCGTGATTCGGAACATTTAATCGAGGAAGTTGGTACTCAGCTTCGTAGTATGATGAGCTGGCTCGACAAGAAATAGGAAAGCGTAAGGCTCGAACTGTTTTTCGAAAATAGTTGTTTTAGTTTGTTAGAGCATTGCGTATTTAAATTTTTTCGAGTTTTGTGAAAGATGAAGAAAAATTAGGTTTAGAGTATTTCTATACGGCTTCGGCGGAGTTATTGAATAAAATGATTGATCCAAAAAGAGTATATATATTCGATACCACATTACGTGACGCAGAGCAAACTCCTGGTGCTTCGTTGACTGTAAAGGAAAAGTTAGAGATTGCTCTACAATTGTCGCGATTACGTGTGGACGTAATCGAAGCGGGTTTCCCTATTTCTTCAAATGAAGACTTTGAAGCTGTTCGTCGTATAGCCCACGAAGTTGAGGGCCCAGTTATATGTGGTTTAGCCCGTGCATTGCCCAAAGATATAAAACGTACAGGCGAGGCTTTGGAAGGTTCGCCAAATCCGCGAATTCATACATTTATTGGTACTTCTGAAATACATATGCAGGGCCAAATGCGTAAAGGGGAAAAAGATATCCTACGCATGGCTGTGGAGGCTGTGGAGCTCGCTAAAAGCCTTTGCGAAAATGTTGAATTTTCTCCTATGGACGCTGCACGAACAGATCCGAATTTTCTGTTTGAAGTAATTCAGGCAACGATTTCTGCCGGAGCCTCTACGATAAATATTCCGGATACTGTAGGGTATGCTGTTCCGGAGCAGTTTGGAGATTTAGTTTCGAATATTCTAGATCAGGTTCCCAATAGCTCCGAGGCTGTTATAAGTGTGCATTGTCATGATGATCTGGGTATGGCTGCCATTAATACGCTGACGGCACTGAAGCATGGTGCGCGTCAGGCGGAATGTACGTTGAATGGTTTAGGCGAACGAGCTGGTAACGCGTCATTAGAGGAAGTTGTAATGGCTCTTAAGACCCGGGGCGATTATTTCGGTCTGGAAACAAATGTAGATACTCAAGAAATTATTGCGACAAGTCGGTTGGTTAGTCGTTTGATGGGGATTGGTGTGCCACCTAACAAGGCTATTGTCGGAGCAAATGCTTTTGCCCATAGCTCTGGTATCCATCAGGATGGCGTTCTCAAGTCTAGAAACACCTTTGAAATCATGGAACCCAAAGATGTTGGTTTGGAAGATACCGAAATCGTACTCACTGCGCGGTCTGGGCGACATGCGTTGCGCCATCGTATTGAAGAGCTGGGTTACGATCTTGCAGATAATGAGTTGGAGCAGGCGTATGAGCGTTTTCTTGAACTTGCTGATAAGAAAAAAGAAATTTTTGATGAAGACTTGATCGAGATTATTGGAGGAAAAAGTGATGAAGAGGCTTCGCATTATAAACTGGAGTATCTTCATACCGTCAGTGGAACCGGAACAGTACCTACTTCGACTGTGAGATTGCAAATAGGTAGTGAGGTTGTTCAAAGATCGGCATGGGGTGATGGTCCGGTAGACGCAACGTATGCAGCATTGCGTGAAGCTTCAAATTCTGAAGCAAAAGTAGACGGATTTTCCATCCGAGCGGTGACTTCAGGAAGTCAGGCACTTGGGGAAGTCACAGTGCACCTCTCGCTATCCGGTCAAATTGTACGAGGTCGCGGAGTATCGACGGATGTGATAGAGGCAAGTGCCCATGCCTACGTTGATGCTTTGAATCGTTTGACTTAGAGGTTGTCGAATCAAAAAATGAAAATAGCTGCTTATAGTGTGAAAAGGATTGTGAGATAACTAATTATGGGAAAGACTCTTCTATCAAAGGCCTGGGAAGCACATTCTGTCCGTCAGTTGGATTCGGGTCAAACACAACTCTTCATTGGGCTTCACTTGGTTCATGAGGTTACGAGTCCGCAGGCTTTTCAAATGTTACGCGAACGCGACCTCAAGGTCCGTTTTCCCGATCGTACGTTTGCAACGGTTGATCACATCGTTCCTACCGACGTAACGGACCGTCCATTTATTGATTCATTGGCGGAAGAAATGATGTCGGCTATTGAGGATAACACTAAGGAATTTGGTGTTCCCTTGTTTGATATTAATGATAAGCGCCAGGGGGTAGTTCATGTTATTGGTCCTGAATTAGGGTTAACGCAGCCAGGTATGACTATTGCATGTGGAGATAGTCACACGTCTACTCATGGCGCCTTTGGTGCGATCGCTTTTGGTATTGGAACAAGTCAGGTTCGGGATGTATTGGCTACACAATGTTTAGCCATGGATCCACTCAAAGTTAGGCGAATTAATGTTTGTGGCAGTTTGGCGCCAGGTGTTTATGCTAAGGATGTCATACTACATATAATCGGTTTACTTGGAGTTAAAGGTGGCGTTGGGTTTGGTTATGAATATGGCGGTGATGTCATTGAGAATATGACTATGGAAGAACGTATGACTGTTTGCAATATGGCTATTGAAGGTGGAGCACGAGTTGGTTATGTAAACCCAGACCAGACCACTTTTGATTATCTACGTGGTCGCCCGCATGTGCCGACGGGAGAAGATTTTGATCGAGCAGTTACTTGGTGGAAGAGCATGGTTTCTGACTCAGATGCTGCATACGATGACGTAGTTAACGTAGCAGGTGAAGATGTTGGACCAACGGTGACGTGGGGGATAACGCCGGGTCAGTCGGTGTCTATTGACGGAAAAATACCGGTATTGAATGAATTTGAAGGGGATGACCAGAAAAGTTTAAGTGAGGCTCTTGATTATATGGGGCTTACTGCTGGTCAATCGGTTTCAGGGATTCCGGTTGATGTTACGTTCATTGGATCCTGTACCAATGGTCGTATTTCAGATTTGCGTGAAGCTGCCAAGGTTGCCAAAGGACGGAAAGTGGCAAAGGGAGTAACGGCTCTTGTTGTCCCAGGGTCTCAACAGGTTCGTGCTGCAGCTGAAGATGAGGGGCTACATGAGGTCTTTCAAGACGCAGGTTTTGAATGGCGAGGGGCTGGATGTTCCATGTGTCTGGCGATGAATCCAGACAAGCTAAAAGGTGATCAACTTTGCGCCTCTTCAAGCAATCGAAATTTCAAGGGGCGGCAGGGAAGCCCTACAGGTCGAACTATGTTGATGAGCCCTGCTATGGTGGCTGCCGCAGCTGTTTGCGGCCAAGTGACAGATGTTCGTAGCATATTAAATTGATTTAGATAGAGGTAGATATGTCAAAAGACAGTGTAATTCAGGAAGTTAAAGGCAGGTGTGTACCGGTGCGTGGAGCAGATATCGATACCGATAGAATTATTCCGGCTCGTTATCTCCGTACTGTTACGTTTGAGCATTTGGGTAATCATGCCTTTGAAGATGACAGAAAAGATGGCGGCCATCCTTTTGATAATTCAGTTTTTGCAAGTGCAACAATACTTATTGCGAATGCAAATTTTGGATGTGGTTCCTCACGTGAACATGCGCCACAGGCGCTGATGCGTTGGGGGATTAAAGGCTTCATTGCCGAATCGTTTGCTGAGATATTTTTTGGAAATTGTACAACTTTGGGTCTGCCGTGTGTCGTAGCATCTTCTGAAGATGTCAAACGGTTGCAATCGATTGTAGAAGACAATCCTTCTCAAGCCGTAGAGATGAATATAGTAAGTCGCACTGTGTCCTACGGAGATGAGGAGATATCAGTCAATATCCCTGATGGAGTTCGAGAGCAACTTGTCCAGGGTACTTGGGATTCATTGGGACAACTTGTAGATGCTGGCGATCAGGTTTTGGCAACGGCAAGGAGTTTACCCTATACGTCGAAATTTTCCCTGTAATTTTAATAATCTGAGGATTAGCTGAGTCTCATGTCAGAAAAAATAGAGATCTATGATTCGACATTGCGCGATGGGGCTCAGGCCGAGGGAATTTCGTATTCCCTCGAAGATAAACTACTTATTGCACGACGCCTTGATTCGTTAGGGGTACACTATATCGAAGGAGGTTGGCCCAACCCAACTAATCCGAAAGACCTTGCCTTTTTTGAGCGGGTCAAGTCGCTTGATCTAAGCGCAAAAATTACGGCATTTGGAAGTACAAGGCGTGCAGGACATGCACCAGAAGATGATGCCACGCTAAATACGTTATTAAATGCGGACACTGGCAGTATCGCTCTTTTTGGTAAAACGTGGACGCTTCACGTTTTAGAAGTTTTGCGCACAACGCTTGATGAAAATCTCAATATAATACAGGATTCAGTAGCTCATCTAGTTTCCCATGGCCGTGAGGTGGTTTACGATGCGGAGCATTTTTTTGATGGATATAAGTCAGATGCTGATTATGCTATTGAGACCTTAAGGGCTGCCGAACGGGGAGGTGCCCGTATCCTTGTTCTTTGCGATACCAATGGGGGGACGCTCACGAGTGAATTAGGTAGGATCTTGGATGATGTAACGGGGAAAATTAGTATTGATTTTGGCATTCATGCCCACAACGATTCAGGCGTAGGTGTTGCAAATAGTTTGCTTGCTGTTGAATTGGGCGCAGTACAGGTTCAAGGTACTTTCAATGGATATGGAGAGCGGTGTGGCAATGCAAACCTCTCCTCTGTCATTCCGAATTTGGATCTTAAAATGGGGAAGAAAAGTATAGGGAGAGAAAGTGTCCAGGAGTTGATGGGGTTTTCACGCTTTTTAAGTGAAATAGCGAATGTTTATCATGACCATAGACAGCCATTTGTTGGGGAGAGTGCTTTTGCGCATAAGGGCGGGGCACATATTGATGGAGTTATGAAAGTTGCACATAGTTTTGAACATGTTGCTCCTGAAGCAGTTGGAAATGAGAGAAGGTTTTTGGTTTCAGATCAATCGGGGGGCGCTACAATTGTCAATAAGTTACGTAGGTTTCTGCCGGACATATCTAAATCGGACCCTCTTGTTGGGACGGTATTAGAGCGGGTAAAGATCTTAGAGAACCAGGGTTACCAATTTGAGGCGGCCGAAGGCTCCTTTGAACTTCTAGCTCGCCGAGTTCAGGGGTTATATAATGACAAATTTTCCTTAGTACACTTTCGAACGATTAACCGGCGGGGTGCAGAGGAAATTGAAGATGCTGAAGCTATAGTCAAAGTGAAAATAGATGATCAAGTGTTTCATACGGTGGGGAGTGGGGATGGGCCTGTAAATGCGTTGGACCGAGCTCTTCGAAATGCACTAGAAGAGGAGTTCCCTTCGGTGCGATCTGTTCATTTAGAAGACTATAAAGTGCGTGTTTTATCAAGCAGTGATGGTACGGCAGCTAAAGTCCGTGTGCTTATAGAATCTTCTGATGGTGAGGATGGTTGGGGTACAGTTGGTGTCTCTGAGAATGTGATTGATGCCAGTTGGTTGGCTCTTGCTGATAGTTTGCATTATAAATTGATGAAAGATTCATTGGCAAATGACTAACACGCGACTTATTAAGAATCGTTTTAATTGTTAGGTAACTTTATATGGAAAATGTTCAAAATGGATCGGTTACCCATCCACGGGGGTTTCTTGCTTCGGGGGTTAGGGGAGGTATTAAACCGGGTGGGGATAAATTAGATGTAGCTATAGTTGCTTCTGAAGTTCCCGCCAAGGCTGCTGCTGTGTACACGAAAAATTTGGTTCAAGCAGCGCCCTTGTATGTGTGTCGTGAGCATTTATCTGAAGGTAAACCAATACGAGCCGTTGTATTCAACTCGGGTAATGCGAATGCATGCACAGGGGAGGAAGGGCTTTTAAATGCTCATAAAATGTGTTCTCAGGTTGCAGAGCTATTAAGTGCTGATTCTAGCGAAGTCCTTGTCTGCTCTACTGGTGTGATCGGTGTCCAATTGCCGATGGATGCAGTCGATCGAGGGATCTCTATGGCATATCGATCCTTGAGTCAGGAAGGTGGTGATGATGCTTCATTGGCTATAATGACTACTGACCTAGTACCTAAAGTATGTGCAGTAGAGCTAGAAATTGATGGTGTCCAATGTTTTGTGGGTGGTATGGCTAAGGGATCTGGTATGATAGCGCCTGATATGGCGACCATGTTGGGTTTATTGACAACGGACGCGAATGTTACGCAAGATGTCCTGCAAACAGCATTGTCGAGAGCAGTTCAGCATTCCTTTAACTGTATAACTGTTGATGGTGATATGAGTACAAACGATACGGTTATCGCGTTGGCTAATGGTTTGTCAAAAGGAACGCAAATAAAAGCTGGTTCTCCTGGAGCTGATCGGCTCACTGACGCATTTGAGGCAGTATGTCGCGATTTGGCTCGAAAAATTGCTCGTGATGGAGAAGGGGCGACTAAGCTAGTATCAATAGAAGTCGTGGGTGCTTCAAGCGAGAAGGATGCGCGTTCGGTTGGCTTGAGTGTTGCTAATTCTAATTTGGTTAAAACTGCTGTGTTTGGTCGCGATCCTAATTGGGGGCGTATTCTTTGTGCGATGGGTTATTCGGGGGTTGGTATGGACCCACAAAAAGTTACTGTAGAGTTATGTGGTACATCGATATTTGCAATGGGATCAGGTCTGAGTTTCAATCATCCATCTTTGGTTGAAGCAATGGGGGCAACAGATATTCCTATAGTAATCGATTTAAAGTCCGGAACCGCCCGAGCTGAAATATTTACGTGTGATCTTAGTTATGACTACGTAAGAATTAATGCTGAATATACTACTTGAGGAGGGATAGAGTGCCGCTTTCGCATAATGTTCAACGTGTTCAGGAATCAGTGACCATGCAGATTTCTGCTAAAGCCGCTCATCTCAAGCGTGAAGGCGTTGATGTAATCGCTCTGTCTGCCGGAGAGCCAGATTTTGATACTCCCCAAAATATTAAAAAGGCTGCGGTGCGTGCCATAGAAGATGGCTTTACTAAATATACGACACCGAGTTCGGGAATTATTGAGCTAAAAGAGGCGATATGTCGAAAGTTCCAAACCGATAATAATCTCAATTATGAAGTAGACGAGGTTACGGTTAATAACGGTGCTAAACATTCTCTCTTTTTAGCTGTTGCAGCGTTAGTAAATCCGGGTGATGAAGTGATAATTCCGACGCCGTACTGGGTAACCTATAGCGAACAGCCGAGATTGGTTGGGGGAGAACCGGTTATTGTGCGGACGCGCCCTGAAAATGGTCTTAAAATCACACCCGAAGAATTTCGGGCAGCAATAACTTCTCAAACACGTATGCTTTTTTTGTGTTCACCCTCTAATCCTAGTGGTGCGGTTTATACTAGGGCCGAATTAGAGGATCTTGCGCATGTTGCTGTTGAAAACAATGTATACGTACTCAGTGATGAAATTTATGAGAAGTTATTGTATGATGGTGTTGAACATTATTCAATAGCTTCGTTCGGTGAAGATATTAAAAAGTTGACGATTGTCGTCAATGGCGTTTCGAAGGCATATGCTATGACTGGTTGGAGAATAGGATATGCTGGTGCTGATGCTGAGGTGATTGGTGGGATGAACAAGGTTCAAATGCAGGAGGTGTCTCATCCTTCGTCTATTTCGCAAAAGGCTGCAGTGGAGGCGCTTGATGGCCCTCAAGATTCTATTGAAGAGATGAGAAAGGCATTTGATGAACGTCGCCGTTACATGGTCAATCGTCTTAATTCCATTGACGGTATATTGTGTTCACTGCCCCACGGAGCTTTTTATGCCTATCCTGATGTAAGTGCTTTTTATGGGAAAAAGGTTGGTCAATTTGAAATTCGTGATTCTGTGGATTTGTGCAAATACCTACTTGATGAGGGCCGCGTGGCTTGCGTGCCTGGAGTTGGTTTTGGCACGGAGGAACATATACGCCTTTCATATGCGACTTCGATGGGCTTGATCGAGAATGCCATGGACCGGATTCAATCCGCCTTCGAGAGGTTGATGTCTGAATAAACTGTTCGAGTTTGGTGTCTATGGTTGGTAGGGAGTCTGTATTAAATAGTTTTCACGGAATATGCTCTAAAGAGAAAGTGGATGAACGTGAGTACAAGTTTTGATTTTGAAAGACCGATTGTTGATTTAGAGAAAAAAATTGAGGCGTTATCGGATCAGGCCAAAACGGATGGTTTGGATTTAGATGGTGAGTTGCAACGTTTACAGGCGCGCGTAGAAGATCAACGTCAGAAAATCTATAGTAATTTGACCTCTTGGCAGAAAGTTCAAATCTCGAGGCATCCAGATCGGCCATATGCTCTGGATTATATTGAAAGAATGCTGACGGATTTCTGTGAGTTGCATGGTGATCGTTATTATGGAGATGATGCTTCTTTGGTGGGCGGTCCGGCTCGCCTAGAAGCTGAATCTATAATGGTGATTGGGATTCAAAGCGGACGTAATTTGGAGGAACGTCAACACCGAAATTTTGGTATGCCACATCCTGAAGGTTATCGCAAAGCTCTGAGGCTAATGAAGATGGCTGAAAAATTTTGCATGCCTATTCTTACTTTTGTCGATACGTCGGGAGCATATCCTGGAATAGAAGCCGAACAAAGAGGTCAAGCGGAAGCGATTGCTCGTAATCTATATGAAATGTCGCATTTTAAAGTTCCTATAGTCGTGGCGATTACAGGACAGGCTTTTAGCGGTGGTGCCATTGGTATCACTGTCGGGGATCGGATACTCATGTTGGAGCATTCGTGTTATTCTGTAATCGTTCCTGAAAGTTGTTCGACCATCTTGTTTAAGAAGCGCGATCGTAAAGAAGAAGCAGCCGATGCATTAAAGCTTACTGCTGAGGATTTGAAAGAGCAAGGGATTATCGACCGGATTGTACCGGAACCCTTTGGTGGTGCCCATCGAGATTGGGACGAGGCCTCCGACAATTTGAAACGTTGCCTTGTTGAAGCTATTGCTGAATTAAGAGATATAGATCCCAAGGATCTCGTTCGTCAGCGTATTGATAAGTTCGCTTCTATGGCCCGTTTTGAAGAATGAACGCAACCTCTGCTTAGAAACATATGATTGAATGGTATGAGCAGGGAAACAAAACCTATGGAAAGTATTAAATACACGAATAGTAAATAGATTATCCGTCTGCGTCGTCTCTCTTTTTTTCAAATTGATTTTGTAGGACCGCTCCAATAGCGACGGCTACGGCTATATAAACCCAATCTCTTGTCAGTGCAAAAAGCACCCCGCCTAAGGCTGTACTTATAGGTAAAGAAAGGAAGACGTATTTGTGGTATCGATTGCTAGGGGTTTTGAAAATTTTATTCTCCATCCTCTGCGTCGTCTCTCTTTTTTTTAAATTGATTTTGCAGTCCTGCTCCAATAGCGACGGCCACTCCTATCCATACTACTTCCTTAGTAAGGGCAAAAAGTACCAAGCCTATTGCCGTACATAAACCAAAGGCATTTTGAGTAAATCTATTCTTATCCAGCATTCTCTAATCCACCTTTTCTCAATTTACATTCGTCGAATGCGATCGAGCAGGCGCTCTAGACGGTCGAATGCTACACGCATCATGTCTTCATCCCAGTCCCCATCTACGTTTATGTTTACGACTGACCGGACAGTATCCAGATATGCTTTTTGCTGCTCGTTTAACGGTCGTGGTGGTCTGTCGCGGTAGCTAGGCGAGGCTTGTTGTTGAGTTGAGTCATTAGTTCGTTGCTGGTCTCTACTTTCCCTATTATTACGTTCTGTTTGTTTTCCTCTTGAAGTAGATCGGTGCGGTGCCGCAGTTTCTTCTTTTGTGGTTGTTGTTTTAATCTCTTTTTTTTGCGATCGGCTAGTCGGTTCTTTTTCTTTCGAATTACCTGGTTTAGTTGTCGGAGCACTGAAGTCAGCTTCGTTGTTGAGATATTTAAAAAACATTTTCATTTTGTTTGCAGAGTCGCGCCCCATGCCCGTTCGGTCACGAAAATATTCGACAATTTCCTCGTCGTTCATTTCGCCATTTTCTTCTTGCTTTTCCAGTAGGTCTTTATAGAGGTCCCGTTGTACTTCAGCTAAAGCATGGGACCGGGTTTGTTTATCTAAGACTCGGTTTAATAAGGGGGTGGGCTGCTGATCTTTGTCGATCAATTTCATAGCCTCAATGCCACGTAAAAACCTATAAATCATGGATGGCGTCCGGATTATTGCTCGCACATAATCTCTATCGATCTGTTCTGGCACTTTAGTGTCTAGACGTGCAAGAAATTTGTCAAATTGGGATTTGGTTATATAGGGATACCAGGTTTTTCCCTGACGAGACTCCTCCTTGGCAGCGGATTCATCTTTCGTATCTTCATTGTTGGACTCTGTATTTTCTTCTTTTGTTTCTTCCATTGGGATCTCCCTACCTTATCATTTTTGGTTATGCTCAACCTTTGGTCTGGTCGTATTCAACGGTTACAATCGTGGAAATACCTCCACGCACATTGTAGTCTCCGACCACGGTCATTCGTCTGGGTTGACAAACTGCTACGAGATCTTCTAGTATGAAGTTGGTAACAGCCTCATGAAAAATTCCTCGATCGCGAAAAGACCAGAGATATAGTTTCAAAGATTTTAGTTCTATACACTTCTGGTCTGGAACGTAACTGATTCTAATATTTCCAAAGTCGGGTTGGCCTGTTTTCGGACAGACGGTTGTAAATTCTGGACAATCCATTTCGATTAAATAATCGCGCTTCGGGTACGGATTATCAAATGTATCCAAATCTGTGCTAGGTTTTGTTGTCATTCTCAAAAGATGTTTCTTGGACCCCAATATGATTTCAATAAATATAGAGACTCCGTGCGCCTTTGGCTATATGCGTCTAACTGGATGTCCTGGAGAATCGTTGTATTACGTTGCTTGTGATGCTAGATATTTTTTCATCTAGAAGAATCGATGAAGGATAAGTTATTGATCCAACAGAAAATACTTCACCACCGCTCGGGGTATCGTAATAAATCATCTCAGCACCGCCATCGTCAGGGTTCATGCCACGAGCAACGATTTGTACGTTTGCTGGTGATGAGGGTGAAGTTTTGTCTGTTTCATGACCTGAAGCCCCCCCGGGTATGCGTTCGTGTAGACTTTCTTGTCCAAATTGGCTTCCATTCTTTAGGCCCGTCCCCGAAAAGATCCAGTGGTCACAGTCTACAACCTGATAGGGAGCTGCAGTCATGATACCTTCGTTACTGAAAACGACTCCGAGAAGGTTTGCTTCCGATTCGTTGTATATATGAAACCGACTTTCTTTGTTATGTTTTTCCATCTTCCGAGCATCTCCATTTTTAACCTTCATTGTGCTCTCGTCGATCATTTCGACTTCGCAGTTTAACCCATTACCTCCCAAATACATTAATTTACCTCCACGCTCATATACCCACGTCTTTAGGGTGTTATACATTTTTCGTGTCCAATATTCAGGATGCGTGGTAATAATTAGCACTTTGTAATCATCTAAGTTGAAGGAGTTACTGTGGAATTGGGTTTCCGAGTAGAGATCGTAATCAAATTTTTCGCGTTCCAACCACCCTAGGAATCGCCATTCTGCTGGAGCAACGTGACATGCAGCGCGCCCAGCAATTGGGTCTGTAATCTCTGTGTTTTCAGGGATGTGGTTTATGGGTTCTGGGCGATCGAACGACAACGGCGCATAGTCCTCACAATCATAATTTATGTGATCCGGATTTGTATAGCGTTTTAATTCTAGTCGGGCGTTGATGGTAGGTGTGTTAGGGAATTTGTCTGGATGAATATAATTTGAACGTCCGCCGAAGCTATTGTAAGCATTCCAATTCATATCAGATGCAAGAACAGCTATATCAGAGCTAGGTTTGGTAGGAGCTACGACCCATGGGAAGGAAAAAAAGGCTCCTGATTCTCCTTTTGCATGAAAATAGTAAAGTCCAGATTGCTCGGGGGCTTGTACATACTGCTTGTGATGTGGGCTTGAATATCCAAATTTATTCCACATTACTCCTGTCTGTGTATAGTCGCCGTCGGGTGTAATTTGCATAGTAGCCCGCGGACCGTGTTCATCGTACCACCCTAGAGATCGTATATGTTCTTTCTTGTAGCCATAACGCCATAGATCTATTTTGTAGGCTTCTAATGCATGAACACGGAATTCTGAGAACTCGCCTGATTTGATAATTTTGGGCCACGCATAGCCCAATAGTGTATTTGAGAGTAATCTAAAATGGTGGGGTTTATTGGGTTGCGCATTTACTTGTACTTGTTTGGGGCCAAAGCCCTCATGTTGGAATGTTACAGTATAAGTGCCTGCTTTGAGGTCGGCGTGTACAGCGCCACTGGCAGAGGATCTTGATTGGATGGTGATGTGTTCGTTTGTAAATTCAAAGAGCACATCGCCTATAGCTAAATAGCGTTCGTCACTTACATAACCGATCAGCATTATTGTTCTCCTTTGGCACAAAATTTGTTGACAGCCCGTGTATTGTATCTAAATTGCATAGCAGTTAGGAGGCTGAAAATGGCCTACAAGCAGTTTGACAAAGTCCCTAATCACTATGCAGGGCCTATAATCCAGCAAATAAAAGAGTTTCGTTCTCAACACGGTAAGCGTACGCTAGCTCCTACTGTCCTGCAAGTGGGTGATCTTTCATTGTTGATTCCGAGACATTTTGGTTTTTGTTTTGGCGTGGAGCGTGCGATACATATGGCCTTTTCCGCGGTGGATAAGAGGAAAGACAAGCGCACTTTTCTCGTTAGCGAGATAATTCATAATCCTTTAGTCAACCGCGAACTTGAAGAGCGCGGAATAGAGTTCATTTATGATGCGAATGGGCAAAGAAGAGTAGATGGAGATAATCTAACACCGGACGACGTTGTAATGATACCGGCTTTCGGTACTACGAAAGAGATAGAAAATTCCTTGCAAATTAGCGGAATTGATACGGAAGATAATTTCTATCGTGACAATTATGATACTACTTGTCCATTTGTTTCAAAAGTTTGGAAACGAGGAGAGGACCTTGGACGAGAAGGTTACACCATTATAATTCATGGGAAATTTTTTCATGAGGAAACACAGGCAACAAACTCGCATACTAAAAATCATGCTAAGACGTTGGTCGTTTATGATTGTAAAGAAGCACACGAGCTTGCCAGGTATATAACAGGTGAGATTGATGTTGACGAATTTTACAGAGTTTTTAATGGAAAATTTTCCGATGGTTTTGATCCGGAAAGTGACCTTCAGCGTGTGGCTGTAGTTAATCAAACAACCATGCTTGCTGCTGAAACACAGAAAGTTACGGATATTTTGCGTGAGGCTATGCGTCTACGCTATGGCGGTGATGAACTCGATTATCGGTGTGCTGATACGAATGACACTTTGTGTTATGCTACAAACCAAAACCAAAATGCCACCCATGCGATACTTCAGTCTAAGGCTGATTTAGCCTTAATTGTTGGAGGTTATAATAGCTCGAATACCTCACATTTGGTAGAAATTTGTGCCGAAGTTATGCCTAGTTATTTGATTTCGGATAGTGACGAGATCGTTTCTCGTCACGAAATAAAGCACTTTGATGTGAATCGAAAGGAAGTGGTGATTGAACATTCCTGGTTGCCTGATCGTAGGCCGTTAAATGTAGTTGTTACGTCGGGAGCTTCTTGCCCTGATATCCTTATGAATCAGGTTATTGATCGTTTGGTCGGCTTCTTTGGTTATGGTCAAGAGGACATTGCAGAAGGTCTGGCTAATCTTAGGCTGTTAAATGAGGAGTTGGCATGATTGTTGGACGTGTTAAAGGCCACGTGGTTGCTACGGCTAAAGTCGAAAACTTGGAAGGTAAAAAACTGCTGGTTGTAGAAATTCTTTCGGTTACTCCAAAAGGACTCAAATCTACCAATTTGCACATGGTATGTCTCGATGCTGTACAGGCTGGTGAAGGGGAATTGGTGGTAGTTGTTCAAGGGTCTTCAGCTCGTACTGCAACAGGCATGGAAGATGTGCCTGTAGATGCCCTGATTGTCGGGATTGTAGATAGTCTAAATGCGTTTGGTCAATCTATAAACCGTGAGCTAATAACTTGAAGCGGTGCAGAGTAATAGGCCAAGTTGTCACCAATTCTAAGCATGCTGTATTGGTTCGCAGGAAAATTATGGTTGTTAAGCCCGTTAATGGCGGGGCATCGCAACTTGCGTTGGATGGTGTCGGTGCCGGTATTGGTTCACATGTCTTGGTGTCTGAATCAGGAGTTGCCGGATCACAGATTACGGGTTTGAAATACCCGCCAGCTCGGAGCGTTATAGTTGGTATTATTGATGGAGATTGATTGATGAAACTAGGTGAGGTTGTTGGAACCGTAGTTCTTTCTCAATGTGTTGATTCTTACAAAGGTCAAATATTGCACCTTGTTATAGATTTGGACGAGGAAATGGAGTATGTAGGAGATGCAGAGGTATGTGCCACTTGGGAAGCTCGTCAAGAGGGTGAACAAGTAGTGGTAGAGGTAGCGCGTGAAGCCGCAAATTTTAAATCTCCAGCTGTACCTGTGGATGCAGCTATTATAGGAAAAGTTGATTCAGTTCATATAGATCAAAGTCCTTAAAAATTCTATAATCGTTGTGTCAGTTTAATTTGCCGCAATTACTGGATTTGTCAGAGTTCCTATATTTTCTAATTCAATTGTGACTTCGTCTCCTGGGCGTAGCCAAATAGGTGGTTTTCTAGCGAACCCGACACCTTGAGGAGTGCCCGTGAGGATGGCTGTGCCAGGTAGTAGAGTGGTGTCTTGACTTAGAAAACTTATTATCTCAGCTACCGAGAAAATCATGTCTCCGGTGGTGTGATCTTGCATCGTTCGGCCGTTTAGGTGTGTTTTAATCGAAAGTCCTTGCGGGTCTGGTATTTCATCCTTTGTCACTAGTGAAGGGCCTAGGGGACAAAAAGTGTCGAAACCTTTGCCACGGATCCACTGGCCTCCACCTGCATTCAATTGCCATTTACGCGCCGAGACATCGTTTGCGCATGTGTAGCCAAAAATATAGTCGAAGGCGCTGTCAACGCTGACATCTCGAGCTTCACGTCCTATAATTACCGCGAGTTCGCATTCGTAATCTACTTCTTCTTCATGTTGACAAGCGGGTAGGCGGATGGGATCGTCAGGGTGACATATGCTGCTGGTTGGTTTTGCAAATACAATGGGTCTTTCAGGTTCTTCCATCCCTGATTCGGCTGCATGTTCCCGGTAATTAAGTCCGATGCAGTAAATGTTGCAAGGGTTTATCGGGGTGAGACGTTTGGCCAAAGTGGCACTTTTATCGGTCGGCTGAAAGTCAGTGAAGATGTTTCCGTGGAGGGTGGTGACAGAGTCACCTATTTTTGATTCATGGTCCAAACCGTAATGCTCTTGCCCTTCCGAGTCCAAAAACCGTACAATACGCATATACAACTCCAATTTTTATTCGTAGATTAAGTGTCAAGGTAAAATCGGGATAAGGGGTATGTCAAGGTGTCTTTCTCTTGACGGGTTGAAGGGGCAACTTTAGCTTGTAAAATCTATATAAAGTTGCAACCACTTGACTGAGGTGAAGCTTTTGATGCAAAAAGCGAGCGAAGATCAAATACGCAAAATAGTTGAAGAGGTTGTCGGTCGTGTTGTCTCATCGGGTATAGGCACAGGTCAACCTGCGTTTGGTGATGATGGGGTTTTTTCTAGTGTGGATGCTTCTGTCACGGCGGCTATTCGGGCACAGGAAGCTTTGGTTGCATTGACGCTGGAGCAGCGCGGTAAGATTATCGACGCCATTCGAAAGCTTTCGCGGGAGCGGGCTGAAGATTTTTCCCGACGGACTCTTGAAGAGACAGGAATGGGTCGTCTGGAGGATAAAATTCAGAAGCACCGTGTTGCTGCTGACGCGACCCCTGGCATCGAGGATTTAGAAGCTAGTTCCTGGACGGGGGACCATGGGCTTACTGTAGTCGAAATGGCCCCTTATGGAGTTGTAGGTGCTATCACCCCTTCAACTCATCCAGTGCCGACGATGATAAATAATGCCATTTGTATTATTTCCGCAGGGAACTCTGTGGTTTTTAATGCCCATCCAAGTGCCAAGAATGTTTCTATGTATGCGGTGCGTATGTTGAATCAGGCCATAGAAAATGAAGGCGGCCCTTCGAATCTTGTTACGACCGTAGCTGAACCGACTTTAGAGACTGTTAATGAATTATTTACTCATAAAGGTGTTCGTATTCTGCTTGTTACGGGTGGCCCGGGAGTTGCTAAGGCGGCTTTTGCTAGTCCAAAGAAAGCTATTATTGCAGGTCCGGGAAATCCTCCTGCTGTTGTTGATGAAACTGCGGATCTATTGAAGGCTGCTAGAGACATCATTGATGGAGGATCTTTTGATAATAATATCTTGTGTATTGGTGAGAAGCAAGTGTTTGTTGTGGATTCTGTGGCTGATGAATTAAAGCGTCACATGATCGAATACGGTGCCCAAGAATTAAGTGTGGAACAGATAAAGAAACTGACGGAAGTGGCTTTTAAACCCGGACCTGATGGAGAACCTGTTGTAAATCGTGATCTGGTTGGAAAGAGTGCCTGGGTGCTGGCTGAACATATCGGAATTAAAGTTGCCGAGTCACTTCGCATGCTTATTGGTGAAACGGGTTCAGAGCACGTATTTGTTCAGGAAGAGCAGATGATGCCTTTTTTACCCATTGTAAGAGTTCGAAATGTGGATGAGGCCATCCGCCTCGCAATTATCTCTGAACACGGATATAAACATACCGCAATTATTCATTCGAGAAATATTGATAATATGCATCGGATGGCGTGTGCGGCCGACACAACTATTTTTGTAAAAAACGGTCCTTCTTTTGCTGGTGTAGGATTAGGTGGAGAAGGATTTGGTACCTACTCTATTGCGGGACCAACGGGAGAAGGACTCACGTCTCCTCGAACATTCACGCGTCAGCGTCGTTGCGCGCTCGTGGATTATTTTCGCATAACATGATTGCCGCTTATGATTCTTGGACAAGTTCGTGGTCGAGTTGTTTCGACTGCTAAAATTGAAAGCTTAGATGGGAAGAAGCTTTTGGTTGTTGAAGTGGTTTCTGTAAGAGACCATGGGCTTGTACGTACGGGACGTGAGATGGTTTGTGTTGATGCAGTTCAAGCGGGGGAAGGTGAATTGGTCGTAGTTGTGCAGGGCTCATCTTCGCGTATTGCTCCGGATATGCGTGAAGTACCTACTGACGCTGTTATTGTAGGAATTATAGATGAGTTGCAGTCAATGGGGAAAAAGATGGAGTTGTCAGATTGAGTACCTCTATGTTCAGTGGCAAGGAAGTGTTGGATCGTACTACCATAGAGGAGATTGTGCGAAAAACAGTTTATGACTTTCTGCCAGATACACAATTGGGACGGTCTGCTCAGGTGGATTTACCCAAGATTCCACGTTTGGTTGTGAATATATCGGCGCGTCATATACATTTGAATAGATCTGCAATGGATGTGTTATTCGGTCAGGGTAGTGTCCTGACAGTCCAGAAAATGTTGTATCAAGATGAAGCTTTTGCCGCGCAGGAGACGCTTTCTGTTTTGGGACCGCGCAAACAGCTGATTGCCAATGTACGGGTTCTAGGTCCGTTGCGGGAATACAACCAGGTTGAGCTCGCATTTACGGATGCACGATTTTTGGGCATAGAAGCTCCAGTGCGTTTGAGTGGAAATGTGGAAAACACTCCTGGATGCTTTTTAGTTGGTCCTAATGGAGGTTTGGAATTGGATCATGGAGTATTACGTGCAGCACGGCATGTACATATGAATTCTGCAGAAGCAGAATATTATGGAGTTCGTGCTGGTGATCATATGCGTTTGGTTGTAGATAGTGATCAAGGTGGTTTGTTGGAAGGTTTGATTTGTCGTATTAGCGACAAAGAGAAACTCGAAGTTCACATAGATACTGATGAGGGTAATGCTCTGGATCTAGTGCAGGCCCGAAAGGTATACATTGAAAAATGACGTTGACTTCGCACACATCAGGAGGTAAGCGATGTCTGAAGCAATAGGTAT
>JAYYVF010000104.1:0-44868 GCA_036343635.1 Candidatus Latescibacterota bacterium | reverse complement strand
TGCGGGGTAACCCGTACCGAGGGTTCGAATCCCTCCCTCTCCGCCATATTTTTTGCCCTCTAGCACAACTGGCAGTGCGCCTGATTCTGGTTCAGGAGGTTCTAGGTTCGATCCCTAGGGGGGCAGCCAACATAAATTAATGGAGTTCGGTTTTTTTCTGTGGCCTCCAATAGACGTGTGGTTAAACTCTGGTTTTTATGACCTATAAATGCGAAGTCAAAAACGGGAGATTTTTTTTAAGAAACTAACGCTTACAAAATTAGATAACGCTATACCAAGTTTTTTTCGCAAAAGAGTTCAAAAGATGTCGGGTGTGCTCTATGCCTTGTTCCTTCTGCAAAAATTATTGTAAAGGCCTTACGCAAAGGGCGGTTCGGCAAAATCAAATGTACACCTTGATTTCTAATTACGAAATTTCCCACATTGACAGTGGTCAGTATCTAAGATATCGTTGCTGTATATGGCTATTTCTACTTTTTTCTGTACGAAGATCGGCCGCTAGTCATGGATAATCGGACAAAAGAAAATTTTATTGCGTGGGCGCTTTTGTCTCCGGCCCTAGTCGTTTTAACGTGCTTTGGATTATTTCCAATCCTATATGCCTTTTTTGTTAGTTTGCACAGTTGGCGGATTAAACGAGACACATTTATTGGTTTTAAACACTACCTTCAGGCCATAGGCGACCCTCTAAATCTTTTGGGGTTTGTTGTTGCCTTTTTAGTAATATTTTTGATTGCGAAGTTTCGCAAGAATTTAAACCATAGTAGTTCAATTCTCTCGAAACTAGGTTCATTTGTTTTGTATATACCAGCAATGTGGTTGTTACTGGTTTATGGATTATTTGGTTTAATTGATAGCGGTGATTACCGCCTGTATAATGGTTTTAGGGTGACGCTTTTTTATGCATTGGGTACGATACCGCTCCAATTGTCTATAGCAATGTTTCTATCGTATCTGCTGTTCAATAGTTTGCGTGGCAAAGGAGCCTTTAGAATTCTTTTTTTCTTACCTTATGTTACGCCAGCGATAGCAACGGCGGTTGTTTTTCGATCTCTTTTTAGTTCTCATCCGTTGTCATTTGCGAATGGGTTTTTGGACTTATTGGGGCTTGAAGGCGAACGATGGTTATCTGAGAGTCGTTCGATTGTTACTGTGGTATTAGAAAGGGTTGGTTTTTCCGATGTTCCCGTTTGGCTTGATACGGCTTTTCCAAGCTTAGCGTTAGTCTCTGTTATCGTATATAATATTTGGGTCTATGTCGGGTATGATATAGTGATTTTGCTTGCAGGTCTTAGTGCAATTCCAAACCACTACTATGAAGCAGCTAAGATAGATGGTGCGAACAGTTGGCAATTGTTCCGTCATGTTACACTGCCACTTGTGTCACCAACACTTTTTTTTCTGTCCATGGTGGCCGTCATTGGTACATTCAAAGCCTTCAACCACATTTATATTTTGAAAAATCCAGGTGCAAAGGATAGTGTTGACGTACTAAGCGTAGTGATATTTGAACAAATCTTTGAATTTCATAACGCAGGCTATGCGTCTGCGATGGCAGTGGTTCTTTTTATAGCGATAATTTTTCTAACGTTTATTCAGAATAGATTGTTGGGAAAGCGCGTTTTTTATGGAGCGTGATTATTCTTGCTTTATTAGAAAAACATTGTTGTACACAAGTCTTATTATAGGCGCGGCGTCTGCCATGTTTCCATTTTTATGGATGATATTCTCTTCATTCATGACTCGGGGGGAGACGATACGTCGTGCTATTATTCCTGAAAACGTACAATGGGCCAACTATATAGGTGCTTGGCGCGAGGCGCACTTTAGTTTGTATTTCGAAAATTCCGTTATCATAGCCGTGATCCAGGTTGTTGGGACATTAACGTTTTCGTTGATGGCGGCGTATCCCCTTGCTCGAATGGAATTTCGTGGACGTGACACAATCTTTGCTGTTATTCTAGCAACATTAATGATACCTGAAACCGTTACGATGGTACCGAATTTTCTTACCGTAACGTGGTTGCACCGAAACACGCCAGTCCTTTGGCTTAACAATTGGCCTTCCCTTACGATACCATTTCTGACCAGCGCCTTTAGTATTTTTCTTTTACGACAGTTCATGCGTGGTGTTCCAAATGATCTTTGGGAGGCCGCTAGAATAGATGGCGCTGGTCACCTGAGATTTTTGTTTCGCATAATTTTGCCACTATGCCGGCCACCTCTGTTGACTGTTGGGATGTTTACGTTTATTGGTTCATGGAACTCGCTTGCGTGGCCTCTTCTGGTTACCAATTCATCTGAATGGAGGCCAATATCCGTAGGGCTTCAGCAATTTGTGAGTGAAGCTGGCGCGGAAATACATTTACAGATGGCAGGCGCCGTAATTGCGACAATACCAGTATTATTTGTTTATTTTTTAATCCAGAAAGAGTTTACGGAAGGGATTTCAATGTCTGGTTTGAAGGGGTAATTTATGAAGAGCATGTTAGTAGGATTTTTGTCAGGTTTCCTGTTTTCTGGGTGCGGCGAACCCAGATCAGAGTTTTCGGAATCGGAAGTAGTGGATCTGGAAATGGTCGATCCAACAGGCCAAGAGGTCGTATACTGGTATCAACACACACGGGAAAGAGAAAAAGAACTTCAGAAAATGATTACCCAATTTAATCAATCAAATCCTTACGATATTTTTGTTAAAGGTGAATATGCCGGAAATTACAAGGACATCTACAATAAGATGGTTGTAGGCATTCAGACGGATGTTTTGCCAAACATCACGGTTGCCTATCAGAATCAGGCGGCAGCTTATTACCGAGATGGGGGGATTGTAGATATGACTGCTTATATGGATTCTCCTAAATGGGGTTTGAAATCTGAAGAGCGTGATGATTTTGTCGAATCTTTTTTATCTCATGATTTTATTGATGGAGTCCAAATAGGATTTCCTCCAAACAGATCTATTGAGGTTCTGTACTACAACGCGGATTGGTTAGAGGAAATAGGGTTTGATAGTCCACCCCGGACGTGGGATGAATTTTCCGTTTTATGTAGTATTGCGAAAGAAAAACCCTTCAGCCGAAACGTAAATAAGAAAAGAAGCCTTGGATTGCTTGTTGAAGCAGATGCGAGCCGTTTGGCCTCATTAGTTTTTTCGCGCGGTGGTGATTTAGCCGATATAGAAAATAAATTATACACGTTTGATACAATGGAAATGCGCGCATCATTAGTCTGGCTTCGTAAATGGGTTGTTGTTGGGTCAGTCGAACTATTGAGCGAAAAGTATGCAGATCAAGCTGAATTCGCAGCTGGCCAAGTATTGTTTATGCTCGGATCCTCATCGGGGTTGCCATTTGTGGAAAGTGCTGTTCGTGATGGGTTTGATTTTGAATGGAATGTAACACATTTGCCGCATACAACACATTTGCCCACGGTTAATGTGTACGGAGCAAGCATTTCCTTATGTAAGTCAAACGTAAACCAGCAGTTAGCCTCATGGTTGTTTATTAAATGGTTAACAGAACCGGACCAACAGGCACGCTGGGTTAGAGCTAGTAACTATTTTCCAGTTCGTCATAGTACAGCAGATAGGCTGACGGATTATTTTGATGAAAACCCTCAATATAAGTCTGCATATTCATTGTTAGAGTTTGGTAAATCGGAACCAACTATTTCGTCGTACCAGCAGGTTCGAAAAAAAATGCAGGAAATAGTCGTTGACGTTGCGGACGGGGCGGATGTTGAACGTGCCGTTACCGACTTACAGAGATATGCCGAACAATTAAATTACTAACAAATTTGTCTTAGAGAAACGGAGAAAATATGAGAATGCGCACAGAATCAGATAGTATGGGCGAAATAAAGGTTCCCAGCGACAAATATTTTGGTGCTCAGACTCAACGGTCCTTGCAAAACTTTCGAATTGGCCAAGATCGTTTTTCAAGGGAAATGATCAGGGCTCTCGGCATTGTTAAAAAAGGGTCTGCGTTGGTTAATGCTGAATTGGGAAATCTAGATGCTAACATTGCCAAATTTATTTGTGATGCTGCTGATGAGGTAATAGAAGGAAAGCTGGATGATCATTTTCCACTTGTTGTTTGGCAAACAGGCTCTGGGACCCAAAGTAATATGAATGTAAACGAGGTTATTTCTAATCGGGCAATTGAGTTAAGTGGTGGGGATCTCGGAACAAAAACCC
This sequence comes from Candidatus Latescibacterota bacterium, assembly GCA_036343635.1. Lineage (GTDB taxonomy): Bacteria > Latescibacterota > UBA2968 > UBA8231 > UBA8231. The sequence goes on along the minus strand of JAYYVF010000104.1, from coordinate 40,673 downwards.
CCGTACATCCTAATGATCATGTGAATCGTAGCCAGTCTTCTAATGACGTTTTTCCTTCAGCGATGCATATTGCTGCAGTAGATGGTATCTCTAATCAATTGAAGCCCTCCTTAAAGACGCTAAGAGATACTTTAGATTCCAAGGCGAATAAATTTGTAGAAATAATTAAAATTGGGCGAACTCATTTACAAGACGCAACACCGATTACTATGCAACAAGAATTTTCTGGCTATGTTGCACAACTTGACGAAGGCTTAAGACGCCTTGAATCAGCTCTCCAACCCCTGTATTGCATAGCTTTGGGTGGGACAGCAGTAGGAACCGGACTTAATACCAAGACTGGCTTTGCAGAGCGCGCGGCCTCCCATATTGCTGAACTAACAAAGGCTCCTTTTGTCACAGCTCCCAATAAGTTTGAGGCTTTGGCAGCTCATGATACTTTAGTTGAAGTACACGGACACCTAAAAACAATTGCAGCTAGCCTGATGCATATTGCTAACGATATTCGTTGGTTGGCGTCAGGCCCCCGCTGTGGAATAGGAGAGATTCGCATACCAGAAAATGAGCCGGGATCTTCTATTATGCCTGGTAAAATTAACCCTACCCAGTGTGAGGCTTTGACTATGGTATGTGTGCAAGTTATGGGCAACGATGCTGCAGTGGGTTTTGCTGGTTCGCAAGGAAATTTTCAATTGAACGTTTACAAGCCAGTGATGATACACAACCTAATGCACTCAATTCGCTTACTAACTGATGGGTGTACGAGTTTTAACGATAACTGTGCCGTTGGAATTGAACCGAACCGAGAGAGGATAGAGCACCACTTAGTAGAGTCACTTATGTTGGTAACTTCCCTCAATCCACACATAGGTTACGATAATGCTGCAAAAGCCGCAAAAAAAGCGTACGTCGAAAATATAACCTTGAAAGAGGCAACTCTTGCTCTCGGTCTGCTGACCGAAGAAGAATTTGATGATTTTGTGAGACCAGAAAATATGGTGGGACCAAGCTAAATGACTTTTGAGAAATGGTCTCGTCTAAATAATAGCGTATTGAAAATGGTGCTGCGGGCCTTATTAATCCCTCTATTTTTTTCCTCTGCAAATGCAGCGCAAGCAGACCCTTATCAGGATATAAATAGGGGATGGGATCGGCTTGGTGCAGTTCTTTCCCGTATCGTTGATAATTATTACGCCGATATCGAAAATGCTGATATTATGCAAGCTGCTATTGAAGGTATGGTGGATCATCTTGATTCTCATAGCCAATTTTATGACGAAGCAGGCATGCGGAAGCTACGTCAAGACACCACGGGAAAGTACGCTGGATTAGGTATTACCGTAGCTATAAAGGATAGTTTTCCCATAATTATTTCTACGATGGAAGAAACCCCGGCTTGGAGGGCGGGAATACGGTCTGGCGATCTGATTGTTTCGATAGAAGGTCTTGAGACAAAGAATATGTCACTAGATGATGTTGTTCACGAACTAAGAGGTGATCCTGGGTCAGTGGTCAATATCTCTCTAGTTACAAAGATAGGGGCACCTGAACGCGCAATGTCTATAAAACGTCAACTTATCCGAATATATAGCGTTGCCTTTGTTGATAATATGGAACCGAATATCGGGTACATTAGCATGCGAGAAACGCGTTTTTCGGAAACTACGGCGGGTGAAGTCAAAGCGGCAGTTATTAATGTGTTGGAAAAAGGTGCCAAATCTTTGATACTCGATCTTCGAGGTAATCCTGGAGGCCTGTTAAATCAAGCTACCCAGGTTGCCGATATTTTTTTGCCAGAGGGAGTTCCAATAGTCTCTATTCGGGAACGAGGTGGTCGGCATGAGGATGTTAAACGTTCAAAGTATCCTTTGAATACGGAAGAAGTTCCTCTGGTGGTGTTGATTGACGAATCTAGTGCAAGTGCATCCGAAATAGTTGCGGGAGCAATTCAAGACAATGATTGCGGTATAATATTAGGCACGACTTCGTTCGGGAAAGGATCAGTCCAAACGATTTTCGATCTTAACGAGAGCATTGATAGTGCCCTTAAATTGACGACTGCGCTATACTACACTCCAAGTGGCCGTAGCATTCACCGGGAATTCTCAGGTATCAACGGGTCTTTCGACTACATATCTTTGGGTGACCATCAAATATCAGCTAAAGCTCTGCTGGGCGTGTTGCGAAATGCCAAGAATGAACAAGGAGCACTTTCTTCACTTCAATTGTTGTTTGGCTTAGATGCTTCTACTGCACAAAACCTTCTTTCAATGAGTATGCGGGATCTCATAAATGTGACTGGTTTGGGCATAGATGGAAATGGGATTAATGAATCTACAGGTGATTCAGTGTATTTCACGAAAGGTGGACGAAAGGTTTATGGGGGAGGAGGAATTCATCCCGACATCTACGTAGAGTTATCAAAAAGGCCGAAATACGTCATGGGTTTGGAAAGACAAAGAGTATTTTTCGATTTTGTGGTTGATTTTTTGTCAGCCGAAGCTGTCAATGAAAGGTATGAAGCAATCGTTGACGAAGTGATGCTCGATGCTTTTGCCGAATATATTGTGAAAAGGAAACTAGAAGAGAAAATCGAAGACCAACAAGTTCGTTTACATATTGACGCATTAGTTTCTTTTGCGGGTGAATTTGGTTGGAGTGAAGTGGTAGATAACTTAGAGAAATTCGGTGATGAACTTGATTTAGCTATTAAGCATGGGTTGATGACAAAGATGAGGCCGTTTATAAGTGCTGCGCTTAAAAGAGAATTGGTTTTGCGTTCTCATGGTAAAAAAGCTCTAATAAAGCACGACTTATTAGAAGATAACCAGTTTGGCCAAGCTATAGAAATTTTGGCTGATCGTGAGAAATATAAAAAGATCTTGGCGGAAAAAGTGTTGGAATAGTGTGTATTTGCTTGCTACACCTAAGGAGTATACCTATTATTTCTATAGAAGTGCCTTGGTAGACATGAATAGGCCTTTTGGCCCGACTTTATAGTTATAAATAATTTGTTAGAGAATTGTTAGTGGACAACAAGTTTTTGGTAATGTTGCACGATTTTGTTGGCTTTGTTTTGGGTGTAAATATGAGCCAGTAGTATGGTAGTTTTTTTTATAATTTAGAGGTTTTCCAAACGATTAATTGTAGCAGTTTCGTTTATCTGCTCTTTTCTAATTGGTAGCTATTTTGGATGTTTTCGGCTAAATTGACCAACGACCTTGCGTAGCGTATAAGGCAAGAGTATTGAGGGATTGGTCAAAAAACGAAGCATTTTAATGGAGAACGGCTCAGCTCAATAGAGGAATTGGCTCGATCTTAAGCGTGATTGCTTGTTCGCACCCCCTGTAGACGTTTTTGGCTGTGGTACAATTGCGCCGAGTGGATTTGTCCAACAGATCGTTTGTAACTTTGTCCTTCCTTGCTTTCCGCTAGTGGTTTCTACGAGACCAATAGGAAAGCGATATGCCGACCGAAATATATATAAATGCCTCGACAAATGAATCTCGTATCGCGATTGTAGAAGACGGTCAATTGGCCGAAGTTTGGGTCGAACGTCCTGAAAACCAACGCATGGTTGGTGATATCTACAAAGGTATCGTTACCGCTGTGTTGCCTGGCTTACAGGCTGCTTTTGTGGAGATTGGGCAGGAGCGCACCGCGTTTTTACAGGTTCGCAATATGATGGAAGCAGCGGGCGACGAGGGTGGTTCATCACGAAATGGGCGCCGTAGAGTGAATCCAACCCCTATACAAAAGCTAATTCAAAAAGGGGATGAAGCAGTAGTCCAGATTTCTAAAGAGCCTATTAGTACTAAGGGGGCACGAATCACGACCCAATTGTCGCTACCCGGGCGCTTCGTTGTTCTCGTTCCTGGTGGCAGTTGGGTTGGTGTCTCGCGCAAAATTTCAAGCGTAAACGAGCGGCGTCGCCTGCGCCAAGTTGTCGAAAATATCCGACCAGATGGATATTCAGTAATTGTGAGAACAGAAAGCCGTGATAAGCGTGAGCGAGATCTAAAGCGAGATCTTAAACAGCTGGTAAAGAATTACAAGCGCCTGCTAAAAAACAGTAAGAAGATGTCTTCGCCCGCTCTTTTACACAAGGAAATGGGTATGACTTCGAGTGTTATTCGTGACTTATTTACTGACAATGTTGAGAAGGTTGTTGTAGATGACGAATCATTACACGAAGAGATACAAGTGTATCTAAAGCATGTATCGCCTCAATTTGTTGATCGTGTCGAATTGTATAAAAACCGTCGGCCGATTTTCGATGTGTACGAGATTGAAAACGAAATAGAAAAGTTAAATCAACGTACAGTTTGGATGCGCCGGGGAGGGGCTCTGGTAATAGATTACGCTGAGGCAGGAACCTTTATCGATGTCAATTCAGGGCGCTTTGTTGGGTCTGATGATCAGGAAGAAAACAATCTAAAAACAAACCTTGAAGCAGCTAGTGAGGTAGCCCGACAACTACGTCTGAGAGATATTGGAGGGATCGTAGTGATCGATTTTATTGATATGAATGAAGATCGTAATAGAAAGAAAATTGTTGATCGGTTGATTGAGGAGATAAAAAAAGATCGGGCTAAAGTTTCAGTTAGTTCAAATCTTAGTGAATTTGGGCTTCTGGAAATGACACGGCAAAGAGTGCGACCAAATTTGTTACATGATCACAGTGAGTCGTGTCCTATTTGTTCGGGTACTGGTCGTGTCACAGGCCCCGATACCACGGTGACAAAAATAGAACGTTGGCTTCAACGTTCATTTGCTACTACTCGAGAACGTCGTTATATCCTAAAGGTTCATCCTGACGTTGCAAGCTATATTTTGGAGAACCGCGAATCACGTCTTCGTTTGTTGCGCAAAACTACAAAAGCCCGTTTACAAGTAGAAACGGACACATCACTTTCTCCTCAGGATTATCGACTCTACTCATTAAAGCGCAGTTCGGACGTAACATCAGAATTCCAAGTTTGATTTGACAGAGTCATATTTTCATTGTAGCTTTTACAACTGTTTTGGTACTTTTATGTCTTACCGTGGAGATTTGTGATGTATGCTGTGATTAAAGTAGCGGGACAGCAAATTCGTGTTGAGAAGGGGCAAACAATTCGTGTTCCAAAGCTTGATGCCGGTGCAGGTGATGTTCAAGAATTTACTGATGTACTGTTGGTCTCTGATGAAGAAAATTCACATGTAGGGCTTCCGATTGTAGAGGGTGCTGTTGTGTCGGCGAAAGTATTAGGCCATGTTAGAGGCGAAAAAGTTGTCGTCTTCAAAATGCGTCGTCGTAAGACCTATCGAAATCGGAATGGCCACAGACAGGATTTTACGGAGATAAAGATAGAGGATATTATCTTACCGAATTAGTAATGTATACAGCTTGAATTGAAAGGATTGGACACCATGGCGCATAAAAAGGGTGTTGGTAGTTCAAAAAATGGACGCGACAGTAATTCCCAAAGATTGGGTGTAAAACGTTTTGGTGGCGAAGATGTTTCGGCGGGCACGATAATAATTCGCCAACGTGGTACGCGGATACATCCCGGTGTTAATGTAAAAAAAGGCAAAGATGATACGCTTTTTGCGACCGTAGATGGGAAAGTGCAATTTGAAGTTTTTGGAAAAAAACGAAAACGGGTAAATATAGTGCAAGTAGCATAGAAAGCTACGCTGTAAGCTTTTTATACAAAAATGACCGGGGTTATAATTATACTGACTTCGGTCATTTTTGTGTAAAAAATTACTGGTATTTCAATTATCTCTAATCTTTGATTTTATAAAATCACGATTTAAAAACGAAATATGATCTGCAGAGATATTTTTGGGACAAACAGCCTCACATTCATATTCGTTTGTACAGTTTCCGAAGCCTTCTTTCTGCATGGCTTCGATCATTGAAGAGGTGCGTTGTTTTCTCTCAGGTTGTCCTTGAGGTAAGATATTTAAATGCTTCAGTTTGGCACCCACGAAGAGCATAGCAGAGGCATTCTTACAAGAGGCAACGCATGCGCCGCACCCAATACATGCTGCTGCATCCATAGCTTCCTCTGCTGAATCTTGCGAGATCAACATTGAATTTGCATCGGGAGCTGATCCGGTATTTACGGAAACGTAGCCGCCTACTTGAATAATTCGGTCAAAGGCCGATCGATCGACGCAAAGATCTTTTATAAGTGGAAAAGCCTTTGCTCTCCAAGGCTCTATCGTGATCGTAGAGTTGTCTTCAAAACTGCGCATATATAATTGGCACGTAGTCACACCGCTTCCAGGCCCATGAGGTTGACCGTTTATTACCAAGCTACATGCCCCACAAATGCCTTCACGACAATCACTGTCAAATGCAATTGGATCTATAGCCTCTAGTTCGAGACTGTCATTTACCACATCAAGCATTTCTAAAAAAGACATGTCGGGGCTTACATTTTTTGCCTCATAAGTTGCAATTTCACCAGCGTGGTCATTGCCTTTTTGGCGCCAAACCTTAAGTGTGAAAGCCATCTCTTTTGATTCATTTTCAGTATCAGCCTTATTCAGGCTCTTGCTTAATTCGGGAGGGACGCAGCTTTCATTTTCTTCTAAAATATTGTTACTCTTGGTGTATAGGTGAAATGGTATTAGATCATCTGATAGAGAATGGAATTTTTGAACCAAAAAGCTAAAGGCCTGAACAAACATCACTTATAACTCCTTTGCGTGAGTTGAACGTTTTCAAAGGTGAGTCGTTCCTTATTCAAAACCGGTTCGTTGCCGACACCATTGAAACCCCAGGCAGAGACGAAGGCGAAATTTTCGTCATCTCTTAACGCTTCGCCCTCATTGGTTTGATATTCTTCGCGGAAGTGTCCTCCACAGGATTCCTCGCGGGTTCGGGCATCGCACATCATTAATTCGGCAAATTCCATAAAGTCTGCAACACGACCGGCACGCTCTAACACCTGATTAAACTCCCCAGGAGTTCCTGATACAGTTACATTGTCCCAAAATTCACTTCGGATGGACCTAACTTTTTCTCTTGCCTCATCTAATCCGTTTGCGGATCGTGACATACCGCAATAATCCCAAACTGTTAGCCCTAATTCTCTGTGAAAATCATCGACTGTGCGACGTCCCTTTATTGACAAAAGAGATTCAAGGCGACCGACTGCCTCCTGTTCTGCTTTTTGGAATTCAGCGTGATCAGTATTGACATCTTCCTGACTAGTGCTGGCGATGTATCCGCCAAGGGTATACGGAATGACGAAATAACCGTCAGCAAGTCCCTGCATTAGTGCACTTGCTCCGAGTCGGTTGGCTCCATGATCTGAAAAATTTGCTTCTCCAAGTGCAAAAAGGCCAGGAAGATTGCTCATAAGATTATAATCTACCCACAGTCCCCCCATGGTGTAGTGAACAGCTGGGTATATGCGCATTGGTCCTTGATACGGATTTTCGTCGGTTATTTCTCTATACATATCGAAAAGGTTTCCGTACTTTTGCCGTATTGTATTTTCGCCATCTCGATCAATGGCGTCTGCAAAGTCTAAATATACAGCACGGCCGGTTGTGCCCACACCTCGCCCCTCATCGCAAACGGACTTAGCCGCTCTGGAAGCTACGTCTCTAGGGACTAAATTGCCAAAACTGGGATAGCGTCTTTCCAAATAATAATCTCTTTGATGTTCAGGAATTTTATCTGGTGACCGAATGTCTCCTGGTTGGAGCGGGACCCAAACACGTCCGTCGTTTCGCAAACTTTCGCTCATTAACGTTAGTTTTGATTGATAACTTCCAGAAACTGGTATGCATGTTGGATGAATTTGGGTGTAGCACGGATTTGCGAAGTAAGCCCCCTTACGATGGGCTCGCCACGTTGCGGTTACGTTACAACCCTTTGCATTTGTGGACAAATAAAAGACGTTGCCGTAGCCACCAGTCGCGAGCAAGACTGCGTCGGCCGCGTATCTTTCCATCTTACCGGAAACAAGGTTTCGGACAATGATCCCTCTGGCTTTGCCATTAATGACTACAACTTCTAACATCTCACGACGAGGATAAAGCGTTATTCTGCCAGTATTGACTTGCCTCATCATGGAGCTATATGCCCCGAGAAGCAGTTGTTGCCCTGTTTGTCCACGTGCATAGAATGTTCTGGACACTTGGGCCCCGCCAAAGGATCGATTGCTTAATGTTCCTCCATATTCTCGGGCAAAGGGGACGCCTTGGGCCGCACACTGGTCGATAATATTTGTACTTATTTGAGCTAAGCGATAAACATTGGCTTCCCGAGCTCTATAATCGCCGCCCTTGATAGTATCATAAAATAGGCGATAAACGCTGTCCCCATCGTTTTGATAATTTTTTGCTGCATTTATCCCACCTTGTGCAGCAATACTGTGGGCTCGACGTGGGGAATCATGCATTGTAAAAGAGAGCACATTATAACCAAGTTCGGCTAAGGTCGCTGCAGAGGAGGCACCCGCCAGGCCAGTTCCGACGATGATAATCCGGTGTTTTCTTTTGTTGGCAGGATTTACCAGTTTCAGATCGAACTTATGATTTTCCCATTTATTTTCAAGAGGACCTGTGGGAATATTTGCTTGAAGGGTCATTTAAATCACCTGATTCCCAGATAGATTGAGATGGGTAGAAGAGCGAATCCGCTTGCGATGATTACACATAAACTGAGTCCGATATTTCGCACTTTACTAGATCGCAAACTGAGTGTTTGAAAGGCGCTCTGAAAAGCATGGAAAAGATGAAAACCCAAAATGGCCATAGCTACTACATACCAGACCGTATACCCGGTCTGTTGAAAGGTTGCTTCGACAAGCCTATACAATGAACCATCGACCCGTTCTCCATATTTGAATGTCATTAAATGAAAAATGATAAAAACGAGTGTAAAAGTGCCTGTGTAAGCCATAGACGATGATGCAAAATTACGACTGCCTGATGCCTGGGTCACTTGGTATCCAATTGGCCGGGCACGGCGGTTTTCAATCGACAACCTGATTGCCATGTATACATGGGTGAAAAACGTAAAAACCAAAAACAATTCGGCTGGAATAATTAGTGGGTGGTTTACAAGAAACGCTGCATACGCATCGAAAGTTTTACCTCCATCATCTTTTAGTAATAGCAAATTTCCGAGTAAATGACCAACGAGGAAACCATACCATATTAGCCCTGTGAGTGCCATTATCATTTTTTTTGCTATGGGAGAATTTAGTAATTTTTCTAACATGGGCACTTTATTCCAACGAGCCTTTTTTTAAGATTATACTCTAAGTTTCCGCATGGGCAGCATAATTTAACAAAAAGAAACCTAAGTTGCACGGACCTATGTGAAAAATTCACAAAACTTGCATAGCTTTATTACATTTGTTAGTGTCATTTTGAATAATAAAGGGGTAATGACTAATGAAAATACACGAATTCCAAGGTAAGCAAGTTTTAAAGAAGTATGGTGTAGCTGTGCCAGAAGGGGGTGTCGCAAAGACGGTTGGAGAAGCTGAAAACATAGCAAAAACTCTTGGGGGAAAAGTGGTTGTCAAAGCACAGATACATGCTGGAGGACGTGGAAAGGGTGGTGGTGTGGCTGTAGTTACGGGCGCGGAAGAGGCACGGAAAGCGGCCGAAAGAATTCTTTGTATGCAATTAATTACTCACCAAACGGGCGCTGAAGGTCAAACGGTTAAACAATTGTTGGTTGAAAAGGCGTTTGAAATTGAGCGAGAATTTTACCTTGGCATAACGCTGGATAGAGCACAAGGGAAAAATGTGGTGATGGCCAGCAGCGAGGGTGGCGTGGAGATCGAGGAGGTTGCAGCAAAAAATCCAGAAAAAATATTACGAGAGACGGTAGACCCCAACGTTGGTCTAAGGTCCTTTCAAGCCACACGCTTATCTTTAGGACTAGGCTTAGATGGCTCACAAGCGAGAGAAGCAGCGCAGTTAATTCAAAGACTGTATGATGCTTATTTAGGCGCTGATTGCTCAATAGCTGAAGTAAACCCGTTGGTAACGACGAAGGATGGAACAGTCATAGCCTTGGATGCCAAAATCAATTTTGATGATAACGCGTTATACCGTCAGAAAGAATTTCTTGAAATGCGCGATTTGGACGAGGAAGATGCTTTAGAAGTAGAAGCGTCCAAATTCGGATTAAATTATATTAAGCTTGATGGAAATATTGGGTGTATGGTTAACGGTGCAGGGTTAGCAATGGCTACCATGGATATTATTAAGTTAACGGGCGGAGAACCGGCAAATTTTCTTGATGTTGGTGGCGGTGCCAGTGCAGAAACGGTGGAAAATGGATTTCGAATTCTTCTTTCTGACCCTAATGTCAAAGCAATACTAGTGAATATTTTTGGTGGGATTGTTCGTTGCGATCGGGTTGCAGAAGGAGTGATTGAAGCTAGGAAGAATATAAATGTAAATGTTCCAATTGTGGTACGACTGGCGGGAACAAATGCCGATGTAGCTGCTAATATGTTGGAAGAATCTGATATGGATTTTGTTGTTGGAGACGGACTCAAAACTGCTGCAGAAAAGGTAGTTGCTGCTATAAATTAAATTGGAGATCGCATGAGTGTTTTAATTGATGAAAATACAAGGGTTGTGGTGCAAGGCATTACAGGTGGCGAAGGTTCATTTCATGCTAAACAGATGCTTGAATATGGAACAAAAATAGTAAGTGGAGTAACACCAGGTAAAGGTGGTCAGACCTTTGAAGGCGTACCAATTTTCGATACCGTTTATGATGCTGTACAAAAAACAAAGGCAAACGCGTCCGTAATCTTTGTTCCGCCTCCCTTTGCAGCTGATGCTATAATGGAAGCAGCTGAATCGGGAATTAAACTGGTTGTATGTATTACGGAAGGAATACCAGTCGAGGATATGGTAACCGCTTTTGAATATGTTAAACGTAATAATACTCGTCTCGTGGGTCCAAATTGTCCCGGGGTTATTAGTCCAGGGAAATGTAAAATAGGGATAATGCCGGGTTTTATACACCAGCCTGGACAGATTGGTATTATATCTCGAAGCGGAACCTTAACCTATGAAGCTGTTGGTCAGTTATCAGAACATGGCTTGGGTCAGTCGACAGCGATTGGAATAGGTGGAGACCCAATCATCGGGACAAAATTCCTAGATGCACTTGAGCTTTTTAAAGATGACAATAATACGAAGGCAGTTGTTATGATTGGTGAGATAGGTGGAACGGCAGAAGAAGAGGCCGCTGCTTACGTTAAAGCGCACTATGAAAAGCCTGTGGTTGGTTTTATTGCGGGTCGCACAGCTCCACCGGGACGTCGAATGGGTCATGCCGGAGCTATTATTGCAGGAGGAAAAGGTACGGCAGAAGACAAAATGATAGCAATGCGAGAAGCAGGTATCCATGTTTGTGAGAGCCCTGCTCAGATTGGAGCTACCGTGGTTCAGGTACTGGCATAATCTAATTCCAACAATTATTTAAATTTATAAGAAAACATGCTTATATAATTAGTATAAAAAGTCCAATGGCTTTTATTTTTTAGTTTTAAAAGTGAGACTTTTTAAATAACCCCGAGTTCGATTGTACCAGATAAGATAATCGAAAAATAAGTCCGGAACATACCAATACATACCTAATCTTGTTAGAAAAAAAATAGTCAAATATACGGGACGAAGAAGCACAATACGGAAGAGTATTCGGTTTATCGTTAGATTGGATCTATCTAGGAAATCAAGCCGCAAAAGGCCTTTTAATACGGGGTGTTTTTCCAAAACAATAGGCAAAGACTTCAGGCCATAATCGTACATGAGCTGACAAAATTCTTTTAGAGGCCGGGAGTGATGGTGGTAGGATAAGGCTTCTGGGATATAAAAAAATCGAGCGCCTTTCGAATGTAGCCGAGCTCCTAACTCTAAGTCTTCTCCTCCATAGGTTTTGAAATCCTCATCAAATGGTCCAGTGCGATCTAATAAAGCCTTCGGTACTGAGGAGTTACCAGTGACGAAACATTTAAATGGTACTTCGTCAGATATATTAGTTAGGTGTACACCTCTGCTCGAGGCATAGCGCGTTAAAGGGTTATCGGGGATTTCATCTGCCCAAATAATATTTCCGACCCCAATGGAGTCACTTTTTTCCCTGTGCATTTGTACATGTGATGAGAAAAAAGTAGGTAGCACAGTCATATCGCTATCTAAAAATATAATTATTTCACCGGAAGCATTTCGCAAGCCGGTATTGCGTGAGTGTGCCCGGCCTTGGTTATTGTTGTTGCGGAACAGCAATAATTTGAACGGTATTGCCAGTTTGATTAATGATGTTTGATCTATTGGCTCAGGGGAACCATCGTCGATTACGAGAATTTCTACCAAATCTTTCGGGTATTCTTGTTGGCCAAGGCTCTTTATGGCATCGATGAGCCTTTCGTGTTCGTCATACGTTGGTAAAATAATACTTAAAGTAGGTAATGTTTTTTCGGTCATTTTAAAGTTCGGAATAGAGTTGTAAAAGCACGTCAGATTCTTTTTCCCAATTATAAATTTTTGAAGCTGAAATGGCTGATTCGTGTCGTCGAGCAAGCTCTTTCTGCATTTTCAACACATTCCGAACCTCATGCGAAATACTATCTATATCGGTTGGGTCTATAGTAGTACCGACGTCTGTTTTCTGAATCACCTCTTTCATTTCAGGAAAATCGCTAGCGATGACAGGTAAACCACCCATTATGTATTCAAAGAGCTTGTTGGGAAGGGAATGATAGAAACTTTTTCCAGTACCTTTAATCAAGCACAGGCCTAAGTCTGCTGAGCAGGTATAGGAGTGTAGCTTATAAAAGGGCACTCTATCTATAAAATAGACTTTTTCCTCAAGTCCCTCTTTCTCTACCAAGGATTTTAATTCCTGTTCACAAGGTCCACTACCGATAAGTACAAATACAGCGTCACCAAAATCCTTGGCGGCTCTAATTTGTTCGATTAGTCCATTGTCAAATAGGAATCCACCTTGATAAAGAACTATGGGTGACGTGGGGCTAATATTAAGTTGGGTGCGTATGCGAGAACTGTTTTCATAAGATCTGTACATAGGAAGATTCCGTAAAACAGTAATTGGGGGTGCCTCCGGATATTTTTTACTTAAGGAATCAGCAATTGCTTGGCTGACCGTGATAATTCTATGTGTCTGCGGAACTAAGTGCTGCTCCAATCGACTCCAAATTGCTTGGATTAATGGTCGATTTACCAAAGAAGACTGTTCAGTCCAAAACTCATGTGAATCATAAATGAGAGGCCTATTTAATCGCTTTGCTGCTCGGGCACACGGCCATAGTGCATCTAAGTCATGCGCATGGAACACGTCAGCCTTTATTGATCTGAGACGCGTGAAAGCCCACTGCCAGAACATCGGGTAAAGTTTTCGGAGTGATTGGGAACGATCTATTTGTAATAATTGGGTATCTATGTGTTTCCAATCTTCGAGTGGCTGTTTGTCAAAGGCTGTAGAGAAAACCGTAATTTTGTGCCCGGCCTTTTGCAACGAAAGGGCCTCACGAAAAATTCTATAATCAAACCTAAGGTCGCTAAATGCGACCATACAAATATGCATAAGAAGAGTAATTGGTTTTCGTTGTATCGGTCGGGAAGGTAACAAGAAGGCAACCCATTTTCGTAACAAAATGGGTTGCCTTCACTAACAACAGGAGTGTGGCAGCTGTAACAATTGGTCTCGGTGCGCAAAATGAGATCCTCAAACGAGGCGGTGTGGGGAGGTACTTTGAAGACCCCCAAGGCCCGAAAAAGGGGATTTCGAGTCGCGCGCAATGGACATAACAATTGTTCAGACCGCCACACTCACAAATTATTTTGTGTTATCTTGCAACGGTATCTACAAGCCTGCCACCAAGTTAAGGACACAAATTTGTGTTGTCAAGTACTAATTCAAGCAGTGAAAGACTGTTACTGTGGTGAACCACACACGCTGGTTTGTGTGATTTCAGGAAAAATCGCACAAAAACTATGATATTTTAGCTAATATTAATCGTCCAGATATTGTTGGTCTTGTTTGCTGTGTCTGTTTCCTAAAACCTGCATGACGTGTTCTCGGACTAAGGGATTGGCATCTTTAAGTGCTTCTTGCAGATATGGATTACTGTATTTGGCATCAATAGTTCCTAAAAGTTCTATCGCTTGTAGTCTAATTCCTGGATCGGAGTCTCGGCTTGCTTTTCCAAGAATTCTTGAAACATGTTTCTTTTCTTGCTTAGGAGAAACATGATAAATTGAGCCTAACAGTTGAATAGCCTGTGCTCTCACTAACACGTTTTTGTCATTAAGTGCTTGACCTAAGACCTCAACCGTAGAAACGGATCTTTCTTGGCCCAATTTTGGCACATATTTTATCGGTGGCAATTGGCGCAACCCACAGCCGGAGACGAGAATCAATGAAAAGAGTAGCGCTAAAGGATAATTTAGGCGCAATATGAAGTATTTAAAAACCATAGATTTATATATCGGAATAAACAATTTATTCTTGACCCTGTTGTGTACTTAAAGGACATTATCGGATCTATTAACTAAACAATTTGTTCAATTTAGGAGGAAACCTACTACTGAAGTTTATTATGGTTGATCTGGCAATTTATAATCGCCGTTCTCAATGGCTTGTTCTAAAGAATTGTGAAATGTGCTATCTAAGTGGGTGGTTATCTTCCAATGACCCAATTCCTTAACAAAATAAACAAAAGGAGATTCACGGTCACTTTTTAGTGTTGTTGAGTCCAAAAGAAGATAGGCGATATGATCGTTTATGACTTGCTCTTTTGTTATTTCTCGTCGCAGCAAGGCCTTTCGCTCGCTCGCATCCATCTTCTTCCACTTGCGTCGCCAGGTAGACCTGACTTGTTGGTTTTGATAAGATCTGCTGTAGGTATTCCAAATGAGGTCTACATTACCCTGATCAATTGCCGTCTGGTGTGTAACAAAGGTGGTATAGGGAGAGTCGAAGGCATTGTCAGTTTCGCGATTACAGCCTTCCCAAAAAAAGAGAAATAGGATATAGTAAAAAAGTCTTCTACTGATGATTAAGATAGCCAATTTGTCTGTCATTCACATGTTTTGAGTTAAAAGAGGGAGTATTTTAGGAAGTACTATTTTCCCCTATTGAATCGATTTCGTCACGTAGCCGGGCAGCTTCTTCGTATTCTTCGCAAACAATAGCGCTGGCCAGTTTTTTACGGAGGATTTCAATCTCGTCAATAGGTTCTTTGGAAAGATTTATTTGGGGGTCTTCGTTTTTTTCTTTTTCGGTTTGGGTTGAGCCGATAATTTGTGGCTCTAAAAGAGAGAATCGTTGAAGAATCTCATTTATATCCGTTTCTGACTCCAATTGACAAACGCCCACCGTTTCCAATAGTTCGCGCGAGGCATAGACCGGAGTGTCCATTCGTAAGGCTAGGGCTATAGCGTCTGACGGGCGGGCATCGATATCTTGGATTTTATGGTTGTGTTCCACAACGATCTTGGCATAAAAAATAGACTGTCGAACGGTGTGTATGACTATTTGAAGGATGTTAGCCGCGCTCTCTTGAATCATTGATGCTAGTAGGTCATAAGCGATAGGCCTAATAGGTTCGTCTTTTTCGAGGCACATCTGAATTGATGCTGCTTCAAATTCGCCGATCGCTATTGGAAGCAGCCGAGGTTTCGTATTGGTCCTTTCTTTAAGCCAAACAAGGGGACGATCTTCCCTCAAATATGGTCTGACCGTAACGACAAGCATTTCGACTATAGAAGCACTTTCCATAGGTTTAGTACTTTCCAATAAAAGGCCTTGAAAAATTATCGTGACTTTAGGAGTTTGATTTCATCCCTTAAACGTGCCGCCTCTTCATACATGTCCTCGGCAACGGCCTGCGCTAAGCGCCTTTTTAGTGTTTCTAATTCAGTTTCGGCTGGTTGAAGATCTGATGTGATTTGTTCCATTTCCTCAATGGCAACCGATATTTGAACTATTTCTTCCTGTTCTTCCAAGCTTGAATGAGGGTCTGGTGCCGAGGGGATGCCGACCTCATCTAAAACGTCAGGCGATGCAAAAATGGGTGCATTAAAACGAAGGGCGATTGCTATAGCGTCACTCGGACGTGCGTCAAATATGCGGACGGTACCATCACTCGAGATTACGTGAACGTCAGCGAAATAAGTACTTTCATGTAATTCGGTTATTTCCACTTTAGATACATGGCATTCCATTCCAAGTAAGATCTGCCGCACTAGGTCGTAGCTGATTGGTCGAGCAGGTACATCTTCATTTTGAGCCATGGAAATTGCTGCGGCCTCAAATCGACCTATGATTATTGGCAAATAGTTGTCGCCATCTACCTGCTTGAGTACTACCTGAGGATAGGATGCTTCTGGGCTACTGGTGTAAACGGCGCTTATTTCCATTCGGATCATTACAAAACTCGTGAAAAGGCTTGGATTGGAATCAAGTGATAACTATGGCCCGAGAATATAATACGCATGAACCGAGTGTCAACAAGCGTAATTCGTATTTTAATCCTGTTCAATTTTTAGCAATTCTTTGAGCTCTTGGACTTCATTATTGAGAGCAGTTGTCCGACGCTGTAAGTGGTTTATGTAGAGAAAAAGTATGATCCATACAGCTGAAAAGGCGATAAAAAGATACTGTAAATTTTCCATGATTTCCATTACCGATCTATTTGTGCGTGGACATGACTTCGTAGCCGAGAAATGGTTTCCTCAACTTGATATAAGTGCAGTCGCCGAAGAATTAAAAAAGCTAAGAAAGTAATATGTGCAGCGAAACTGACATAAAGTGCTGTACGCATTTTTGGGTCTAACTCGACGTTGCGTTGAGGGTGAAGTTGTTGGTCGGCAGCCCATAAATCGACGGAAAAGTATACTAACGGGACATTCAAAAATGCAACTATTCCAATTACGGCGGCAATACGTTGTATTCGGTCAGAATTATTCTCAAAAGCACGCATAATTAAATATGCCCCGTAGTTTGTAAACATTATCAATACTGTGGTGAGTCTGGGTTCCCAACGCCAATAAACGCCCCAAATAGGCTTAGCCCAAAGGGGGCCCGTTATAAGTACGATAAGGCAAAATACGACTCCAATTTGAGCAGTGCTCAGCGCTAATTTGTCCCAGTAAGCCTTTCGGGTGCGTAGAAATTGTGTGCTACCGACAAACACTAAGAAAAAACATATGAATGAGTTTACAGCGGCCGGTACATGGAAATAAAAAATTCTTTGCGTCTCACCCATTACGCTTTCAGTTGGTGCATATAATAAAATTGACACCAAAGCACTTACCATTAATAGGCAAAGTACAATAGGGACTATTTGACTTGCAAGAAGGTTTTTAATCATTCCTCAATTATATATTCAAAAAGCATATGTGACACGGCAATAAAGATTATAGCAAAAACAACTAATATTTTAACATGTGTCCAAAAGACCTCATCGTAATTATTGCTGAAAACGCGGTTTGTAGCTTCTACAATAGAGATTAAAGCAGGCAGTAGCATGGGCACAAGAAGTACGGACAACATTAATTCTCTTAGTCGCAAGTTATAAGATAGGACGGCGTACAACGTACCGACACAGGTAAAGCATAAGGAACCCAATGCTAATACGCCGCAAAGAGGAAGTAGAAACATCCCAAACGAAATATTAAAAAAGACACAGAAAAATGGCAAAACGAATAGAGAAACGAGAAATAATGAAACAAAGTGGGCCAGCAGTTTTCCAAAGTAAATAGCACTCCGGTCCCCAGGTGTAATGAGTAATGCGTCAATGGCTCGGTTCTCTTTTTCTTCATCAAAAACACGGCCTAGCCCAAGGAGATTGGCAAATACTAAGGTTGACCATAGTACCCCCGCTCCTATTTCGTGAAGCATAGCCCCTCCAATTTTTAGGGCGAAATTAAAGACGAGCAGTATTAACAAAGAGAAAAAAGCCATTGTAACAACTCTTTGTTTCGTTCGCCATTCAGTGCGAAGATCCTTGAAAAAAATAACAAGGGCCCGTCGAAAAAAAATCATAGTATTTGTTCCTTACGGACCTCAAATAATTTTACGAGATCCCTGCCGGTTCCCTGCCAAGTTTGGTCGAATACAATGCTGCCTGATTCAATGACGATAACTCTATCGGCTAAGGGAGCGGCTTCTTCTAAGCGGTGCGTCGCCATTAGAAATGTATGACCATGGTCTTTTAACTGAATTAAAAGGTTTTGCAGAGTTTTACGTGCCATGGGGTCTAAGCCCGTGTAAGGTTCGTCGAGTAGAATGATTGGAGGATTATGAATAGTTGCACGAGCGATGGCTAAACGCTGTCTCATCCCACGGGAAAACCCATTGATTTTTCGATGGCGCCATCGGCTTAAACCGATCAGTTCAAGGGACCGCTCAATTTTCAAATTTGCTTCTTCTACGCTGTAAAGCTTTGAAAAAAAAAGAAGATTTTCTTCAGCAGTTAAGTCTTCATATAGCATACTGTGATGTGAAAGGAGCCCAATATTTGCACGGCAGTCTGTATTAGTTCGCAAGTCTTGTCCGCATATAAGAACTTGTCCGCTCGACGGTCGACTGACTCCAGCTGTGAGCCGAAGGAGGGTAGTCTTTCCGGCCCCGTTAGAGCCAATTATCAATACATATTGCCCTTTCGGAATAGATAATTCGGTTGGATGCAATGCAACCAAGGCGCCAAAGCGCTTGCTAACCTTTTGTAAATCGATATCCGTCGCAACCATTTTATATAGCCTCAAGCAGCTTCGTTATTTTTACGGCATCAAGGATTATTTTTTTTCTTTGTTCTAAATAATTGGGATTGTCCTTTTCGTGTGCCCATTTTTTATCTAATTGAGCAATTTTTAGAAGCAACTCTGATCTTCTATCTGCTAATGTTTTAGACTTTGAACCTGAAGAATATGAAGATTGATGCAGACGGTTCGGATACTTCCACCAGAGTGCAAAAAAACTAAATACAAAGCAGGTAGTGAGGGCGACCCATTTGAACAGATTTCGGATGGCTAGGGGCAGTGGCAATTTAATAAACGTGCTTTCACCGGAGGTCAGATTGCGTTTTAAAACTCTACGATAGGTTGTTCCGTGAAGATCGACCACGCCTAAGTCTTCCCAACCATTTGAGATTTCGATCGACGTTGGCTGGATGAAAGCTTCAAGTCGGTTTGTAGGGTAAACTACATCATGTTTATATCCACCACTTAATTTGCTAGGATCCAAGTTGAAAGAGAAGCTTAGTTGTGTCTCACCCGGAGGTAATGGTTGGCTATCGAAGAATGTAGTTTCGTTGGTTTGATGAAAATGCCCAGAATAATTTTGCAAATCGAAAAGACTCTCATCTAATAGGAATTTACTTACATGCCTAACACCATTTGCCATGTTTCCTACGAATGTTTGGTTCTTTTCATTACTCATCTGTACTAAATGTACTACGTTTATTTGGGCTTTGCTAAGGGTCACGAATAGGTGATGAGTATCGATGTGCAGTTTTTTTCCTACACTGGTGGTATCAAAAACTTCGATAATGATTTCTTTTTGTGCGGCGACTTGTAGTGTTGAGCTATGATACGGGACACCCTTGTAAAAAGCGGCTAAGGCAAAGGGCATTCCCGGTTGAATAAATGGTCCCGCAAACAAAAACCGGCCATTTTCATCAGACGCTTTACGTGCTAGTTCCGTTGCTTGTTCGCCCTGATTCATATAGAAAGCTACTTCGACTCCGGCTATTCGCTTTGAGTCTTTTAGCACATAGCCCCGAACAAGTGCTGCTTCAGCACTCCAAACAAGAAGGGTAGATAGAAGAAAAATGAATGAGCAAACGGCTTTAAAGGTCTGCATGAAAGGCGTTTCCGCATTGTGTGCAGTATTTGTCCTCTTTCATTCGTTTATTTCCGCACTGGCTGCAAAAATTTGATGCTCGAGGCAGATCTTTGGTTTGAATCTGGGTATCTTGGCTAATGTGGGGAATTTCAACTTCTAATTTCTGGATCAGATCACTGTCGGCAATTTCGTTTTCTAGTTCTAATCGGTCTAACTGATCTATCACTACTATCGCTTTATTCTCAAGATCCTCCCGCAACGATTTATACTCTTCGTCATTTAATTTGCCTAATTGCAGATCAAATTCTAATTCACGGAGCGAGGATAAGATCTGGTCCTTTGTTTCTGTTAATAGCCGTTTCTTTGTATCAGCTGTGGCGAAAAAATCGTGTACTTTCATTAAGGGTCTAGCAACAACGAATAGGCAAACCATGGCAATCGAAACGCATATAATGATTGCAAACATCTCCATCTTTAACTTATTCGCTCTCTTCGAATTGTTTTAATTCGTTTTGCAACCGTTTGTGTTGTTCATGATCCAATGGATTTTCCTGCGAGGAGGTCTCTCTACTGTTACTTAAGAAAGGCGTTTCTACTCGTCTCTTTATAAAGAGACGGAGAATTATGGCACCTAACAAAAGTGCCGCAATAGGAGCAATCCACGCTAATAAGTTTATGCCCTCAGCGGGGGGGGACGCCAGCACAACGTCACCAAATTCATCCTTAAAGTCTTTGATGATTTCGTTAGTGGCTTTTCCGAGGTCAATTTCTCTACTGATCCTATCCCTCTGAGATTGTCCGTGGTCGCATAAACACGTCGATAATGATTCGCGGTTGCATGTACCACATAGACACACTAGCTTTTTGGCTATTTCCTTAATCTGGGTTGGTGTTGCCGAAAAAACATTAGTTACTGCTGAAAAAAACAATAGTAACGGAAAGGAATAACTCACAGAGCACCTAGATTGATTCAACGGTTTTGTTCATTTTTACAGCGTTTTGCGTATCTACTTTTGCTATGCGCCTATCTCGGCCAGTTGGCCACATTGCCCATATTGAACCAAATATAAGGACTATACTTCCCAACCAAACAAATTTAACTAAAGGGTTTATGTAAATTTGAAACTTGGCGCTGCCATCGTTGCTCCATCCAACTAGTATCAGATAAAAATCCTCCAATAAACCGGAGTAGATAGAGACTTCTGTTGTTCCCTGATCGAAAGCTTTGTAGTACCGTCTTTCCGGCAAAAGCGTACCTAAGCGTTCTCCATTTAGATGTAGCGACAATACAGCAGCAGTTGACTGCATTCCAGCATTTTCTACGTAGGCCAATGTTTCAAAGGTCAAATCGTATTCACCGAACCTTCGAGTTTCTGATTTTTGTAAAACAAGCTCTGTCTCTGTAGTAAACGCCTTGCCCGTAAAACCAACAAAAAGGAGTACTAATGCTACGTGCGTTATGTATCCGCCATACCTACGGCGATTCTTTAAAGACAACCGGAACATCGCAATAAAATATCCTTCTTCGGTACTTCGTTTTCGAGCAAGGGTACCTGTGTGAAACTCAAGACCTATTGCCGCGACGACAAAGCAGCATATTGTTAATGAAACGAAGGCATAAAAATCATTAACACCAATACCAAGTATTATTGGTGCCGACAAGAGAGCAAAAAGAAAAGGACGGGCGAAGTGTTTTTTTAAACCATGGGTGGAAGATTTACGCCATGCGACCAACGGTCCGGCGCCCGTCAAGAAAATGAGAATAAGACCTAGAGGAGTGTTAACTTGATTAAAAAATGGTGGTCCTATCGTAATTTGCTGTCCGGTGAATGCCTCAGATATCAGAGGAAAAAGAGTTCCCCAAAGTACGGCAAATAAAATCCCCAGAAGAATCCAATTGTTCAACAAAAAGGCTGTTTCACGCGAGACAAAAGATTCCAGTTTATTATCGGGGCCCAACTTAGGGAGACGGTAATACAATAAGGCTACGGATGAAACGCCAATAATTACTAAAAAAGTCACGAAAAAAGGGCCAATATTTGACTCTGCAAATGCATGGACAGACGAGATTATACCTGAACGCGTTATGAATGTGCCAAGCATACACAGCGAATAGCAGAGTATAGCGAGAAATAAATTCCATACTTTTAGCATTCCCCTGCGCTCTTGAACCATTATTGAGTGTAGGAAAGCAGTACCGGCCAACCAGGGCATAAGAGATGAATTTTCAACGGGATCCCAACCCCAGTAACCTCCCCATCCCAATTCAACATAGGCCCACTTGCCACCCAGTAGAAGACCAGCGCCAAGAAAGGACCATGGGATCAACATCCATCTCCGAGCCGGTCGTAACCAGGTAGCGTCTAAATTGCCTGAAAGTAAGGCAGATATTGCGAATGAAAAAGGTACTACCATACCAACCATCCCTAGATAGAGTAGGGGAGGGTGGATAGCCATAAGCGGCTGTTGTAGGAGAGGGTTTAAGCCTCGACCATTTTCAGGTATAGTTGGAAGGAGTGTAAAAGGATCGGCTGAAAATAGATGCAGGATACAGTAAAAGAAGCTTGATAAGGATATTACTGCAACCGCATAAGGCATGAGGTCGCGGTATCTATTTCTATAAATGATTATGACTGCAGCAGCGTATAATGAGAGTATCCATCCCCAGAATAGCAAGGATCCAGCTTGTCCTCCCCAAAGAGACGTAATGAGGTAAAAGACAGGCATGGACAAGTCGCTATTTTCTGCAACAAATTGGACGCGGAAGTTGTGTGTTAACAAGGCATGCCAAAGGACAATAACTGCCAGTGTCAACAAGCCACAGGTGACAAGTGCAGCATTTTCTCCGGAACGGGCAAGAGAAAGACTTTGTTTGCGTCCGGCAGCGAACGATGCAATCGTTGCATAACCCGAAAAAGTTAGTGCTGCGCAAAGGGCAAAATACCCAATATCAATCATTTTTTTGTTTTGAGTAAAAGTTTAGAAGGAGCATTAGGTAAGTAGCCGGTTTCTTGCATGGCTTCAACGTGATTACTGTAATCTTGGCCTTCATATTTTGAAGGGCATTTTGCAAATATTAAATCTGCCTCAAAGGAAGTTTTTTGTGTATTATATTCACCTTCCAAAACAACTAATGCTTCGTCTTTAAATGTGTCCGGTAATAAGGCGTTTCCAACATATCTTACGCTTAGATTGTTCTCTCCATCAGTTATGTCAAAGGTGGCTTTTGATTTGTACTTGTCCCATAAAATGGATCCTGGTACAACAGTACTGCCTCCCAATTGAATTCGGTCTGATATCGGATGGTCTAATTGAATTTTCTCCATGAGCATTCCTAAGGTGAGGTGCATAGATGTAGATTGCTGAAAACTGGTCCACATCAGATAGGCCAAACCCATCAAGATAATGACAGATCCGAGATAAAATTTGTGCTGCACCATTACTCCTCAGACTGGGTAGACACGGAAGAAATTGGGTTAGAATCTGCCCCAATACCCGTTAATAGAATGTGCTCAAATACCTATATTTTCGCAAATTAAACAGGTCATTTTTCCTGAAATTCGGCTAAGGACAAGTACAACCGGTTTGTCGCCGGTAGAAACTCCGAGGGAACGCTTAATTTCAGAAGGTTCCATGGGGAATCTCCTGCGTTTTATTTCAGAAGGAAAATATCCTTGTCGCCGAAGATATTTCCGTAGGGTCTTAACTCCAAACGGCCTAACTTCTAAGATGCGGTAACTTTTTGCAAAAGGTGTTTTTATCAGGTGATTGTTCGTCAGGTAGGCTATTTGGCTATCCAGTTTCCAAGCGTCGATCTTTCTGGCTAACTCGTCTATTAGGTGGGCACGCACCACGGCTGGATCTGGGTCGTAAAGATAAGTACCAGGACTATCGACCGAGCTCTCGCCCTTTGCATCGTCGGTCAGCGTGTGTGGCCCCGGCAAAACGGTTGCCCGACGGTGAGCAGTTGCTATTGGACCCAAATATATAAGTCCTTCTCGACATTGTCTGCCGCTTGATACAAACTCTATTTCAGCATCAATGGGAAGTTCTTCTTCAGGAATAGCCGGTGAGACTTTGATTATTATGTTTGGGGATAGTTTTCGCAATGTATCGGCTATTGAAATTGGTGGGTTGTACAGTTGGCCACGCTGGGTACGTCGCCCATTTTTTCGCCGTGCCGGGTCAATGAAAATGGCAGTTGTGCGGGCAGCAAAATGATTTGCATCTCCCACTGCAAAAAGAACATCACTACCTTTTTGTAAACTACAGTTCAAGCGAGCCATCTCAATTCGCGTTCGGGACAGGTCAATGGCTGTAACGGTTGCTTTTTGAGCCAAGAACATGGAATCTCCACCGATGCCGCAGCACAAATCTAAAATTTCATTGCAATGTGAGAGTCTTTCCGCCCGATACGCAGCTACTTCCGCTCGGGTAGCCATCTCATACCCGTCGCGGTCGAAAAACATTTCTGAAGCTCTGGGAAATTTTCCTGCGGCATGTATCCGCAATTCGACTAGATACAGCGCTGCACGGCAAACCTCGGCGGGGTGGTTTTCCCTTAATTGAATTTGGGTATTTAATCCCTGTTGGATTGCGGTTGAGGCATCTAATAAAAGACTTTTTCCACGGTCACTTTTCAGATACCTCAATGCGGATAAGCTTAGCGGCTCTGAGCTTGTTTGCTTTGCTTTGTTCAGGTTAGTTCCAGCCTTTTTGGAAAAGAGCTCAAATTTTCACACCCGTTAGAGCGAACGACGACGGTATCTTCTATTCTTACTCCACCTATACCGCGATAATAAAGCCCTGGCTCGACGGTTACCACCTGACCAGACTGCAAAATGTCTTTTCGTTGACTAATACGGGGAGCCTCATGTATCTCCAAACCGACGCCATGACCGGTGCCGTGAAAGAATCCTTGGATGAACCCCCCCTTTTGTTTTGTTTCGTAGCCTTTTGAAGAAAAGAAGTGTTGAATGGTTTTGTGTATTTCACGACCATCTGCTCCATGGTTTATTTTTTTTAGAGCCATCTCTTGGGCTTGTAGTACTGTTTCGTACAACGCCATTACCCTTTGAGAAGGTTCACCTTTAACAACTGTGCGTGTGATGTCTCCAAAATAACCATTGCCACTGTGACATGGAAAGATATCTATGATTATGGGCTCGTTAGCTAAAATAGGTCCGTGGCCTTCTTGGTGGGGGTCACAGCCCTGTTCACCGCAGGCAACTATGGTGTGATTTGCAATGCATTCAAGATCCATGAGAGCTATATGTATGGCGCGCCGTATACGCTCTGAAGTTAAGACCTCATCGTTCAAAACTAGCTTGCCTCTGTGAATATCGGATTTACGAAGTAGATTGATAGCCACATTCATTCCTGCCTCTGCAGCCTTTTGGGAATTACGAATACATTCGATTTCACTATTGGTTTTGATTTGCCTGTTCGGAAATAAGGGATCCTGAAGAACACGGAGGTCCCAACCTTTGGATCGAAGAGTATCTCCCAGACCGATGGGGAATTTCTCGGGTACATGAACTGTTTTTATCTGTAAATCCAGTAAAAGAGTGATGATGACATTTTCTTGAGAGGGGTCTTCCCCACCTGAAGCTCGGACTTTATTTTCATAATCTGTGTATTGAAGGACGCGGTCTACATCTGCTTCCTCGCGTGCCCGATCAACTTCGAGGCTGTTTACTAACAGGAGTTTTTCGTTTTGTGTCCAAACAAAAATAAAATCATCCGGTGCTCGAAAGCGAGTTGCATAATAAAGGTCTGCTAATTTTTCACTTGTTCCCACCATGAGTAATGCGTCGACGTCGTTGGGAAAACATGACATTGAGTGTGCTCCAGAAATTGATTTGTTTACATGAGTTTCGTATGGCTCTGTAACCAATTTATTGGTAAGTCGGCAGAATACGTAATAAGGCCTCTTCAGATTTTCGGTATAGCAACAAAATTGTGGAGATTACTTTTTCCAAATTTACCAACTGTTTGGCTAACAGTTTTCTACGTGTGATTTTATTTTGATTAACTTCAACAATATGGAAAATTTTGCTTAATTCAGATAGTTGTTCATTTCCTAGCTGTGCGGATTTAGCGCTATTATCACAGAATGCGAAAGGGAAATAGAGTGGAGTATAGTACCACATCATTCTATTTCAAATTCTTTCAATTTTCGGTATAGCGTACGTGCGCTAATGCCGAGAATGTCAGCTGCTTTTCTTCGATTGTTGTTTACCCTACTAAGAGCATCGATTATTGCTTCGTATTCCATGTCTCTTAAGCTTCTGAGGGGTTCAATTGCATTTGAAGCATGGGGCGCTGTTTCAAGTGGAGAGAGATTGTCATTGACGGATGGCGAACTAAGAATAGCGTTGTCGTCTTGAGGGTAAACTACTTTTCTTACCTTAGCTTCTGGTTTTATCTGGTCGGTTGAATTGACGAAGTTGTCAAAATTATTTCGTAAATCGGCGACCTCTCTTTTCAGATCTAAAAGGGCGAAATATATAAGTTCGCGTTCTGATTGATCTGGACTTTTGTTGGTAGGAATGGGCAGGTTTCGTTGGGGACTCGGTGGTTGTTCAAGATGAGGGGTCAATTCTTCTGGTTGAACTATCGGGTCAGGAGCTAAAAAAACGAGGTGTTCAATTAAATTTCGTAATTCTCGAACGTTACCCGGCCAATTATAGTCGGCTAGTAATGTTTCGGCTGCAGGAGAAAAGCGCTCGAATCGACTTTTTCCGTTTGGTGCTAATTGTCTCACAAAATGATCGATTAACTCAGGGAGATCTTCGGGTCGTCGCCGAAGAGGAGGAAGACCTAATTCGACAACCTTTAAGCGGTGATACAAATCAAGTCGGAACGCGCGATCATTAACGGCTTCCTGTAAATCTCGATTTGTTGCAGCGATAACTCTTACATCAACAGAAATTGCAGCGTCGCCTCCTATCCTAGTAATCTTACGATCTTCGAGGACTCGCAATAGACGGACCTGAGCAGTGGGGGCCATTTCTCCGATTTCGTCTAGATATACAGTTCCTCCTTGTGCTTGTTCGAAGATACCACGGTATAGGTTTTTTGCGTCTGTGTATGCTCCTTTTTCATGTCCAAAAAGCTCATTTTCCAATAAGTTTTCCGGTATTGCGGCACAATTAATAGGTTTGAGTTTACCTTTGCCCCGCTCGCTACTAAATGAATGTATTGCTCGAGCAACCTGGTCTTTACCGGATCCGCTTTCACCTGTTAGGAGAATGGTCGAGACGGGCGTGCTACCAATCATTAAAATGCGTTCTCTCAACTGTTTTATCGAGTCTGATTGGCCAATTAGGCCAGATTTTCCACGCAGGAAGCGACCTTTTTCGACGAGCGATTTCGCAGTGCTTTGTAATTCCTGTTCTGTTTGGTTTGCCCCACAGTGAGCCTCTATATGTGTGTTTCCGGCGACTTGATTCCATGCGTTTGTATCATCACCAACGGCCATCAATGGAATATGTCTAAAGGCGGAAAGAACATCCGCGAAATGTAGTAATAAGTCGCCTATATTTAAATCGATTATTATTAAATCCGCACCACGATTGGCTAAGGCACTGAAAGTGTCAGGGGTGTTAGCTAAGACAATTCTTCCCCCCGTTAGTGTGAACATTGGTGTTGTGGGGGATTGGTTTGTTATGTGAACAATTCGGGTTTTTTGCTGACTCATGATTTTACGAAAGAAGAGTTTGTTGTTTATCGCGCAAAATTGTAATCTTGCGACCTTCGCTTTTGAGAGATCCTTGTTTTTCTAAACGTTTAAGTACACGGGAAACGGTTTCGCGTGTGGTGCCAGACATATTTGCAAGTTCTTGATGGGTAGGTCGATTCTTTACTACAATTCCCGAGTCTGAATCAATGCCCTGTTCAATGGCTAACTGAAGCAGGGTATCAGAAATACGGCTTGTCACATCTAATAGTGCCAGCCCTTCGATTTGTCGATCGGTTTTGCGCAGGCGAGAGGCTAATTCTGCCAAAAGTGCTATAGCTATGGATGGAATCCTTTTTATAAGTTCCAAAAAATCTGAGCGCCTAAGCATTACCAACTGAGTTTCTTCAATGGCAATTACGTTGGCTGAGCGTGGTCGGCCGTCTAGAAGAGAGAGTTCACCAAAAACAGCATTTTTTGATAACAGAGATAAAATGACCTCGCGTCCGTCCTCGCTGACGATGCTCACTTTTACTTGTCCATCTGCAATTATGAAGAGTGCGTCACCCTCGTCTTCGGCCCAAATGATCACGTTATCTTTTTCAAATGTGCGCACAAAAGTCAACTCAGAAAGGGCACTTAACTCGTTTTTATCCAGACTTTCGAATAGGCGTACGTTTCGGAGAGTTTCGCTATTCATTTATAGCTCCTCTGAATTAATTTGGTCCAACCGATGCCGAAGTATTTGAACCTGCTCATTGGCCATTTCGCCTTGGGGTGTGCTTCCACCTTCGCGTTGTACAATGCGATCGTAAATTACTATTGCTGTCGTGTATTCTGACAGACTCTCGTGACATTTTGCTCGCTGAAAATCTGCTGACGTGATCCATTGACTAGACCCAGCGGATCCATGGTAACTCACTTTGTAATATGCTTCTATGGCTTTTCGGTATTCTCCCAAATTCTGATAGGACTCCCCTACGTAAAAACGTGCTTCTGATGCATCATTGGAGGTAAGGAATTGTTGGTCTAACAACGAAGTAAAGTGCTGAATTGCTTCTCGGTACTGGCCTTTTTCTTTTAGAATCACACCAAGCTCAAGACGGATATTTGACAAATTGGAATGGTTGGGAAAGTCCTTCAATATTTGGTTGGCGACTTGATGAGCGGTTTCGTATTCGTGGGCCGCCAGATAGCTTTTTAAGAGCAACCATACGGCCTCTTCCACCAAATCTAAATCGGAAGATGTTGTTGTGGCCTTTATTACCTGTTTATAAGCTCCGGCAGCTTGAAGATAATTGCGTAGTGAATATTGGTGATTGGCAATATGTAAGAAGACAGCCGAAAGCTGCTTGCTATTAGGGTAGTTTTTAACAAAACGGTTTAGGGATTCTAAGGCCAGTGCGGTACTTTCTTCACTGGGGTCTTTTTTATTTCGATCCCAAAGTAACATTGCAGCATTATAAGCAGCTTCGCTTGCTAATGGCGAGTCGGTTTGCTCAACCTTTTTGTAGGTCTTGAGGGCTTTGGCATATTGATTCGTTTTCTTGTAATAGTTTGCGGCTTCAAGTTCAAAACGTGGTTGCCAGCTCTCATCGAAACGTTGTTTGAAATCCTTAGCTGCTCTGTGGGCAGTGGTCACATTTTTTGTACGAAATAGCGCTATAGTATACTGGCCATAGACCAACGAATCATTACTGCCATGGTTGGTAATTATTGATTTGTAAATATCTAGTGATTTATTGTAATCATTCATTGCAAAAGAGATATGACCGGCCCGAGCAAGGCCCTGTTGGCCTAAAGGTGATTCTGGAAATTGTTCACTAATTTTCAAAAATTGGTTGATGGACTGTTCTTCATCGCCGAGTTTGAGAAGAAGGATTGCTATTTCAAATGCAATACTATCCGTAGCGGCGGATTCAGGAGCGTTTTCCAATAAATAATTATAAGTTTGTTTCGCTGCTGTATAATTGTCCGATAGATGATAGCTGCGAGCTAGTTTCTGAAGGACTTGTCCCTCCTTTACGCTGTTGGTGAGAAAATGCGAAACGGTGCTATACAGTTCGGCCGCAGCAGCGTATTCTTGTGAATCGAAGTAGATGTCGCCTAATTGCTCCATGGCTTGGTTTCTATGTAAGAAAGATGGGTGACCCCACCGCAATTCTTGCAAAATATTGACCGCTTCCTCTAGCCGATCCTGAGAGCGCAAGAGTTGTGTTATTTCGAATAGCGCAGTAGGATTTTCCCGATTTTTTGGGAATAGTTGCAAGAATTTAGATAGTGTATCCATAGCGGCATTGATATCCCCACGCATTGAAAGGCATTGGCCAATACCAAAAAGTGCTTGAGGTTGAAACGAACTGTTTGGGAAAAACTGCCTGAGCTCCTCATAATTTGCGTAAGCGGAATCAATGTTGGACTTCGTCTTTTTGCCCAACTTTCGTTGCGTGTCTGCCAAAAGTAAAAGTCCACGGTCAAAATTTGGGCTATCCTTAGACCTATACTTGTTGACAAAACTTCTGAAGCCTTGTTCCATTTTGCTAAGATTTAACGAATCTGGATTGTCCCCACCGTTCAATTCTATTAGGCGAAGTTGGGCCTTCTGTGACCAATCGTTTGAAGCTCCGCTTGCGAGAACTCTGAATTCTTGTGTTGCTAGATTACGAAGGGAATCAGACTCGATCTTTGAATTCTCAATGGCGCGTTGTTTGGCCAAATTTATTAAGCTCTCAGCTAAAAAAAATTGAGCTTCGGGAGCCCGCGAACTTTTAGGATAGGCCGCTGCAAAGTGTTCAAATGATTGGGTGGCATTAAAAAAATCGTGATGCTTGTAGAAAGCATGGGCTACGTCGTATTGAACGGATTGACGTGATTTTCCACTGAGTTCATTAACCCAGCTCTGTTGTAGCAATCGGTTTAATTCTTGTGGTTCCAAAACTACAAATTGGCTAAGAAAATTAATTCTTGCTTGGGCCTTCTTCGCAAAGGTCGAACTAGGAAATTGGTCTAGGAAAGCAATATATTCGCGGAGGGCATCACGTGGTTTTTTGTTGATCTCTAAAGTTTTAGCAAGTCCGAACTTAGCTTCGCGAGATGACATTTGACGGTAAAGAGAAATGGATTTTTCCAAGTCGCCGACGGTGGCATAAAGCTCTGCCATTATCAACCTAGTTGTTTCGTCTTGATCACCGACTTTTTCGTGGTAGCGCTGGAACCATTGAAGAGCTTGCCTGAAGTCTCCTCGTTTTTGGTATAGGGCCCCTAGTTCTCGTAGAGCTGTCAGAGATTCAGATTGTTGCTCAACCTTGATAATGGCGTGGAACAGACTAACTGCAGAAGCAAATGCTCCTGTCTCCCCAAAGGCAATGGCTTGACCAAGACGAGCGGGAAGATAATCTCGGTGTCCAGGTTGTATTTTGGAAAGGAGTCTTTCATAGTGTTGCAATGCCTCAACACCACGCTGACTTTCACGCCGGGAATCAGCCAGGCCTAAAAGGGCTCGAGTTTGTATGGACGCGGTCTTTATCTTTTTTTCAGCAATGGCGAACGAATCGCCAGCTTGAGGAAAGAGATTTTGGCTATATAGATGGGCTGCGAATTCAAAATATGCACTATCAGATTGTGGTGTACCCGGAAACCTCTCGTGTAGTTCGGCGAATTTTTTGATGGCTGTTTCGCCATCATTTTGACCCAGCTCAATACGACCACTGACGAGCAGTGCCGAAGGGATAAACTTTTTCGTGGGACGATTTGAGTGGATGAGCTGTTCTAATAGGCTCTGGGCGTCTTTAGTCCTATCACCCTTAATGAAAAGAATCGCTAATTGGAAGCGACCCTCTTCTGCACTATCCGTTCCGCTATAGAGTTCCAAAAGTTTTTCAAGTACCGTTATGGCGTTTTCTGCTTCGTTCCCTTGGGCGTAATTTCTTGCGGCGTATAGAAGGGATTCAGCAGCAAAGTCACTAGCGCTATACCGAGTTTGTACATCTTTGAATGCCTTTGCCGCCTCAATGAATAGCTCACGCTGGGATAAACAGGCGGCACGTTCACGCCGAGCGTCTGCAGTTGCTAAGTGATCAGGGTATTCTGAGAAAAAAATCTCGTAAGCATCTTCGGCAAGCTCGCAACGATTGTTGTTACGAAAAGATCTCGCTAGCAAAAGTCGTGCTTGAGGGACTTGTGGGTTATTTGGATAATTGAGAATAAATTCGCCGAATAATTTGGAAGCTGTCGCGTAATCGCCAGCATCCCGATATAAGTTTCGGGCTAGCTTAAAATCGTCTTCCGCCTTATTCTGAGCATTTGCCATTGAGAATAATAGCAGGATCGCCAATACGTTTAATTGTGCATATATTTTCTTGGTATACATAAGCCTGTCAAATTGTCAGTAAATACAATAACAGTTGAGACAAATATGAGCGGCTTTTTTCCGATGGTCAAGATATATGACGGATATAGTACGGATTGAAAAAGCGTTTGCTAAGATAAACTTAGGGCTGAAAATAATTGGTAAACGACCTGACGGTTACCATGAGATCTGTAGTTTGGTACAGACAGTTAATTTGGCAGACCTTCTTTATTTCAGCCCTGCGGAGTCAACATCTGTCTGTTGCTCGGATCAGGCTGTGCCTACGAATGGACAGAATTTAATTGATAGATCCGTAGATCTTTTTTATGAGACCTTAGATCTACCTAGGAAGCACTATTGCATTGGTTTAGAAAAGAGTATCCCTGTCGGTGCCGGTTTGGGTGGCGGAAGTTCCGATGCTGCTGCAACCCTTCGGTGTCTCAACCATCTTCACGGACACCCACTCGATATAAGAGGACTTCGAGGATTAGGGGCTCAGCTAGGTTCGGATATTCCATTCTTGGTGCAAGGCGGTACGGCGGTTATTCGTGGTCGAGGCGAGAAAATAAATGCGGTTTTTTGGCCTCATGAGGTGTACTATACTCTGGTCTATCCTAACGTAGCTGTAAGCACGTCTTGGGCGTATAGTCAAATTGGTTCGGACTTGACAGAAAATGAGCGTTACATTAATATATTAAGCTCCTTGAGCGGCGGGTGTTTCGACCTGTGGGATTTGTTGAACGGTTTAGAGAACGACTTCCTACCTATTGTCGAAAACGCCTACCCCATCGTCGCGACGATTCGTTCTCGTCTTGAATCTGCTGGGGCCCTGATTTCTTCGCTGTCAGGTAGCGGATCCACGATTTACGGTTTGTTTGACGACCGGAATGCCGCACTCAAGGCTTGTGATGAGCTGAGAGAACGAGGCTACCGGTCTTTTTTTTGCCAGCCCGTATCTCACAGTAACAATAATCTGGCTGATACTTAAGCCGCCTATCTGCGGAAAAAATCGCTATGGATGCGATTTAAGTACCTTTCTGGGCCAAGACTTTTTTGGAGGAAAAAACTAATGCCGTCAGTCCCATTGAAGCTTCATGACCGTGAAAATGTACCCTTGAAAATTGCTACACGTCCTGAAAAGGGCAAAGGGCCTGTTGGTCAGCTCAAGCGTATTCACGGAAAAATTCCGGGAGTGCTCTACGGGCATAATCAAAATCCGTTTCATTTTAAGACGGACGCGCACCAATTTGAGCAAATTCTCAGTAAGGGAGGGCAGAACTCGACTATAAACGTTGAATATGAAGATGGGCAAGAGCCTGAAGGTGCACTTATCCGCGAAATACAATACCACAAAGTTCGTGGCGTAGCTTTGCATATAGATCTATTGCGCATAGATCCTAGTGAAACGCTTAAGGCTGAAGTTCCACTAGTCGCTGTCGGTGTACCGGAGGGGGTTCGAAATGGAGGAGGAGCACTTCAGCAAACATTGACATCTATCGAAGTTGAAGCTGTTGTTTCTGAGATGCCCTCTGCTGTTGAAATAGACATTTCCTCTCTCGTGATTGGCGATAGTGTTCACGTAAGTGACTTGCTCGAGCAAGAGGCTCGAATTTCGACAGATCCTGCCCGGACTATCATAAATATTTTGGCTCCTCGTTTGGCGGAAGTAGAGGAAGAAGAGGCCGAAGGTGAAGAAGAGGTTGAAGGTGAAGAGACGGAAGAAGGTGAAGTAGCAGAAGAAGAGTAATCTGTTGGAAATTCTTGTTGGTCTGGGTAATCCTGGGTCGTGTTATCAGGATACACGCCACAATGTAGGTTTTGCATTAGTTGAATGTTTGGCGCAACGCTCTAACGCCGAATGGAAGGATAGCGAGCAGGAAAGTAGCCTGGTTGCGGAAATAGCGGTGCTAGGGCACAATGTTTTATTAGCCAAGCCCCAAACGTATATGAATAACAGTGGCCGTGCTGTGAAGAAGCTTTGCAAGCACAGGGGCTGCAGGCCCAGTGAATTATTAGTTGTTTATGACGATTTTCTTCTCGATTTTGGCACGGTGCGTTTACGGCCAAAGGGTAGTGATGGGGGTCACAATGGCCTGGCCTCAATACTAGAAAATCTTTCGACTAATGAGATTCCGCGTTTGCGTTTGGGTATAGGCAGTCCGGAAGAAGGTGTTGATGTGGTAGATTATGTTCTGGGCAACTTCGACGACGGTGATCAGGTTCCAGAGCTTTTAAGTCGTGGAGTCTTAACTATCGAAACGTTTATTTCTAAAGGTATTGAAGAAGCTATGAGTCGCTTTAATGGACTATGTTAGTAAATCTGTAACGGGCTTTGGTAGAGCTCTTATGAAAAAGAGAGCAAAGGGGAACATATGGAAATTTGGATGACATCAGCACCCTATCTCGGATTGGCGGGCCTAATTGGCTCATTACTTCTTTACGTTCGTGTCAAGAGTGGAGATCCGGGTACACAAAAAATGGTGGAAATTTCAGAAGCCATCCACGAGGGAGCGATGGCTTTTCTGAAGCGAGAGTATACGATACTCCTAGTCTTTGTTGCCGTTGTTTTTTGTCTGTTGTTTTGGCTAATTCAACCCGAAACCGCTTATGCGTTTCTCGGTGGTGCAGCTTGCTCTATTGTTTGTGGATACGTAGGCATGAAGGCAGCAACACGTGCAAATGTACGTACGGCCCAAGCCGCGAATCAACAGGGTCAGGGCCCGGCTCTAATGATGGCTTTTTCAGGTGGAGCAGTAATGGGACTTTCAGTAGCCGGTTTAGGTCTTTTTGGCGTGGCTGCTCTCGCCCAGGTTTTTGGCTTGTGGCAAGACCCAACGGCTGCTTCGAAGATTAGCGGATTTGCAATGGGTGCATCGTCTATCGCATTGTTTGCGCGTGTCGGTGGTGGTATTTTTACTAAGACTGCTGATGTTGGTGCGGATCTCGTTGGCAAGGTTGAAGCGGGGATACCGGAGGACGACCCTCGGAATCCTGCAGTTATTGCAGATAATGTTGGAGATAACGTTGGCGACGTTGCAGGAATGGGTGCAGATATATTTGAGTCTTACGTTGGATCTGTTATTGCTACTGTGGCTATTGCGGCTACTGCTTCTGCAACAGCACTGAATGGATTGGCGACGGTTGGTGATGAGAATACGGCGCGTCTAGCTGCCATGAGTTTCCCGGTAATTGTAATTATGGTTGGATTGGTTTCTTCCGTTATTGGTGTGCTGAGTGTCCGTGCCATGCAGAATGCAGATCCTGGATCTACTTTGCGCTACTCTACGTTCATTTCGGCTGCGCTAATGATTGTAGGTGCTTTTTGGGCCTCTGAGCAAATCGGTGTAACGTCGGGTGTTGTTTGGGCTCTTAGTTCAGGATGTATCGCTGGTATAGCAATCGGTCTAATGACGGAGTACTACACGGGTGGTAAACCAATTCGGGAAATTGCAGCAGCATCTCAGACTGGATCTGCTACAAATATAATTTCAGGATTGGCGGTTGGCATGGAGAGCACAGCACTTCCAGTTTTGGGTATTGTTGCTGCTATTTTTTCGGCGCACCATTTTGCTGGCCTTTATGGGATAGGAATAGCCGCTGTGGGCATGCTGGCGACTGTTGGTATCACCATGTCGGTTGATGCGTATGGACCTATAGCAGATAACGCTGGTGGAATTACTGAGATGGCCGGCTTGGGCGAAGACACGCGCAAGATTACAGATAGTTTAGACTCGTTGGGCAACACAACAGCAGCCATAGGAAAAGGATTTGCTATTGGATCGGCAGCATTGACGGCACTTGCTCTTTTTTCTGCTTATACATCGGCCATCAAGGCTAGCACTGGTGAGCCGGTTGTTATAGATGTGACGCAGCCAAAGGTTGTGATCGGGTTGTTTCTTGGTGCGATGATACCCTATCTGGCAGCAGCAATAACAATGACGTCGGTTGGTAAGGCTGCTCATACAATGGTTGAGGAAGTTCGGCGTCAGTTCCGCGAAATCTCAGGATTAATGGAAGGTACTGGTAAGCCAGACACACGTCGTTGTGTTGAAATCTGCACCTCATCCGCGCTTCGTGAAATGATTGCTCCGGGCTTGCTTGCAACGTTAGCGCCTGTGGTTGTAGGATTCACATTAGGTCCTATCGCTTTGGGCGGTATGTTGGCAGGGGCCACCGTAAGTGGCGTACTTTTGGCGTTGATGATGGCCAACAGTGGTGGTGCATGGGACAATGCAAAAAAATGGATTGAAGACGGTAATTTTGGTGGCAAGGGTTCGGATCCACATAAAGCGGCCGTGGTTGGTGATACAGTGGGTGACCCCTTCAAAGATACCTCTGGTCCGTCTCTTAATATTCTCATTAAGCTGATGTCGGTTATTTCACTCGTACTGGCTCCGCTTTTCGTCTGAGGTTTTGAATTACAAATCTTGGACTATAACCAAGAAAGCGAATACAAACATGAAGAAATATGAACTCGTCTGCATTTTTGATCCTCAAATAGGTGAAGGAATGTTTGAGCAGGCGTCCGAGCGTTACTCAAACTATATTTCTGAAAATGGTGGCGAAGTTGTAAATACAGATGTTTGGGGCCTTCGTCGTATGGCCTACACTTCTACGGCGTTGCGAAATCGGACACAAGGATTCTACGTGGTTCATCAGTTTCACGCGGATCCGAGCCTAATAGAGAATATGGAACAAGGAATGAAACTAGATACTGAATTGTTACGACATTTAGTTGTAGTGGTGGATGGTGATTTCCTTCGAGTTCCGGAACTTGTTCCGGAAGGCTACCTTATGGAACAACTAGCTCCTCCTCGTCGAGATTCGCGAGGGGGTCGACCAGGTGGGGATCGTGGAGGTCGTAGCAGGGACAACAACCGCCCAGATACTCGGGATCGTGACGATGCAAAAGAACAAAATGCGGAGAATGCTCCCATGGGTGAGGGAGAGTCTGAAGAAAACGACACTCTTGGGGAAGGCCAGGAATAACGCTGGTATTTTTCTTACTGAACGATAAATAAGAAATGCTGTTCATTGGGTTGTTTCTGACGTGTGGAGCTATTTTAATGAGTGCCCGTATTGGGACTCGCTCTGCATTGCCTATTGTTGGTATGTGTGCTGGAGGCTTGTTGTTTTTTGAGCACCAACAAAGTCTTTTAGTCGCTCCGCTTTTAGGATGGCTGGTTGTTTTTGGATTAGAACAGGGGCAAACCTACGGTCGAATGATGGCCGTTTCCATGTTACCAGGTTTAATAGGAGCATTCATTTTTGATCCGCCCTTAGGGGCCGAAGAAATGATTGGACAGTTCCAAACCCTAGTTGGCGAAGAAGTCGATCCGAGGGCGCTTACCGAATTAGTTTTTCGCCTGTGGCCAGCAGTAGCGTTTTTGGAATATATACTCATGTTTTTGTGGGGCTACCGACTGGCTTTCGTTGTGGCACCACGCTTCGGTTTAACGATTCCACCAGCAATTGGTATAGGGCGATGGAGACCGTGGGAAGAGTTGATTTGGGTTGCTATCGCAGCCTTAG
Source organism: Candidatus Latescibacterota bacterium (assembly GCA_036343635.1). Classification (GTDB taxonomy): domain Bacteria; phylum Latescibacterota; class UBA2968; order UBA8231; family UBA8231. The sequence goes on along the minus strand of JAYYVF010000104.1, from coordinate 3,257 downwards.
TTTTGTCGGTATTGGATTTGGAAATTTTGGCAGGCTTAGCTCTAAACCTTGCAGTGGTTATGACAATTGTATACGCGGCGCAAGGGTTTGGAGTAACGATATTTTTTACTGATGTTTTAGTGAGTCGCTTAAATAGTGTGCCTTTGTTTGGTAGAATTTTTTTAAAATGGTTTCCCTTATGGTTTTTTTTACTCACGGGCTTCTGGATTTTATTAGTAATTGTAGGCTTGTTGGATACGTGGTTCGATTGGCGCAAATTGAAGCCTCAGCAACCCGACACAGCTGAGTTATAATAAGATAAAAATTTCCCTCTAGTGGAGGATGACATTGTGAAAGTTATACTTTTAAAAGACGTTGCGTCACTGGGCAGCGCAGGAGAAGTCGTTCAAGTTAAGTCCGGCTTTGCTCGTAATTTCCTTATTCCAAACCAGCATGCCCTTGTGGCGAGTGACACGAATGTAGCTCAATTTGAATCTAAACGGAAGCAGCACGAGGCTGTTGCAGATAAAGAGCGGCGTGGCGCAGAGGATATAGCTAAGAAGCTGGAAAGTGATTCTCTCACTATTCAGGTCAAGGTCGGTGAAGACGATCGTCTCTTTGGTTCTGTTACAGCACAGAATATCACGGATCTGCTATCTGAAAAAGGATATCAATTCGATCGTCGGGCCATACAGCTCGCCGAACCTATTAGGGCGCTTGGGGCATATACGATCGATCTTCGTCTTAACACAGATCTTACTGCCAAGATCAAACTGTGGGTTGTTAAAGACTAATCAGAAAAATACGTTTGCTCTGATTAGTCTTTTGGCTGAATTTTAGGGATCATTCCCTTTATATAACTTCCTGCGAAGGAGGGATGCCATGTTCGGTTGGTTTCGCCCCCTGCTCCACTTGCTGCCTTTGGTATTTTTGGGGTGCTCTTCGGACTACTCTAAAGGTCGTTTTGAAGAAATAGAAGATGAGGCTTGGAAGAGTGTTAACCGCAAAAAGACAGGTTCGGACGGGATTTATGTTCAAGCCACGTTGCGGACATTTGCTTATGAAATCGCGCAAGCCTATGCACGGGCTGAAAAAGAAAACCTCGGACAAGAGCAGTTAGCCTTTCGTTTAAAGCAGTTGATTCATTCCTACGTTGATGGAACTTATCCTACAAAAGACGGCACCGACCTAAACAACCTGTATTTGCAATATCTCGTATTTGTGGATCCTAATTTTAATCCAGAAAACCCGATAGAAAGGCAAAAATTTATAACCTTTCGTGATGCTTTTGTTTCACGTATAACAGGTACTATCTTTGATCCAAAGTACCCAATGTTTCGTGACTACTATGATGAGAGATGGGGTATCACCCTCTTTGATCGTTTGGTTTTTGTCGTTTATCTCAATGGAGAGGCTGCCGAGAATGAGCCAAACATAGAAGATATTGGGTCAAGGACGTTTTTAGTGGACGAGGATGGTAACCGTTATTCTCCTAGCGGTACTGCTGGTCCTTATCCATACGAGAGTGACCGTCCGGAAACGCCCAAGTTGATCGATAAAGCATACTATCGTGTGTTTTTTCCAAACCGAAAAGGAAAAAATATTCGGGTGCCTATCGTGAATCCTGAGACGAAATCGATAGAACTTCACATTGAAGGTTTGGGTACTGAGACCTTGCGCAAACTTCGATGGGAATTGCCTATTAATTATCCGATCGTAACTGACGGTCGTCGTTTACCGAGCGAGGCGGAGTTACGTGCGGAAAAAGAGGCAGCAAAGGCAGAGCGACAAGCTTTGCGAAAAAGAATTAACGAAGACAAGTAAGCCAAAAATTAAATGTTGGGAGCGGTTGGATCTCTGGTGAGACCCGCGGTCTTCAAAACCGTTGAGGTGCTGCGGAAGCAGTGCTTGGTGTGTTCGATTCGCACACGTTCCCGCCAAACTTTAATAGATTCAAGATCTGGAGTCATTTTATGGAAAACGGAATAGAAGAAGTCGCTAGCTCTTTCTAACGGAGATGCAGGCACCATTTAGCATGTCGTCTCCTACGAAACGAATTCCATTTCTGATCCGGAGGAGGGTTTACTGTGAGCGAAATCGAGAAATCAGGCACTATGGTGTTCTCGGAGGCGGAAATGGCGGCGTGGCGAGAGCGCGGCTGGATTGTCCTAAAAGAAGCCGTGCCGCCCGAACAGTGTGCGCTGCTCGTCGATGCGATCTTTCGCCAGCTGCACCAAGACCCAGACGACCCCGCCACGTGGTATCCGCGTGAGTATCCCCAACCCCATGGTCGGTCCGACCACCATGAAGGCTTTTTGATCTTTGACCCCACGCCTGAGTTTGTGGCAACCCGAGCGTTGCAGTGGCAGATCTGCCAGAACGAGCGGATATACCACGCGCAGGCGCAACTACTGGGGGAGCATCGGTTGAGGAGGGGGATACAGCCGGTGGGGCGAGCGTACATGAAGCCGCCGTACATCGGGGGCGATACGCTCGGTGTGGAGATGAGCGGACCGCTGGAACTGCCAGATGAGAAGATCTTTCATCGGCGTGGAGGGGACATCAAGGTGCCGGGGGGAGAGATGGCCCTGCATTTTGACACGAGCTTGGACGATATCCGCCGAGGGCAGATCAGTAATACGAACTTACTTCAGGGCAACATCTCGCTCACCAATACCCCCGGCGACGCGGGCGGTACCTGCTTGCTGCCTGGATTCCACCACGAGCTCCTTGAGTGGGTACAGAGCTTCCCTCCGTTGGATCCGGATGCGGACACCTGGTCAAACGATGGCAGCAAAGGCGGCTGGCCGGGGCGGAACGCGAACACGGCCTGGCCTCACGCGTTCGATGCTGAAGGGATGCCGCTGCCGTTGCCGCAGCTGGATCGGCTACGTGAGGAACGCATCGCAGCCGGTCGAGTGAAACCGGATTGGGTTGGCAACCTCAATCATCCTGACCTAGAGCCATTCCAGCACCGAATACGCTCCATCCCAACCAAGTGTGGCGACTTGCTGATTTGGCATCGCGCGTGCCCGCACGGCAACGGCTACAATCTGACGAAGCAGCCGCGCATGGCGCAGTTTGTGGATTTTTCCGTGCTGGGCGAGGGGCAGCCGACGGAAGAAGAGATTGCCGCGTGCACCAAAGCGTGGGAGGAGGCCGGGGCGCCACCAATGAGCCACCTGAATCGTAAGATCGCTGGGCTCGAGCCCTGGGATGATTGACGCCGCTAGGGGTATGTCGGGGTTAGCAACGACACTGTTGACCAACCGATGGAC
>JAYYVF010000103.1:0-61218 GCA_036343635.1 Candidatus Latescibacterota bacterium | reverse complement strand
AAAGAACTTGGACAGCATACATTGTCTGAAATTGTTTCGGAAAATCGAGAGGCATTGATGGCACTTGTGACGCAGCGTTCAGATGAGGCTGCGCGAAGTTATGGAATAGAAGTGATTGACGTGCGTATCAAACGGGCTGATTTGCCTCCGGAAAATGAAGCTGCAGTTTTCGATCGCATGCGTGCGGAAAGAGCGCGAGAGGCATTGCAGTATCGCTCTGAGGGTGAGGAACAGGCATTGACAATTCGGGCCGAGACGGACCTTGAAGCGGCACAAATTTTGGCTACAGCTGAAGAAGAGGCTCAGAGGATACGGGGCGCAGGAGATGCAGATGCTTTAGCAATCTATGCGGAAGCGTATAACGACGGCCGCAAGTTCTACAAATTTACGCGAACGTTGGAGGCATACGAAACAGCGCTTGATTCAAAGACCAAAGTTATTTTGCCGGCGGATGGTGAATTTTTTAAACTGCTCAAGGGTAGGTAGTTTTCTTTAAGGCTGATGTTTTAGGTGGTTTGGAAGCTACTTTAAGGTGCGCCTATGGTATCATCATTTGACGGTATTGTGATTGGTGTAACTGGTGCGATGGGCTCTGGGAAAAGTACCGTGAGTGGGTTTTTAAAAGAGTGGGGAAGCCAGTTGGTTGATGCGGATTTGGTAGCTCACGAGATTATAGAGAAGCCTCAAATTTCGTCAGAGATTGAGCGTCAATTTGGTTCTGGGCTTGTTAGTGTTACTGGAAAAATAAGACGCTCAGAACTCGGTGCAAGAGTGTTTAATAATCACAGCTCATTAAAAATTTATTACGATATAATTAAAGATCCGCTCACTATTTTACTTAATAAACGATTAGAAGCAGCAAAAAGTTTTCAAAAAATCGTTGTATTTGACGCCCCTCTCCTTTTTGAATGGGGACTGGTTGAATGGGTTGATGTTGTTGTATCGGTATGTGCAGAGCGGGAATTATGTATCAGAAGGGTAATGGATAGAAGTTCTTTGTCTCGTTGCGAAATTGAAGATCGTATGTCGTTGCAACTTGATCCCGTGGTCAAACGAAGCCATGCAGATTATTTCATAGAAAATAACGATAGTATAGAGGACTTACGTAAACGAACTAAAGTTGTTTGGAATAGTTTAAAAACGACTTAAGTCTTACGTCATCCATTTGGAGACTAATTGCTTATGTCTTCGGTTTTTCCATCAACTGAAAATCAGCAATCTACCAGCCTATTTTTTCAACACCAAAAGCTAGGTGCCAAGTTTAGTGAGTATGCTGGTTGGACAATGCCAATATATTACGATGGTATTCGAATCGAGCATCATGCTGTAGTAAACAAATGTGGTTTATTCGATGTTTCCCATATGGGTCAAATTTTCATCTGTGGGTCGGATGCCATTGGATTCATACGGCATCTACTTCCATTTCGGTTTTCTCGTCTGTCTGTTGGAAATTTACAATACACTCCCATGTGCAATAGTAGTGGTGGCACAATAGATGATCTAATTATCTATCGGCTACAGGAATCTGAATTTCTCTTAATTGTAAATGCTGCTCGAACAGATGTGGATTGGGGCTGGATCCAACAGATCTCTAGATCCTATGAAAATCTTGACATTGTGAATCGAACGAGTAATTATTCTCTCTTAGCTATACAGGGACCTACCTCAAAGAGTATTTTGGGTAAATATTTGTCAAGTCAGATTGAATCACTTAGGTACTATGATTTTATTCAGGCTGAACTAGGTGGTGTTCCTGTTATTTTAAGTAGGAATGGATACACGGGGGAAGATGGGTTTGAGATTATAGTCGAATCTCAATTCGTAGAAGAAGTTTGGGCCCTTTTTATTTGCCAAGGAGTCAAACCATGTGGTCTTGCCTCGCGTGACATATTAAGGATGGAGATGGGGTTTGCTTTATATGGCAACGAATTATCCGAAGACCTAAGTCCCCTGGAAGGAGGAATCGGATGGACCATAGATTGGTCTCGAACAGATGAATACATTGGTGGTGAGATTCTACGAGAGCAGCGCTCTAGTGGAAAATTTGGACGGTTATGTGGGATTGAAATGTTAGGCAAAGGTATACCCAGGCAAGATTACGAAGTTTTTGACGATCACGGTACTCGGGTTGGAATTGTTACAAGCGGCACCCAATCACCAACCTTAAAGAAGGGGATTGCGCTAGCTCGGTTGCATTCTACCGCGGCTCAATCAGGCTGTGAATTATTTATCGATTTTCGTGGAAAAATGTTGCCAGTTCGTGTCAAAAAACTACCATTTAGAACGTCAAGGGTTGTTAAATCGCATTAGTGATGGTTGCAAAAATTTAGACAAAGGATCAAAGTGGATTTTGCTGATAGACATATAGGTCCAAGGCCAGATGATATCAATCATATGCTTGCGGTAATGAATAAAAGTTCGGTTACAGAATTAATTGACAGTGTTGTACCGGACACGATTAGACAGCAAGGCGATTTAGATTTACCAGCGGCGATGAGCGAAAAGGAATTTATTCAATATGTAACTAATTTGGCAACGACGAATCAAAAATTTCGTTCATACATAGGTATGGGATACGCTGAGTGCATAACGCCTACTGTTATTCAAAGAAATATTATTGAGGATCCAGGTTGGTATACTCAATATACACCTTATCAGGCAGAAATAGCCCAAGGGCGATTAGAGGCCTTGTTTAATTTTCAGACTGTAGTTTGTGAACTTACTAGCATGGAAATAAGTAACGCCTCGTTGCTGGACGAGGCTACAGCGGTAGCCGAAGCAATGTCGATGTTTGCAGTCTGCCATAAAGACAAAGCTGCAAAAAGGTTTTTTGTTGATTTTCGGTGCCATCCTCAGACTATCGCGGTTCTTCGAACAAGGGCAGGTGCCAAGGGATGGGTTATTGATGTGGGTGATGCGGCATCCTTCAACGTGGATGAGTCTCATTTTGGAGGATTGGTGCAGTATCCTGCCACAGATGGCGAGATATTAGATTATCACGCTATTACAGAGGCTCTTCATTCAGTAAATAGCAAGATTATCTACGCGGCTGATCCAATGGCTATGTCTATTCTAACGCCTCCTGGCGAATTAGGAGCTGATGTCGTTGTAGGTTCCATGCAAAGGTTTGGAATGCCTATGGGCTACGGTGGTCCTCATGCTGCTTTTTTTGCTACTCGTGAGTCCTTTAAGCGCTATATCCCTGGACGAATTATAGGTGTCTCTAAAGACAATGAAAATCGACCTGCTTTTAGAATGGCGCTGCAGACGCGAGAGCAGCACATCCGTCGTGAAAGAGCGACTAGTAATATCTGTACAGCCCAGGCCCTGCCGGCTGTTGTGGCAAGTATGTATGCTATTTATCACGGTCCCAAAGGATTACGAGAGATTGCTTCGAGTATCCATTCAAAAACGAGGTCTTTGGTATCAACGTTAAGAAGTTTTGGCTGTGAAATTATAACTAGTAATTATTTTGACACATTTTGTGTGAAGCCAACTGAGGACCAAAATAAGGATCTACAGCTTCGATTGGAATCTGCCGGCATTAACCTTCGACATTTTGATGAAAAAATTATTGGAATAACATTGGATGAAGCTACAGAGTGGTCAGAATTACCAAAATTGATTGAGGCAATTACAAATGAGCCAATTAGGATCGGCGAATTAGATAAAATTGAGTCGCAATTACCCCATTATTTTGATAGACCATCTAACTTCCTCAACAATCCTGTGTTTACATCGAATGCGTCTGAAACAAAACTATTGCGGTATATGCAGAAATTAAAAAGCCGTGACCTTTCTCTAACACATTCTATGATTCCACTTGGATCCTGCACTATGAAGTTGAATAGCACAACATCAATGCTTCCAATTTCCTGGACGAGCTTTTCGAACGTACACCCATTTGCTCCGAAACATCAATCTCCTGGTTACGAGTGTGTGTTTCGTGAATTGGAATCTATGATTTGTGCGATAACTGGTTTTGAGGGAGTTTCGCTTCAGCCAAATGCAGGATCTCAGGGAGAATATGCAGGTTTGTTGGTTATACGAAAATTTCATGAAAGCAAAGGAGATGTTGAAAGAAATATATGTTTAATTCCTGCCTCTGCTCACGGTACTAACCCTGCCAGTGCTGTAATGGCAGGGTATACGGTAGTAGTGGTACAATGTGATAGTAATGGAGATATCGACCGAGCGGATTTTAGTCAAAAGGTTAAGCGGTATTCAAAAAATATCGCAGCATTTATGATTACTTATCCATCAACGCATGGTGTTTTCGAGGAAGGGATAGTGGATCTCTGTGAGATTATACATGATTCTGGTGGGCTTGTGTATATGGATGGGGCAAATATGAACGCTTTGATTGGTTTGTGCCGGCCTGCCGACCTTGGAATTGATGTATGCCATCTTAACCTACACAAGACGTTTTGCATCCCTCATGGAGGTGGTGGACCCGGTATGGGACCTATTGCTGTAAACAAGGGGCTAAAGTCGTTTCTGCCTGGTCACTCTGAGATCCAAATAGGGGGCGAGGATTCTGTTGGACCAGTTTCAGCGGCTCCATGGGGAAGCGCTTTAATTCTATTAATCTCCTGGGGCTATATTAAATTAATGGGTAAGGATCTCTCGAGGTGTTCTGAGGTCGCCATTTTAAATGCTAATTACATTGCACACCGACTTAATTCTTATTTTCCTGTGTTGTATTCCGGGACTAATGGTGGCGTCGCCCATGAATGTATATTGGATTTACGCTGGTGCAAAAAAGACGTTGGCATTACTGTAGAGGATGTTGCAAAACGGCTCATCGATTATGGCTTTCATGCTCCAACGGTCTCTTTCCCGGTTCCGGACACCCTCATGATTGAACCCACTGAGAGTGAGGATTTGGAGGAGATTGATCGATTTTGCGAGGCGATGATTTCTATACGCAAAGAGATCGAGTTGGTAACAAATGGCACTTCAGATCCTGTTAATAATGTTTTGAAGAATGCTCCACACACTATGAGAGTAATTGCGAATCAGGATTGGGATAAACCTTATGCCCGTGAAGTAGCTGCTTTCCCCGCTTCTTGGATAGAGGAGAACAAATTTTGGCCATATGTCGGTCGCCTGAATAATGCATATGGCGACAGAAATCTTATCTGCTCATGTATTGATGTAGAGCAATTTTCAGAGGGGATTGAATGACACGTAAACGAGCGTTAATAACGGGTATCACTGGACAAGACGGATCGTATCTTGCTGAGTTTTTGCTCGAAAAAGGCTACGATGTTTTTGGGCTAATTCGGCGTAGTAGTACGGTGAATTTCGAAAGAATCAGTCATATTCAACATGACATTGAATTGCTTTCAGGGGACTTACTGGATCAACTCTCACTTACCTCGGCTTTAAATACAGCTCAGGTAGAAGAGGTTTATAATCTAGGAGCTCAATCCTTTGTTCCTGCCTCATGGGAACAACCTATGCTTACGGGTGAGATTACCGGACTAGGTACTACTCGTTTATTGGAAGCTATTCGTAGCGTTGATCCAAATATCCGATTTTATCAAGCCAGCACGAGCGAGTTGTACGGTAAAGCTCAGGAGACTCCTCAAAGTGAATCGACGCCTTTTTACCCACGTTCTCCTTATGGGGTATCAAAACTATATGCTCATTGGATTACTATAAATTATCGGGAAAGTTACGATTTGTACGCGTGCGCCGGTATACTGTTTAATCACGAATCACCACGTCGTGGACTTGAATTTGTGACCAGGAAAATCACCAATGGTGTTGCACGTATTAAAAAAGGGATAGATAAGGAACTTCGTTTAGGGAATTTGGAGGCACGTCGGGATTGGGGATACGCCGGAGATTTTGTTGAAGCTATGTGGCTTATGCTCCAACAAGATAGCCCAGAGGATTACGTGATTGCGACAGGAAAAGATCGAACCATTCGAGAATTTTGTGAGGCGGCTTTTGGGCACGTTGGCCTAGATTGGCAGGAATTCGTTAAGGTAGATGAAAAATTTCTTAGACCAGCTGAGGTCAATATATTGCTTGGTGATAGTTCGAAAGCGCAGAATCAGTTGGGTTGGAAGCCTAGGATAAGTTTTGAGGAAATGGTTCAGATGATGGTTGATCGGGACTTAGAACTTTTGGATTCATCTGATTGATTCAATATCTCTTTTTTTTGGCAGTACTTTTTTATGTTTCCTGTGCTAACGATTATGTTCATAGCTATTCGCATAGGGATCTTCGCCGAGTTTTGTCTGTTCCGAATTATAAACTACCTTTAGAAAATAGAATTAATCGCAGTTGGATAGAGCGTGATGTCGTATTTGAAAACGTATCTTTCAACGGGCGAACAGGCGAACGAATAGATGCTCTAGTGAGTTATTCACTACTTGCAAAAGTTCGACCAGCGCCGGCTTTGATACTTATGTCTGGATCTAACCAGAAAAAAGAAGATTTTTACCATAATTTAAATTTGTTGCGTGATTGGGCTGACAAAGGATTTTTTATAATATGCATAGATAGGCCCAGTGTTTATAGTCCGAATGCTCCCGAACCTGAGGATATTCTTCAAAATTGGGGGCGCCCCGTATATGATCTAGTGCGTACTTTGGATTATATATTTTCACGCACAGAAGCAGATTCCGAAAATATTGGGATGCTTGGTATTTCTCTTGGAAGTATGGAGGCACTATGGTTAGGTGCATTGGACGACAGGCTTAATGCTGTTGTTGCAATCTCCGGCCACTTAGTGTGGCCGGAAGTCTTTCAGTCTGGAAGTTGGCGCAGAATTTTTTCGGGGTTGTCCTTTTGTCGACAACTGGTAAATCGTGGCGTTACTAACGAATATGCGATGAAATCATTCTTTGATGAATACTCTGAGGTTGAAGTTTTAGATGCATCGAATGTTGTCAGTATGTGGAAGCCGATGCCGTTGTTTATCATGGCTGGAGGAAATGATCTCTTAAATTCAGAAAGCTCTGCCAAAAGTTTATATAGTACTGCTCGTAATGCTTTTGGAGCTAAGGCTCATTATGTGGATTTCAAGATATACGACGGAGTCGGCCACAATGTTGTAAAGAAAATGGAGGAAGATGCTTTGAAATGGTTTGAGGAGACTTTTCAAATCGATTAACTCCTAAATCTTTTTGAGAAATGAATAACCTGGTTGCAAATTTTTAGTAAGACACGCATATCGTGGATGGTGAGATCGAATTTATTGAAAAAGCGCTTTAGCGGTCGCAGGAAATGTTTCTTATCTCCGTTATAATGTTTGAAATCCACCGAGTCTAACGCTTTCATTATGACTTCGAACATATGCTCACGGTCAGATTGATTAGCGAACGTACTTTTTGTTTGATATACATTTGATTTTCTAGTGGATGTGAGAAGAAGGTATTGATAGGCAAGCAGTAAAACTGCGTGCGATAGATTGTAGGATGGATGTCTCCCTGCTGAAGGAAATTTTACTAGAAAATTACAATGTTGGAGTTCGTCCTGCGAAAGGCCGTCTTTTTCGCGGCCGAAAACTGCGGCAATAGATTGTGATGATTCTTTTTTATGGAGTTCTTTGATTAGGTTTGCGGGTTCATGTATTTCGTTACGATTCTTGCCCGGACGATTAGTAGTTCCTATTACCCACGTACAATCCGCAATAGCAGATGTAAGGCTTTGATATATGGTGGCATTGTCTAATATTTCACAAGCTCCATGGGCGAGTGCACGAGTTTCTGATGTGTCCCAATTTGATACATTAACAAGAGCTAAATCCGATAGGCCGGTGTTTTTCATAACCCTAGCAACCGATCCTATATTACCGCATGATGTTGGTTCAACTAGAACTATTCGCATATAACTCACGCTGGAAAAAAGTGAAGGATCTAGAAATACTATAATTTCAATCAAATATTTGCAATTATATGTTAAATAATACTTGCTGAAATTATCTACTACATCTAAATTCTACGAAAGCCCTATAGTTGTTTTGTGAATACTAAAATGGCATGCAAATTCCCCCATTTTTCATGCAGAGAAAATTGACTTACGCATTGCGTAGAAGAGTGCTCGGCTCTTCGGGAGATCCTCGGTTAGGCCTGTTTAATCCATTAATAAAAATACTTCTTCATACGAAGATTAGATTGAAGTTTATTTGATAGTCTCGTCTCGTTAATGAATTGAAGTTGCGCATTGTGCGCTGGAACGAAGGTTCAATTTGAGCCTTAGGATTGGAATATGAAACCCAATCTGTGGTTGCGCGTTTACGAAATTATTAAGCCTTTTCGCGCTAAATTATTATTTGCGACTACGACCTTGTTTACCCTTACAGGACTTGGTTTGTTACCTCCAATATGGGGTGCAAAGCTGGTCGGCGTCGCTCTGCCAGAGCGTAATCAGGCCTTGTTTATGGAGTGCGTTGTTATTCTTGTTTGCCTGCATATTGGTAATAGCGTAATCTCATTCGCATATGGTTATCAAATGCGAATTCTTGGCGGACGGTTAGTCTTCGACTTAAGACGGCGGATGTATGATCATCTTCAGCGACTTTCGTTGGGTTTCTACGAATCTAGAAGCTCTGGCGAAATTATATCCAGAATGATGAATGATGTTAATTCTGTAACCTCGCTTGTTACTGGTACTGTCCTCAATACACTCATTTCATCTGTTAAAGCTATAGCGTTAGTGGGCGTGCTTTTTTATCAGCACTCTACGGTTGCGATTGTGGCTCTAGCAGTACTACCCTTGCATTTTCTTGGATATTTTTTCTTTAACGCTCGAATATCTCACTTTGCCTGGAAGTCAACGGAAAAGATGTCCCAGATTTATGGAAAGGTTAGTGAGGTTGTAGGGGCTATTAAAATGGTTAAATCGCATTCAGGCGAAAGGCGGGAAAGCCGGTCGCTTATTGGCCAAATGCGTGAAAATTATGATATCGACCTCTATTCGGGAAATCTCGCTAGTGTCTGGGGTAAAATAACGGGAAATATTAGTTATGCGGGGGAAGTCCTGGTTATGCTTGTATGTGGCCAGGCGGTCTTTGGTCAGGAATTAACCGTGGAAGAATACATACTACTCATGAGTTATGTCGCTATGCTGTATTCTCCAATCTCCGAACTTATATCAGTTGTCCAGCAGATTCTACCAGCGAAAGTGGGTATTCGACGGGTTTTTGAGGTTATAGATACGGCACCGGAGGTAGACGATGATCCGGAGGGAGTGATTGATGAATTAAAAGGAGAAGTCCAATTCGAAAATGTTTCTTTCTCCTATGATACAGGCGACAGTGTTTTGACGGCTGTAACTTTTACCGCTCTGCCGGGGGAAGTTGTAGCATTTGTAGGTCCTAGTGGATCTGGGAAAACAACTATAGCAAACCTTATCGCTCGGTTCTACGACAGAGATGAGGGTAATATCCAAATAGATGGCCGAGATATTCGTGATTATGCTTTGTTAGCACTACGGGAACAAATGAGTATGGTCCTTCAGGAAACTCATTTGTTTAGAGGAACTATTCTGGACAATATTCGCTACGGAAAGCCTGATGCAAATATGGATGAAATTGAGGCGGCTGCTCGCCAAGCAAATGCGCATGAATTTATTTGTTCCTTTCCTGATGGTTACCGATCACTTTTAGGTTCAAATGGCACTAGGATGTCCGGCGGTCAACGGCAAAGGATTGCTATTGCCCGTGCCCTTATACGTAATCCTCGAATTTTGATATTGGATGAAGCGACATCAGCGCTTGATACGGTTTCTGAGACTAAAGTGCAAGAGGCGTTAAATTATCTAATGAAAGATCGTACAACCTTTGTTATTGCTCATAGGTTGTCAACGGTGCAAAATGCCGATAAAATTGTTGTTTTAAAAGAAGGACGTGTTGAGCAAATAGGACGGCATGAAGAACTTATAAAAGGCGATGGCCTGTATCGCGAATTGTATGATCCTGAGTGGGCGAAAAAACGTAACCGTGATAGAGATGAACGTATTCGAAAACTTGCAGAAGCAGTGTGAAGGAGGAGAAAACGGATGACTAGTATCTCGCAAACTATAAGGCAATGGGGAGAGCAGTTACCTCTTCCAAAAGTATTTGATATTACCGTACACTATGAGCCGAGTGCACATTTTCGTTTTACGAGGAAGATACGAAACGATTTCAATGAATTGGCTAGACAACATGGTCAGTCTACTTGGTTGTTAGGTAGTCATGGTGGGAAAGCTCGGATGCAGACTGATATACAAGGCATTGGCCTAGCCACTAGATTGGAAGTGGGGCGTTTGTCTGTACGTCAGGGACGTCAGCGTCTTCTTCTTGAATCAGCCTTTAAGCTTTGCAAAGTAGCATCAGAAAAGGGTTTAAGCTCGGGTGTTATTGACCGATTGGCCGTAAAGTTCCCCAAGGCAGTATTTAGGGATAATGCACGTATTCAAGTGAGCAGGGCTTTCAATTCAATTTTTGGTGGACCACCGTGTGCGTTTTTGGCTGTAGATCAAAATCATATCGAATTAGGTTACTGTGTTAGGTATCAAGGGATTCTTCAATTTATGCGAGAGGATGGAGTATATCATAGTGCCCATCGCGAACAGATTGAACTCTTGTTAAGGCACTTACATCAGGAAGTTGGAAGGTACGAAAATGTTAAATTTTTCGTACGACCCAAATTACAGGAAGGGTCTGTACCCCAAATTGATTATATCTATACTGGTATTGAACGCGAACGCAGTATTGAAGCTTTTGTTGAGGGATATACCAAGGTAAATCCGGAATTTGTACATATTACAGATTTTGATACTGAAAGAAATTCTTATGTTGGCTTGAAGGATTATGAACGTGCAAGTCGTAGATTTGGGGGGATCGGGGTTAAACAGAGTGATATTGTTCGTCATCTCAATCCTAATCAAGTGGGTGTCCTGTATCTGTTCCTAGATAAAGACCTTCGCCCTGAAGAAGATCGATATTTAAGCTGGTCTGAACTACATCAACGGCAGCAGCAATCGGAATTTATTCGTAAATCAGCGAGGCATTCGCCTACCTTCTTAGATGAGATTTTAGAATCACTTGTCAGAGCTCGTTTTTTGTTACAGTCTGGTCAAACATTTGCGTTGTATCCCGGGTTTAGTGAATTTGAGCATGTTTCCTTCTACTCATTAGGCTCGTTTGGGAAAACATAAGTTTAGTTATAAATAGGTTTAGAACAATTGTCCAATCTCAGGTCGTCCTCTTTTTAATTCAATGACAGACGTAAATGACTTGTATTTCTGTACCCATACACTAGGTGATGATGTTTCTTTACATCTTGCAAAAAATGTACATTATAAATCAGTTCGAATAGATGTCTTTTTGATTTCTGAGTTGGTATACCCGGAGCATACCTATACGCACCTTGTTTCACGGCTATGCGAACGTGGTAGTCGCACCTATCCTTCTATAAGAGATTTGAACAGGCGCCTTGAAGAATTGTTCGGAACATATTTCTTTGCGGATGCCCTGTCTTTTGCCGGGAACTCTCTTCTTCATCTTTCAATGGAAATAATTGATTCAGAATATTGCTTAAGGTTCGGTGGGATTAATCCATTAACCGAAGCCTCTAGTCTTCTATTTGAAGTAATATTTGAACCCAATTTGGTTTTGAACGGATATCCTGAGAATGTTGTCACACATGAAAAGCAAATTATACATAGCCATTTAGCATCGGTGATAAATGATAAGATGAATTATGCACGAAATCGTTGTATAGAAGAGACGGGTCGTGGGACAGTCTGGTCGGTATCGTCTTCGGGACGATCATCTGATTTAGAAAATGTCGACGAAAAACAAATTTGGCATTACCATCAGAATTTAATATCAACCTGTCCCATCCACGTTTTTGTTAATGGTAATGTAACTGAAAGAGAGATGTCGATGTTGGAAGACTCTCTTCTTCAATCTTTACCTAAGCGCCGGCCAAACAAAGTTTCACAAAAGTCCGCTTTGAAATCACGTCCGCCACGTAAAATATTTGAGATACAGGCGTTGTCCCAAGCGAAATATGTTGTTAGTTACTATACCGGACCAATTTTAGATACTGATTTTTATGCAAATTTGTTGGTCTTTGATTCCCTTTGGGGTGGAGATTCGCACGGGATTCTCTATAGAGATCTCAGAGAAAAACAGGGTATTTGTTATTACGTAGATTCCCAGATTGAGCGTTTTGCAGGTGTGATCTATACGACGGTTAGTTGCGCCCATGGAGATTTTGGTGTAGTGAGTAGGTCTATTGACCAGGCAATGCTTTATATAAGAAGTGAGCAATTTTCAATAGAAAATCTTGCACAGAGTAAAGCGTTGATAAAAAATAGGCTCCTTTCGGCAATCTATGATCGTGATTCACAGTTACGAATTTATTTGTCTTCTATATTTAATGAATTAGAGATAGATTTATACGAATTGTCTGAGTCCGTAGATAGGGTTACTTCTTGCGGAGTTTCCGTAGTGGCGACGGAATTGGTTAAGGGCGTGGAGTATTTTCTTCATGATAAATAGAGGATCTTGATTTTCTATGAGAGTTTGGTTTGACCAAGACAAATACCTAGGTGAAACGTTGCACATGCTCGAAATAGAAGATTTTGGAGGGGCATGGGCTTTGCCAAAGGCATATTTAGGCAATACTGTTATTTGTGTAAGTGTGGCATCCGGATCATTGCACGAACCTGTTTTTCATGGTGTCGAAGGTATTGCCCATTTTCTTGAACATCGGCTTTTTTGGCGAAATGACAAAGATGTTAGTGAGTTGTTTGCTGATCTGGGTGTTGAAATAAATGCGTACACAGGATTGACTTCTACTGAGTTTGTTTTAATTGGCAGGGGTAATAGACAATTATGTACAGCAATAGATTTACTTTTGGATCTGTTATTTCATCCAAAATGGTCCTTGGACGGGTTGGAGCGCGAGAGGGATATTGTAGAGCGCGAATTAGTCCTGTATGAAGATGATCCAGAATGGATTGGTTATCACGCTGCGCTAAATAGTGCTTATGGAAATAAACGGATAGCGGGAGAGGTTGTAGGCACCACGACTCAATTAGCCAAGATTGATATACATAAGCTGAAACTGTGGCACGAATTATTTTATCATCCTTCTAATATGATGATCTATATCAGTGGTAATAGTGACATAGACAAGTTATTTAATGTAATATGTGAGAGGGTATCTTGTTTTAATCAACATGTGAAACCGTCTCAATGTTCCCGGGGAAGATTCTCATACGAAAAATTTAACCCAATTGGAGACTCAGAATTTAAATACATAAAAAATGTTCCAATCGTTCGACCTCAAGTTTTTTTAGCGTTCCCCTTTGACGTTTCTTTATTTGAGGGCAGACAGCTTGCGCGTATGGAAATTTCTCTTGAATTAGCACTTGATATTCTTTTTGGTCCTTCAGGAGCGGTTTACGAAAAATTATATTTAGAGGGACTAGCTTGTGGAAATAGTCTTGATTATGAAACACAAATTGAAGATCACTATGGCTTTGTTATTATTAATGTCGAGTCTGATTTTCCTGTAGAATTTTGCGATCAAATATATCGTAGTATTCGGGAGATATTGGTTAATGATGTCTGGAAAACAGATTTAGATCGTTCACGCAAAAAGGCTTTAGGTACTCTTGTTAGAAGCTATGAAACTAGTGAAGGATGTGTCGATTTACTTCAATTTGTTGACGGGTTGGGCGGTAGGCCGTCAACCTATACCAAAGACTTGATTGATGTGACAGATGAAGAGGTTGCTGAGGTTATATCAGTGTTCTTGCAAGATGAACGGAGGAGAGGTGCTTTACTATCCCCGGGTCCATGCTAAGAGCCTATGATTCAACTAAAAAATCTATTACATCATCATCTTTCTATATGTACGTGATTTTTATTTTATGCTCCTACTGAAAAAAATGTGTATTTAAAAGTCATATTCAAGATTTTTTGGACTAAGCCGATGTAAAAAAGGAATTTGTTGCGGTCTATCAACGATTCCATACTTATTTTAAATAAGTAATGCCAGTAAAAATAGAGTAAATGTCACGCTACAATCCTTGATTGACTAAGAAGCAATTTAACACTATCCTTCGAGTAAAATACTATTACCGAATAACGAAACAAGTAAGTAATGACTGAACGTAACGATAATTCTCAGGATGAATCTCCATTGAATGATGATTTAGTTTCAAATGGAGATGAAGGCAAGTCTTCTGATGAGAAAGACAACTTGGTTGTTTCTATCGAAGAGAGTAGTGAATTAGAAGAGCCAGAAAGTGAGAAAGACGTTACAGATATTGTATCTGATGATGTGGATGAGTCCAAGAATGGGGCTGAAGAATCTATTTCTGCTGTAACGTTTCCTCAGTTGGAGGTTTCGGCTGTTGAGAAACAGGATCATCCTGACCTTCTTAATAATGTACACGTGGATCTTAGTGTTGAATTGGGACGAAAAGAAATGACGGTTGAAGAGGTGTCGACCATGAAAGCCCATGATGTAATAGAATTGTCTAAATTGGCTGGTGAAGCTTTCGAAGTTCGTATTAATGGTAGGATTTTTGCAGTGGGTGATGTGGTTATAATTGGGCAAAATATGGCCGTGAGATTGACTTCCATGGTTGATCAAGGTGGCCAAATTAAGTAGCCTAACGTTGATACATACAGGTTTTATTCTTTCACAATGATTAGCAGCTCCGCTAATTTCTGATTGTTATGATCTGTGATATGATATGGTGATTCTCTTTTACTCGAAAAACAAATTAGATAATGGCCAAATTTAAGATGCAGCAGTATCTTATACAATCCGAGTAATTTGGCATCAATTCCATCTCCTATTTCTTGGAAATTAACACCTGAATTTATGAAAAAAAATATCAGATCAATTGAAGCGTTTCAGGAAGCAAAGGAATATATTCCCGGCGGTGTTAATAGTCCTGCCCGTGCTTTTACAGCTGTTGGATGTGAGCCACGGTTTATTGCCCGAGGGGAGGGTTCACATGTTTGGGATATAGATGGGAACGAATTTATTGATTATGTCTGCTCATGGGGACCGCTTGCTATTGGACATTCCAATCCTATGATAATTGATGCAATTAAAGAGGTTGCCGCATTGGGTACAACGTTCGGAGCTCCAACGCTCTTAGAGACAAAACTTGCAAAAAAAGTTATTGAACTTGTTCCATCTGTTGAAAAAGTTCGTATGGTAAGTTCGGGAACAGAAGCGACCATGTCGGCAATTAGGTTGGCTAGAGGACACACGAACCGTGAAAAAATCTTAAAGTTTGAAGGTTGTTGGCATGGGCATGGAGATAGCTTTCTAATTAAAGCCGGATCATCCTCTTTAACGTTGGGCGTTCCAGATAGTCTTGGTATACCCCAAGGAATTGCTGACAATACTATTACCGTTCCGTATAATGATACAGAGGCCGTTCGTAAGGCTATCGAGCAAAATTCGGGTAATGTTGCAGCAATTATTGTTGAACCGGTTGCCGGTAATATGGGTACTGTCCCGCCTCAGGATGATTTTCTTCCTGATCTTCGCAAAATCTCGTCAAATGAAGGTTGTATTTTGATTTTTGATGAGGTAATTACTGGCTTTCGGGTTGCTCAGGGTGGAGCCCAAGAATACTACGGCGTGGATCCAGATTTGACGTGTTTGGGAAAAATATTGGGTGGAGGTTTACCTGCTGCAGCCTATGGTGGTCGCAGGGAGATTATGGATAATGTCTCACCTAGTGGTAAAAAGATTGCACAAGCTGGGACATTGTCGGGAAATCCATTAGCTATGGCTGCTGGTTTAGCTCAGTTGGATTTACTCTCTGATTCTATAGTTTTTCAGAAATTAATAACGGCTTCCGAGCATCTGGAAATCGGTATGAATGATAATATTAAACGGTTAGGCCTTGATTACTCTGTCAATCGAGTGGGTGGAATGTTAACCATGTTTTTTAAAGGTGGTAAAATCTCCTGTTTTGGTGACTTGGCTGATGTTGATCTATCTATGTTCTCTAAATATTTCCGGTCCTGTTTAGAGAGAGGTATTTATATTCCACCTTCACAATACGAATGTATGTTTCCATCTGTAGCTCACACGGAGCAAGATATTGAAAAGACAATTTCGATCCATTATGATGTACTTAAAAATATACACCAGTAGCATTTATACGCCTAAAACCAGTTTTTACTTATTAATTTATCTTTTTTCTTCCGGCTGCGATGGTGAAATAGATCATAACGATGAATTGGGTTTTCAAGATGGTGTGGAGAGACCTAGGACGGAAATTATCCGGCTAGATAGATCTTCTCCCTTAAGTGAAATTGGAAAAATTGGGAAAATTGATTCAATCAGAAATGATCTGAGGCGTGAGAACGTACGGGGAAACCTCGATGGGAAAGAAAATATAGACAGGTTAAATAAAAAAAGCCGACAAGATGTATATGAATCGGATAACGATTACGGCAGTGCTATAATTTACGATCCTGCTGGGCGTTTCACGGTGCAAGTTGCTGGATATCAAAATGCAGCAAAGGCTAAAGATTTATCGCGAGAACTACGGGACGACGGATATCCAGCTTACGTTACAAAGAGGGGCGGTAGTGGTGAGGTGAGGGTTCGTATTGGGTATTTTAGCTCTTTTGAGGATGCTTCAAATTTTGGCCGTCTGCTATATACAGATCGTAATTTAGAATTTTGGGTTGACCGTCGTGAAAATGAATAGTATTTCAGAAAAAGTTCGAGTATTATGTTGCGGTACATTCGATTATTTACATCTCGGACATGAATCGTTTTTAAGGCAAGCATCAGTGCTTGGGGATGAACTTTACGTAGTTATTGCCCGAGATGTAAATGTTGTCAAACTGAAAGGTCGGCTTCCGGATCATGACGAAATAACGCGAAAGACCATGGTTGAAGATCTGGGTCTTGCTAAAAAGGTAGTTTTGGGTCATAAGGGCGTGAATTTGCTGCGGATAGTTAGTGAATTGAACCCAGACGTAATCGCTCTTGGTTATGATCAAAATCATCCCAGTAAACTGAGGGAGAAATTCCCCCTAATTCAAATTGAAAAACTTGAGTCATTTGAACCAGAGAAGTTTAAATCCTCGGTTATTCGTGAACAATATCATCAGTAACAAATTAACGTGAATAGATTGACCAAAAGGCTTAAATGGATCTCGAAGAGATCTAATCTTAAGTCTCAGCTAAGAATGGTTTTTCCGGAATCATTAAATATTCCTGACGAGACTATGCTTCCCAGCGGCTTCATGTCGAGAGGATATAGAGATAACGATAGGGTGAATTGGTTGAATTTAATGATCGAGAATGGCCAATTAGGGCGGTGGAATCGTGAACGCGTTCAACATATTCTCCTAGATCAGTCTACTTATTCGGGTCAACAATTCGTATTATTTAGGGACAAGCTTGTGGCATGCGCGGGAGCGTATTTAAGATCTCAAAATGGAACAAAAAGTTGGGAAATTGGGTGGATAGCGACAGATCCTAATTTCTTCGGTAAAGGCTTGGCGTCACATGTTATAATTCGAGCTATCCGCCATACGCGTTTTTATAATCCTTATCCCATTTTTTTGTTAACAGACGATTTTCGTACCCCAGCGATTTCGCTTTATTTAAAATCCGGATTTTCCCCATCAAGCCTAAACGAAACAGATATCGTTTCCCGTTGGAAGAGGATAGAAAGTCGGTTAGAAGAGCCTGAAGCTGCGATGTTAAGAAATTATATTGAAAACAGGAATTATTAAACTGAAATTATACGTATTTTCTGACATTCATGACAATATTTGGGCACTAGATCGTGCTCTAAAACTAGTTAATCCAGAAAACTCCTTTCTTCTTTTTTTGGGTGACTTTTGTTCTCCGTTTACACTATCTCAACTTGCCAAGGGTTTTTCGGGGCCGATACACATTATCTGGGGTAATAACGATGGGGATAAATGGTTATTGACTCAACAGGCTTCGACATTCTCTCATGTTCATATACAAGGTGAAATGGCTGAACTTAGTTTGGGTCCGTTGCGGATTAGAGCTAGTCATTATCCAGAAATTGCAAGAAAATTTGCAGAAGTTGATGGAGTCGACCTTGTTTGTTATGGCCATGATCATTTACTACACGATTCGGTTTTGGAAAACGGAATAATTTTATTGAATCCAGGAGAAATTATGGGGAGATTCGGTCGTAGCACGTTCGTTGAGGTTGACGTCAATACGTTGGATCGAACTGTGATAGAGATATAATATTTCAATATTATTCTATGTATCCTAAGTCTCGAAGTTGCTTGTCCAATATGTCGCGATCGGAGGTTATTTCTTTTTGAAATGGTTTGTCCGACCATTTTGAAGCGGAACAAAGTTCATTCCATTTAGTATCAAAAAAATCATTAGTCCACTTTGGGTTGTTACTGACAGTTTCGTCAAAAATATCGACAGTACTCCGCAAATTATTGTCTTGGTCGCATGTATGTTTTACTTGTTCATTAAATAGTGCCCATTGTCTGCCGTGTTCAGGGTCATCAAATGGATTGTGGGTGACATCAATTTTTAGGTCATTTGGCAGGGGATCAGGGTGTATTTGTGCACATCTTAAGAATGTTGAATTATTTGGTAAAAGGAAATCCTGGCCAAATCCGTCGTAATCATTTTTTATTTGACAAAGATTGAGAATTGATGGATACAGGTCAATTATTGACAAGACTGGAGGAACTGGTGATGGATTGCCCGAGTGTGGAATATGATAAAAAAGAGGTACCCTGAGAACACTGTTTTTTAAGGTGCATCCGTGGTAAGGCTCGTCCCATGTCCAACTTTCTCCGTGATCAGAGAAAATGATTATCGCCCAGTTGCTAGGGTCAATCTTTCGAATTAAGGGAGCAATTTGATTTTCCATTGTACGCTCTATAGCTCTTGAGTAACGATGACGTACGATGTCATCTCTACCTGATTTTAACAGTTCGGCTGTTTCTCCAAGTGCAGATAAATCAGATGCACCATAAGGGGTGTGCGCACCCCAGAAATGTAGAAAAACTATGCGTTTATGTTTTGATTCTGTTGTAAGTGCTCTTTGAATTTTAGATGGTTGATAGTCAACAATATTATTTGCGTATGGTAGACCTGAAAAAAGTGTATTTACTTCAGAAAAGGCTTTAACTTCTGTCCCCGATTTTTCCGCAACATCGAACAAGGTAGGAATATCACTACGCATTGTAGACGAACTCTGACTGAAAATGCCATGCTCGAAAGGATACAACCCCGTAAATAGTGACGTGTGAACGGGTCTGGTGGCTGAGGCAGGTGAAAACAATTTTGTATAGAAACAAAATTTTTGTGTCAAATTGTCGAAATTTGGTGTTTGAATTTCCCGGTTGGTTTTAGAGACAAAGTCGAGTCTTAAGCTGTCTATGGATATCAATAACAGATTCATGTTATTTTAATCGAGGCATCCAGCAGCGGAGATAGGTAATACACTTTCTAAAACGCCATTGCGGAAACCGTAAAAATTCCTGTGCAACATCGTTGTGGAATCAGTATAGCCTGGGACAAGTGACAATTGATGGCCAAGGGGTGGCAACTCGGCTGTTTCGTTAAGTACCCAAACACCATGCTCTGCGGAAAGATATTTTAAATCAAGATCTGGCCAATTGGTTACGATTGGCTCGCCATGGTAGGCGGAGATCGCCTTGAATCCTGCATCGGTCACAATTTGCCCGGTCCTTCTACTTGTAACGCTAGTCTGAAGATGAAGGGCCATGTTCAAATTATGAACATGAAATTCTTCACGGTATTTTCTATCCATAAAAATGCCACCACCCGCCTGTAATTCTGTGATACCTTTTATATTTGAAGTGTATTCGTAGGAACCTGTCCCACCGGCACTTATAATTTCACAGTGAATACTTTTTCTATCTAAAAGGTCACGAGCCTTCAATAATGTATTAATAGCTTTTTGACAGGCGTTTTGTTTTGCGGATGACGGTTCCAAATCCAATACATGTCCCTCGTAACCCATTATACCTCGAAAAATCAATCTATCGTATAATTTTATCTGTCCGGCTATTTCGACCACTATATCTAGATTAGAAATCCCAACTCGTCCCATCCCTATATCAAGTTCAATTATTATGGGTATTTTTACATCTAAAATCTGACAAGCTTTTTGAGCAGCGTCTAATACTTCACTATCGTCAATGGAGACGATTACCTCTGCCTCTTTTTGTAAGGATGCGAGACGTAACCATTTTTCGTCCGAAACAATTTGGTTCGCTAACAAAATATTATTTATGCCATTTGCAACCATTATTTCTGCTTCGCTCAACTTCGCACAGGTTATTCCAATGGCACCCGCTTTTATTTGCAGGTGGGCAATGGAGGGACATTTGTGCGCTTTACAGTGTGGACGCCACCTGCAATTTCTATCACTGAGATAATTTTTTATGATGGAAATATTTGACTCTAAAATGTCGAGATCTAAAGAGAGAAAGGGAGTACTTGGATCTTTTATTTTTGAAAACATTGTGTGTCAATAATTTCGAATTCTATGTTAGTGACGATTGTTGTTGGACCTTTATAAAAAATTTTTATAAGAGATAGTAGTACCTCTGATTCTATCTTCGACTTATTTATAACAAAATTTCCTTCGTTTAATGTTTCCCAAGATGTGGAATCAATTTCGTTAAAGGAATGTTCCTGTTTGCCGTAGAAAAGTTTGAATGATGAGTTTGGATCTGTGGGAGATGAAAATGCTGTGGTTTTAATAGATATTATAGTGGAAG
Organism: Candidatus Latescibacterota bacterium; assembly: GCA_036343635.1. GTDB lineage: Bacteria > Latescibacterota > UBA2968 > UBA8231 > UBA8231. The sequence continues at coordinate 40,445 of JAYYVF010000103.1, read as the reverse complement.
ATAAACCTGGCGATAAATCAACGGTTAAACTGGCCCCATCATCGAGTGCTAAATTCGTCAACATGGGGGGATTCCAAGAAGTTACTTGATTGTCCTTAGGTTCAGAGTCAACTGCAATATAACCCCATCTGGTATAGCCAACACGTTGCATGAAAATATCCTTATTTATTAAATATTGTTTTTATTTCCAATTGCGTGGATCCAACAAATCTAAACGCTCTACCACAATATCGTCTATAAATTCAATTATGTCATTATCTAAAGGCCCTTTACTATAGTGAATTAAATTTTTTCGCAATTCCGTTAAGGACTGTGTCCCGAAGAGTGTAATTCCAATCCCGGGTTTGTATCCAGCGTATCGTAAGCACAATTCTGACAAAGAAAGATCTGAGCACTGAGCAAGTTCCTTGAGAACGTCGAAAATTGGTTTTAATGGTAATAATTGTTTTGATATCGAACTATACTTTTCAGTTAAGAGACCTTGGAGAAAGATAGACCGTGCAATAACAGTGAAATTGTGTGCGTTGGGTTGAGAGCGTAGTGCCGATAGAGTGACCCGATCTAAAACATTAAACGGTAATTGAATAGTTGAAAATATTTTTGGGTGTTCTAGGACGCGTAAAGGGGCACAAAAACCGTAAGTTGTTACTCCCCATTTTTCTACAATGTGCTTTGTTGTTAGTTCAAATAAGAAATCTAAAAGTGGAGGATTATAAATATCACCTACGACGCTATGCAGCATAACCAAGGGTAGTGTGTCTAAGTGTAATAGTTTCTTGCTGTTTTCGAGTTGGTCTATAATATTTTTTTTGACAATTTCAATATTTGTTGAATCAAGTAATGAAAATTTTGTGGCAATTAATGGTCGGTCACTGCAGTTTTCGAAGGTTTTTCCCAATAGGTATTCGGCTTTTCCATAGGCCGAGGCGGTGTCCATAAAATCAATACCCAGGTCAAAAGCTTCGCGCAAGAGAGTTATAGACTCTGTTTCTGTAGGGGGTGGTTCGTTATCAGGGCCATATGGTAGGCCTAATTGTACAGTACCAATTCCAATTCGGTTTGTTATTTTTTTTTCTGATGTAGATTTTTTTGAGCCAATCATTGTTTCGATCTAACGGCAGCTTTTACGTTAAGACCATTATTTGACAACAGGCGGGAAGCAACTTCTTTTTCGCACTTTTTAAGCTTCATAACAAGTGCAATTTTGAGATTGTTGTCGGCCTTTTTCAAGTAAGTTTTAGCATCTACTTGTGTAGTTTTGGCAATTGTACAAAATATGCGAATACTTCTGTCGATCAGTTTTTGGTTAGTTGGTTTTAAGTCCACCATAAGGTTTCCGTAGGTCTTACCCAAAGATACCATAGTTCCAGTAGAAATCATATTCAACACTAATTTCGTAGCGGTGCCCGCCTTAAGCCGCGTCGATCCGGTTATTACTTCAGGACCGACAACTGGGCAAATAAGTATGTCGACGTCCGGTGTTGATTTTAAAGTATTGCAGGTGAGGAAGATGGTTTTGCAACCGTTTTTTCGGGCATATTCAAGAGCACCATTGACGTAAGGAGTTACCCCACTGGCTGCGATACCTAATACGATGTCATTAGGTTTGATTTCACGTGCATCAAGTTGATTGATGGCTCCATGTATGTCATCTTCAGCCCCTTCAATAGCGTTTAATAGAGCACGTTCACCACCAGCTATGATTCCCTGAACTTTTGTAGATGAGACACCGAAGGTTGGAGGACATTCGGCGGCATCTAAAACACCCAGTCTTCCACTGGTACCAGCTCCAACATAAAACAGTCGACCATCTTTTTTTAACGAGTGAGATACCATATCAACAGCCTGCGATATTTTATTTAGCTCGCTACCTACAGCGTTGGCGACCTTTTTATCTTCCTCGTTAATAATTTGTAATATTTCCAGGGACGAAACCTCATCTATATTCTCACTGTTAATGTTACTTTTCTCTGTAGTTAAACGTTGGAAATTGTACATGTATCCCAAAGCTCGTTATAGGCCAAATCCGTCGGCATTATTCGTTTTAAACAAAAAGCTTTATTTGTAAATTAAGTTGGGAGATTGGATTAAGGAAGTAAGAAAACTGTGAAGAATAGCACTGGAATGCACGACATGAAAACTATAAGAGCCCCTGCGGCAATAGCCAAAGTTACTAAGTCCTTGAAAATAGATAATGGTTTACAGAGAAATTTCGACATAATTAATCTCCTCTTTAGTCACTTTACTGTATAGAAGCAACTTGGGGTCCATTGCCGTTGCACAGATTTGTCAATAGGTGGTCTCTATCATATCTTTTGGACAATAACTCCTTTATAACTCTTAGGTTACGTGTAAATAATGTCTTCAGATCTTGAAAAAGTTTATGATCCAAATCATATAGAAGAAAAGTGGTATTCATTCTGGGAAGATAGTGGTTTTTTCCGTGCTAACAATCAATCGGAAAAGTCTTCCTATAGTATTGTGATTCCTCCTCCCAATGTGACAGGTGAACTCCATATGGGACATGCCATTCAGCATGCTATCCATGACCTAATTATTCGATGGAAACGAATGCAGGGGTTTGAAGTGCTCTGTCTGCCAGGGACTGATCATGCGGGCATAGCCACTCAAATGAAAGTAGAGCAACAGTTGCAAACGGAAGATGGACTAACCCGGTATGATGTTGGCCGGGAGGCGCTTATGGAGCGTATCTGGTCCTGGCGGGAGAAATATGGTGATACCATTTATCATCAGATGCGAAAACTGGGCACTAGTTACGATTGGAGTAGAACCCGTTTTACTCTCGACGAAGATTATGTCACTTCTGTTTTAAAAGCCTTCCAGATGTTCCATGAAAATGGTTGGATTTATCGGGGTAAGCGGATGATTAATTGGTGTCCCGAATGTCGTACTGTTATATCAGATTTAGAAACGGAAGAGCGCGAAATTACCGGGAATTTATGGCATATTTGCTACAAAGGGATTGGCAATGCATCCGATGTTGTTGTCGCAACAACTAGGCCTGAAACTTTACTTGGTGATACGGGAATAGCTGTTCACCCGAACGACAGCAGATGGAAAGACGCTGTTGGAAAATGTGTCGAATTGCCTTTGGTTGGACGTTCAATTGGTATTGTTGCTGATTTTTATGCTGATCCTGAAATGGGTAGCGGGGCTGTAAAGTTGACACCTTGCCACGATCCTAACGACTACGCAGTTGGAGAAAGGCACAACCTCGATCAGATTCAGGTTATTGGCTTTGATGGTAAAATGACTGAGGCTGCCGGTAAATATTGTGGGATGGATCGGTATGAATGCCGAGAAAAATTATTGGAAGATTTGAAGAAGAGCAGTCACTTTCGCGAAGAGATTGAACATGTTCATGCCGTTCCGCACCACGACAAATGTGGAACAGTTATAGAGCCTCTTCCAATGGAACAGTGGTTTATGAATATGAAAGAGCCTGCGGAAAAAACTCGCAAGGTGATAGAAGAAAATAAGATAGAGTATGTCCCGAGTCGATTTCGCGATTATGCGGTTGACTGGCTAGAGAATATTCGTGATTGGGCGTTGTCGCGCCAAATTTGGTGGGGACACCGTATACCTGCCTGGTATTGCAGAAAATGTAGTCGCCATGGTCTGATACCCATGGGCGGGCTATCAGCCGAAGAAGCTTTTGAACAAGGAAATTTTCGAGTATCTATAGAAGACGGAGCTGTGCCAATTGTTAGTGCTGAGCGTCCTTCGAAATGTCCTACGTGTGAAGGGGTAGAATGGATTCAAGACCCTGATGTACTCGATACCTGGTTTTCTTCAGCCCTCTGGCCCTTTGCAACAATGGGCTGGCCGAATAATACAAAGGATTTGTCTTTTTTCTATCCAACTGATTTGATGATTACTGCGCGCGATATCCTTTATCTGTGGGTGCTCCGTATGGCTATGACGTCGCTTGAATGTATCGAAAAAATACCCTTTAAAACCGTTTTGATCCATCCGACTATTCTTACCAAGGATGGTCGACGGATGAGCAAAAGCTTAGGTACAGGATTGGATCCGTTGGATTTGGTCGAACTGTATGGCGCTGATGCAACACGTTTTAGTCTACTTGCTCAAGCAGGGGCCGTACAGGATGTTAGGTTCGACGCAGAAATAGATAATAATGTAGTGAAGTCTTCTGTTAGCGGTGAAATGGGAAGAAATTTTGGAAACAAAGTGTGGAATGCGACTAGGTTTGTTTTGATGAATTTAGAGGGTTATAATCCGAGGGAAAATCGTAGACCGAAACTGTTAGAGGATTGTTGGATTTGGAGCCGTTTATCAATGACGATAATTGAGGTAAACAAAAATTTAGGCTCTTATCGGTTTAGCGACGTAATTAGGTCTTTATATGATTTTTTGTGGAGAGATTATTGCGATTGGTATCTGGAACTTGCTAAACCTCGTTTACAGAGAAAATCAGAGCGGCAGGAAGTCCAGGGTAATCTTGTAGCAATTCTTGAAGTCGCATTGAGATTATTGCATCCTGTAATGCCTTTTATTACGGAAGCTCTGTGGCAGTCTTTACCAAAGAGACCAGACTGCCAATCAAGTATAATGATATCTGAATTTCCCAAAAGTGATATCGTGAAACGGGATCTTCAAGTTGAAAAAGATATGGGGTTGATGCAGGATATTGTTACTTCGGTTCGTACCATAAGATCTGAAATGAATATTCCAAACTCTAAGTCGATTCGTGTGCTTTTGTCGACGACAGAAACAAACCAGAAAACAATATTACAGGGGTTTTCTAATTCTGTGGGTTATTTAACGAAGGCTGAGGCTGTAGATGTGGGTAAATCAGTAGTACCTGAAGGTGTTTGTGGGAGTTCCGTAGTTAGTGGCGTGGAAGTTTTCGTACCTTTGGATGGACTGGTAGATCTATCGGCAGAGCGTGAGCGATTAGAAAAAGAATTGGATAAGTTCGAAAAATTGATCAAAAGTATAGAAGGAAAATTGAACAATGAAAAATTTATCCAAAACGCGCCCTCAAACATTGTTCAAGGTGAACGGGATAGGCAACGTGAATATATGGATACTGTAGAGCGCATCAAGGCTAATATTGACCGTTTAGGGCATTAGTACCGGTGCATATATGAATATCAGCTTCCGATTTTAATGTAGCCGTTTTTAATGGTGCATTCCTATGGGTTTTGATTATTTCACAACAAGTCAATTAGCGTCCGAATTACATGATTCATTATTGGACGACGTTATCTCTGGTGCTTCTTTTCGGGGTGCGGATTTAAAACTAGAGATAGATCAACGCGGGCTAATTTGTTTTCAGTGTAAGCCCAACGGCCTGGTCCTTTATTATCCCAATGATACGCACAGCCTACCAAGACCTAATAAAGATGATCCAGTACGGTATTTTGTCGGTGCTCGGTTTATTGATATTGGCATGTCTGGCCGTGATCGGGGGATTTCTTTTTTTTTAGAGCGTTTCAATAAAAAACGAGATGAAACGACGCGAGGTGTTTTAGTTTGCGAAATGATGAATCGGCGTATTGACTGTGCCCTAATAAGTCAGGAAACTCAGCTTGTCCTTGGTGGTTGGGGCAAAGAAAAACGTATCGTGGTCGGTAATCCTTATATTCCTCCCATTAAAGATCCAAGGATAGTTCTTGGTATTGATTCAGTTAATGCCAAAGATAGTTTAGTGAGTCTGCCCGGAGAAAATTATCTTGAATTAATCCGACGTACATTTTCAGGTATAGATAGGTCCGTTATTCGAGAGATCTTGTATCGGTGCAACCTTAAAGAGCAAGATCTTGTAAATCCCGTAGGGGTGAAAATGTTTTGTGATAAGGCAACCGAAACCTTTAATACTGTTGGCTCGTTGGGCGGATATATTTATGAAGAAACTGGGAAATTACAGTTTACGGCAATTTGTCCTACTCGTCTATATTCATTAATAAAAGTCGATCAAAGCAATTTATTAATCGTTTCTCTTGTTGAATATTTCAATAGACAAGAGATCCGTGATATATATGATTCTAAGGAAAAGGAAATTAATCAGATAATTAATAGGACCCTAAGTTCATTAGCTAGGAAAAGAATTGTACTTAAGAATGAGTTAATGGAGACTGAATGTGCACAGGCAATTGAAAGAAAGGGACATATCCTACTTGCTCACTTAGAGCATGTCAGCAATGATACGAAAAGTGTAAGTTTGGTAGATGTCTTTGAGGACACTTCAGAGGCAATGGTTCACTTTAGGTTTAACGATAGCGAAACTCCTGCTGAACATGCGAAAATTTTGTTGAAGCGTGCAAAAAAACTTAAAAGACGTAGAACGATACTACCTTCTTTACTTTCGAAGTTAGATTCGGAAATTGTAGATATTGAATTGTGCCGAAAATCGTTAGATGGGCATAAGCCTGATTTAGAGAAACAGCGTTTATGGCTGATCGAAAAGGGATATATGGATATTAATAAGAGTTACGGTCCTAAAAAAAATAAACGGACGGCACCTTTGGTTAATCCACGTGAATATGTAACGAATGATGGGTGGGTTATTTTGGCTGGTAGAAACAACAAAGAAAATGATCTATTAACGCATCGGACTGCAGACCAAAACGATTTTTGGTTTCATGCGCATGGTTACCCAGGTTCTCATGTGATATTAAAACGAGATGGACGTAAGGATGAACCGAGTAAAACAGTAATCGAACAGGCTGCAGCAGTCGCTGCATTTTGGAGTAAAGGAAAAACTGCTAAAAAAGTGCCCGTAGTTTTCACTTTGAAAAAATATGTGAATAAACCAAAAGGTGGGGTCCCCGGACAGGCAGTTCTTAAACGAGAAAAAACTGTAATCGTACAGCCTGGACTTCCAGAACAGTTAGATGAACGTTAAAAATGTATTAAATAAAAGAAAGAAATTATGGCACTTTTTGTTGGATTAATAGGATTACCTAATGTTGGTAAATCTACGCTGTTCAATGCTTTAGCTGGCACTGACGTGGATGCTGAAAACTATGCGTTTTGTACGGTTGATCCGAATGTAGGAATTATTGATGTAGATGACCCTCGATTGTCGAAACTATATGAAAAAATACAACCGGACAGTTGTGTAAATGCGACCATACAGTTTGTTGATATTGCCGGTTTGGTAAAAGGGGCGAGTCAGGGAGAGGGATTAGGTAATAAATTCCTTGGACATATACGCGAGGCTGATGCACTGATTCAGGTAGTACGCTGTTTTAGTGGCAGTGAAATAACGCACGTTGAAGGTAGCGTAGATCCGATCCGTGATGTTGAATTATTACAAGCAGAGCTCCTTTTAGCTGATTATGAGTTGTTGGAGTCCTATTTACAACACTTAGAGAAGGTCGTTCGTTCAAACCCAAGCTCGACTCAAAAGCTCGAATTGGAAACTATCCGAAAGGCGCATGAATTAGCAGGTCAGGGAACAATGTTGACTGACCTGGAGTTAAGTTTTGAAGAAGCAGCGTTTATTGAACAGCAAGCCGTTTTAACAAATAAACCAATGATGTACGTTGCAAATATTGCTGAAGGTGGTGATGTAGATCCTAATGAACATTATACGGCTTTATCAGATTTTGTAGGTGAACATAGGGTGTTTTCTATCTCGGCATTATTTGAAGAGGAACTTACTCAATTAAATCCTGAGGATCGCGAAGCTTTCTCTGAAGAATTTAATAGCCACGGGGGTGGTGTAGCAAAATTAGTTGAGGCGGGTTATGCCCTGTTGAATTTAATAACATTTTATACATTGGCTAACGGGAAACTTCAAGCTTGGCAAATACCAAATGGCACGAAGGCGCCTCAGGCAGCAGGTCGCATACATACAGATATGGAAAAGGGATTTATTCGGGCAGAGGTTGCAGATGCGGGGGACATATTGGAGCGAGGTAATTTACAGGTTTTAAAAGAGGAGGGATTGTTGAGGGTGGAAGGCAAGGAATATGTAATAAAAGATGGAGATGTTATTCAGTTTCTTTTTAAGGCTTAGAAACTTGACGAGTAATGTTGTCTATTCTACCTTCCAGTTTTTGTTGTGTTTAATAAATCATACGTTCGATCGGAAATAATATGAGCACAGCATTAGGTATGATTGAAACAAATGGATGGGTTGCCCTAATTCAAGCAGCAGATGCTATGGTAAAGACCGCCGATGTACGTTTGCTCGGCTGGCAGAAGGTAGGTGGGGGTCTTGTTACCGTTTTAGTTATTGGTGAGGTCGCGGCTGTTCAAGCGGCAGTGGATTCTGGACGTGAGGCTGGGAATGATGTTGGTGAGGTTTGCGCTAGTCATGTTGTACCTCGTATTCATGAAGAGCTATTGCCATTGATTCCATTGCGTCCTCTTATTCATTCGCTACCAGATTGAACAGTAAATATCAAGTAAGTTCCAAATTATTGTCGCATATAGTGGTAAGTGTTGGCATTCTGGTTTTAATTTCTTACCACCTCAAGTATGAGAACCTTTTAATAGCGGCACGGCAATTAGATCTTTGGTTATTAGTATTTACAGCTGGACTTACTGTAGTCGGGATTTTTCTACAGAGCTTAAAGTGGAAACTATTCCTGGCACACTGTCAACCTGTTTGTAGTTTATGGAAATCTATGGAGTCCGTTTTACTGGGAATGGCTTTGGGTTTGTTTACTCCAGGACGCCTCGGTGAAATTGGCCGTGGCTTTGCATTTGGCTCAAACCGTGCTATCACCGTTATGTTCGCCGGGTTTGATCGACTCATTTCAGTTTTTTGCGGACTAATATTTTCAATATTCTGTGTGTGTAAATCAGATTTACTGAAGGTAGACTTAATTTTAATTGGTTCTATTTTTTTTATTCTAATACTGATTTTGTTTTTGTTTTCAAGAGGATTTTTAGTTAAACGGTATTCTATAGTAAGTAGATTTATAAACCAGTCTGGACTGATAACCTCCAAAGAGTATTTCTTTATATTTCTTTATTCACTAGTTTTTAATGTTGTATTTTATTTTCAGTTTTTTTTGTTAGTAGGTGAGCATTATAAATGGGACCTAAATATTTTCACTTTAATACCTATCATATATACTGTTAAATCGTTTTTACCTATAAGCGTTGGTGATTTGGGTATCCGTGAAGGAGTAGCAATTTTGTTATTTAGCCAATGTGGATTAGATCCTGAGCCTGCTTTTAATGCTTCACTTGGTATTTTTACGTTGAATGTGTTAATACCTGCAATCTGTGGCTGGTTATGGTGTGGAGGTCGAACTATTACCTTGCAATTAGCTGAGGTTAAGAAAGGAATTAAATGAATTCAATTTTTTCACTGAAAAAGGATATTTGTGAAGTAGGTAAACGCGTTTATGACCGAGGCTATGTAGCGGCAAATGATGGAAACATAAGTGTACGTCTTGATAATGATCGTATTTTGTGTACTCCAACAGGTGTCAGTAAAGGTTATTTGACTGAGGAAATGTTGGCGGTGTGTGATTTGGAGGGTAAACAAATATCTGGTTCTGTACCTATTTCGTCTGAAATCCGTATGCATTTAGAAATTTACAAGTTGCGAGATGACATTTCATCTGTAGTTCATGCTCATCCGCCGACAGCTACCGGTTTTGCTGTAGCTGGTATAGAATTGACTAAATGTGTCCTGCCGGAGGTCATTGTCAGCCTCGGTGGTATACCACTAGCTGAATATGGAACCCCGGGTGGTGTGGACATTGTTGAACCGATGAAGCCCCTTTTGAAAGAATACGATGCGATCTTAATGGCAAATCATGGTGTTGTTACCCTGGGGACTCATGTAATGGATGCTCATTTTAAAATGGAGACTGTGGAACATTTTGCTAAAATAGCGTTGGTAGCGACCCAACTCGGTAGCGTTAATACACTTTCCAATCAACATGTGGACGAGTTAATCGAGTTAAGGAATCGATTTGGAATCGTTGGAAGGCCTGCGTGCGATCCTGGAGATCGTGAAGGACCCAAATCGAATGAGAAAAATGGAGAAGTGAATGATTTGGTTGAACAAATAACAAAAGAAGTTATGGGCAAGCTAAAGGTTTAGGCGGGATATAATTGGATATTTGTGTAATAGGTTTAGGAGAAGTAGGTAGGTATATAAGTTCTGTCCTTGTTGCCGAAGGTAACAATGTGATTGTAGTCGATCGCAACAAGGCGGCCTTAAATGCGGTTGAATTAGGTCTAGATGTATCTGCTTTAGCGGGTAACGGAGCTACTTTGCATATGCTCGAAAAGATGCGTGCGGCAAGCGCTGATCTTATTATAGCTGCCTCAAGTGAGGATGAGAGTAACATGCTTGCTTGTATTTTTGCAAAGAATTTAGGAACTCGTAAGGTGGTTGCTCGTGTCTCGAAGCCTGAGCATCTACAGAATGATCAAGGTGTAATATACAATTCGCATGGAATAGATCTTATTGTCAGTCCAGAAATGTTAACTGCAACCGAGATTACCAAGCATGTTCGTAGTATTGGTGCTCTTATGCTAGAGCATTTTGCCGATAATCGTATTGAACTTGTACAGTTCGCGATTCTGGAAGAAAATAAGCTCATAAAACATCCTATATCTGAAATATCTGAACGCTATTTGTCTGGAATAGGGGTCGGTATAGCAGCAATCGTTCGGGAAGGCGAACTATTGATTCCAACGGGAGAGGATGTATTACAAGAATTAGATGAAGTATTCTTAATAGGTTCTGGAGACACGATAGGGTCTGTTGGTCATCATTTTGGGAAAAAGAGTAGGAGCTCAATACAGCGCGTAATGATAATTGGTGGCGGAGATATTGGATTAGCTGTTGCTAAATCACTTGAAAATTTAGGTTTTAATGTTGTGGTTGTCGAACGTGATTCTAACCGAGCGAGCGAACTCTCAGTTCAGTTGGAAAAAACTGCTGTAATAGTGGGTGATGGTACTAATTTATCCCTGTTGGAAGAAGAAGGAGCTGGAAGTAAAGACGTATTTATTTCACTTAGTCCGGACGACGAAACAAATTTGATGGCTGGTCTTTTAGCTAAACGACTTGGCTGTTCAAAAGTTGTAGCACTGGTGCATCGACCAGATTACGGTCCTATATACGAACAATTGGGGATTGATGCGGCTATTAGTCCTCGGTTATTGGCCGCTAACCAGATTTTAAAATCGGTGCGAGAAGGTGAAGTTGTTTCTACATCATCGTTAGCTGATGGCAAGGGGATAATAATTGAACTCAATGCCGCAGAGGATTCTCCAATTGTAAATAGGCCGCTGTCCTCAACTGATTTTCCGAGAGGTGCCATGGTTGGCGCTATAGCTGGCGAAAAAGGTGTCTTTGTCCCAAGGGGTGCGTCGGTGATTAGACCGGGGAATACTGCTATAGTTTTTACAACCAAAGAAATGCGCGGTAGGGTGGAAAAAATGTTTAGCGGAAAACGATAGATTAAATGAATCCTAAAATCGTGATACGATTGTTGGGTATTCTTCTTTTATTCCCCGGAATATTTATTGGGTTTTGCCTCGTTATGGCACTGTATTTAGGTGAATTTGAGGCCATAAAACCTTTGGGATTTTCAATGGGAATCGTAGCCCTCTTGGCCTTGAGTTTTTACTGTCTCGGAAATGCCTCAAGGGGATCTATATATCGTAGGGAAGCTTTAGTTGTAGTTGGTGTTGGTTGGATCTTGTCGTGCCTCCTGGGAAGTCTTCCATATATATTTAGCGGCTGTATATCTAATTTCTCTGGCGCTTTTTTTGAATCGGTATCCGGTTTTACTACCACAGGAGCTACCGTAATCAGCGATATCGATTCATTGCCACGATCTATTTTGTTTTGGCGAATGTTGACGCATTGGCTTGGCGGCATGGGAATTATCGTTTTATTTGTTGCCATTTTGCCCCAGATGACCGGCGGCGCTAAGCAGATGTTTCGCTCCGAAGTCCCTGGTCCAGTTTCAGAAGGATTGCGTCCTAAGATTAAGGAAACGGCTATAGCTCTATGGAAGATATATATATTCCTCACTTTTGTTGAAACTCTTTTGCTAGTTTTAGCTGGTATGTCGGTTTTTGAGGCTTTTTGTCATTCTATTTCTACAATTGCTACGGGTGGGTTTTCAACACGTAATGGCAGTATTGCTGAATACGATAATGCTCTGATAGAAATAATCATTATGGTGTTCATGTTGATTTCAGGAGTTAATTTCGGGCTTTATTATACGATTCTTAAGGGTAGAATATCGTCTTTATTTTGTAATGCCGAATTTCGTGTATACGTGGGGATTGTTGTTCTGGTTAGTGCTGTTATTGGTCTGTCTATTGCTCAGCAGTATGGTGACATTAGCACCGCCCTTAGGTATTCAGTATTTCAAACTATTTCGGTGATGACAGGGACTGGCTTGTCCACGGATGATTTTGGATCATATCCTGCTGTAGGTAAGGTGTTATTGGTTTGTTTAATGTTTGTTGGTGGTTGTGCTGGATCAACTTCAGGTGGACTGAAGGTGTCGCGAGTGATTGTGATTTTTAAAATAGCCTATCAAGAAATAATACATGTGTTTCGTCCACAGGTTCGTATGTCCGTCAGAGTAGGGCGTTCGGTTGTTGAAAATGAGGTGGTGCATTCAATATTAGTGTTTGTTGTGTCGTTTGTCTTCATAGCCGGTATTGGTACCGTAATGATGTCCTCACTCGGTTTAGATGTTGTTACTGCATTTTCTTCGGTAGTCGCGTGTTTAGCGAATGTGGGACCTGGTTTGGATGCGGTAGGCCCGCAAGAAACATATGAAAATATTCCGGAAGCAGGAAAGTTGATATTGTCAGCATTAATGTTGTTGGGTAGACTAGAGCTGGGTGCTCTTCTTGCGTTATTCGTCCCAGGATTTTGGAGGAGATAGATTATGATTTTAAAAAACGTAACGATAATGATTGTTTCGTTTATAGTCGCCCATTCCCAACAGGTAAAAGACGTTAATGATTTGGTTGAATTGGTTCGCCAAGGTGAGAAACAGGTTGAACTGGGTAAAATACGACTCGCGCTTGATTACTACGAAAAAGCCTATAATTCGGGGGCAGGGAGTGCACAGTTTTTGAATAGGCTCTCTGAATTGTATCTGGAGATGGAGCAATTTGAAATGGCTATCACGATACTGCGTAATTCGTTATCTGAGGAACCAGCTCAGTTGGAATTGTACTCGCGGATTGGTGAGGCCCAGTTAGCTCTCGGCCAACTTGATTCGGCGATTGCCTCGGTTCAGTTAGCGCACAAGTTGATGCCGCAGAATTCAGCAATACACAGTGCTCTGGCATTCTTACTTATACAAGCTGGATCAATTGATAAGGCAAAGGTTCACCTAGACAGTTCTGTACTCTTAGATTCATCTAATCCCGAAGCTCATCGACTATTAGGGTTTTATTTTGCAGAAATAGATTCGGTAGATAACGCAATCAAACACTATGAGATATTGGCAAAATTAGTCCCAGATGATTTTGAAAGTTTCAATAACATTGCTTTTTTACAGGCCTCCCGGAAACAGTATGTTTCTGCTTTAGAATACTATCAAAAAGCGAAAGAAAGGGTTGTGGATCCTTATGTTTCATTAGCAATTATGGAAAATATGGAAGCAGTTCGTGCCCTTATGGATGGAAAAATGAGAGCCAGATATATACTGGTCAACTCAGAGTCTTTAGCTATTGATATCCACAAAAAGCTAGATAATGGTGAAGAATTTATGGATTTAGCACGAAGATATTCTGTAGCTCCCAACGCAAACGATGGTGGAGACCTAGGTTTTTTCGGGAGTGGTGAATTGCTTCCAAAGTTCGAAGAGGCTGTTGTGCAATTGATGGTTGGAGAATATAGTGATGTAATCAAAATAACAATGGGTTATGTTGTAATTCAACGGCTAAACTAATGAGGGGTAGCCCATTTTCATCGTCTATTAAGTTGTCCTTTAGTACTAGATTGGTTGTCGAAATCGGAATTACAATTTCGTTGGCCATTGCTATCTCAACGGTCACTCGACTTATTCAATTGCCTTGGGGTGGATCGATAAGCTTTGGAAGTCTACCCATAGCCATTATCTCCTTTTTACGCGGAGGGAAAATTGGCGGATTAGTCGGGGGACTTTATGGCTTAGTGGATCTTATATTGAATCCATTTATTGTTCATCCTATACAAATATTGCTTGATTATCCGGTCCCGAATGTCTTGTTTGGCGCTATTATCGGCTTTTTGCGAGACCTATATTCAATCGATAGGCCCTGGTCGTACATTATCGTCGTGACGCTGGCAGGATGCGCCAAGTGGTCTGCACATTGGCTTTCTGGAGTGTTATATTTTAGTGCCTATGCCCCAGACGGCCAATCCGTATGGATATACTCTGCGATATACAATGCTTCGCATGTGGTTCCTGAAACAATTTTTTGTATGATTCTTTTGCGAATGGTCATACCCTATGTAAATGTGAAGTAGTATGGTAATTCTGTAGGAAAAAGTTTATGATCGGTGCTATTTCTGTTTTTTTAATATAGAGCCTTATCGAAAACAAGGGTAATATAAGTATCCTCTATATTGTATAGTTTAATAAATGACCTACAATATATACATTGTGTTATTTGATTTCGGTCCTTTGTTAGTTAAGGCATATTAATTGCTTTTGTTATAGTAAAGTTTAAAAATTTTTTTGGATTTTTTTTATCCGAAACAGTTACATAGAGGTTAATTATGAATAAAAGTGATATGAAATATTTGGTCGAACATCTTGAATCACTGGACGCGCTAGGGAAATTATTTTCTAACCGTTGGTACCCGAAGGTTAAGGCGGAGATCAAAGACGAAAAACTAAGGGCTTATTTAACTGTATTTGAAGACGCGATTCCTGGTATTGGCAACGTGCTTCAGTATGTCAAAGAGAATGCTGATGCTATTGCAACTAGCGATATTGATACGGCCCGTGATAATTTTTTGTGCCTTGCTGAGGCTTTGTTGACTGGCGAATCCTACCAAGAAGGAAAATTTCAGAATGAGTTAGACATAGAGCCAAAGCGTGATGAACCGTCTGAGTCAACCAGGGATGAGGATGGTGAGCAGGTGCTTACAAGTGATAACATCTTGTCCGAGGATCAACAGGAGGCTTTGGAGTCGGTAGATCAGGAAGATATTGAGAATTTAATTGAATCATCTGAGCAAACGGACGAAATCGAACTTGATGAACTTCTCGTCGATGATGAAGATATCGTAGCCGATTCAGACTTAGATGATATTACTGCGGATATTTCTGAGGACGAAATGTCGGCAATTTTAGATGATCATACGAGTCAAGCCGATGCTTCATCAGAACCAACGGTTACTAAAAAGAAAGAAAAAAGTACCGGAGATTCTGGCAGTGATAACGAGATAGATGCCTTATTTGAATAGCAAATCGTCGGACAAAAAATAAAAAGGAGGATGATCTGCTTGATCATCCTCCTTTTTATTTTGTCCTTCTTGCTGTATGTTTTGAGTAGGTGTTTTCTCAGATTTCTTTACAATTTGAAATTTTTCAGCTAAGAATATGATGAGCAACTATACGGCGTGGTTTCAGTGTATTGATTGTAGTAAAAAATATGCACTCGACGATATCGTGTATGCGTGTGATATGTGTGGTGGGTTGTTAGAGGTCCAGCACGATATGAAAAATCTTGCGAAGCGGAAAGGACAGGAGTGGAAAGCTTTATTTGATGAACGATACATGCGTACGGCTTTCCCCTACGGGAGTGGAGTTTGGGGGAAAAAAGAAATTGTTTGTCCTCTGGTGCATGATGATAATGTTGTATCTATGTGTGAGGGAGGGAGTAACCTATTTTGGGCAGATAGATTGGGTGCGGAAATAGGTTTGAATGACCTTTGGATAAAGCAATGTGGTAATAGCCATACAGGCTCTTTTAAAGATTTGGGGATGACCGTTCTTGTTTCAATGGTCAATCAGATGATTTCAGATGGGAAACAAATCCCCGCCGTTGCTTGTGCATCTACTGGAGATACTTCAGCAGCACTTTCAGCCTATTGCGCGGCTGCATCAATACCAGCCATCGTGCTTCTTCCGAAGGATATGATAACGACCTCACAATTAATTCAACCTATAGCAAATGGAGCGATAACTATTTCGCTTAGGACGGACTTTGATGGATGTATGAGATTGGTTCGTGAGATAAGTACCCGCGAACAAATCTATTTGGCCAATTCGATGAATTCTCTGCGTATTGAAGGACAAAAAACGGTTGGAATAGAACTAGTTCAGCAATTCGATTGGGAGGTGCCCGATTGGGTAATAATTCCGGGTGGAAACTTGGGCAATGTAAGTGCCCTGGGCAAAGGGTTTCTTGAAATGAATGCGTTAGGTCTCATTGATCGTTTGCCGCGTTTAGTGGTTGGGCAAGCTGAGAAAGCCAATCCGCTATATCTAAGTTATCAAAACGGCTTTGAATCCTTCAACCCTGTGAAGGCTGGTGAGACTTTGGCTAGTGCTATAAAAATTGGGGATCCCGTTAGCCGTGATCGGGCAATTCGTGTATTGCAACGTTTTTCTGGTATTGTTGAGCAGGCGACGGAAAATGAACTGGCAAATGCATGTGCTCGGGCAGATAAAACCGGTTTGTTTACTTGCCCACACACCGGAGTTGCTTTGGCATCCCTATTTAAATTAGTCGAATCAGGCGTGATTCCTCCTAATGATCGAGTAGTGGTTATATCTACGGCTCATGGGTTAAAATTTCCCGACACAAAAGTTAAGTATCATGAAGGTAGGCTAAACGAGTTGGGGATAGAAACACCATTGCAAAATAATCCCATAGAGGTCGAACCTGATTTCGAAGCTGTAAAGATGGCTATCTGGAGTGAGTTGGAAAGACGAATATGAACAATTATAAAAGTGCAGATGTTTATTTCATGTCGTCAGCTCTGCTTGAACGTGTTATCTTTCAGTGATAGATCTTTTCAACTTGCAAACCTGTAGGTGAGTCTTGTGGCAGATGAACAACACATATTAACCCAAGCAGTACACGGTGGTGAGGGGAACAAGCAGTACCAATCCTCTCTTGTTCCGGCTATTTCCCAAACAACTACATTTACTTTTTCATCTTTGAAAGAATTTGATGATTTTAAAGATGGAAAACGTGATGGCTTTGATTATGGACGATACGGAAACCCAACTCAGCGGGTAGCCGAAGAAAAAATCGCTGAGTTGGAAAACGCTGAAGATTCCTTGTTATTTTCGTCCGGTATGGCAGCTATATGCACCATTTTATTAGCGATACTCCGATCCAACCAACATGTGATTATCACCCAAGATTGCTATAGGGATACAGCACGATTTTTCGCTACACTCGAAAAATTTGGTATAGAGACGACGGTGGTGTCGCCCGATGACATTGGGGCGGTATCAGCTGCATTAAGACCTGAAACTAAATTAATTTTTACCGAATCACCTACCAATCCTCACCTACATGTGATTGATTTGGAACGGCTTGTTGGAATTGCGAGAAAGGCCAATGTTAAATTGGTCGTGGATAGTACGCTAGCCACGCCCATTAATCAAAGACCATTAGACTTCGATGTCGATTTGGTTGTTCATAGTGCAACCAAGTATATGGCTGGACATAACGATGTCCTTGCTGGAGTCGTTAGTGGGAATCGAGGAAATATAAGTGCAAAAAGAGATTTTAATAATATGTTGGGTGCGACATTAGATCCGAATTCGGCGTATCTACTTAACCGGGGACTCAAGACTCTAGGGTTACGTCTGAAGCAACAGAATAAATCGGCATTAGCTATAGCTAAAGTTTTGGAAGAGGATGAAAACGTGTCGTTGGTATATTACCCAGGCCTCACCTCTCATCCCTCTCACGAAATTGCATATAAACAGATGCACGGATTTGGAGGATTAGTTAGTTTTGAACTAAGTGGTGGCCTATATAAGGTTGAGAAATTTATACAGGCTCTAGAAATTCCCCAGATTGCTCCTAGTCTAGGTGGAGTTGAGACTTTAGTATCGCATCCAGCGTCTATGGTTTATTACGATTTGAGTGATGAACAATTAGAGCAACAAAGGATTTCAAAGGGTCTTGTAAGATTGTCAGTTGGCATCGAAGATTGTTCAGGCCTAATTGCAGACATAAAAAATGCACTGAGAAGTTGAGGAAAATTTTGTTAAAATGAAAATCTACAAAACTATTTTCCAATAAAACCTGATGAAGAATTATCTCAAAATAATGGCAGGGACTAGTAACCAGCCTCTTGCAAAAGAGATCTGCGATTACTTAGATACGCCACAGGGTCGTATAAATATAGAGCGCGGTCCGAATGATAATATTAAGGTCAAGATTGAAGAAAATGTTCGAGAAGATGATGTTTTTGTTATCCAAACCTCTTGTTCACCAGTAAATGACCATCTCACTGAATTGCTTTTAATAATTGATGCCTTAAAGTACGCTTCAGCTCGTAGGATAACAGCCGTATTGCCATACTATCCTTATGTTCGCGCTGATAAAAAGGATGAGCCCCGTATCTCTATTACTGCCCGCCTCGTGGCTGATTTACTAAAAAGTGCTGGGGCAGATAGAATACTCACTATGACGCTACATTCGCCGCAAATCGTAGCCTTTTCCCGCGTGCCGGTGGATCAGTTATGGGCGACGGGTTTGATTTGTGATTTTATGCGTTCTCGTGACATTAGTAACGCTGTTGTAGTTTCGCCTGATGTTGGTAGTGCTAATGAAGCGAGCGCATATGCTCAAAGCCTCGATTTGCCATTGGCAATTATGGACAAGAGGCGTTATGCAGACGATGAAATCGCGTCTGTGCAAAATGTCATAGGAGATATAGAGGGTAGGGATGCGTTGTTGTTTGATGATGAGGTCCTTACTGGTGGATCCATGATGGAGGCGGTTCGAATCTTGAAGGATAAGGGAGCAAATCGTATACTAGCTGGGTGTACACACGGAGTTTTCTCTGGTCAAGCCCTTAAATGAATAAACGACTCTCCTCTCGAACTTTTTGCAACGACAAATACGATACCGTTGAATAGCAACAACTCTACAAAAAAAATTAATGTACTCTCGGTCTCTCGTTTGTTTGGTGATGCGATTAAAGCTATTCATCATGGGGAATCCGTTAGTAGATTAATTTGAGCAATTTAAACCCTGGGGGTATATGGCAAGTAGATTCGGAATTATCATTGAAATTTGGGATTTTCTTAGAGTAAGAAAAAAATGGTGGTTGGCTCCCATAATAACTACTCTGGTATTGTTAAGCATGCTGATAGTAATGACCCAAGGATCCGCAGTAGCCCCTTTTATTTATGCGTTATTTTAACATTGTGATGTCTACGAATTATATCAAATGGATATAGAAAAGCTAAAGTTGTTAATAAGAGATGTGCCCGATTACCCAAAAGAAGGCGTGGTTTTCAAAGATATTAATCCTGTACTGGCAGATCCAGATGGCTTTGAGACTGCAATACATGGAATGGCACGTAATTATGAGAATTCTAAGATAGATTCAGTTGTTGGCATAGAAGCCCGGGGGTTTATCTTTGCCGCAGGTATAGCGATGGTCCTCTCAGCCGGAGTTATTCCAGTGAGGAAGCCTGGGAAACTCCCACTTTCAACTAAAAGTGTCAGATATGAATTGGAATATGGAGACGACGCTCTGGAGATCCAGGACGGTGCTGTTTCTATAGGTGAACGAGTAATAATTGTTGATGATGTTTTAGCAACTGGTGGCACAATGCGTGCTTCAATTGACCTACTAAGGATGTGCGAAGCAGATATTATTGGTGTTTGCTGCTTTATAGAATTGGATTTTTTAAAAGGGCGAGAAAAGTTCGATAGGAATATTGTGACCTCTTCTCTAATAAACTATTAGACAGACAGGATATAAACGATGGCATCTGAAACCAAACGTATGACAAAAGAAGAACTGAGAGAAGATGAATTTGTTGAATGGCTCGTATCGGCAGTTGATTATATTCGGGATCATCGTAACCCTTTTATTATTGGTGTGTTAATAGTTGTTGGGGGAATCCTGGGATTACGAACATTTATAGACTCTCAGGAACAAAACAAACGTGATGCTGCGGCTCTTTTTGGTGATGTTTTGATTGCGGAGCAAGGAGGGCAAAATATTGAAGCCGTTAAAAAAGCAGAGCACATTATTAAGAATTATGAAGGAAGTCCGGCTGCAGGCAAGGCTACCATATTCTTAGCAAATCTTTACTACTCTCAAACGAAATATGAAGAAGCTGAGAGATTATATAGGTCTTATTTAGATAGTGGAGAAAATGGAAACATTGATATTCTTAACCACGCCGCTGAGATGGGATTACTTGCTTGCTCGGAGGTTAACGGTAATCTTGAGCAGGCAGCGGTTGCCTACGAGGGGCTAGGATTAAAATATTCAGGATCCTTAGGAGCCTTTTCACTTATGAGGGCTGTCCGTTGTTATAAACAATTAGGTGATTTAGATCGTACTAAGAATATTTTGGAAAGGTTGAACAATGAATATCCAAACTTGCCGATAGCGCAGAAAGCGCGTGGCATATTGGAGATGTTATAGGATCATTAATATGAGTAAAGCACTTAAAGTTTTTGCAGGCAATAGTAATCCGGAATTAGCTCGCAGTATCTGTGGTAATTTGGGTGTGGATCCTGGACTCATTGAATTTGTCTGTTTTAGTAATGAGAACATCAAAGTAAAAATTTGTGAAAATGTTCGTGGCTGCGACGTATTTTTCATTCAAACATCAGCCCCATCAGTAAGCGATAATTTAATGGAATTGTTGATAGCGCTTGATGCTTTAAAATATGCGTCAGCGAGCCGAATAACTGCGGTTCTCCCTTATTATCCATATGCTTTGGCTGACAGTAAAGATGAGCCGCGTATTTCTATTGCTGGAAGACTTATGGCAGACTTAATTACCGAAGCTGGTGCCGACCGTATCTTGACGATGACGCTCCATAGTCCTCAGATAGTAGGCTTTAGCCGAATTCCAGTCGACCAACTTAGTGGTGTGCCCATTATTTGTAATCATTATTCTGGATTTAAACTCGATAATGCAGTAGTTGCGGCGCCAGATATTAGCCGGGCAAAGGTGACGGAAATATATTCAAAACGACTCGGTTTACCTTTGGCTGTGATTGATCGACGACGTGATAAAAATGGTCAAAATCGCGTACATGGTGTGATCGGTGATGTAGAGGAACGAAATGTGATCTTTTTCGACGATGAAATAATTACCGGCGCTTCAGTATGTGAAGGGGCTAAAGCCGTTATTGAGAAAGGCGCAAATAAGATTTATGCGGGCTGTGTTCACGGTACTTTGGCAGGGACTGCTGTAGATAATTTGCTCGGGGCAGGTGTTCAGCACCTAGCTGTTACAGATACAATCCCACTGGAAACTTCCTCAGAAAATGTCGCGGTTTGCTCGGTTGCTGAACTTTTTGCAAATGCAATTAAAGCTATTCACGATGAAACCTCGATTAGTGCGTTATTTTAGTACCTTTTTATTACATAATCTAATATGTCCTAAACGTAGAATAATAGGAGTTGTTTTTCTCTAGAATATGAAGATTACTATATTGTCGGATATTCACGCTAATTTAGAAGCCCTGGAAACGGTCATGATTGAATCTGAACGCTCAGGTATTAGTCGATTTATAAGTCTTGGTGATGTGGTGGGTTACGGCCCTGATCCAGTAGCATGTATAAACCGTTTGCGTGATGTTAAGGCGACCTTAATTGCGGGTAATCACGACCTGGCTTTACTAAATAAAAATGAAATACGCCTGTTTAATGCGTTTGTCCGGCCTTCACTGTTTTATGCTGTTGAAGTAGTTGGAAAGCAGGAGCTTGATTATTTGGGAAGTCAGTCTCTTGTCTACCATGGAAAAAATGAGTTGAATATTGGTGTTTTTGCACATGCGAATCCAAGAGACCCTATACAAATGTTACCACTATACCTAGCAGAGTCTATCGAAGATTATATGCAATTAGTAGAAAATAAAATAACATTTGTTGGGCATACCCACGCACCTTCGATCTTTTGTAAAATTCGAAATAGAGTACAAACATTGACTTCATCAATGTTTGCGATTGGTCCACATAAATATCTGGTGAATCCAGGAAGTGTTGGGCAGCCCAGAGATGGTGATAGTCGTGCCTCTTATGCTATTTGGGATACCGATCAAAATAATATTGAAATTAAGCGCACGGAATACCCCTTTCAAAAAACGCAGGAAAAAATGCACGAAGTTGGTTTTCCCATATATACAATTGAACGCCTTGCTTCCGGAGAATAGCTCTAATTCGTTTGTTGGTCGTGTCCTTAGAGTTTCTGGGCAACTATGTTTGGTGGAAAAAGATGGTAAAATCTTTCAATATAAACTACGTGGACGGTTAAAAGCAGGTCACCGATTATTTAAGTCTCCTGTTGTAGCTGGAGATTGGGTAGATGTAAAACTTAGTGGAGGGGGAGAGGAGGGGGTAATTGAACGCGTTCGACCACGCATGTCACATTTTACTCGAGCCTCATCTGGTCGAAAGAGCTACGATCAGATAATATTAGCAAATGTTGATCAATTGCTCGTTGTTGTTTCGATAAGGCAGCCCCAATTTAGGCCGGGGTTTGTAGATAGAGCAATTGTGAGTGCGCATTGTGGTAAACTAAATCCAAGAATTATAATAAATAAAACAGATTTAATTGATCCTGAAAGTTTAGAAAATGAGACACGGATTTACCGGGATTTAAACTATCCTGTTCATTATACCAGTGTGAAGAATAAAACGGGCATAGATCAGATAATTGACGAATTAAAAGGCTTGGTAACTGCTGTAGTTGGTCAATCAGGCGTAGGAAAGTCATCTTTGCTCAATTGCATAGATCCTAAGTTAAATTTAAAAACTGCTGAAATTATGGCGCAGCACGACCGCGGGCGGCATACAACAACGGCCGTTCAGTTGTATCGTTTGGATAACGGTAGTTATTTAGCGGATACACCGGGAGTTAAACATTTACAGTTATCTGGAATTGAGCGGAATGAGTTGGCATTTTACTTTTCTGAGATGAGCCCGTTAGCAGAGAAATGTAAATTTCGTAATTGTTCTCATTTGAATGAACCGGAGTGTGCTATTATTATGGGTTTAAAGAACGGATCGATTAGTGAAAGTAGGTATAGTAGCTACGTAGGAATAATGGAAGATCTTTCTAATGAATGAATTGTCAATACGGGAACTTTTAAAAGGATATGGTACCCAATTAGGATTACGTTTGGTCGCAGGACAGGCGGGCTTAGATCGTACCATAAATAATAGTGATACTCACCGCCCAGGAATGGCTTTAACGGGTTTTGTGGATCTTTTTACTGTGGATCAGGTGCAAATACTAGGTAATACAGAGATGGAGTATTTGCGGTCTCTGAATCCCCCAAAACGGAGACAGGCGTTAGAGATTGTATATCAATTCGAGGTCCCGTGTGTACTTATGACCGGTCGAGGTCGCATGGTTTCTGAGTTACGCGTTTTGGCTGAGGAATATGGTGTCCCCTTATTAAAATCTGAGTTCGAAACAGCCAAATTTAATCATCTTTTACATTTTCATCTAGATGACTTGTTTGCACCAGCTGTGAATATTCACGGAACGCTGGTTGATGTTCATGGGATAGGGTTGCTCTTTAAAGGTCGCAGTGCAATTGGTAAAAGTGAGGTCGGTCTTGATTTGGTCGAACGAGGGCATAGACTGGTAGCGGACGATGCGGTTATTTTAACACGTAAATCGCAGGGAATATTGATCGGAACGAGTCCTGAAAATCTTCGTGACCACATGGAAATACGTGGGATCGGAATTATGGACGTTAAAAAAATGTTTGGTGTACGTGGAACTAGACATCAAAAACGAGTTGAGGTAGTTGTTCAATTGGTTGATTGGGAAGATTCGGTCAAATATGAACGCGTTGGTATTGACGGTAAGACCATAGTAATCCTCGGAATCGAACTTCCTGTAGTGGTTGTTCCACTATTTCCCGGAAAAAATATCACGGTAATAGTTGAAGCGATAGCAATGGATTATTTGTTACGTATTCAAGGACATAATGCGGCTTCTGAATTTAACCAACGACTGATTGATTCAATGAAAAAGGAAAACTCGAAGTAACAAAACCCTCCTTTGAGGCATGTTAGTTGCTTTCTTACCTAATAAATAGAAACATCTTATATTGGGAACATAGTTTGAAATTATGATATTGTTTTTAAAAAAGATTTAAATATATGTTTTTAAATAATTTAAAGGCTATTTTAATCGCCGGTATCGGTTTTGTGGGCCTGGTCGATGCGCAAACGAGTAGGACCAATAATTCCGAGATAGAGGAAGAATTACGTCTCCATTTGAGAAAACTCGACAGATGGGGATTAACCCAATTGTTATTTACTGAAAAACAGGTCGATCAGCGTCAAATGGATCGTGCTCGAAATTCTACTAATCCGGAGGAATTATTCCAATTAGCTCAGGATGAAGACGAAAGCGTTAGATTTTACGTTTCGGCCAACAAACACACTCCGTTAGATGTTCAAATGGAATTAGCTCAGGATCTAAATGATGTTGTTCGTAGTGGATTAGCCAGTAGTCTTCAGATTAGTATTCGAGAGGAAAAATTCAGAAAAGAGATAAAAACCAAAATAGCGACAAAATTGATGAAGGACGAGATGCCGGTCGTAAGACTTGCTTTGGCTAACAATATTTTTTTGACCGGCGAAATATATGACAATCTTGCTATGGATGCTGATCCCGTAATTAGGCTTAATCTTAGTGAGAATCCTCGAGCATCACGCAACGCTTTGACGACTCTATCAAGCGACGAATTTGAATTAGTCCGAGAGAATGTGGCAAAACATCACAATACCCCGCGGAGTGTATTGACAAGTCTATCTACAGACCAGGCTGTGATAGTAAGAGCTGGCGTAGCTACAAACATTAATGTTCCTGCGACCTTGTTGGAAATATTAGGCCAAGACTCTGAAAATGAGGTTCTACGTGCCGTTGCTCGACAGCACAATACGCGTTTGGTTACCTTAAAAGTCCTAGTTTTGTCCGAAGATTCGGAAATACAGTTGGCTGTTGCTAAGAATCCGAATACAAGTCGTGAATTGCTAACTTTCTTGGCGACTGGAAAACGCGAAGAATCTGTGAAAAATCAAGCTCAAAGTCGATTGGAGCCAATTTTGCGGAATGAAATTCGTGAAGATGTGCTGGAGAGATGGAATCAATAACATAAACCGACCCTTTTGTTCCAAATTTATTAAAGTCTGTCTTGAATTTCTGTTAAAAAGATTCCAACTTGGTTTCACTTTTTCCCCAAATTATAATGATTTTCGTATTTTTTTAACTTAGGATTGCTTTATTTAGGAACAGTCTATACCTGTGCTCGAGTATCGTGTACTGTTTTTATGGCTATAGGTATTAAATCGAAAATTTGAATTTGTTTATGGCTTTTATAAAGAAGCTGAAAACATTTGAATTATTATTCATATGTTAATATAGCTTAAGGGAATTCTATAGTGAATATATTGATCGATAACCGAACAAATGGAACATTAGTAAACATGTTGGCAAAACAAACAAATTGGAGACTGGAAAATCAATATACATTTCTTGAACGAACTAAGAATGAAGGCTTTTCGATAGATACGAAATATGTTATAGGTGAGGTTGATCAGAAAATATTATTGTTGAATCGATTTCATAGTAACAACATTATTCCCTTTACTACACAACCAATTATAGATTGGAATTTAAATCCGAAACAATTGTCGAGCTGTATTAGTGGTCTGCCTCCATTGTATATTGTTAGGCAACATGTTCGAATATTAACTAAGCCCATCGATACTTTTTTTGAGTTGGGACCGTTGTACTATTTTGAAATCCGAGCTGAATTACCGTTAAATATAGATTTTGATGAAGTTTTAGTAGAAGTATTTGATTCAATCCTTTCTACTTTAGGTCCCGTAGATGAACTTTCTGCTCGTAGTCGAAATTTGCGTGGAAATAGGTCTCAACCTGATGTTTTACTCGTCCAAACATTGCTGCGTAATGGAATCGAGGGGCATCTTTTCATTAACGCGTTGGACGCCAAGGTAGGTCATGGGGATGTAAGGATAAATATTTATGGAAGGGATGGTAGTTTGAATGAGGACCTTACAATCGGAAAAGTAGTTTTCGCAGAATATGATAGTGTGCCAAATTACAACGCATATGTCTTCTTAAAGTGGGTTCACCGCGCATGCCGATCAGAGTCTCTAGTGCATTTAAAAGATTTGAACAGCTAATGCATAAGTTTGTACATAAACCAATTCTTGTTTGTTGTTTATTATCGGTAATTCTTTGGATGTTAGCTCTTGGTATTGATATTTTGTCGGGAGATAGAATTTGGATTACAAGGAATGAAGTCAACCAACTGGAAAAAGAAGGAAGGATAGAGGGTGCAAGTAGATTAGGTAATGAATTTACGATCTATTTTACTCAAACAATTAATTTGCGAAGAGGTAATAACACGTATGCCGTTGATTCTGTTTTTGTTAAAGCGGTCGATATCTCAGACGATTTAAAAATCCACTGGTATGACCAGGGGCGATTAATTGAGCAAAAAGGAAATGTGGAATACATGGGCGGTGATTGGGTTATCGTACTTTGTTTCTTAGTCGGAATTAGTTTTGCTGTACATGGTGCTTTTCGTAATGCACGTGAAGGATCACCAAGATATAAAGTTCGTGAGCTGGAGAAAAAGTATCGTAATGGTGAACTAAATGATGAAGAATTCAAACGACAAATTGATGATTTATCACCATACCTCTAAAAATTAATTATGTCTTCAATAATCAAACAATTATCTAGTGACGTTATAGATAAAATTGCTGCAGGTGAGGTGATCGAGCGTCCAGCTTCGGTCGTTAAGGAGTTAGTTGAAAATTCTATTGATGCTGGTGCAAGTAAGGTTTCTGTTTTTGTAGAGAAAGGTGGGCACCAAACGATCTGTGTAGTTGATGATGGGTTTGGAATGAATGCTAATGACTTGGATCAATGCTATAAAAGACATGCAACGAGTAAAATGAGTGTTCCTTCAGATTTGTTTAACATTACGTCGCTTGGTTTTAGGGGTGAGGCACTTTCAAGTATTTCTGCTGTTTCGGTTATGTCTATAGAAACGCGAGCGCGGGGTGATAAAAATGGAATGAAGTTGGAAGTTGAAGCGGGAATCGTTAAGTATCAAGGTTCCGTTGGTCACGCTGAAGGCTCATCAGTGACTGTAAAAAACCTATTTTACAATACACCTGCACGCAGAAAATTCCTTAAAAAAGTTGAAACGGAGTCAAAACATATTTCTCGGGTCATAATTAATTTGGCCGCTGCCTATCCCAATATAGCTTTTGTTTTAGAACATAATGAACGCCAGGTGATGCATTTATTAAAATCGACACCACGTGAAAGAGCTGCGGATCTCTTGGGAGTAGCAGAGGGAGATTTGACTTGGATAGATGCAGAGCAGGAAGGTATTCATATAAAGTGTGCTCTTTGTTGTGATGTATCTAAAATTAAGGGGAAGGGCCGTCAATATATAGTTGTTCGTAAACGCCCCATTTTTTCTCGCAGGATGATAGATGCAATCTATAATGGGTGTGGAAATTTTCTTTCCGAAGATGCGCATCCAGGATTTCTATTCTGGTTAGATCTGGATCCCAACAAGATCGATGTCAATGTACATCCCACTAAGAAGGAGATACGTATAGAAAATGAAATAGAGGTTGCAAAATTTATTTCAGATACTGTGCGGGGTGCTATCGTTCCGTCTGATGTAAAGGCATTTAAAATAAATTTGGCAAAGGAATCAAAGCTAAATCAAGAGGATTCTGCAAGAGGAAAACGCTTAGAATCGATTGCTGATTCATTTAATAAACCTACATATAACGATAAAGACCAAACCACTTTCGGTACTTCTCTAGGCGAAAGCCTTACTGATATACAAAATGAGTTTATTCTTGAGGACAAAGCCGATGACCCCCAAAGTCGGAGTGATTTAGAAAAAGAAGTATCTGAAACGGTATGGACGGAAAAAAACATTTGGCAGTCGTATGGATCGTTTATACTTGTTCCATTAAGGCATGGGTTATTGGTGATTGATCAAAACGCTGCGCATGAACGGGTGTTGTATGAACGTGCTATGAAACTAAATTCTGTTGAAGAGAAATACAGGCAAGAATTACTAATCCCGTTAGTTTTGAAACTGAGTCGTGAAGACTACGAAGCGGCAATGATTTTCACGGATGCTTTAGATGAGATAGGCTTTAGTGTAAAGCCTTTTGGCGAGCTGACACTGGCTATTGATAGTATTCCTATTGGTATAAGTCATTGGGAGGACGGAAATCTTTTTCGGACGATCGTTAACGACTTGGCAAGTGAGAATGAAGCAGAGACATTAGGTGATATGCGCGAGGCTCTAGCGAGAGCGTTTAGTAAGAGGGCTTGTATTGCGGCTGATATTGAATTAAAGGATGAAGAAACACGTCAAATTTTTAAAGATTTAATGGCCTGTAAAGATCCATTCTTTACTCCGGACGGGGTTCCTGTGATTACAAGACTTGTAAGATCTGACCTTGAACGACTACTCGGTAGATTGTAAACCTAAAAGAATTAGTAGGTTCCCCGTGGAATCGAAATCCACTGCCGTAACCACTCCTCATAGGAAGGAAGCAAATTAGGGTTTTTGGAATTTCTTGCCTGGAATCCCTGTCTGCGTCCTGTTTCCGTTGAATTGTTTGTAGCTTCATAACGGAAATCCATCGACCATCGCACAAAGCGTGATTTATTTGGTAACGCGCGGTGCGGGGTGCATTGAGAAAAACACAACGCATCACCAAGTGCCATAGGAACGGATAAGCCTATCAATTTTTTCTGATCTTCAGGTGAAAGACCCAAAAATTCTGTTTCGGGATCATTATAGGGTTCGAACAAACCAATGTTGTGTGATCTGGGTGCAACCTGGAGACAACTATTGTGTTCGTTCACGCGTTGCAACGGTATCCATATAGATAGGACATGTTTAGTTTCAGCATCTGGATAGTACTGTGCATCCTGATGCCAAGGCGTTCGGGTCCACAATTGATCAGGTAATTTAGGTCGTCCATTAAATATTCCATGTACGGATATATCTGGTGAGTCTAAGAGGTCCTGTGATATATCTAGCAATGTGGGATGCCGGAGGACATTGAATAATTCCTCGCAAATTAAGTCTCGGCGCGGGCTGCGTATGTATTTTGGCCTACCAGCCTTTTCCCATAAAACGGCAAGTCTGGATTCGAACGGGAGATCTTCTCCTATGTCCCATATTAGGTTCCTTTCTTTCCAATCTAAGATCGTTTTATTAGACCAATCTGTTAAAATATCTTTAAGGATTGTAAGTAATTTGTTTGTTACAACACCTTTGACTAAGGTGAATCCTTCGGTCTGATATTGTTTAATAGAGCTTTCCGATAAAATAAGGGGCATTCTTAAACAGACTTTCGTGTCTCTGTCATAGGGAGTCATTCTATTTTATACTATTCATTTATGAAAAATGATAAAAAAATATTTTAATGCAAAATTGGAACTCATAATGAATAACAGTAATGATCCGGATGCTTTTGAACGTATACGCAGTTTTATTGATCCAAAATGGATAGCTACCACCGCAAAGGAGCTTGTTGATATCCCGAGTGTTACAATGGATGAAGCTGCAGTGTGTAGTTGTTTTGAAAATAAACTACGAGAATTAGGTCTTCATGTTGACGTTAGAGAGGTAACTACGGATCGTAATAATTTATATGCAAGAATTCCTGGCAATGGAAACGGCCCGAGATTGATTTTTAATGGTCATCTAGATACAATACCTACGGGAGATCATACACCTCCGTATCTTGACGGTGATAGACTTTACGGACGTGGTGCTACCGATATGAAAGGAGGAATGGCTTCAATGCTTGGCGCGGCTAAGGCGCTTATTGAATCCGACATAAAACTTAATGGTGATCTATGGCTCACCGCTGTTGTCGGTCATGAGGAGGTTGAAGCCGAAAAGGATGGCCCCAAAGCCTTTATTGATGACGTAAACTCAGGAAGAGTTTACGGTGACCGTATACTTATAGTTGAGGGCCGCGATGCTTTGTGGGTGATGAGCATGGGATCTTTAGTTTTTAGCATAAAGTTGAAATCATCAAAAGGCGGGATGCATACGCAATACGTACCATTCAAGGAAAATCCTATTAATTTTATCGGAAGAATAATTTCAGATATTAGAGAATTACAAAAGGATTTGGATATACATAGGATTCACAGGTTGGCTGGTGCAGAAAGAATTGATGTCGGAATGGTTCAAGCAGGCGACTACTTTAACCGAACGCCTGTTGAGTGCCGTTTAACTGGCACAAGACGCTGGATGGCTGATAAATCTGCCCGTGATATTCTTCGCGAGATCACCTTGTTAGTTCAAAAAGCATGCGATAACGAGGATATTGAAATAGATGTCAAAATGGATCATGAACGTGAACCTTTTGAAATATCTGCCGATGATGCTGCAGTTAAAGCGGTTGCTGCGGCTCACAAGTTAGTTACGAACGAAGATGCAGATTATGTTGGCATGCGTATTGTTGGTGATGCGAATCTGTATGTTCATGGTTGTGGGTTACCCACCTTCTACTATGGTCCCTCAAACGAAACCGCCCACGCGGATGTGGAATGGGTGTCTATAGACCGCCTAACGTCGGCCGCCTCTGTCTACGCCATTGCAGCCACACATTATTGCACATGACAGTTGAATCTTCCCAAATCGCTACCTGGCGCGCTGATTTTCCAGCGCTAAAAGAATACATATGGTTTCAAAATGGAGGCGTTAGTATAACTCCTTCGCCAGTGGCGATTGAACACAATCGTTTAATGCAGGAGCTCTTAAATAGAGGTCCCATGCATATTGTTCATCCGGAAGATGAAATACCTAGGCGACAAGATACGTTGAACAAGTTAGCGTCGTTTTTTTCGGTCGCCCCTCAAGATATTTGCCTGATGCGGGGGGTTAGCGAGGCCTTTCAAACTGTGCTGCGTGGGATGGATTGGAACGCAGGCGACCAGATTATCATTACCGAGGACGAAGAAGCGGCGCTGCTCCTTCCAGTCCTACATCTGCGTGATCGCTACGATGTGGAAGTTATAAAAGCTCCTTTAATAGATGGAGAGGTGGAACAGCTTGAAGCGATCTCGGATCTTTTCACGGAAAGAACTCGTTTATTAGCGATAAGCCACGTTACCACGGACCTTGGTTTTAGATTACCCGTAGCTCCTATATGCAAGAGGGCTAAACAGAGGGGTATCAGATCCTTTGTGGATTTAGCGCATTCAGCTGGACTATATACCATATCATTGAAGGATTTACATTGCGATTACGCCGGCATATTGTCGTACAAATGGATGTATGCCCCCTATGCCTCGGGATTATTATATGTAAATCCTAAAAGTGAGCATACGCTTGAAGTTACTTTTGCTGGAGGTCGTTCGGAGAAAAAACTTGATTTCGTTAACGATTCGTATGAACTGCGAGATTCTGCCGAACGTTTTCAGTATGGTCCATGGTCATGGCCGTTGGTTCATTCCTGGGCATTCACCATCGATTATCTAAATGGTGTAGGATTTCATACGATTTGGGCCCGAACTAATGAACTCACATTAATGCTAAAGGACGGTCTAAAATCTATACCAGGAGTCGAACTGTACACTCCATATTCAACGAATCTATCAGCGGCCTTGGTGTCTTTTGGCCTCGCTAATTGGAAGGGTTCGGACTTGGTTAAAGAATTGCGTAAACGGCATAATATTCTGATTAAATGTTTGCCCCATACCCGTGAAGGCCTAAGAGCGAGCGTTACTTACTTTAATCTTGATTCTGAAATCGAACTTTTAATAAACGCTGTTCGTGACTTGGCAAGCGAATAAACAGGAGATAGGAGGTTTCACTTTGCCTAACGAAATGGAAGACTATCTTTTTGATTTACGAGGGTATATTGTTATAAAAAATGCAGTATCGATCTCGCATTTAAATGAATTAAATGACATCGTAGATGATTTGCGCCCAACCGAGGAGGAAGAGGCTAAACGTGCTGAGGTAGAGAGAATAGCTGCAAAGGCGGTTGGTGCTCATTTCGACACGGAAAGACATGGGTTCGGTTCCCCCTTGTTGGGAGATGTAATGGAGCATGAACCGTTTCAGCGCTTGATCGATCATCCTTCCTGGGTATCTCACTTAAATCGCTACATCGGCGGTGAAAACAAACCTGCCTTTTACGGCGGTAGTTGTATTGTTCGATGGCCGGGCCAAGGTTCCAGGCTTCATTCCGGAGGTGATTCGAGAAACCAGGAAACACAGTTTAGATACCATAATAATCAGTTTAGGTGTGGCTTAATAAACATGATATTGGCGTTGAACGATTCAGGAATTGGTGGTGGAAACACCTCGGTGGTGCCTGGAAGCCATAAATCAAATATTCGGCATCCTGAATACGATAATCCTGATCCACGTGGACCGAGAGGGTGGAAGAGAAAGAAACCATCTGACGGGACGCCGGGTGGTGAGGGAGGCCATATGGATGGAGTTGAAGGGTCGGTCGAAATTGAAATGTCTGCCGGTGACTGCCTTCTTTTTGTTGATTGTCTAACGCACGGTAGTACAAAGAGGCGTCTATCCGGGGCCAGGAGGGCTGTGTTATTTCGTTACGCTCCGAAATGGATGCCAAAGTTGAAACAAATGGACTGGATGGACGGTCTTACGGAAGCACAAAGAAAACTGATAGCTACATAGAGATCACGTAGTGGTTTACTAATGAATCCACGTAGTTCCTAATGCCGAACAATTTACACCTCGCGTTTCCAACAAAACCTTCGCTGATCTGTCCTAACGTTTCCCAGTATTTTCCGCACGAAACTCTGTCAAGTTGGGGAAAGGGAACATTCTCTCGGTGAATTCGTTGCATATTCCAAATGATTACTTCTGCCAAGTGGATATAGGTTGAGGATTGGTAATCTACCCCTATCATTAGGATCTGACCATTTTGTTCATATGCTTTGAACATAGGAGAAGCAGTGCCGAATGTTTTTCCCCAGGGTTCAAGATCCCACGGTGAATCGAATCCGTCTGTTTTGGTGTGCTCTGAAACGAAGGCTTCGGCATTTGTTCCACGTGCAGCGACAGAATGAGAATAATGGTCCGATCGAAAGGTATTAGGGAGGCAACGAAAATATTCGGTTAACCATCCTGTAGTCGATGGGGTGCTGTCTGTTTCCCATAGGGCGGCTCGGCGTTTATGCTCGATCAAATTGAATGATGGCATAAGAACAAGGCCATGGGGACCTACCGCGTCTTGTAAGGCCTTTACAACCGAGGAGGCACCGGAAATAATCGGTCCGATGCTCTTGAAAGAGGAATGGACAAACAATATGTCGTCTGGCTGGACACCCAGCCGGATCAAATCTTCAAACAATTGGATCTGCGTAAATGCCACGGTACGTTAACGGGGTTTGAATGAAAGAAGATGTTTTAGGGGTTCCATTGGTTTCGCCAGTCATCTACAAACGTGGGGAGGTTCGGTATGCTATACAAACGGTCGTGATCTTCGACTAAGGCTAACGCTAGAATCTTTTCCGCAATATCCATGGTCTTTATGGCATCGCCGAAATGTGAACTTGGTTTGGGACCACCTTGAATCGCATCAATGAATTCACGGTTCTTAGCCTGGAAACCACCGTAAACATAATTCTCATCACTGCCGGCAACTTTCTTTGTATCGAATTCTATTCCGTTATAGTCTCCTTCTGCGTAAAGGTAGCCCATCCCTTCGTGCTCGGCCTCGGCGGATACGCCTGGGGCATGCATCTCTACCCTAAACACTCGTCTTCCACTAG
Source organism: Candidatus Latescibacterota bacterium (assembly GCA_036343635.1). Lineage (GTDB taxonomy): Bacteria > Latescibacterota > UBA2968 > UBA8231 > UBA8231. Next base: position 6,459 of record JAYYVF010000103.1, on the reverse strand, counting down.
CCCAATCGCACTGTACCACACCGGTAGCACCCGTGTCGAAGTGAATATTGGAAACGATAAAATTTATGTCCGGCGTCAGGTTTTTCTTGGTTATGGCATCTATCTCCACAGCCTCGCCACCACACATCCACCGTACGGTATCGATCGCATGGACGCAGTCATCCATCATCCGGTCACGCATGCCTAAAGACGGACCGTCGTATTTAAAAAATTGGCACTGGGCGTAGGTAATGGGCCCGCGCTTCAGACATTCCTCATAAAGCTTTAGGACCATGGGACAGGTCCTGCGTTGGAAACTGACCTGCGTGATGCAGTTATTCTTGTCGGCCAGTTCAGCTAAAGATCGGGCCTGATGTATGGATAGGCCCATCGGCTTTTCAATATATAGGTTGAGTCCCTCGTTTAGAACCCACGTCCAGATGTCATACATATAGTGAGGCTGTCCTATTACATAAACTCCATCGGGACTCTGTTCCTCGATCATAGCTCGGTAATCGGTGTAACGGTTTTCTATGTCGTATTTGTCGGCGGTATTGGCTAAGCGCTTGGTATCCATGTCGCAGATACCTGCAAACTCGACATCGTCGAACGATTGCAGGGAAGGATAATGTACATTGTTAGCCATGCCTCCGGCGCCAATCATACCAATTTTTACAGAATTCATATGCGAGTTATCTCTATTTATTAGTGTGGCTGGTTCGTGTGGTCGCTAAATGTCTAAAAAAAAAACTCAATTGAAAAGTGTTTATTGCGGTGTTTCAGATCGCTCAGAGTATACCATACAGCTAACGCCACTGATAATTACAACCCCGCCGATGACTACGGCGATAGTGATGGGTTCACCCAATAGATAATTTGCTACACTAATCTGTGCGATGGGGGCAAGCGCAGTTGCGGAGCCAACCAAGACGGCACTGAGCCGTTTCATTGCTTCGGAAAGAAAGAGAAAAGATCCCCCGGAACAGACAGCGCCAAGAAAAAATACGATTACGATGGAATCAGTAGAGGGCATAGACATCTCTATGATACTACAGTGTGCGGGAATGTAGGCAACCACGCTTGAAATTAAAAATATAGGAAAGAGGATCATGGCCGAACTCAATTGGGGTGCTAAGGCCTTGTTTGCCAGCGCATAAACACCCCAGCCAAAGCCTGCGAAAACCATTAAGATATTGCCAATAAAATATTGGGGTGCAACAAGTTCAGTTGCACCATCTCTAGAAATTATGACAAAAAATACCCCTAACAACACGATCGTCATGCCCAGCCACTTCAGTGGCGTCAGCTGCTCTTTCAGTACGATCGTCGCTAGTGCCGCCAAGGTAACGTATTGCACCTGGACAATTAAGCATCCCGCACTGGCGGTAGTGTGGCTTAAGGAAAACGCGTAGAACAGATAATTGATTCCTAAGGCAACGCCACCAAAAACATACCACCAGGAGAACCGTATGTCGCTAAATGTGTTTCTGTTATATAAAAAAAGCCCGAGATAAACAAAGGTTGCCAGGATAAGTCGTAGAAAACCCAAGACAAACGGATCAAAAGTGGGCAAAAGGAGCTTAATCAATGAAGGTATTACACTCCACAGCGCAACGATTCCAAATAAACTAGCTATGCCTGTTAACAAATTGTATTCCGAATATTTTAATTGAAAAATTTACGTCGTAGCAAAAATACGCTCTTTTAAGATATCTAATTTGGAAAAGAAAGCGAAATGGTCATCACATAAATTACATCTTTAATTAAGTTGCATATTGTGACAGAAATCACATAATTAATAAGCAGTTACGTCATATTTATCATGTGCGTATGATTTTCTATCTTCGTATAAAGAAACGGATTTTACATGGAAGTGGCCCTACCTAAAATTATTGGTAAAAATATTCGAAAACATCTCAAGATGCAGGGCTTAACAGCTCATTCACTGGGCGCCCGAATAGGAGTCAGCGGTAACACCATCGGTCGAATGATAAATGGCACAGGCAAAAGTCTACAGTGGACAACCGTAGAAAACATTGCACAAGCGCTGCACACTGAGGTGTCGCAATTTTTCTACGAAGCAGGTAATACCAAAGAGTATACCGGTATAGCGAGCATAGATGAACGGGTGCCGTTGATAGTCCACAATCTTTTCAACGGATCAGAAGGCTACGAACGAATCAAGAAGTTTTTCTGTGATGATTATCGGTTGACGTATGCAGACGTTCAATGGGGTCAAGAAGCGCGCCTAGGCCCAACGTTGCGCGAAGAGTTGATTACCAATGATGTGGCAATAATTAACTATGTAGAGGTTCACTCGGTATCCATTGTGAACGAAATGATTTGTATCTACGAAACCATATCAGAGATCATAGAGGCCGACCACGGCGCCATACCTAATCCGAGAGCAAAACAGAATCGAATAGCAAAAACATTAGATTATTGGACCCCAGACGTTTCTATAGAAAAAATTGTAAAAGGTAAGGACTGGAGAATTGAAAAACGGGCGGTCAACGTGTTGTCCATAGAGATACAGTGAGGGTGTCTTCGTGACGAATGAGTTTAAAAGCGATCAACAACCGCCATTTACCAAGTGGTTACTCGGTCTGGCTGCAACTGTGGGAGTAACCGGGATGCTTTGCTGTGTGGCTCCGATGGTGCTATTTATTTTTGGCATCATGGGAGGCGTTTATGCTATTTCATTCGCCGATTTTTTCTACGAACCTACGGGTGAAGCAGGGACTGGCGCCTGGATCCTGCGGGTTATTGCGGCTGTAGTCGCAGCAATTGGTGTGTGGCGGTATCGTAATGCTCAAAACCAATGCTCTATAGATCCGAACAGGAAGCGTTTGAATTTGATTTTGATGATGGGAATGGTAGCATTTTTGGGAGTTGGTGCTTATCTAAGTCTTGAATCGTTGTCGGCTTGGTATTTTGACAAGTATATCGTTCCGGCTCAGCAAGCGGAGTTGAGAAAATAGAGGGGTAAAACGATTTTGAGAGAGAATGAATAAGTTGAATTTAAATTTTCTTTTGTGCTCTAAATTTATAATGGTGAATTGTCTATGAAAATATCTAATATTGAAGTTTTTGACATTGAACCTAAAATCCGAACTGAGGCGCCGGATTATCCGGCTCCACTTTCTGCTCTCCATAAACGTGTAGTTTTCAAGGTAACCATCGATAATGGGGTAGTTGGTTATGGAGAGTATCGAACGTATGCACCCGATAAGAAAGTGGTTGAACCTCTTATTGGAAGAAATTTATTTGATTTTATAAATCACGATCTAAACATAGGCATGAGTCAGTGGTGTTTGGGTTTGTCTGCAGCACTCTATGATGCGATGGGTAAATGTCTTGAGATACCCGCCTATAAGCTGATGGGAACAAAAGTAAGAGACCGTGTCGCCGTTTCTGCTTGGACTCGACCGGTTCCGCCGGATCAGTTTGCTAAACAGATAGAAAGAGCGGTGGATCAGGGTTACCATCTTCTGAAAATGCATACTGCTCATCAGTATGATATTTATGAACAAACAAAGGCTGCCGAGCAGGTAGCTCCTCATCGGTTTAGGATTCAGTATGATTTGAATCACAATCGAACGATCGGTGTAATTTTACCTATTCTAAAGCGCTTAGAAAAATCGTGGGTGGTCGGTTGTGTAGAGGATCCACTCGTTTTAACCGACATTGACGGATGGCGTAGGCTCCGGGAACAAACCGAGATTCCTATATACATGCACGTTCCACCGCTTGGGGGATTTCAGGAATTACTCCATGGACTGGCAGATGGATACGTAATCTGTGAATATTCCGGAGGATTTGGGGATGCCATCCATCGCGGTTTTGCCTATTCAAAAGCAAATATTCCCTCTGTTATTCAGTTGACCGGTGGATCGTTGATTACCGCTTTTGCCTTGCATTTGGGAGCCGTCTTACCTCGCGTTGCCCATACGATTACTCTGGATGATAATTACGAAGAAGATTTGGCTAAAGAACGGATACCGGTGATTGAAGGTTGTTCACCGGTTCCTGAGGGGCCAGGACTCGGAGTTGAAGTTGACGAGGATAAACTGCATGAAATGGCAGCTCGTGAACCCTATAAAATGCCAAGAGTCATAGGTGTCACACGGTTTTCTGGCGGTAATACGCTGTATACCGTAGGCTTTCCGAAGTTGGAAGAGTATATCGGATACGAAGAAGGAGCGGTTAGAGGACATACATTCAATATGTTAGAAGACGACGGATCAGAAGAGTTTAATACTCTTTACGAGCGCGCAGCGAATGAAGGTTCCTTTTTCGAGTGAAGAAGTTTAGTCAGAATTTCCCGATTTTATTGAGTAATCGTCTACGTTTACGGCCTTTCAGATTAGATGAATGTGAATCTGTTACGGACTTAATTAACGATCCGGAAGTTATTGATCCACTAATGGCGGTCAGATATCCATACAGTATAGATAATGCGAGAGCATGGATTAGTAAGCACAGCCAAACGTATGTTGATTCGGGTGGACTAAACTTTGCCATCGAAGATCGGGAAAGTGGTCACCTCGCTGGATTTGTCGGCATGGCGGGAAGTGATAGCGAAGCTGGAATGGGATACTGGTACGGCAAAAGATTTTGGGGTAGGGGATTTGCTACGGAAGCCGGACGTACGGTTGTTGCTTTTGGTTTTGAACAGTTACAGCTAGACCAATTAGAGGCTTCTCACATTTCAACGAATATTACATCTGGTAAGGTTTTACAAAAGATCGGAATGAAATTCTTGGGACGTAAAAGTTATTTGTATAAAAAATGGGATAAAAATTGCGACAAGGATGAATATTTTATATCGAAAGAAATATACAAGAATTTGAAAAATATATACCCGGACGAATATTTGTTTGACCTTGAATAAATTGATTCCTATTAGAAAATTACAATGAAATTCCAAATGTTCTTTATTCTATGATTCTAACAAATATGCGACACATTGATTCAGGACATTTGAATCGTGGTTGGTATCAGCTATATCGTATAAGGTCTTTGTCATTGTGGTTTATTTGTAGCTGCGTAATTTTATTATTTAGCATTTTTCTTAGCTCTTGTGCTCCCTCTGAAAATTTTAATGTTCGTCAATCCACTAACAATCCTTGGTATTGGTCTTATGGAGATAAGACCATTTTATTGCTTGGGGGCAGCGACGATGACAACCTGTTCCAATGGCCTTCAAGTGATTTAACGACTCAATTGGATCGGTTAGAGCGTGTGGGTGGTAATATTATCCGCAACACGATGTCCGATAGAAAAGACTTTGGATTTGAGGTGTATCCTTTTCATTCGGTTGAAGATGGGACGTATGACTTAAACCAATGGAACAAAGAATATTGGAACCGCTTTGAACGGTTATTAGTTGAAACAGCTAAAAGAAAGATTGTCTTACAGATCGAGATTTGGGATCGATTTGATTACACGGATCTAAAGGCCTTTGGTGGTGAAGGACATTGGAAACGCCATCCATATAATCCGGAAAATAATATTAATTACAATCCAAAGGATTCGGGTTTAGCTACTGCTTATCCGGGACATCCTGTGGCAAACGAAAATCCATTCTTTTACACTACGCCCGAACAAGATAACAACCATACGGTGCTTCAATACCAGCAACGGTTTGTCGAGAAACTGTTGGGACATACGCTCGATTTTGGACATATCCTGTATTGCATAGACAACGAAACGAGTGGAGATCCTAAATGGTCCACGTATTGGTCTGGATTTATCCGAGAAAAAGCTTCTCAACAAAATAAAACAGTATATATAACTGAGATGTGGGACGATTGGAATATGGAAGGCGACCAACACCGACATACCTTTGACCATCCTGAACAGTATGACTTCGTGGAAGTATCGCAGAATACCCACAAAAGCGGTTCAAAAAACTGGGATCAATTCTTATTTGTTAAAAATTACCTATCAAATAATCCCCGTCCGATTAATACCATAAAAACCTATGGTGCAGAAGGAAATAAGTTCGGTGATAGCGATCAGGATGGGATTGAGCGGTTTTGGCGTCACCTACTTGGCGGGGCAGCCGCTATTCGATTCCATCGCCCGGATTCTGGTCTGGGTTTGAATGATAAGGCGATGGCTTGTATTAAGACGGCACGAAAAATTGAATCTATGGTGCCATTTTGGACGTTGTGGCCCAACGATTCACTCTTGCTGGAGGCATCGGAAAATACGGCGTATGTTGCGGCGGATATTGGTCAGTCCTATGTCGTGTATTTTCCCAATGGCGGCGGAGCTACGTTAGATGTTTCTGACGCAGAATATTCATTGGAATTGTTTTGGTTTGAGATTGATCCGGCTACAATGGGTAAGAGGAACGCTCAATTCCCGGCGTATGTCTCCCGAAAAAAACAACTTCGTCTAAACGTGCCGGGGCAGGGGAATTGGGTGGCCGTATTGCTACGAAAAGACAGTGCAGAGTAGCTATCCTATTAT
>JAYYVF010000102.1:0-8552 GCA_036343635.1 Candidatus Latescibacterota bacterium | reverse complement strand
AGAAATGAATAGGATGCGGGAATCTCGAAAAACCTTACCAAGCTCTTCATACTTCACCTTGGCAAGTGGGGGATACATCATCAAAATAAGGCCGATCGCAATCGGGATAGAGGTTGTCCCCACCTGTAGTCCCGTTATTATTCCGACAGCCTCAGGAGCACGAAAACCCACCAATACGCCTACAACCATTGCGAAAAAGATCCACAACGTGAGGTAGCGATCTATCAATGCCAAACTTTTAGATTCACTTTTCATACAAAAACACTTTCTCCCTGCGAACTCATTAGATTTTTAATGAGTCGGGCATCGTATTAATATATTCCCGAATTTCGTCACGTACGCGACGGTAACAATTATATATCTCCGTGTCATTATTAGCTGTTTTGGCCAATTTTGGTGGATCGTCAAATGGTTGATGGATTACACGCGAAGAGCCAGGAAATACAGGGCAGTGCCGATCGGCGTGCTCGCAAACCGTAACCACCCAATCAAATTTTAAATGCATAAATTGATCTACATGGGTGGACTCTTGACTAGAAATATCGACACCCACCTCAGCCATTACACTTACAGCAAAAGTATTCAAACCATGGGGCTCAATTCCTGCAGAGTAAGCACACAGAGAGTCTTTTTTCAACGCTTTCGCCCATCCCTCTGCCATTTGACTCCGACATGAATTTCCCGTACAGAGAAAGAGCACGGTTAACCTATCAATTAACATTGAAAATCATTGCTCCCGCAATAAAAACACATTGCATCGGCGGCTTCATTGTCGAGAACACCTATCAGTAACTCAAGCCAATGTTCACTTGTAGTTCCACCAATAGCACAATTTTTTACATGATGTCCGACAAACGCGTGAGAAGCTCTATCCCAGTGGGCAAAGATTGACGAACCGACCAATACCACCTTTGACATCAACCTTTAACGGCACCTGCAGCTATACCCCTAACAAAAAGGCGCATCGTAAATAAAAATATCACTACTAACGGTAAAGAAGCTAAAGAATAGCCCGCCATCATCTCACCCCACTGTTTGACATATTCTCCGTCCAATTTGATAAGTCCAGCGGCCAGTGTCAATAACGTGTCATCTCTTATAACAATAAATGGCAAAAGAAAGTCGTTCCATACAGAAATAAACTGTAAAATAGCCAAGGTCGATATTACAGACCCAGACATAGGCAATACGATGTAGAGTACCTGTCGAAATGGACTAGCGCCGTCAACGTCTGCCGCATCAAACATGTCCTGTGGTATTTCCTCAATAAAATTGCGTAAAATAAATATCTGTACAACTTGGGCACCTGAAATTCCAAGTATTATTAAAGCAAGAAGACTGTTTATTAGGTTAAGGTCACGTAAAAGTATAAACAACGGAACTAGGTTTGCTACACCGGGCATGAGCATTAACACCAAGAAAAAATACCAAAGAACAGACGTTCCGGGCATCCTATATCGAGCAAAGAAAAATCCTGCTGCTATGGAACAACACAACGCAAGTAATACCGCCGTAACAGCAACAACGATAGTGTTGAATATATATGTGCCAACGGTATTCCATGCCTTGGTCCAGTTTTCCCAGTGCCAAGTATTTTCAGTACTAACCCGCACTATAGGCCAAGCCTCGTCAGACGGAAGGATTCCATTCTCTAACGCTTCCTGCGCCTTTACTGTTTCCTTTGGATCATATGCTTCGATCTGCGCGGGGCGCCATTCAAACGTTTCCAAAAAACCCGATACCGACAAGAGAGAAAAAGGTTCGTTATTAAACTGTTTATTATTCTTTACGCTAATTGCGAATGTTACGTAGAGAGGGAAAAATGAAAAAAATAACACGAGCCAGATAAAAAAATGTTTGCCTAATTCATTCAAAAAAGATCGCATCTATTTCTCCACGCGAACAAAACGATTATTTATTTCTGTCAAAAGTAAAATAAAAAAGAATACGATTATACCTATTGCGCAGGCCTTACCAGCATATAGCTCTACAAAAGCACTGCGAAACATATATAGCCCGGGAACCAGTGCCACGCCACGAGGCCCTCCACTGTCACCCAGAAGAATTAATATCTGTCCATAGGTTTGGAGTGTACCTATAATCATCAAAACCAGATTTATCCTTACCTGTGTTAGAATAAGAGGCAATTCGATGTAAAAAAACTTTTGTAACGTCGACGCATTATCCAGCTCAGCTGCTTCATACACGCTCTCGTCTATACTGGCTAAGCCGGTTAGGTAAATCAAAACACCTACAGTGCCGACCCAAGGGAAACCCCAAAAAATCAGAGAAGGAATAACAAGTTCAGCATCACCCAACCACGATGGGTTGACTCCCGCCCGAAAAACACCCCAGTCAAAAATCCCGTCAACAAATACGAGTACATCTATAAATCCAGTTCCAATCAAGACACGGTTTAGGATCCCCTGCGTTGGGTCATAAAATGACTTCCAAACTAACAAGCCTACCATTGCAGGAACAATCATAGGCACTACGAATAATACACGGTAAATATACTGCCACCTATCATCTTTCAGGCGATGTATAAAAACCGCAGTTACAATTGACGGCACCATTTTAACCAAATTAGCTAACACTAAAACAAAAATCACCCCAAAACCAGTCCATAGCGTTTTATCTCCAGTAAGCATCATCGACTGATAAAAAAACCAAAGGAATCCATACAGTATCAGAAACCCTTGAACCCATTGACTCCACCATTTTCGAATCAACCTATGCAAAAATAGGCCAATTATCGTAGACCCGAAGACTCGTCCATACCAACCCCAAACTGGTTCAGCGTTTCCGTCAAAAAATCCCGACTTTCCTTTAGCAAATAAAAAGAATAACCCCAATAAAACTATTGTGAATGCTAGACCAGCAGGAGCAAACCGTGCCAACCAGATCGGCCGTTCTACCAATATTGCCATCAGCAAAACCACCCAGATCACCATAACAAGCCAGAGAAATGGGGACCAGCCTAATAGCTGATAAAAATTGTATAATCCAACAAATTCTTTTACATAAGAGCCATTCCATCGAAAGAAAGCATGGTAAATAGCGCTTGCCGCCGGGAAATATGAAAATATTCCAACAGTTAAGGCAGCAGGAAGTACAAAAAGGTATAGGCGCCAATACGAGAGCAAACGACGCACACTGATATGTTTTGGCATATCAGATCTGTCCTTCCAAACGAATTTTGATGTGCTGATTTATTTCGAGAGCCTTGGGCTCCCGCTCTTCCAATAATTTCTGCCACTCCATCAGTCTATAGGAATTTCGATAACGCCGCATTCGCATTTCCCATAAATAAATCATCTTATCTCTAATTCTATTTTCTGACGGCGCATTCCCTCCCCAGGTAGATCCGTAAAAAAGGCCCGCCAGTTGATTAGACAATGCCATTTCCTGCGCTAGCCTTTCTTCCGATTCGTTATTCAAAAGACGTTCAAATTCTTGCGCCATTGCTCGAGGCATTTCATTTTCAATCATCGTCGCAAAATCCTCATAGCTAATCTTATGCTCAACCAATTCCCAGTTAGCCTGATTAAAAATAGCCGTCGCTGGACCATTCCCTACCACACGGTGGATTTCATTCGTCCAAAAGCCGTCAGCATTTCGAACAAACGGCCGCATAAGATTATGGGGCTCAGCACCTTTAATTGCTGGAGGCCAACGAGAGAGCTTATTAAAACGTTCATTATTATCACGCGAAGTCAAAAACTGCAGAAATTTCAATGCTATTTCTGGATGCCTACTAAATTTTGAAATTGCCAAGCGAAACACAGGAGGGGCTCCCGCCTCACTTACCCTTCCGCGGACATACTTGCCAAACTCTGGGTCATCCTTTGTCGGATAAGGAAAATCGCAGATCCCCATAGGAAAATCAACTTGACTGTTAAAACTCATCGCATCCCAAGATCCGGAAGCGCAAAATAGCGCCTTGCCTTGCGTAAATCGAAACTGCGCCTCCATTCGATCCATCGCCATAAAACCTGGTGAGAAGTACTTTGTCAAATTAGAAACTGTAACCTGATCGGCCTTAATTCTTTCATCAAAAAAATCAAATCCACCTGAAGCATAGGCCAAAAAAACTTCATCATTCGCGCCGAAATTGCCATCAAAATCACGGTCGTTTTCCAATATTAAATCAAGTAACGTTGCTGCACGCATATTGGTGAAAACACTTGCCTGATATTTCGATGCAGCCACCGGAGTTAAGTCTAAATGGCCGTTTGCTTCTGTCCACTCTGTAAACTTTCGGCACATCTCAAGAAAGGGGCGATAGCCTGTGGGTGGTTTATCTACTCCAAATGCTTCCTGTAGCAACTTTTTATTATAGAACATACGGATCGAATACGTGGTTGAAGCGGCTCCATAATACTCTAAATCTGTTGGGTCAATCGATCCTACCATACCATCCAGATAAGTATCCATCCAGGGTATGTCCTCTAGGTCTGTATTTACATTGTAGGGATTAGGCTTCTGCACATCTTCCGTATTACTTATAAAAAACCGCGGCACCGAACCTGCTTCTTCTCGGCCGAGCTCTACCAAATCGGGCAACGTTTTACCAATAGCCTGAGTCTGTACATACTGTTTATATACACGTTCAGAAATAGCGTTTTGAACCACGCGTACCTTTATACCTGTTTCTTCTAAATAAACTTCTTCAAAACTCCGTGCTATCTCGTCAAATGCTTCACGGAAACCAGCCTCTAGCTGCCAATGGACTACATGGATCGCTGCAATCCCTTCTTGTGTTTCTACCTCCTGAACCTTATAAACCCGCCATAATGAAACAGAAAAAGAAACTACTAGAACAACCGCGGCAGTTAGATTGCTAATATTGCCCCAAGACAATTTTCGTCTATCCCCCATTATAATCAGTCTTTCTATCAACAATAGGTGGGGCAAAATCAGAATTCAATTTGCCTGCGGCAAGTTCATCAGCCCGTAATCTTGCAAAATATGCCTTTTGTGACGAAGGAATTTCAGCGTCGAGCAAACGATAATATTGTTCCGCACGATCGTAATCACTCAGTTTGAGCTCACAGAGCCGAGCTAACCTAAAAAGAACCGCCTCTTTAACCCGGATATTGCTAATGCCATTTTGATACTGCGCATCTAGAGCTTCTGTCAACGCCACATAGTCCGATATAAAGAATGCCATTTCAGCACGCAACCCATGGAAAACAGATGCAAAGGGCGTTCCTTCGAATCGATGTCTCAGCCGTTCAGATTCTACAAGCCCTCGACTAATCTCAATACTATCCGGATTTACGAGATAAGTAGTTAGAAAGCGCAACATAGTTTCGGAAAGAAGATTTGATCCCTTGGGCAAAACCGTAACCGCTTGTGTGTACAAGTTCCGCGCGCGCTGAATTTCAGGAGGCGATATCTCCAAATAACAATCGGCCAACCGGCCAAGGATTAAACCCTTCCATAATTCGCGATGTTCAACTTCATCAAGTAGTTTCTCGTACAGAGGTATAGCCGCTGAAGGATCGCGACCTGGCATTTGATAATGTACAATAAAAGCCCGTCCCAGTTTGGCCTGCAAGATTTGCTCTTGGGTAGCATTTTCTGAGTTGGCAACTGCAGAAAACAATTCGTCAGCATTACTAAACGCCTGAAGGCCGTATTCATTCCATCCACTAAACAACTGATCTCTCAAGTAATCTTGTCCGTGAGATGGCCGAATAACAAAAAAAACTATGAATACAACGACGAAAAGAATCTTTTGAATTTGCTTCCCACTAAATTGACCGTTATATGCTCTAAACATGAAAAACGTATAGATCGCGTTGACCTAATGGCAGGTCCATCCACACCCCCCCGTTTAAATGACTCTCTGCTATAGCAATACACGCTTCTGTTAAATGATGAGTGAGCTCAACATTGCCCAGTGTCGTTTTACCAGTATTCTTAGAATGGGCCAAGTCCTCCAAACATCCCACGACAGGGCTCTTCGGTATAACGTTCTCGAAGGGCTCTTCATACCATCTCCTCTTTCCTCCAACCTTTCGAAGTACCGCTACTTCCCCATTATTCAAGAGCCTAATACACCCGTCACTCCCAAATACTTCAAATTCCCAACATCCGGCAGGAACGGTATAACCCTCAACATCACCATCGAATATCAACTGATAGATAGCATTAGGGTCTTTAGCTATATGACGCCCTGTAAACTTTCTATCCCGCGGCAACAGTTCACCTCGCACAGCTTGGATTTTAGGATCTCCAAGCAAAAAAGAAATCGTATCAATAGAATGAACGTGTCCATGCATAAGCGTCGCCGGAGCATAATGTACAGCCGTACGTACGTCCCCTATCAAGCCCGAGACAATAGCATCACGTACGACTGCATAGCGATTATCAAAACGGCGTAACACGCCAGTATTATAGCATATGTTGTTACGAGTTACCACATCAAGTACCTGGTCCGCACGCGTCATCGATGAGGCCATCGCCTTCTCTATGTAAAGCATTGGAACACCTAGTTCGGCGAATTCGATAGTCAAATCTGCATGAGAATCAGCTCGATCTTCAGGTCCAGGAGAGACATCAACAGGTTTTGGTAGACACGCTGCCGTACAAACAGCTACCAGGTCAGGCTTTTCGGTCGTAATCATTTGGTGAGAATCATGATATACCGCCTTAACGCCCCAGCGCTCAGCAAAAGAAGTACACCTTTCTTCTATAAGATCCGAACCGGCAATAAGCTCGAAACATGGACTTGCTTCTACAGCAGACGCTATTGAATATGGCAATTTTGTATGACCTTCATCATCAATCGTACTACCCATCCGACCAAGGCCCACGATCCCTACACGAAATTTTTTTGTAACCATTTAAATTTCCTTAAGCAAGCTATTCTCTCAAAAATTACTCCTATGTGCAAACCCTATTATGCAGGTTCTTGAAAAACGCTACCTCGCGCTTTATAGCACTGAACATTTCTTCCTGATCAACCTCGAATTCACAATGGATCGATATCGGACCATCGAATTCTATACGTTTCAACTCTTCGAAGATTGAGGTCCAATCACACATACCTTTTCCAGCCTCGACTACGCTCCTACGCACAGAACCATGATTCGATTTATCGACTCTTTCAAGTAGAAAATCTTTTACTGCGACCATAGATAGATAATCCCTCACGATCGATACCGCCACATCAAATTCTTCTCCTTCAGCACGAAGATGCCCAGCATCTAAAAAGGCACCTATGTTTTGAGGGTCAAACCCCGTCAATAGATGAGATAGTGTTCCAGCGTTAAGACCTAGACAACGTTGTGAATGAGTGTGGTAACACACCTTAACCCCATACTGCTTGGATAAGTCTTGCCAACCGGCCAAAGCTTCACGGGCTTTTTCAACCTCAACCCAGTAATCCATGTCCATAGGCACAAATTTAAAGTAGCCTAATTTCAGCCTACGGATATCAGCATCCGCCATCGATGCTAGAAGTAGTTCGCCATCGGAATCAGGAAAGAGCACACCAGTATCTCCAGTAACCATAGGAATATCCAGACCTTCATCGCGAAATTTTTTCGCAGCCTCCGGCAAAGCACTTTTAACGTTGTCGGGGTTTACCGGATATCCTGGCCTAACTGCCATATCATATCCACTGAATCCCGCATCTTTTGCAAACTGAATTAACTCGGAAATTCCTAGCTCTTTTAGCATTTTGGAGAAAACAATTAATTTCAATTAGACCCCCTATAAAATTTCATAATAACGAAGCCGTTGCCTGCCAATTATACATGCTGATATTATAGGACTACTGACGCCGTCACTCAAGATGTCAAACAAGTTTGCAACCTAATCCCGTTTAAAATTCCAAATATCTCACCCATACGTCATAAAAAAATAATTCGAAAATTAGGTTCACAGTAAACGAAGTCTAAACAGGTTTCGAGCTAACTCGAAAAAATCTTGCGGCTTTTTTTTCTGAGCCGAATCAAATTTTATCGAAACAATTTGAATCTCTTTGTCAACGATCCGAAAAATTATCCTACACCAATCACCTTCTAACTGGGCTACGCGTAGTCCCCTTAAGGGGCCGCACAAGGACCGGCCCTCTGCCCACGGATTACGAGACAAACAATGGATACCTCGATCAATAGTCCCTCTTATCTGTCTATTTAGCACACGTTCCAGAGACATACGAGCGGTCGGCGCTATTATAATCTTCCACATTATGGGATCTCTGTCCTTAGATCTGGACGCGACTCTGAATTAATGCCATCGTCTAATTCTTTTACAGCTTTTTTCAACTTGTCCGTAGTTTCCTCATCGGAAAGGATCTCTAACGTATCCATAATGGCTTGGTAGCGCTCCCAATCCAATACTGCTAGAACAGGAAGGCCTCTTCGCGTAACTTCAACAACACTTAGATCAGCAATTTCTTCAAATTGGGAAGGTAGTTGACTTAGTTCCTTACGGACTTCAGCGATAGAATATCTTTTTTGCATAAATCCTCTCATGTACATCTTAAATAATATAAAATGTACATATTAATTATAAAAAAAATTATCTATACTTCA
>JAYYVF010000101.1:0-12180 GCA_036343635.1 Candidatus Latescibacterota bacterium | reverse complement strand
TGGATGGGGAACGCCCAGTAGGTAGGACGAGGCGATAAATTCGCCGCAGTCCCAAAAGGACACAGCCGGTGCCATAGTCTTGACGTATACGCCAAGGGTAAGAAGGAAAACGCCTACGCCAATATATCGATGAAGCAGGGTGTTGGAGGACATTTTAAATTCTCTTAATAATTTGATTGATCAGTTTTCGATGTATATTAATTTATTCGAAACGCTGGCAGGAGGAAAGGCCAGAAAGTTTAATGGTGCGCTGAAAATTATTAAACGACTAGCTCGGCAGTGCCCCATGTCGATGGGTCATGTTCTACGCCCATATCTGGAATTGCTGACCAAGACTGTATTCCGTGTTCGATATCATTGATTAGATACGTAAAACCCACACGACTAAACTCTCGCGGATTAAAGCCATTTAATCCACTTGCAGGTAATTTGATCTCCATTTGATAACTTTTTTTCAGTATTCGGACTCTTGCCTTAATACTATCTTCAGAGCATGGAGGGGATTGTTCTTGTGCATTTTCTATCGCAATTTGTCTTCCAAAGGGAGTTTTGATCGTTTTACCGATTCCTCCAGGTAAAAAATAGAACCTATGGCAATAACGGTTTGCACGATGTGTTTTAACATCGCGTGTGTCGACAAACAATTGAACGCAGTCTCCCTTAGTGGGATCACTGGGATTAAGTTGATATCTTACCTTATTGTTCACCTGGATACCAAAGTATAGCCCCTCATTATTCCAGCACATATAGCAATCTGCGTAAGGTTTTTGGCCATCTATACCAGCAATGTTGGGTAAGGACATCACTGTCTCCCATTCGCGTAGATTGCCGTCAATTTTTGGAGTTAGTTCAGCAAATGGACACCTATAATTGATGGTGAAAAACGCGCGCTGCGGAAGATAAAAATCACTCATGATTAAACTGTTATTATTGGTTTCATAATAGTAGGAAATTATATCAGTAGGGGCTTGAGGGCCATTCCGGTGTGCGATTTTTCAACTCTTGCAACTTGTTCGGGGGTACCTTCTGCAACAAGGGCGCCTCCTCCATCACCACCTTCTGGCCCAAGATCTACAACATGATCGACATGTTTTATTACGTCTAAGTTGTGCTCTACTATCAACATACTATTGCCTGAATCGACAAGCCGATCCAAAACGATCAATAGCTTTAGTACGTCGGCGGCGTGAAGGCCGGTTGTTGGTTCGTCGAGTATGTACAGGGTTTTACCAGTACTAGGCCGAGCTAATTCTGTCGCAAGTTTTAGGCGTTGAGCCTCTCCGCCGGAAAGAGTGGTTGAGGATTGCCCCAAGGCCATATAACCTAATCCGACATCGTCCATAACTTGAAGACGATGCTGGATGCGTGGTACATCGACAAACACTTTGAGGGCATCGCGGACTCTTAGGTTCAGCACGTCTGAAATAGCATGGTCTTTAAACCGAATCTGTAGTACATCCTCAATATAGCGTTTTCCATTGCAGGACTCGCATTCAACCCAAACGTCGGGAAGAAAGTGCATTTCGATGCATCTTTGGCCTAGCCCTTCACAACGTTCGCACCGTCCGCCTGGTTTGTTAAAACTGAATCTCCCTGCGGCAAAACCTCGGAGCTTAGATTCTGGTAATTCAGTGTAAAGTTGTCGTATTAAATCGAAGACACCCATAATAGTTGCTGGAGTTGAGCGAGGAGAATGCCCGATTGGTGATTGATCTATGTTGATTACTTTGTCGATGTTTTCTATTCCAATTATTTCGTCGAATTCGCCGAGTTTGTAACTTGTATTCTGAATGGAGTTGGCTAGGCCATGGAACATTACTTCCGCCACGAATGTCGATTTTCCCGACCCAGAGACACCTGTAATTCCTACCATCATTCCCAACGGGATACGGATATTTAAGTTTTTTAGGTTGTTTTGCCGAACGCCGCGTGCAATCAGTTCATTACCGTTACCTTTACGGCGTTTTTCTGGTCTCGGTATACTAAGTTCATCGCGTAAGTAAGCGCCGGTTTGAGATTTTTTGCTTCGTTTGATGGATGTGGGGGATCCCTTAGCAGTGAGACGTCCACCATCTCTACCTGCCTCGGGGCCTATATCGCGGACAAAGTCAGATTTCTCTATGGTCTCACGGTCATGTTCGACCATAATAAGTGTATTACCAAGGTCCCGTAATGCTGTTAAAGCCTCTAGTAATCGATGATTATCTCGGGGGTGAAGGCCGATTGTTGGCTCATCCAACAAGTATAGTACGCCGGTTAAACCTGAACCTATTTGTGAAGCCAAACGTATTCGTTGTGACTCGCCGCCAGATAGTGTAGAAGACTTTCTGTCTAGTGATATGTAGCTTAAGCCTACATTAGAGAGAAAGTTCAGTCGCGAACGTATCTCATAAAGTAATTCTCCTGCGATCTCTTTTTCTTGCGTGTCGAGTACGAGTTGCGCGAAAAAGTCCAAGGATTGAGATATGGGATACCTCACTATATCGTCGATACTATGGTCACGAAGGTAGACCGCGCGGCTCTCAATTTTGAGTCGACTTCCCTCACACGCTGAACATGGAACGGTTTTTAGCCTAGACTTAAATTGGGAAGAGTGTTTGGCCCAATCATCGATGATTGGGAGAATGCCCCTATATTGCAATAAGTGTCCATTTTGCCATGATATTTTTTTGTCTATTGACCCATACAATAATGCTCTGCGAGCATCGTCATTCATCTTGAAAAATGGAGTGTCTATGTCGAAACCAATCTTATTTCCTGTTTCTTCTAAAGCTTGAATAAAGTCATTATCCGTCAATGGTCCCCAAAGGGCAATTGCCCCTTCACGAACGGTTAAATGGGAATCCGCGATCACGAGATCTCGATCTAAGCCCTCTCCATCGCCTAAGCCTTCACAGACCGAACACATTCCTTGTTGATGGTTGAACGAAAAAGATTGAGGGTGAAGTCGCTCAAAAGCACTTCCGCATTCAGAGCAAGAATTTTGCCGACTAAAACATGTTTCGGTCTTGTTTTCAGTATCTAATACGATTACTTCACCGTGTGATAATTCAATCGCACGTTCGACAGATTCATTTAGGCGTGGAATCTCTCTCGAACTTGGAATTATACGATCCACTACCAGTTCAATTTTATGACGTATGGAGCGCTCCAATGTGATTTTTTCATCCAACCTTTGGATAGTATCGTCTATTCGAGCTCGCAGGAAACCTTCTCCGCGTGCTCTTTCTAGTATCGTCTCATATCCTTCATTATTTCTTGGTTCGATGGGTGCTAATAAAATTACTCTTCGCTCACCTCCAACGATGATTCGGTCAACGATTTGCTCTGCTGTTTGTGTGCCAACAGGTACGTTGCACTTTGGACAATGTTGAATTCCAATCGTTGCGAACAATGCTCTCATATAATCGTACACTTCGGTAACAGTTCCGACTGTTGAGCGAGGATTCCTGCTTGGAGGTTTTTGTTCGATAGCTATAGCAGGTGAAAGGCCCGAGATATGCTCTACTTTTGGTTTTTGCATTTTTTCGATAAATTGTCGAGCATAAGCTGACAGCGACTCCACGTAACGTCTTTGGCCTTCAGCATAAATAGTGTCAAATGCCAATGATGATTTTCCCGAACCAGATACGCCTGAAATCACGGTCAACTTCTCGCGAGGAATCTTGACATCGATTTTTTTTAAGTTATGCTGATTAGCTCCTCTTATCTCAATGTTCTCTATTTTGCGTGCTTTTTTTAATGGGTGGTCCTTTTGCGTAGTTACTTTAGTATTGTCTTCTAAGATATCTTTAAGGTATTGACCAGTAGGAGAATTACTGTAATTAGCTATTTCTTCAGGACTACCTGCACCTATTAATTCACCACCGTTGATACCGCCATCTGGACCAAGATCCAAAATGTAATCAGCAGTTTTTATTACTTCCATATTATGCTCTATTACTACAACAGTATTACCTTGGTCAGCAAATGTATGGAGAATTTTTAGGAGTTTTTCGACGTCGTCGAAATGAAGTCCTGTCGTAGGCTCATCTAATAGGTAGAGCGTTTTACCCGTATTGGTCCGACACAATTCTTTGGCTAATTTTACTCGTTGGGCTTCTCCTCCTGATAAAGTAGTAGCAGGTTGACCTAACTTGATATATCCTAAGCCAACCTCGTTTAATGTAGTCAGTATTTTCTTTATTTTGGGGACGCTATCAAAAAAATCTAAAGCCTCTTTCACTTCCATGCGTAGAATGTCGGAGATTGACTTCCCTTTAAATTTTATGCTCAATGTCTCTCGATTAAATCGGTTTCCATTACACGTTTGGCATTCTACCCATACGTCGGCCAAAAATTCCATTTCGATTAAATTTGAACCGTTGCCACTGCAGGATTCGCAGCGCCCGCCATCCACATTGAAAGAAAATCTTCCCTGCTTATATCCACGTAATCGAGCCTCGGGAAGTTGAGCAAATAATTGGCGAATAGGAGTGAACACGTCCGTATAGGTTGCAGGGTTAGATCTTGGAGTCCGACCTATGGGCTTTTGGTCTATGCGAATCACTTTGTCCAAATATTCGATGCCTCGTAATTCATCATGGGCTCCCACCTCACATTGTGCTCTGTGTAATATGCGATCAAGAGCAGGAAACAGAATTCCATTTACTAAAGAGGACTTCCCGGACCCAGATGTTCCACAGACACTAGTCAGGCAACCAAGGGGAATTCGAATGTCAATCCCCTTTAAGTTGTGATGGCGTGCCCCTAAAATTTCTATAAAACCCCCATTGCCATTTCGTCTTCTTGTAGGAATCGCAATTCGTTTTTTCCCAGAGAGATAATGTCCAGTAATTGATTCAGTGTTTTGCGATACCTGATGCGGCGTTCCGCAAATCACCAATTGCCCTCCTTTGTCACCTGCCGCAGGACCAAAGTCTACGACAAGATCTGATTCCCACATTGTTTCTTCATCGTGTTCAACAACAATTACCGTATTCCCGATATCTCGTAGGCGCTTTAGTGTTTCGAGTAACCGCCTATTGTCTCTATGATGAAGGCCGATTGATGGCTCATCGAGAATATAGATCACTCCAACAAGCCCCGAACCTATTTGTGATGCCAATCTAATTCGTTGTGCTTCTCCGCCAGACAGAGTATGCGCTCCCCGATCCAAATTCAGGTAGCCTAAACCCATGTCGCACATAAGCTGCAGACGTCCGCGTATTTCCTTTAGAGCTTCTTCTGCAATAATAGTTCGTATGGGGTCGAATTTGAGTTCTGAGAAAAAATGCCGAGCTTCGTCTATGGCAAGGCTCGTTATGTGGGACAGAGGAAGCTCTTCAATTTTAACCGCAAGAGATTCGGGGCGTAGGCGTCCTCCGCTACACTTGTTACATACTTGAGTGCCCATATACGGCTCTAATTCACGTTTTATTCGATCATTTCCATTTTGAAATCGTTCTTCCAAAAAGCTAATTACACCTTCATATAGGTCCTCGTGAGACCATGTGTATCTCCTTCTATTTGTATAGGTATATGTAATCTTTGTGTCACCTAAGCCTCTAAGAAAACATTCCTTTTGTTCGACACTCAGTTGTTGCCATGGCATATCAAGGTCGAAGCCTAAATATTGGGCTGCGCCCTCATACAGATGCAAACGCCATCGGTTACTATTTATGTTACCAAGTGGTGCTATTGCTCCGTCTCTAACCGATAATTTGGGATCAGGAACCAATAACTGTTCACTCATAAGGACTTGGGTGCCGAGTCCCTTACATTCCAAGCACATTCCCTGTGGGTTATTGAAGGAAAACATCTGCGGTGTGGGTTCCTTGTAGGAAATATCGCAATTAGGGCAATCGAAACTTTCGGAAAACAATTGGTCGTTTGTTTCATCCATTGATAAGATGAATGTGCCATCGCCAAGCCTTAGCGCGGTTTCTACGGCTTCTATTAATCTGCTCTCATTGCTTCTTTTTACCGAGATACGATCTACGACGACTTCAATACTGTGCCTACTGTAACGGTCTAGAGAAGGGGCCTCGTCAAGTTTAAAAATAGCTCCGTCTATTCGGGCCCTTATGTATCCTGACTTTTGTAATTCTTCAAAGAGTTCATGATACTCACCCTTTCGTTCTTGAACAATAGGCGCGAGAAGTTGGATAGTCGAATTTGTTGGTAGGGAAAGTATCCGCTTGGTCATTTGTTCACGAGTTTGAGCTCCTATAGGTTCATGGCATGAGACGCAATGTGGTATTCCTACACGAGCAAATAAAATACGTAAATAGTCGTAAATTTCTGTTATTGTGCCGACGGTAGATCTAGGATTGTTCCCAGCGGTTTTTTGCGCGATTGAAATTGTAGGTGCTAAACCAGAAATATAATCGACATCCGGTTTCTCTACTTGACCCAAGAATTGGCGAGCATAAGCCGAAAGAGACGTGATATATCGTCGTTGACCTTCGGCGTAAAGAGTGTCGAAGGCCATTGATGATTTACCCGAACCTGAAACTCCAGTAAAGCAGATGAGCTTGTTTTTAGGTAACTCTATGTGGACGTTTTTCAGGTTATGTACCCGTGCACCACGAACTACAATTTGATCTGTTTCCATACTTTAGTAATTACCCATGGTGGTCGGAATCCCAACTTAAAATTTTGCAGAGATAACATTTGTAAACATTAGAGAATGTGGTTGTAAATCGGATTAATGGAAAGGGGGCTTAAGATTTTGTTTTAATCATCAACTTAAGTTCGGTTATATTTTGAGTAGGTCTTAGCAGATTGAGAAAATTATTTAAGAAAGTTGGATGTTGATCCTGCACGCTGTTTACTTGACGGCTGTTTGGGCCAGTACGATATTGCAAAGCTAATAAATTTAAAGTAATTGTTCGGCTTGACAGCATGTATTCGGGAGATTTTTAGCATGATAAAATTAGGTGCAAATTCGGTGCTTTTTGCTGGTTTCGATCTTGGAACGGCATTTAAATATATAGCTTGTGCTGGGTATGACGGGATAGAGTTATCCGCGATAAAAGGGATGTGTGAGCATTTAGAATTAGACAATTGGCAGGCGCAGAAAAACCAAATTAAAGAATTGAGTGAGGAACACGGTCTTGAGTTGTTATCTATGGAAGAAGCGGCTTTAGACGAAGATCGACTGGAAAAAGCTTTTGCGGCAGGTGCAGAAATCGGAATCCCAGTGATTAACGTCGGTCCTGGTGGAACTGCAGACGTAGAAGAAGATTTTGAACGTCAAATAGTATTACTTGCTAAGATGGCGGAGCGGGCTGAAGCTCATGGAGTTGTAATGTGTGTAAAAGCTCACGTAGGTAACTGCATTTATAATACTCCTTCAACATTGAGAGCAATGAGTGAGATAGATTCACTTGGGTTTGGTATTGATATGGATCCTAGTCACATTCACCGTGCGGGGGAAAATCCTGTTGAAGCGTTAGAGGCAGTTATTTCACGTGTGAAACATGTTCACATACGTGATTGTGCAGTATCCGAAGGTGGTCCTGGAACTCCTGAGCTCCAGGCATGTGGACGTGGGAACATAGATCTGGCCGGATACGTTGCGGTTTTACATGAAGCGGGAATTGAAGTCGCTGCTAGCCTTGAAATTATTGGTGCAAAAGACTACGAATTGGGGCGTGTCACAACAATTGCTGCCGAAAGCAGAGGATATTTGAATGCGTGCTTAAAAAAATGTGGTGCTCGTTAGAGGTTCTATGTAAAACGAAATTCTTGAAGAAAAATTGACATAATCTGCCTTCCATGGCAGGCAGATTATTGAAAATGAGATGTGTCGATAAATAAATTTTCAATTGCAAATAGGTAGTGTAAAAAATATTACTGAAAATCTGAGAAAGAATGCGTATGTCCGAGAGACCCTATGTACTGGCTGAGACTAATTGGAAGAATGTTAAAAAAACGGATTTTCAGTTAGCGATATTGCCATGGGGTGCCACTGAAGCTCACAACTATCACTTGCCCTATTCAACGGATGTTATTCAATGTGATGAAATAACGGCTGAAGCTGCCCGTTTGGCTTGGGAAAAGGGCACAAAGTCGATCGTTCTTCCAACGATTCCGTTTGGCGTCAACACGGGGCAGTTGGATGTTAAACTCGATATTAATATGAACCCATCCACGCAATTGGCTGTTTTGGAAGATATTGTTCTGGCACTGGAGCGACAGGGCATTGATAGGTTGTTAATTGTGAATGGTCACGGCGGTAATGATTTCCGTCAGATGGTCAGAGAATTGCTTCCAAAATATGAGTTGTTCATTTGCTGCTTGGACTGGTTTTCCATAGTTGATCAGAATATTTTTGAGCATGGTGGTGACCATGCCAACGAATTAGAGACGAGTTTAATGCAATATTTGAGGCCTGAATGGGTTCTGCCGTTAAATGAAGCTGGTGATGGGCGCGAACACAAGTTTAAAATACCTGGCCTGCGCGAGGGTTGGGTGTGGGCTCAACGACACTGGTTGAGTGCTACGGATGATACCGGTATTGGCGACCCTACCTTTGCGACTCCTGAAAAGGGCGAAAGGTGTATGCGTCAGGTTGCTACAAAGATTTCAGAATTTCTAATTGACTTAGCTGAGGCAGATCTGTCTGATTTGTATGAACAATAAGCGGCGATATTATGCTCATACGGTTCTTGGCCTTGAGTCTATTTTGGAACGGGAAATTGTCAAGGTTGGGGGTAGCGTTGAAGAGAGGCTTCCTGGGTTAATTCAATTTATTTGGTCTGGTGACCCTATTGATCTATTTGATTTTGGTGTCTCGGAAGATGTTTTTTTCTGTTTACTAAAGACGGAAATTTCATTAGAAAAAAATGGATTAAAAGAATTAGAAACACAGATTGAGACTTCCAAATTTTGGGAAAAAGGTTTGGAGGTTTTGGGACAGTTATCGGGCCGTAGGGAGAAAAGAATTCGATTCAGAGTAATTGCCCAACGCCGTGGGGGAGGCCAGCGATACGTTCGTACTGTTTTACGCGACAGAATTACCGAGGTAATTGCACGTCGCTTTCCTTCTTGGAAAGCTGTGGCAGACGGTGGGAATTTAGAACTTTGGATATGGCAATCGCAAAAGAAGGTGCTTTGTGGATTGCGACTGTCGGATCGTACCATGCGTCACCGCACGTATAAAAAGAATTCTATATCGGCCTCTTTGCGTCCTGTGGTGGCTCGTGCTATGGTAATCTTAACGAAACCTACCGATAAAGATGTTTTTCTCGATCCAATGTGTGGGGCTGGAACATTACTAATTGAACGCGGTGAATTTGGACGCTATCGGGAGTTGCTTGGCGGAGACTTTGCCGAGGACGCTCTCCGTGCTGCAAAGGAGAATATAGGTCCGCGTTACAAGCCAATCAGAATTCGTCAATGGAATGCCTGCAACCTTCCGTTAGACTCTGGCAGCGTAACCAGTGTTGCATGTAATCTTCCATTTGGTAAGAAAATAAAAAATACGGAGGATTTACCTGGTTTATACACTAGAGTTTTAAGCGAAATTCGTCGCGTTATTCGGCCATATTCACTAACGGTCTTGTTGACAAGTGAGCGTAACTTACTCATGCAATTGTTAAAAAAAAACGATGGATTTAACCTTGAAAGCACGCTCCCTATTGAGTTACTAGGACAACGAGCATATACTGTTGTGATCCGTGCAATATGAAAAATGTTTCTCGATAAAAGGAAGGCTAATAAATGTCAGATTTTTCAAATAAATCTGTAGTGGTAACAGGAGGAGCAAAGGGTATTGGTAGCGGCATAGTAAAGGCTTTTGCTGAGGTGGGTGCTCGGGTTGCTTGTGTAGATACGGACGAGGTGGCTGGACAGCAGATTTCTGAAGACATTGAAGGCAATTCTGGAGACATTCGATTTTACAACGTAGACGTTTCTGACGCCTCAAAATGTAAGAGTTTATGTGATTCCGTTGTTAGTGATTGGGGTGGTATTGATGTACTGTGCAATAATGTGGGGATACAACCGACTTCAAGTTATTTGCCTGCGCATGAGTTGCCTGATGAAATGTGGGATCGGATCGTAGATGTTAATTTGAAGAGCCATTTTTTAATGAGTAAATACAGCCTTCCTCATATGATGGAAGCTGAGAGTGGTGTGATCATCAATACGGCGAGTGTTCAGGGATTGCAATCGGCGACGGGCGTATCTGCGTATGCTGCAAGCAAAGGCGGGATCCTCTCACTTACTCGTCAGTTGGCTCTTGAATACGCGAGGTATGGCATTCGAGTGTTGGCTGTAAATCCGGGGACCGTCGATACGCCATTAGTCGAAGAAGCTCGTGTCTATACGGGGCAAACCCGAGAAGAGCTGAATCAAGAGGCAGTTGAAAGTCATCCGATTGGTCGAATGGGGATGCCGTCTGATGTTGCAGGTGCTGTAATATTTCTTGCAAGCGAAGAAGCTTCTTTTATGACGGGAAGTTATGTCAATGTAGACGGAGGCCTCATGGCAAAGGGAGCCTGGGCTTAAAAGGCAAGGTATAGTCTTGGTAGATATAGATATTTCAAAATATTTGATGCAGGGTTATTGGATATTCCGCAGAATTATTCCTGCGTCCCTTTTGCGAGATTTGCGTTGCCAGGCCGATATTGCACGATCTTTGGCCCACGAAATAAATGGACCTCAGACTCAGCGGATACAGCCACTCGATAAATTTGCTGATAAGTTGGATTTACAACCGTTTAAAGATTATGTGGAATTGGTCGATTTACGTGATGCGATAGAATCTTTACTTGGACCAGGCTACACACATGCACACTTGGATATAATGGGTTTACTTGTGGAGCCACTAGAACATCCATGGCATTGTGGTTGGCACAGAGATGGAGTTGTTGAAGTACCGGTGGAGGCACGCAATCCTGAGTTGAACGCAGCTATGAAAGAGTTTTGGTATGATTTACGTGTGTTCAATCAAGTGAATTGTGCGCTATATGCAGATTCTAGCACATGGTTTGTTCCTGGGTCACATTTGCGTCCTTTTGATGAACCGGAAGAGGTTCAAAGCACAGGGTGTTCCGAAATGCAAACTCCACCGGAATCTATGTCTTCTGCAGAAGCGGAACGGTATTATCTGGAGCATTGTTTTAGCATGCCCAATGCCGAACCGATTCATCTTTTTGCAGGTGATTTTATGATTTATAGAAACCTTGCTTGGCACACGGGGCTTTACTTACCCTACCAACCACGTGCAACAATACACGATATAATAAGTCATCCAGATGGTTCAAGAATTACAGCTGAATGGCGTAAGTTGCAGGAGGCTGCGCGCTCTTCAGTCGGGTTAACCTGAAAAATATAGTCCGCAGGAATTTTCCTGCTTTTACCGTGCGTTTGTGTTGGTTGGTTTTCCCCATAGTTAAATAGGAGGAGAATATGTCGGATAAAGTACCTATGTTGCCAGACAAGCACTTAGATTCAGCAAAGATTATCATTAAAGAGAATAGATCAAAAACTCAATGTAAGACCTGTTATGATCGAGGTTTTATAGGAACAAACCAAGATAATATGATTGTTCCTTGCAATAAGTGCGTCGACGTTGAGGCGGTTATGGTTCGGTGGCGTAAATATGTCCGAGAAGATGAGGAGCTAACGGCTTTGTATGGTGATTATTTTGAGGAGGACGAAGAGGAACAAGTCTCTGAATAAAATCTTTTTTCAAGAAGACGAGTTTTTAAATCGTGTCACATCACCTTTGCCGCTCCGTAAAACTGTCGGTTTGTCATGTGTCAAAGAAATTACAGAAGACGCCTGCGCTATTATTTCTCCATCAGTTAATATCAGATCCACTTTATCACCCATATATTCCTGAAGCTCTTTGGGATTTTTAAGAACGTTTTCACCAGAAAAATTGGCACTTGTGCTCAATAATGGTTTCTTGAGTGCTTTGACAATAGACAAGGGTATTCTATGATCTGGAATGCGAAGGCCTACGGTTTTCTGTTCGGTGATCAATTCCTTAGGTGCTTGGCTGGAGGCCGGTAAGATAAAAGTGTAAGCTCCTGGAAGAAATTCTTCCAATAATTTTTCCGAGTCGGTTGATAGGCGTGCGTATTTTTTTATTTGAGGTAAGTCAGCACACACAAAAGACATAGGTTTCTTGGCGTCTCGCCCTTTGATGCTCAATACTCGGCTTATAGCGTTTGTGTTCGTGAT
>JAYYVF010000100.1:0-35424 GCA_036343635.1 Candidatus Latescibacterota bacterium | reverse complement strand
CACGACATGCAGATGAGACTCATGCCACAAGAAAATCCTGTGGTCAACGGCTATCAGGTCGTGGGTAAATGTAGGCCCGCCACAGAGGTTGGTGGCGATTTTTTCCAATATTTTAACGTGGGTGAAAACAAATGGACTTTTGCACTGGCTGATGTGACCGGGCACGGTATGCAGGCCGCTGTACCGACCATGGTATTCTCCGGCTTACTAGATGCGGAAATGGGATATTCTTCAAAAGTTCAAGAGTCCGGAAGAGTCTCCGTTGAACCCGAAAAACTCATGGGTAAACTTAACACGCGTCTGTGTCGTTTTCTTGAGCCGCGCACCTTCGTATGCCTATCATTGGGTGAGTTAGATACGATAGACAATACAATTCGAATCTCTAATGGAGGTTGTCCCTATCCATATGTCTATAGAGCAGCACAGAAGGCCACCGAAGAGTTAGATCTTAGCGCCTTTCCTCTTGGTGTTAGGGTAAATTCGAGTTACAAAGTTTCCGAGGTTTCAATGAAAAAGGGTGACGTTGTGGTTTTTTGTTCGGATGGAATCATGGAAGCCAGTTCCCAGCAAGGCCAGTTATTCGGCTTTGATCGGGTATCCGAGATAATCTCAGAAGCAGGAGCAGAGGACAAAAGCGCTGAACAGATCATAGCATCTGTATTTAGCGAGTTGGATGAATTTTCTAAAGGATGTGAACAGGACGATGATCAAACAATCGTCGTGGTGAAAGCTGCTTAGCAACAAATAAGGTTCGTGTACAGAGCGCTATCCGACAGCTAAGCTCGCGAGAAAAATATCCGAAGATGAAGAGTCTTTCGATTCATGCTGGCTATAGTAGGTCATCAGAATCTCTTCATCAATCCCCCGAACCAAACCGCAGTATGAGCAATCACCACCGCTTGGAACCGTTAGCAAATGCTCCGCTGTTTTAAGAGTGATGTCCCACAACGATACGCCATAGTTTGAATCTCTACTAAAACCAGGATCATTGGGTAAATCAGACCTCTGTGATCGGCCAGCGACAATCCATCTGTCGTCGACCGAAAGGACGACAGGAGCATGGATCATAACACCGAGATCTGTCCAACACCAACTTGTATAGGGAGCTTCACTTGTTCCCAAGAAGGAATGGTTTCGGGGCTCTTTGCTACGAATAACACAACGAAGAACCCCCTTCTCTGGCTCAAATAAAACCGGTTCGCCGGGTCCTCCTCCCATTCGCATAAGACAAAGTGGCTCCCAATCCCACAGATTTTCACTTCGCAATAAGTGAACTGAGCGTTTATCTCGATCGCTACGAACAGGGAAATGATACGCCGCACAAAAATAGATCCCATCGAGCGGTAAAATTCTCCACAACCAGTAGTTCATTCCGTAAACCTGGCGAGGTGTCGACCACGTAAGACCATCTTTTGATGTTGTTATATGTGAAATGAGATCAAATTCTGCATTTTTTACTACGCTTTTGCCTCCCCGCCGAGGGAACCAAGTCCCAAAAACTATTCCTAAGAAACTTCCGCAATTTATCAATTTGGGATCACGGTCATCACCGCCGGTATTTATTTTCGAACACATATCCCATTTAACTAAATCCTTTGATCGAATTATTATGATATCGCCGCTAGGTTCAATACTATGGCTTTCCGCGGTGCGAAAAGAAACGTAAAAATATCCCTTCCAGTATATAATATCTGTAAAAGCGTTGTGGCGACCGTCAGAATGAATGGTCTTTAGATCAATTAACTCTGTCATTACAGACTCGAGAAAACAAAGGATTGTATTGACATTTAGTTCCCAAAAAAGTCTAGGACATTTTCAATGGTACTGGTTTCGGTTCGATACATTTCCGTGTAAGTACACTTTGTACAGGTGATAGTCGTAAATTTTTTATTTTGTATATTGAAAAATTTCGTCCAAAAACCTCCGGTAGTAGCAATTTGATCTTGCTCAAACTCATCATTATCGCATTTTATGCATTTCCATTGATCGTGTTTCATAAAAAGCTCTCCTCTTTTCATTTCCAAAAACATTTGTTGCTCAATTATATCAATATTTTTTAGTTTCCCTATCAGTTTTTTTCTCTCAAGACAGGTGACACAAAATTGTCAAACGATTCTTCACTCGATCCGCGCCTCCATGTGCCTTATTCAATTGGAACGGGCATTCCAAAAGGCGGAGATACAGAGATAGCTAGTTATTTAGAATCATTGCGGAAACAGGGGTTCTGCGCAATTGAGGGCGTAATACCCAGAGAAAAGGTAGAAGAGGTTCGCGAAAGTGTTTTACTGGGCCGACGTCTACTTGAACAAGACCGACAAATTGAAAAGCAAAAGCGTGTTGAACTGGAGAAAGTGCGATTGGGCCGAGATGGAAAGAGCACCATAGAGATCACCGAACCGGTACGGCCACCGGTAGCACCAAGCGCCGAACTTTGCGATATCTCCCGCAATGAAATCTTTGCAAAGTATCTAGCAGAAAGTAGAGTGCTACGCGTTGCAAAGGCTATTATGGATCCACACGTTCGGATACTACAAACGGAAGTAAATAAATCATCTCGGCCGACCGAAAAACCAGTAACTGAAGAACAAAAAATTCGGCGCGTTTGGCATTCCGACTGGCCACATGACCTAAGCGCTTATGGACCAACCGAAAACGAGCCATGGAACCATTGCGGAGCTATAGCTCAGCCGTTTCCTGATGTTTGTATGGCGCTGTCAACGATTTGGTATTTAGGTCCCGAGGATGTCTCCCCCTATAATGGTGGCACTTGGGTCGTACCTGGGTCACACAAAGACCCACGCAATCCAAGAGGGCCCGATGATGGCATTGATGACCGAGCGCCAATTCCGGGAGAGTTCCAGATTTCGGTGCCAGCTGGATCTGTTTTTATACAGGACACCAGGATTTGGCATTCGAATGCGTTAAACCAAAGCAACCACGAACGCACGGCCGTCGTAGTTCGATACGGACCCTGGTGGCTATCAGGAAATGAGTTCGGAAACCTACATTCGGGTGGAAAAACGATAAATACATATGTTCCAAAAGACGTTTTTGACCGGTTTTCACCGGACGTTCAATTATTGTATAGACATCTAGCTGCGGGCGTTGAAGACGTACTACAGCCTGAGAACCAAAGAAAAGCCATGCGGGCTCGATTTCTTGACCAACCCCATCTGCGAAATCCCGATAAAATAGCCAACAATGACCACGTTACTGTTGGGGCAATGACGGCCGAAGAATGGCGAAGAAATCAAGAAAATCTCTAAGCAAAATTTCTATATGAGTTTCTTTGAACGGCTTTGAATTACACGTAGCGTTAAAAACCCGGGGCTCCGTATTTTAGGTTTCCTTTTTTCTTAAATTCATCATTAGGGATCATCCACGAATCAAGACCTAACAACTTTCTTCCTAATTCCGTAAGCTCTGCAGTGATTCCATTTTGTTGTTCCCACTTCCTTGGATCTCCTGGAAACGCTTCACCTTCTGGCGCAAGGTGGTTTCGCCATGCTTGCACGCGCCATTTCTTCAGCGTTGAATCATCTTCTTGAGCCGGTGCCATTGATAGATACTGCACTAATCGCGGCACATTGGATCTATTAACAGCCGTGCCGTGTGGAAGCAAACTGTTCCAAATTAGGAGATCCCCCTTTTTTACAGGAATTTCTACAACCTCCAAGCCGTTTAAATCTGGCCTAAAAGGATTTCGAGATTGGGGCTGAGTCTTTATCCATTCCTCTAATCGATTCGGCATACCCGGCACACACTGAAATCCTCCCTCCCCAACATCGCAATCAGTTAACGCGATAAAGCCCTGTAAACTAAATGGCAATCGATCGGCGGAAGTATCCACATCCCAATGCACAAAACCACCAAAATCCTCCTTTACTCCTTTAGGGAGATTTAGGTTGCAACGATCAATGCTGACCCACAGCGCTTCGTGTTCCCAAAGTTTCGTGAAGACCGCGTAAATTTCGGGCTTTTGGCGTAATGCCCACATCGATGGATGGTGGTAAAGTTCGACCATGCCCGACCCATTTAATTCAGGTAATCCGTTTTTTTGGGTGACAATAGAAGGCCATGTTAACGGGTCATCTAATTCAATCCCACAGAACGTTTCAATTCCTACACAAACGGCATCAACAAGACTTTCACAAATTATTTTAGGAACAACGACGTAACCTTGGGATCGAAAAAATTCTATATCAACCATTATGCTCACATGACGAAGACCGTTCACATCCGTCAAAACTCAAACGGGGCCAACTCGTATGAGGCCAATCCGTAAAACCTTGTCCAATGTAATGGTTTGCGATCACATGCCGAAAAGATTCAGTATTGGCAACTGGGCCACCGCGATGCACTAGTTTACCATCGAAAAAAACTACATCACCCTGCTTCGCTCGCACCGGAGTCTCCGGCAAATCGTTCCTATGGAACAGTTCGTCAACTGCCGCATTATAGTCCCATTCAAAAAACTCGCCACTCGTGTCAAAGTCAGCGTTAGTAAGCAAACGTCCTCGGTGAGACTTGGATTGAACCCAAATTGTACCGTTCTCCTCATCCACGTCCATCAATGCGACCCAAGCAGAAATGCATCCCGGCAAGTAAAATTGATCTTGGTGTCGA
Organism: Candidatus Latescibacterota bacterium; assembly: GCA_036343635.1. Classification (GTDB taxonomy): domain Bacteria; phylum Latescibacterota; class UBA2968; order UBA8231; family UBA8231. The sequence goes on along the minus strand of JAYYVF010000100.1, from coordinate 30,798 downwards.
CCTTGTTCTGATCCCTTCCAAAAATACATGGTCTGGATGCCCTCGGGCTCATCATCCAAACAACGACGAAGTGGATAATAAAGTGGGGGAGCTATCAGCCATTGTCTGGCCTTCTGATCATAATGATGCTGATTGTGTGTGCGATGCCATTCATCCGATCCGCGTTGTTCAAAACCTTCAAGTAAAATCTTACCGGTTTGAAGACCCAGCATATATTCAATCAAGTCACAACATTCATGACCGCTAAAAATTCCTTCCGAACGGACCCAGCCCTCACTTTGGTAATGTTCAACATCAAACGAATCCATTATTAACCTCCCGTGAATCGGCCATACAATTTAAATAAACATTTTTCTGGCCTTTTCCAATAAATATTACCATACTGCAATTACGTTTTTGATCCCTTTTTGACGAGAAGTAATTCATTGCAACTAAGCAAAGAGCAAATAAACAGCTATAACGAATTTGGATATGTAGTTGTTAAATGTCCTTACCCAGAATCTCTCGTAAAGAAGGCGTTAGATACGGTAGAGGCTACCCTTCAACCTATCGGAACGAAAATAATAGATACAAAAGGCAATCATTTTCGTCTACAACCACAAATAGCCGACTCGTATTGGTGTGCCTTAGATCATTCGTTGCCATTTCTCCAGATGGAGCTTCATGATGAAGTTGTTGATTTAGCCAAACAGATAGAAGGTGATACCGATATTTATTTTCGGAATGGCGGAATTAACGAACTTGCTCCGGGACGGTCTTTTTTATGGCACCGCGACTCTGGTGAAGAATATGTGGAATTCATGCATTATTTTTCGGGCTCTCACAAAAAAAATGGGTGTTTGCGAGTCGTACCAGGTTCACACAAAGGAGACGCAGACAAACTGGTACGCCAAGTCCAAGATCTACGTCTAGCCGAATGGGGGACCTCTGATCCCGACCCACACCGAGCAGATGTTGAACTGCCAGAGGAACTTTCTATCGCTCTTGATCCAGAGGACCTATTGATCCGTTCATCGAAAATATTTCATTCTACCTGGCTCAATCAATCCAACGACGGGCGATTAATGCACCACTGGCTTTTTCGTCCTTCCCACATCCACGATCACCGCTTTAATTTTTCGTGCTGTCTAACAAGAGAATTGATAAATCAATTGAGCGTTAACCAGCGCCAAGTCCTTTGGTTAGACCGGAAGTTTAGCTTGAGCGAAAAGTGGGAAGAAGAGTACAAAAGAGAAGGTGATAAAATAAAGTGGGGGATCGCATAGAAAATTCAGGCTCTTGAATCAAACTGCCATAACCTTTCCACAGGACGACGCACATGCTTTCATAGACAATAGTCATTGTAGCTTCAGCTACAACTATACGGATCTATCAACAGTGAACCAGATCGATCATCAACCGCAACACTTTCAGAACCTGGATTTCATCGACACGAAGAATTAACCGAGTTAATTTTCTAATCCAAGAGTTTCTCTTATTTAGTAGCGTAAACCTAATAAGTCTCTATCGGGTATTCACACGGAGTATTTTTTATATGCTAGAAATTGAAATGCTGGAGTCCCACGAAATAGATCGTGCTGCAAACATTTTTTTACGCGACGGTTTCGTCGCTGTAAAAAATGTTTTGGAAGGAGATCTATTTAATGAAACTAAAAGTGCTTCGGACAAAGTTATTCAAGAGATTATCGATCAAGACCCCAAGCGTGTTGGTAACAGAGGACATCATCGTTATTCGTTTGGAAATCAGATGCATCATTTAGAATGGTGTCAATTAACAGACCTCCCTGCAGTACTTCCGATACTGGAAGCTATATGGAACAGCAACGAATTTATTTGTCCTGGAAATGGTGGAGACTTTTCACTGCCTGGTGCCGAGATTCAACCGTTACATTCTGATGGAAACGAACTGGGATTTCTAGATCCCTTTGGACAAACAACCACGCGTGATCTACCACCTTCTCTAATTTGCGTGAATTTTCTGATGATTGATTTTAACAAACAAAATGGAGCAATAAGGCAAATTCCCTGTACCCATCGGTCCAACGCTCCCATACCGACTCTCGAAGAGGAGCCAACATGGATGAAAAATAGTATTATTTGTGCTCCCGCTGGAACTGCATTATTCCGTGATGTCCGGTGCTGGCACGGAGGCACAGCTAATACTTCTGAATATCCGCGCGCAATGACCAACGCTCACTACTACGCGCCCTGGTTCCGGGCAGGTCTCAATCCTTCTGTCCCGAGAGAGCATCTCGATAAAATGTCGCCGCGAGCCCAGGAATTATGTCGATATATTGTCATATAATTCCTTAAAAATTGTGTCTTTTTCCTATTAATGCCACTGTGTCGAATCGATCAGATCCACTAAAAAAAGTAAATAGGAGGCTGGTTTGGGTAACGTCTTAGCACTGTTTGATAGCGCATCGGGGAACACTGCTGAAATGGCCAAGTATGTGGGGAAGGGCGCTGAAACCGTAGAGAGTACAATTGTTCGAGTCCGTAATGTAGATGTAGGAACCAAAGATGATCTGATGTGGTGTCACGGTATAGCCGTTGGTTCACCAACAAATATGGGAACGGTTTCGTGGAAATTAAAAAAATTCTTTGACGAAGATATCGGCTCTGCATGGGGTCACGTTGACGGAAAGTTTGGGTGCGCCTTCAGTACCGCCGGCGGCATTGGGGGAGGCGCGGAATTGACATGCCAAACTATTACACATATGCTAATTAACTTCGGCCTATTCGTCTTCGGATTACCAGACTACGTTGATAAATTGCACACATTACACTACGGCGCAGTTGTTGCAAACGCCCCGCGTGAAAAGCATGATAAACTCTCCTGCGAGAGATTAGGCCAGCGGTTGGCAGAATGGGTTAGTGTCTTCATCGACGGACGATCGGAAAATCACCCTCTGCGCACGCGAACAACCATCTTACCGGAATAACTATAAAAGGAGAATGCCTTCTAGTTATGCGTACAAACAAAAACCCGTGCCATAGTTTTCATGTCATGACGTTCATTATGCTCTTTCTTTGGGTCGCACCCAGTTCCTCTAAAACTATAGACCCGCGACTCATTGCAAATGAAGATAAGGGGGAATGGACTCTGTTTGTCATCCCAGACACACAGCATTATTCTCAAAATCGAGGCAACGCGCCCTACGAATACATGAAAGCTGGTTTCGAGTGGTTAGTAACTGTTCGTGACCAACTTAATATCAAATTCGTTCAAGGTCTGGGAGACATCACTGAGAGCGGGAGTAATAGAAGTGAATGGGAAAGAGGCCAACAGGCCTGGAGCCAGCTTTACGGGAAAATTCCCTTCGCCGTTAACCAGGGAAACCACGACAGTATTTATTCAATAAACAAATATTTTCCTGTTGAAAATTTCGCCAGCGAACCATGGTGGGGCGGGCACTATCAAGGCGTTCATAACTCATATCAGACTTTTAATTTTTATGGCCAGGATTACCTTTTCGTAAACATCCAATCACATGACCCATGGGGAACGCCCAATCCAGGAGCCAGAGAGTGGGCCAATCAAGTTATTTCTGCCCACCCTGAGCATAATGTGATAGTTGGTACTCATGACACAATAGAAACTAGCACGATAAAACAGGACATTCTCAACAGTCACGATAACATCGTTTTGTCAAATGCCGGACACAGTTGTGCCAGAGAGGTGCGTTTCAAAACTTTCGGTCCAAACGGAGGTATCGCGGAGAATTTTGTTGTAGACTACCAATGTGACTCAAAAGAAACCATGCAGCTTCGGTATTACGTATTTAAACCCCTTGAACAGAGTGTCTTTTACTACACCTATTCTCCAATTACAAATTTATTTGAACAAGACTACAATTCCCAGGGTGAATTTAAAATCAAGATGGAATTAGGTCCCAGTACTAACATTCAATCCCAAACCTGGAGTTCAATAAAATTTCGCTAAAGTCTTTGACCGTGGGATAAATGCTTATTTCTTTTGTTCTTCTTGTAAATTCCATCATTTTAGATTACAATCTATCTCTCAATTATGACTGGCTAGTACGAACCTGAGGAATTTTCCCCAATAACGTCGCATAGTCTTCGACGGGTTGCAAAAAGGTAATTATACCATGGAACTTCAAGAGCTTCGCGCGTCCAATGATGCACTTAATGATCCCGAAGAATTACAATTTCGCATAGGTGAAGAAGGCTATCTGTTTTTTCGAAAACTACAGTGTCAAGACAAGTTGCGAGACCTTCGTGTCAAAATGATGACTGCTATTCAAGATGCCGGTTGGCTAATTGAAGGGACAGATCCCATGGACGGCATCGCGGATATTTCCAAACAGTGCACAGAAGGGGATAACGAATACAGTCAAGGGTATGCTTTGCCGTATTCTCTTCAGGAATTCCATCAATCTGCACATTGGCCTGAAGTAACAGATATGATCGGGAAAATCGTAGGACAGCCCATAATGCCTCACCCACAAAAAGTGGCCCGCATTTGGTTTCCAAAGTATACCGACCATACCACGCCTACCCATCAGGACTACGTTCACTTTCAAGGGAGTTTCGACAATCTCACCTGTTGGGCACCCGTAGGCGATTGTCCGATCGAGCTTGGTGGGTTAGCCGTCATTCCAGGTTCTCATAAGGTCAACCGAGTTTTGGAACATCATTTTTCTTTAGGAGCCGGAGCACTGGTGGTTGACGAAACAGCCCATGATGATATAGAGCCTGTCTGGCACAGCACAAACTACGAAATAGGCGACACGTTAATCTTTCCTGCGCTGACAGTTCACAAAGCACTTCCCAACTTCACCGAAGATAAACTTCGCCTCTCGCTAGATAATCGATACCAAGCCGTGGGCGATCCTATCGCAGATCATATGTTGGAACCCCATGGTCCTACTGGTTTAGATTGGGAATCAATCTACAAAGACTGGAAAACAGATGATTTGAAGTACTACTGGCGAGAGTATGAAAATCCTGTTGTACCACGAGATATGAGCTTTGCAGACAAGGGTTTTTCGGAGGCTCTTTCTTTAGCCCGCTCTGGAAATGATCATGCGGTTTTTCGTCTGAAACGGACAATTAAAAATGACCCAGACTCACCTTACGCCCAAGATGCACGCAAAGTGCTCAGTGACATAGGTCTCGTTTAAGAAGAACAATTGATTGAGATAACCTCTTAATGTCCTATCCAGCCCTAAATGCTGTAAGAGTTTCTAGATCACCGTTGATTTATATCTCTTTTCTCTTTTGGCTCATATTTTTTTTACGAACAGAAATATTGGCTTCGAGTGTGCGAGCAACATGCGAGACCCAACCCAAAGAGAGTTTAAAGCAACTTAATACTGTACAGCTTCCAAAATATTTACCTGGTAGCTGGAACCATATAACGGACCTAACTCACCTTAAGTATAGCAGCTCTATAAATCCAGCAAACATCTGGGGTGGAAATAAGCGAACGATCTCATGGATGTGTGGCTATAGTTTTAGTGTTCATGTCCCTGAAGCATTCAATGCCAGCAAATATGCATATCCGCTAATTATTTTTTTACACGGTGGATTGACTACCCAAGAACAACATCTTCGCTATTTAGGTAAGGCTTTTTATGCATCGGCAGATGATCCCTACATACTCGTAATGCCTAAAAAACAGGAATGGGATTGGAATCCAAATAAATTAAAAGATGTAATCGAGCTTCTTGCTTCAAAAATCCCAATAGACCCTAAACGAATATATCTAACAGGCCTTTCGATGGGTGGTAGGGGAACGTTTATAGTCGCCGCATCCTTACCCGATCTCTTTGCCGCCCTAATGCCTCTTTCTCCACACCATGCCCCGTACTCTTATATCCCACTGGCGTCACAGATTGCTCATCTACCCATTTGGATAAGCCATGGAGATGCCGATAGGGTTTCTAAATTTGATAGCGCCAGGAAAATGTTCCAAACATTGAAAACCGCCGGGAGCCCAGTCCATTTTAGTGCGATTTCTGGAGGAACACATTGTTGTTGGGAAAAGATTTATGGGAATAAAACAACCATGGAGTGGTTTTTAAACCAACGGAACACCAGAAGTACAGCGGTCAAGACGAAAACATGGGGCTTGATTAAGTCTCAAAATAATACGTCAGAAAAGAACAGCAAAAATTAATGGCTTCAATAAAATTCCGACGGCATTAATGACCATAATTCAATTTTTCTGGAGACTGCGCCTATGACACGTTCGTTGGTCCTGCCTACTACCGAGGACCTATATAAGGCCAAAACCATCGTTCAAAAACATGTCACACCCACCCCTCTGATACGTTCATACGCGCTTGAATCTATACTAAACCTAAACAACAAACGCCGCGTTTGGATAAAGGATTACGGCTGGACTCCTGTAGGCTCTTTCAAAGTGTTAGGGGCTTTAAATTGGATGGCAAATAACGTATCTAACGTCGGAGATAGACCCATCGCCGCCCACTCATCGGGCAATTTTGCTTCAGGAATCGCATTTGCAGGGAAGTGTTTTTCACGGAAAGTGTTCATCGTAATGCCAGAAACTGCGCCAACCATCAAATTTGAACGAACTCGTTCGTTTGGTGCCGAGATTCTTACGTACGATATAGCAACAGATCACCTGACCGGTCAACGTGACACGCTTACAAGAGAATTGGCCGAAAAAGAACACGCTATTCAGGCATCACCCTATGATGATCCACATGTGATCGCTGGTAACGGCGTGGGAGGTTTAGAAATCGTTGAGGAACTCCAGCAAAAAAACCGTTCCCTCTCTCACTTTGTATGTCCTGTAAGCGGTGGTGGCCTTATGGCGGGCCATGCGCTAGCTATCCAACAGGCTTTTCCTAAATCCAAAATTATTGGCGTTGAGCCCACAGGCGCTGACGATTTTTACCAATCGATGGCTGCTGGAAAGAGAGTGCGCATCGAACAGCCCAAAAGTATTTGTGACGGACTTTGCTCCTACGAGGTCGGACAATATAACTGGCCCATATTATCAGAACATATCACAAGAGCAACACGTATTACTGATAAGCAAACCTGTGGGGCCATGCGGTGGCTATATGAACAACACGGGCTACGAAGCGAACCCTCTGGAGCTATCGCGGTTGCCGTAGCCCTAACAGAATCAGACCGATTTGAAGGCGATGGAGATATAGTGATAATTGTTAGTGGCCGAAATGTTGACGATTCTGCATTTCAACGTTGGATCAAACATTGAACAACAATGTTACAACAAAAAAAACAGCCCTTACAAGGATAAATAAAGTGAGCAACATTTCTTAATGAATAAACTAATATTTTCCTGGGCTTATTTACCTTCGTTTAAAGCAAATATTGGAATTGCCTTGCTACGAATCTATACCGGCCTAAGTATGGCCTTCGGCCATGGTGTTGGAAAAATCCCACCCTCTGGAAGATTTGCCGAAGGAATTGCAGATATGGGATTCCCTGCACCGCATTTTTTCTCGTGGGCAGCGGGCATATCAGAATTCGGAGGCGGATTGCTTATTGCCTTAGGTCTCATGACTCGGCCCGCGTCTTTTTTTCTCGGTATAACTATGCTCGTCGCAGCATTCATTCGGCACGGCACCAACCCTTTTATACAGAAGGAAAAGGCGCTACTCTTTCTCTCTATAACTGTACTATTAATTCTTGTAGGTGCGGGAAAATACAGCATAGACCGTATCATACGCCCAGCACAATGATATCTCTTTTCCTAATGAAATACTTTCCCACTCTGCCTACGAACCTTTGAATTCTCTGGATTACATGATAAGCAACTAACATCCTTCAACACATCAGCAGGATCAACTTCTTGATATGACCGATCGATTACGTGTCGCAGCTATATGTACTATTTACTATTCCAAGTCCCATGCCGATGCAATTATTACAAAATTTCTAAAAGGGATGTCAACTGATGAGGGGTTTTTCGCACCTGAGGTAGAGGTGGTTGCCTTATATATCGACCATGTCCTGGAGAGTGATGTCGGAGTCGGCTTAGCACAGGAACACGGTGTCCCGATCTATCCAAGTATTCGTCGCGCACTACATGCCGGTGCAGACAAGTTAAATGTCGATGCTGTCTTGCTGATTGGTGAGCACGGAGATTATCCATGGAACGAGCGGGGGCGACATATGTATCCGCGCCGTTATTTTTTTGAACAGATCGCTGGTGTGTTTTCTGAGAGCGGCCACGCAGTACCTGTGTTTAACGACAAACATTTTGCCTATAATTTTGATGACGCCATTTGGATGTGGCGTCGGGCCACGGAACTCAACATTCCCTTAATGGCAGGATCGTGTCTGCCGTTAGCCTGGCGCCAGCCGTGGTTGGAGTATGAATTGGAAACACCAGTAGACCAGGCCGTGGCATTGGGCTATGGTGGTATAGAAGCATATGGCTATCATACTATTGAAACATTATTGTGTATGGTGGAACGACGTGCAGGCGGTGAGTCGGGTGTAGCCGCCGTGCAGTGTATAGAAGGAGACGCGGTATGGCGCGCGCTGGAAGAAGGATTAGTCGATGGTGATTTGGTGCAAGCAGCGTGCATGTCGGTGGAAGACAAGGCGGAGGGTGCCATGGAGGATGTGGTTAAAAAGCCGGCGGTTTTTTTTATCGAGCATCGCGATGGTCTGAATTCTGCGTGTGTAATGCTCAACGGATATGTTCGCCATTGGGCGTATGCTGGTCGGGTGGCCGGGCAGGTGGCAGCGACCGAATGTTATTTGCAACCTGACGGACCAGGCGCCAACTTCGGCTATCTCTGTCGAAACATTCAAGTTTTTTTCGCCAGTGGTCAGGTTCCCTATCCACCGGAGCGTACGTTGCTGGCTACCGGTATTATTGATGCGGCAATGAACTCCCGCCATGAAGGGCACCGCCGAGTGGAAACGCCGTCAATGGACATTGCGTATCGTTCGTATAAAACGATGCCGATCCGTCCGAAGGGACCTCGGCCGACGGGTGCCTGTTTAGAACGGACGGCGCCAGATTTATTGATCGAGTGGAGAACGTAATCCGGCTGTCTCATCACCACTTTATAATGTTGTTTCTCCGTTACTTTGAAAAGAATGAACACGCAACTGCTGAAGTAATTTTTCCTGAGCGTTAAGATCCTCTCTTAGATCATCATTTACTTCGACGACCGAATCAAGGCCGCATCGCTCCATGAATATTTTTATGGCGTTGAACATGTTTTCGTTCGGCCAGGTGGTATCCCGCAGATGATGGATCAACTGCAGGGTGCGTAGCCCGTCGAACCACTGATGAAATTGGTTTACCAGTGTGTCAACATGCGAGGTTTGTTTTTGCAGGCCATCCCAGACCTGACTGAACCCAGCTTCGTCTAGGAACCGATATACCTCCGGATGAATATGTTGGGCTGCGCGTAAAAGGGTCTCACCACATAGCTTTGGATCCGTGGATATTGTATCGATCCAGCGTCGAACAGCGTCGTAACTGGCGGGCGCATACAGGGTGTATTCATCCTCAGGGTTGTGAATAAATCGTTCTACGCGACGGCCCGTGCCAAACGGCGTGCGATGCGATGTTCGTCCGGAGGGATGTACTGTGGTTCCCGATAGTAGCTGGACGGGTCCTGTCTTGCGCAGTTGCTGCAAAAAGTGGAAGTCCTCGCCAGCCAGTCGGCGGTTCATGCCGGAGACGGCTGCGTAAGCCCGTGCCGTGCAAGCTATAGCCGAGCCGAGCACGTGATAGCCATAGGGCGAGCCGGCCCAGGCTAGGTGGTCTGCGTGATAACGCAGAAAGAACTCATAACAGAGGATGGCAGCGCGCTCCTGCCGGGTTCCGCTGATCTGATGTGCGCACGGCAGCACAGCAGACCAGCGGTTTGGTGTGTCGAAGAAGGCATGGATCGCACGTAGGTAATTATCGTCTACGCGCGTGTCCCCATCCAGGCAGACCAGCGGCACGTCGAGGTTTCCGTGTTCGGCAAGCAATCGGAGACCCCAGTCCAGTCCGAGCTTACGCGCCATCCCGACGCCCTGCCGGGCAGGCAGTTCGTTCCCCGATGACGAAGCGTCTACCCAGGCAACGCGCAGCGTGGTTTGATCCCATCTTGTTAATGCCTTTAATGTTAGGGTGTTGGCGTGTCTTTCTTCGGGGACGACATCCGATCTGTTGTTTACTACAAGAATGACCGAGGTCGCGTGTGCCTGGTCCGCTTCAGCCAGATCTTGCAACGTGTCCAGAATACCAGGATGCTCGCTTAAACAGGGAATCACAATGAGGCTACGAACCGCCCCGCCTGCCTCACCATGCAGGGGCCATTCCTGGAAAAAGGTCCGGTCGTTCAGGTAGCGTTGGATGATCCGATCCATGTATTGCACTTTGTTGGTTCTTGCTGATACAGGTTGAGCGTCCCTCAGAACAAACAACAGCAACGCCACATTTGATCAAGCGTAAGCGCCCACTAGGATTTTAGCTATAATGGGTTTCTGCGTTATGCACAGATACATATCCAATCTCATTCATAGGTGTTTGAATATCGAAGATATTGTAACCATTGTCTGAAATCACAAAATAGTGTGCGCCACTTGGCAGAGTACCTTTTAAATAGGTCTCGTAACATGCATGAACGAAACGAGCGGAATCTTCTTGGTGGCACCAAACAGAGAAATAGCCGCGTTCCTCAATATCGACCACAGCGTTGTGTTCGTTTATGCCACCCCAACGAGCTGCCACGGCACCATGACCCTCTGAGGCCAGACGCTGACACCATTTCTCGGCATGCTCTTTCTCCTTACTATAATCACCAACAACATGTGCCGAAGTTTGCGCTGAAATCCTCTCGGGCCACGGGTCTATAGCCTCAAAATTACGCTCCGCAATGTTCCAATAATCTACAAGTGATTCATCATTAAATGAGTATAGGCCATCTACTGCGTGCACGGAGCTTGAGGCCACAATCATAGGCGGGTGCTGTTGGGCCAAGACCGCTTCGAAAACCGTATCCGTCATTGCATTCATTTCACTGAGAGGACTTTTCCGAGCCAGATACACAACCAAATCAAAGTCTGCCATCAAACTTTTAAGTTTGTCCGGAGAATTGCAAAGATCAAACTCTACTGAGTCGCGCGGTGCTTCCGCTCCACCAGCTTTATCACGCGACCCCGGCAGGTCAAGGGAAACGATTGCATAACTAGCGTTTAAAGAAGGCAAATATTTTCGCAGACCAGACCCAATCGTACCGCGACCTCCAATCAACAGTGTTCTATATTTGCTAGTCAATTGTATTGTCCTTTCAATAGAGGTTTTTTTGCCTCATATTAAACGTATTTCTTTCGTAGTAAATTAGCAACAAATGGGAACCGTATGAAAATAAAACGCATAGAAATCAATCGGGTGCACGTACCATTAAAAACCGAACCCGTCGATCCCGTCCATAGTAGAAACTACGGATACTTGGCCACTGAAGGGCTACACAAACACATCATTCAAATACACACAGACGAAGGATTTACTGGAATAGGGGAAACGTGGAAGGGCACCCCTGATAGAGCCGTGCTTAGGGCAGCTAAATGGCTATTGGGACAGGATCCTACAACGATTTCTCCAAATGATCTAAGGCTACCCCACGATCCCAAAACCGTCAATCTTAGAGACTTAGGGGCAATGGTAGCCGTCGAACCCGTAAAACATAATCCATCAATACATGCCTTCGACGTAGCACTATCAGATATAAAAGGACAAGCGAGCAACCTTACAATAGCACAGCTACTCGGTGGCCCGGTGAGAGACCGCGTTTTAGTACACTACTGGGCTCCGCGACTCCCTCCAAATAGATTGGCAGAAAGAGCCCTAGAGGGTCAGGCGTTGGGATTTGCCGGAATAAAATTGAAGGTAACCAGGGACGATCCTGTCGTGGAATCTGTCAAAGCAATTTGTGGTGCCTGCGGCCCAGATTTTCGAATTACTTTAGACCCAAACCAACGGTTTCACACCATTGATGAAACCCTGTCCTTGGGGGAGGCACTTTCCGGTTATCCTATAGAGGTCATTGAGGATCCCATCCCTAAAAAAAACCTAAACACTTATGCCCAACTTCGAAGCTCCCTATCCATCCCGCTGGCTCTCCACTTAGAGCGGCCGAGTGACGTATTAAATGCGATTAGATTAAACGCTGCTGATGCATTAAACTTACGAGGCACCCTTTGGGATGTTGCGCGATTAGGTTACCTCGCAGAGGTTGCTGAAATAAAGATATGGCGGGGTTCCGGCTTAGACCTTGGAATCTTGGACGCCTCCTATACGCATGTCTGCGCAGCCTCGCCGGCTTGCATATTAGGAAGCGACATTGTCGGTCAATTTATGCGGGAGGATGATCTCATTACCGAGCCCCTCGTATATCAAAACGGTTTCGTACAACTACCCAAAGGTCCTGGGTTGGGAGTCAAACTAGACAAAGAGGCCCTAAAACACTATACGGTTTTAGATCCGGAGAGCAAGAAGCAGCATTCGTGGAACATTGAGTAAATCTCAGCACACAATAAAATTTGAAAGTGGTATTCAATGCTCAGGCTACCTGTAATTATTTTGAGCATTTGTGTGGCGTCGTGTAGCAAGGAACACGATCCTAATAATGCGAACGAAATTAAATTAAAGAGCGTACCAAGAAACCGTACCCTTATCATGGATTGCCCGGAGGCGAATACTTGCGCTGGGCAAATACAGGATTATAACACCTTCAATCCCTTCATCCCGGGTAGCATCTCACGAATCGGATACAATTTTCTCTTTGAACCCCTCTACTTTTTTAACGCCTACCGTGACGATTCAGTATTGGTTCCATGGATCGCAACAAAACATCGTTTTAACGAAGACTACACGCAATTGGTTGTCTCAATACGGCCAGGCGTTGAATGGAGCGATGGGCGCCCGTGGACAGCCCGTGACGTAGCCTTCACAATTAACATGCTGAGGCAAAATGCACCCCATTTAGTGCACTCGACCGATATGGAGACGTGGGTGAGCAGTGCCATTGCCATAGACGACCTAACGGTACAAATCAGCCTAAAAGCACCAAACCCTCGGTTTCTGGATAGCTACTTTGTACATAGCGGGGACCAGGGAGTACCGATTGTGCCGAAACACATATGGGAAAATCAGGATCCTACCACCTTTACTAACTTTGATGTAAAAAAAAGATGGCCCGTTTTGACGGGGCCCTATTACATGGCCCTTTCAGAACCTGCCCAACGTGTGTGGGACCTCAGGTCCGATTGGTGGGCAGCCAAAATCGGGTTTCAAAAACTACCAGAGGTGGAACGCTTAATCTATCTCACATATATGGAGGAAACCAAACGGGTCCAAAACCTTATAACAAATGCGATCGACACGTGTCTCGAATTAAGGCCTGCCAATATCGTAACCCTGCTCGAAGCCAACCCCAAAATAACAACATGGACAGGTCGAAATCCCCCCTATAGTTATAAAACCTGGTGGCCCACGTCCCTCGGATTCAACGCATTAGAAGAACCCTGGTCCGATCCAGAGATTCGGCGTGCCATAAACTACGCAATAAACCGGGAACAACTGGTGAAAGTTGGATGGCAGAATTCCGGTAATACGAGCCATCTACCTATACCAGACCTACCCCAAATGCGTCCTTATATTTCCGCAACTGATGACCTTATTGAAAAGTACAACGTAAACGAATTTAATCTTGATCTCAGCGCTAGGATACTGAAATCAAAGGGGTATATACGCAGTAAAAATTTTTGGGAACTAGACGGAGAAACACTGAAAATCGTCATTGATATCTTTTCCCACTTTCAAGATATAACACCCGTACTTGTAGCCCAGCTAAAGCAGGCGGGTTTTGATGCCTCGTTCCGTATGACATCTGATTTTAATACCCGACTTCGAACTGGTGCGGCTCATGCGTACCTCACTGGCAATTTTAGTTCTATGCGAGACCCCTATTTTGTTTTACGGCAATATCAAAGCCGTTTCCTGCGTCCAACTAACCAGCCTGCTGATATGCCATGGCGCTGGAAAAACGTAGAATATGACAACCTTATTGACCAAATGGGCCGCACCCCCAATCATGCACCAGAAATGATCAAGATATACCGACAAGCCATGGATATCTGGCTTAAAGAATTGCCTTCTATTCCACTCGTTCAGTGGCCTCACCGGATACCGCACAATGAATCCTATTGGACCAACTGGCCAAGTGAAAAAAACCCATACATAAATAGTGCCTACTGGAGTCGCACATGGTTGTTGGTCTTGTTAAATTTAAAACCGGTCGGGTAGGTAACCTCTATGCTCCGAAGCCAACAGGTCCGGAGAAACCAACGGCCTGAGTTGAAAGAGGTATAAAACCCTCCGCGTATTCGCATCCTTTCATCCATGCGGTCGATTGCGCTTCCAATGCCCGATATTGAGCCAGAATACCGTAACGTTCCGATAAACCCGGCTGTGCATGAAAATGATCCAGGGCTACGCATTTTGTCTTATAACTTTCACTAATGTCCACGTAAAGCCTTGGGATGTATTCTGCTATCGGTGCCGTTCCTAATGTGGTCTCATAAAACAAAACTTGAGGAGAAGGGCAGGGTTGCAGATCTGCTTCAGCACTCGGACGAAAACAATAGCGGCTTGCCCAAATAACTGCCTCGGTTGCGGTACAATGATCCGGGTGTAAAATATCACCTTTCCAGTGCGTCAATAAGAGGTCTGGCTGTTTGGACCGCAAAAGGTCTAAAACTCGCCCCCGACGTTCAGGACCGATCAACAGTGGACAATCACCATAATCAAAACATTCCACCGTAGCACCAAGCACCGAAGCAGCTTTTGAAATTTCTTCAGCCCTGATTTTTTTAATATCGTCAATAGTCGGCACAGGTTTTCTTTCCCACAAAGCGGGTGATTCACATCGTTCACCATACGTGAAATCTACAATGTGTACGGAACTTCCTGCGCTAGTTAGCCGGGCAATAGTACCGCCAGCTCTTGAACAAAAATCTGCTGCATGCGCACTAAAAACAATAACATTCAGTCCACTCTTAATAAAATCATCCATTCATACGTTCCTGTTTAATATTATTCCTGGGCGCGACGCACACCGGCATTTCTATATCTCTTCATTGGTCATTTACTAAGGCGTTAGTCGCCCGCGTGTCGTTAATGGGTCGACTCCAGGCACTGTCGTGACACATTATATATAGCAATTGACTTTTCATGGTCTTAACAGTCTTATAGGTACGGCCAACAATTTAAAACGTCCCTGAGAACGCACGACGCCAAGGCCTCTTGATTTTGTGATGCATCTAGAATGCTCCTCGAGCGGTTGTCTTGATCGGCTATTTGCTCAAAACCATCTATCACCTTCTGCTGAAAGTCGTTTCCTTCTCCTTCCATCCTATCCATCTTTCCCTTTCTTTCGACTCTCCGGCGACGAGACTCTGTCAACGAAACGCGTAGGTAAAACGTGTGATCTGGAATACACTTGCCTGCGGTGAGTCGATTCAAGTTCTCAGTAACACTAAAATCAATCCCGCGTGCGAAAGACTGATATGCAATTGTTGATGCAGTAAACCGATCGCAAATGACAATCTTGCCTGCCTCTAACGCGGGTCGTATCTTTTGTTTTACGTGTTGTGCTCTGGCTGCAGCATATAAAAGAAGCTCCGTGTGATCGAACATTTCCTGGTGCCGACTATCTAAAACCAACTCTCGGATGCGTTCACCAATAGGAGTGCCGCCAGGTTCACGAGTACAAATGACCTGGTGACCTCGACCCGTCAACATTTCCCCTAGTAAACGACATTGAGTTGTCGTGCCAGCGCCGTCTGTGCCTTCGAACACAAAAAAAAGTCCTTTGCGCTTTTGCAAAAGACTTTCATCATCGCTCAACGGAACCACCCTATTACGTCGATCCCTGCTGTACGGCATCGCCAGTAGTAACCGCGGTATTAGAATTTAATTTACAACGAATATAATTTAAACGCTCTATAACTGTATAGTTGGTAGTGACTGCAAGCAACACTAACACCATCACAAGGCCTTCGTGTCCAATGAGGCAACCCAGCCCCAACGCGCAAAGCCTCTCTGGGCGCTGCATAAATCCCACTTTACACTCTTCTCCAAGTCCCTCTGCCCGAGCCCTAACATAGCTGACCATCAGAGAACCCGTTATTGCGAAAAACAACACCCCGGCCGGGATCCACTGATCTTTAACTATCAGATAATAACCTATTCCAAAATACAAAAATATTTCGGCATATCTGTCCGTAGTAGAATCCAGCAAGCCTCCAAATTTCGTTGCTCGGCTTCCTTCTCTAGCAACTTGACCATCCAAGATATCGCATAGTCCGGCAAACATCATCACAATAGCGCCCCACGCCAAATGGCCCACGGCAAAAACAACGGCCGCACCTACGCTAAAGGCCAACCCTATGAGAGTCAACCAATCCGGCCTAAAGCCCATCCGAATAAACATGTTTGCCAACGGCCGCAACACGCGTAGTGTAAAAGGTTTTAGATATTTATCGAGCACCGTTTATTCCATAATTTGATTTATTAGATTTTACCCATCTGCCCAACAACAAATATACGGTATAAGTCGATACAATAGCAAGCGGCTTTTCGGCGTTACCGTCGTTAATCTTTGATATTGTTCCCATTAACAGATACGCACCCGCGGTAGGTTTTACTTCTACGGTACGCTCGTGTTTCGTAGAAGTAAAGTGGGATTTTCAACAAAATTGTGGAGAACTCTCTTTTTATTGTTGATAAGCCATAGGAAACAGTCCGACCTTCATGGATTGTCCTCCCCACGTCACCCGCCGTATTTCCCCGCTTGCCATCTCGCCTTCTTCCACATCCTTGCTTAAAGTGCAAACTAATGTTGCCTCGCCAGTAGTGTGGTTCGTCAGCAAATTTTGCAAAATATTGGGCTGAGCTACCGCTCGGGCGGTGAAAATATCTGCCGAAACGCCATTATCCCAGTTTTCAATTCTTTCATTAACCACATGAATCCTTTTGAGCGCCAACTCCCTCACCACAGTCCGAAGAAAGTTAGCTCTCTTTCTTCGGCTTTCAACCAAATAAATCTCTACATCAGGCAAACAAATTTTTATCGGAACGCCGGGAATCCCGGCGCCAGATCCAACATCTATGATCGTACGAGGAGCCCGTGCCTCGATTAATCTGGCCAAAGCAAGTCCCCTCCAAATATGTCTTGTTGCTATTAGGTTTCGCTCGGAACGAGACACAAGGTTCATTTTTCCTGACCAATCATATAGAAGCCTCTCATATTTTTCGAGGGCGCCCCATCGATCATCCGACAGGCTATGGAGGCTCCGTTCGGTCCATCCGCTTCTAAGGCTACAAAAATCGCTTGCTAATGCCACGGGCACGCCCTCCCCTGGTCGACCAAATAGAATGTTTCACGTGAAACACGCACTGCATCCTATACAAAACGTCCCAGATGTTTCACGTGAAACATTCTATTTTCCAATGCAAAATTCCGAAAAAATCTTATCCAAAACATCATCTTCCACATTCTCGCCCAACAACGACCCTAAATCCCCCAATGCCCCTCGCAACTCCACAGCCACACACTCATCGTTGTGTCTAAGCTCTAATCCATCCAAGGCTGCTTGGAGTTTGATGCAGACACCCCGCAAAAGGCTCAAGTGCCTTGCGCGGGTCAAACCTACGCCCGCTGATACACCCACCTCGGATAGAAGCCCCTTCACAGCCACCTCTATTTCATCGAGGCCCTGTAAAGTGCGGCCCGACGCAAACACAGCACCGGGATACCGCTCTATACTAACGTCTAGCTGAGAAACCAAATCTGTTTTGTTTACTACAACGACGGTCGGCCGTTTGAGGTCCGGAACAACCTCCTCAAGAAAGCCTGTTGAAACAGGGCTACTTCCATCTACCACAACAAGAACAACATCAGCATCCCTTGCAATGTTCTTTGTTCTCCTTATTCCCTCCATCTCCACCGGCTCATGGCTTTGCCGTAGCCCCGCCGTATCTATCAGTCGCACAGTGCGCCCTCCCCAAAACACATGCCCTTCTACGGAATCCCTCGTAGTACCTGCCTTCGGGTCAACAATCGCACGATCTTCACTAAGCAGGCAATTAAGCAATGTCGATTTCCCCGCATTGGGCGGCCCTACTATGGCTACCACATGCCCCCGAGCCCTTCTTGTTCCGTCTCGAAACTTTTCGATTATTCTTTGAGATTCCTTTAAAACTTTTTGTACGCGACCTTTAATCTCACCTCTAGTCACCGCATCAATATCCTCATCTGAGAAATCTAGTCCAACCTCTATCAAAGCCAGCGCACCTACAACCTCACTCTTTAAAGATTTAGCAAGGCCCGATAAGCGTCCCTCAGCTTGCCCATATGCGTCCCGGAGCTCTACTTCGCTCTCGGCTCTGATCAGGTCGACTACAGCCTCGGCCTGTATTAAATCCATGCGACCATTTAAAAACGCTCGCCTAGTAAACTCGCCAGGCCCTGCAACCCTTGCACCTGATTTTACAGCAAAATTAACTATGCTCTCTATTATTAGGGGATTCCCATGACACTGTATTTCGACCACATCCTCACCCGTATATGATTTTGGCCCAGGGAAGACCAAACCAATACCCTCATCAATCACTTTGCCGTCCAGCACTATTTTTCCAAACTCTGCCACCCGAGGACGCGTCCCCAGTGGGACACGGGACACGAAACCGCTTTGACCAATTGCGACCGCCTTGCTGCCGCTAATCCTAACTACTGCTATTCCACCTTCTCCCGCCGCTGTTGCGGCCGCAACTATCGTTTCCTGCATTTTCCGCTCCAGGGCAAAAAAAAGCCCTATCTAACCAACCACGTAGCCACTCACTACCCCGCAGTATTTGAAAAGGACGCCCCCTTGCCCGTGAAATGCTGCTGGGCAATCGAAAATACGTTAAATAAGGTCCAATACAGAACTAGCCCTGAAGCCATGGACCAAAAGAAAAAGATCAAGACCACAGGCATAATATAAACCAGGGCCGCCTGCTTTGGATCCTTCATCGTCATCTTCTGCTGAACAAACATAGATAGTGCCATTAATAATGGAAGGATTCGTAGCGGTATTCCACCAACTTCTACAACATCAGGGACAGATAAATCCGTGATCCATAACGCAAAAGGGGATTGTCTAAGCTCAATGGTCGCACTGAAGATCTGATAGAGTGCAAAAAAGATAGGCATCTGCAATACCATGGGCAGGCACCCGCCCAAAGGATTGGCGCCTTCCTCCTTATACATCTTCATTGTCTCCTGGCTTAGCCGCTGTTGATCATTTTTATACTTTTCTTTTAACGCATTTATTTTGGGTGCAATTTCCTGCATTTTGGCCATGGATTGATATGACTTTAAAGTAAGTGGATAGGTTAAAACCTTAAGCACCAAAGCAAATAGGACTATTATCCATCCATAATTTGGAATGTAATTGTAGGCCTCTTTGAAAACAATAAGTATAAATTTGCTAATGGTATTGATTACGGGCCAACCAAAATCTATGGCCTGTTCCAATCCGCTATTTTCACGTATCAAATTATCATAATCCAACGGTCCAACATATACCCTGTTCGCCCAAGATCCGTCCCTGCTCAACTGTTCTGATAGCCTAAATCCATAGTTTGGAATCGGCCCTCGCCCTGTGCGTTCTCCGCTTATTTCTCCGCCATACCTTTTTTTGTTCACGCCTTCAGGAATAATAGCCGCGAGAAAATATTTGCTTCTAATACCTAACCACTGAACGTAGCCCTGATCACTCCACGAAGAAACTTCTCCATCATCAACTTTGACTTCGATTCGTTCGTCATTGAAGGACACTATAGCACCCATCTCTGGAAGATCATACTCAATTAGCTCCTCCGTAAACGGAATTCCCCCCTCCCATCCAATTTCAGCATCTACATCCTCACTAAATCCACGATATTTTAAAACACAATCAAAGCCATAACTATCCGAGTAAAATATAAACTCCTTAGCTAAAAACCGGCCGTCACCAAGATCGGCACTTAAAACAAGAGCTTCGTGTTCGGCCTGTACACTGATACGATCTCGGTCGGGCTTAAACTCTGTCTTTGTCAAGTCTTCTACAAAACCATTCATGTGACGCAAAGAGAGGCCTAGCGCACTGCTATTTACATTAATAAGCTGCACGGGTTGGCCACCAAACAGAGAGTATTCTTTCAAATTAGCCGAAACGAGCAGACCACCCTTACTGTCGAATTCCAAATTATATAAGGGCGTTTCAACTTTAACTAATTGAGCTACAAAGGATTGTTGCGATGAGGTTTCAAAATTAGATCTGGGATTTTTACTAACCGTTGGTTGCGCTGAGACCGTGGAAGATCGCGGTAATTCTCGAGCAATCATTTCCCTAGTTTCTTTTTTGTCTGTTTTTTCCCGCTCCCGGCCATCCAAGGCTTCCTCTTCAACGTCGGGCTTCGGGCCTATCCCCATCCACTCGTAGTAGTATGGAGCAAGCACGAAAATAAGACCTATAAGCAAAAAACCGAGAAGGGTTCGTTTATCATTCATATTTTATCAAAAACATTCGTTTTGAGTAGGGCTACACACTGCAAATTGCAGACTATGGAACTGGATCCTCCCCTGATCCTCCCCAGGGGTGACATCGAGCCAGGCGCCGCACAATAAGAGCACCGGCCTTGAGAGTGCCTCTGGTTTTCAAAGCATCAATCGCATATTGAGAGCAGGATGGATGGAAACGACAGGAGGGGCCAATTAGCGGAGACAGCACATAACGGTAAGCTAACACCACAGCTATTAGCATATGTCTCATCGTTTTTCCAGCTGAGACACCAACGACGCCAATTCCCGCTTAAGTTCTGAGAATGGCGCCCGGACGGCGGACGGTTGGCACAGTATAACTACGCTCATACTACAGTTTCTTTCGGTTGAGCGCACAATCGCCCGCAACCGACGCTTGAGCCGATTACGCACAACAGCATTTCCAAGTTTTTTCCGAACCACAATGACAAAACCATGCGGTTCTTTTCCTCGACGGACCCAAAGGCTCGGCTGCCTAATCCAGCCCAAAATCAACCTTCTCTATACCGCTAGGCGCTTACGCCCTCTTCTACGACGACGGTTAAGAATCGCCCGCCCAGAAGCAGTACTCATTCGCTTACGAAAACCATGCTTGTTACGACGTTTTCTATTGCTTGGCTGGAAAGTGCGTTTCACTTTTAAAAACCCCTACTTTTAATTTTGCGCGTTTGTCACACAAAGCAGAACCGTAGAATTTATGGTAAATTGGTAATAATGTCAAACTCTAATACCCAAATAAATCTTGACGCACGGGGGTATTTTTTTTTAGTTTCAGCCCCTCTCATTTTGAACCGGGTTAATTAAATGGATTCAGACCCTAAAGACCCAAACGAAACTTGGGCTAGGTGCTTATTGACTCTCGAACATAGAGTGAGTAAACAAAGCTTCGGGAACTGGTTCCGGCCTACACGCATTTCTACGTTCACCCACGATACCCTTGTTATAACTGTTCCGAGTGTCATTTCAGCCGACTGGCTTAAAGAAAACTATCTTCAAATAATTCAGGAAGTTGTGTTCGAAGAAACACAGACAAGGCCAGATGTGACTTTTCAGGTTAACCGTGAAGTCGGACCCCGATTAAATCCCGTTCCTTCCCCTGAGTCTGCTGGGTACAAAAAAACAGAACAAACGATGTTGCCTTTGCAAACTGAAACTGTTAACCAAAAGCCAGATCACCCACCTTCTCTTAATTCCTTGTATTCATTTGATTCATTTGTGATTGGAGAAGGAAATCAATTTGCACATGCAGCCGCCCATGCAGTAGCTAAGTCGCCAGGCAAAACTCAATTTAATCCTCTTTTTATTTTCGGCGGTGTCGGTCTTGGAAAAACGCACTTGCTCCAAGCAATTGGAAATTCTGCCTGCGCACAAAAGCCGGCACAAAAGATTGTTTGCGTTCCTTCAGAAAAATTTTTGAGTGATTTTATTGATTCTCTCAAAAACAGAAATACCGCGGACTTTCGGCGCCTATATCGATCTGCCGACATTCTTCTAATTGACGACATCCAATTTCTTTTCATGCGCGGCGAACACACGCAAACAGAATTTTTTCACACATTCAATGCATTACACCAAAATGGCAAACAAATTGTGATGACGTGTGATAGTCCCCCAGAAAAATTACAAGGCTTGGAGGAGAGGCTTCTATCAAGGTTTCAATGGGGCCTAATTACCCCTATTGAACCACCAGACCTAGAAACGAGAATTGCTATTTTGCGTCAAAAGGCTGAGATAAATGGAATCACTTTACCACATGAGGTCGCAGCATTTCTCGGAAATTATATTAGTTCTAACGTTCGTGATTTGGAAGGTGCATTAGTCCACTTAATGGCTTATTGCTCTGTTCATAATACCGAACTATCGGTTCAAGCTGCCAAGTATGTTGTGAAAGAGCGCGGTCCTGGATTTACATCAGAATTGACGATAGAATCCATTCAAAAACACGTTGCCAATCACTTTGACGTGCCAATAGACATTTTAATTAGCAAAAGCCGTAAACAGGATATTGCTCAAGCCCGTCACATCGCGATGTATTTAACCAAACGACTAACAAAATTTCCTCTTAAGATGATCGGACTTAAGTTTGGAAACCGAGACCATAGCACCGTCGTACATGCAATTAATTCTGTGGAGAAAAAACAATCTCACGATAGATCCTTTAGGATATCCGTTGATCGGTTATTGGAGGACATCGGCCGCCAATACCAAAAATTCGATTAAATGCCGCCATTGTGTCTGCCATATTGTCAGTTAATAACTTTCCACGACATACACCGTTTTCGTGTGAAAAACCATACAAATAATAAATAATTCTTCTATCACGCACACCATTCTTGGAATAATTGTTTAATGTAAACAGGTTATCAACATTACAAGTTTTTTCTCAAAGAATATAACCCATTGTTTTTAATTGGTTTATTTTTTTAAATTCCCTAAAAAGCATTTTTCAACATTATCAACACTACTACTACTACTACTACTATAAAATAATCTATATTTTTTATATAATTTTAACAGATATTGTTGAAATCTTTGTGTTTCATGATTAACCATGTAATTCCTAATACACATGACCAGTAATCCGCTCCCCGTTCATTATAATAGAGATTGACCCAATGTCTCCCTGTCGTTACTTTATGTAAGTAATTAAATAATTATAGCATTTACTCTCTTTTTGAGAATAAAAAAGATATGAAACTAACAGTAGCCCGAAATGATCTATGGAAAGGTATTGATACGGTATTGGATGTTGTACCATCAAAACCTGCGCTACCTGTGCTATCCAATATTTGTTTGCGTGCCACCGAAGACGGTCTCTATTTGTCGGCGACCGATTTGGACTTGTCTGTCACAACTCATATCTCGGCCAAAGTGGAGTTGCCAGGATCAATCACAGTTCCGGCACGTACTTTCGCGGATATTGCTCGAGAATGGCCAGAGACAGACTTGAGTATTGTCGTTGAAAATGAACGTCTTGAATTGTTCGGTAATTTGGGTGACTCAAAAAATGGCGAAGGAGCCTATAATTTGTCGGGGATGCCCACAGATGAATTTCCAAATACTCCGACATCAATTGAGGGACTAACAATTTATTTGCAAGATGATACTACACTGAATTCTTCCAAATTATTAGAAATGATCAACAAGACTGCGTTTGCTGTATCTAAGGATGATACACGACCTGTATTGAATGGTGTTTTGTGGCATATTGGCGGAAATAATATGAAGATGGTGTCCACAGACGGTTCTAGGTTGGCTTGTTATCGCACTAATATAGATGTGGACCTACAGGACGGTGATGAAGCAAGCGTAATCATTCCTCCTCAAGCATTAACTAAGATTTCAAAAATACTCTTAGATTCCCAAGAGTCGTCAGAAATCACGGTTGGGCAAACACAAATTCTTTTTAAAACAGGAAAAACACATCTTTCGTCTCGGCTGATTGAGGGTCCATACGTAGACTACGAACAAGTGTTACCAAAATCTAATGAGAAAGAATTATGTATCGATAGTAACCTACTACATGCGGCCGTAAAACGTGTGTCGATATTGGCTAGTGCTTATACTCGACAAGTTCGCTTAAAATTAGAGGATTCGAGTATAGAGTTGTCGACAGCAAGCCCCGAAATAGGCGGAGAAGCCCGAGAAGTGATACCCGCAGTGTACGATGAAGAAAAACTTGATATAGGCTACAATGCTCAATTTCTTATGGAAATTATTCGAAAAATGGATACACCTACTGTAGTTTTCAAGCTCAGTGACGCTGTGACTGCTGCAGTCGTTAAACCCCATATCGATGATGACGGGATTAATGAATATTTCTGCCTACTAATGCCTCTTCGACCAACGGGGTGAGGTAGAAAAAGTGTGCAATTGCGCGAACTGAGTCTTCGCCCATTTCGTAATTTTGAAAAGAAACATCTATGTTTTTCTTCCGCTAGAACACTGATATATGCGGAGAATGGTAAGGGAAAAAGCAATATACTAGAAGCGATTTCCTATCTGTCTATTGGGAAATCTATTCGTGGTGTGAAGGATAACCATGCGATTCCGCATACCGGCTCCCACTTTGATGTCCGGGGCGTCTTTTTCAGGGATGGTGCAAAAAGAAATATCAGAGTTTTTTTTGGCAAACAGGAAGGCAAAAGGGTTTTTTTGGAAGAAGAGCCTTTACTTAAAGTCTCCGATTTAGTTGGGGAATTTAGAACGGTTCACTTTTCACCTGAGGAAGTTTCGTTAGTTCTACGTTTTCCGACACAAAGGAGACGTCTATTAGATATACTTATTTCGCAGGCTCGTCCGACATATCTAAAAGAGTTGCAAAAATACCGACGGGCACTGTCCCAACGTAATAAAATGCTTCGTAATTCAAAGAATGGTTTTATTAGTTCAGAGTTTTCTCGAGAGATAGCTCCTTGGGATAAACAGATTGCAGAATTTGGAGCATCTATTCGATTTGGGCGGTTGAATGCGATAGAATCCATGCGCGCAGATTTCGTAGGTTTTTACAATCGGTTTTCTCCCGAAGGAGAATACGCAAGTCTAAATTACAACGGTCCAAAGACCAAAGAGATTGACTCATTAACAAAAGAGTTGTTTGAGGAAATTACTAAGAAGCGCCAACAGGAGTTACGTGCAGGTTACACTATTGTGGGACCGCATAGAGACGATGTTTTGTTCGAAATAAATGGAAAAACTGCGGATGATTTTGCTTCAGAAGGGCAACTTAAAACGGCATTGATATCATGGAAACTAGCGGAAAGTAGATTCATAGAAAAACAGTGCAGTCAACAGCCGATTCTCTTGCTAGATGACATTTTCTCCGAATTGGACTCAAACCGAATGAATCTACTTTTGGATTCGATTACAGAGTTTGATCAAGTTATTACTACGACTCCTCGCGAACTTGGACTAGAAGGGTTGAATGCGTTTGAGAAAATCTGTTTTGGCCAATAACCGGGGCGATACTATGGACGAAGCCCCGAATTCTGTTACTCCGTTGGGTACATTGGTTAATCAGGTTGTTCATGATCTGGGTATTAGCGAAAAAGTAGTTGAATGTCAGGCTCTACTCGTTTGGAATGATGTGGTGGGATCTTCACTCGCGCATAATGCTCGACCAATTCGAGTAAAGGGTGGAGTTTTAGAGGTTGCTGTTCCATCGGCGGTATGGCGGACCCAGCTTAATTTTATGGGCATTGATATTGTTAAGCGAATAAATAATCATGTTGGTGCCGAAATTATACAGGAATTACGTTTGATCAACCGGCAGCATAACTAAAGTAGCAGGGAGAAGGTACATGACGGAGTCATCTGCAGAAGACGCGGACTACGGTGCAGACGCGATACAGGTTCTTAAGGGTTTAGAGGGTGTCCGCAAGAGACCTGCGATGTACATCGGGGACACTGGGATCGGCGGATTACATGAATTAATTAAGGAGATTGTAAACAACAGCGTAGATGAGGCAATGGCAGGTCGTTGTGACCGAATCGACGTTATCATAAAAAAAGACGGAAGCATCTGGATAAAAGACGATGGCCATGGCATACCAACCGATTTCCATCCTGGAGAAAAAAAATCAGGCGTTGAAGTTGTGATGTCGATGTTGCATGCCGGCGGAAAATTTGACCACAAAGCATATCAGGTATCTGGTGGACTTCACGGGGTAGGAGCTTCTGTTGTTAATGCACTTTCGGAGTGGTGTAGTGTAGAAGTGTGGCAAAAAGGTAAGGTATTTAAACAATGCTTCGAACGTGGGATAACGAAGACCGATTTGAAGGTTATTGGAGAAACAAACGAAACAGGGACAATTACTTGGTTCAAACCGGACCACGAAATTTTTGATTCCTTAGAATTCGATTATGAATTTACCTCTCACCGCCTTCGAGAATTAGCATTTCTGACGAAGGGTTTGGCTATACATATCAGTGATGAGCGCACAGGGCAGCGCGACGAATTTCATTACGAGGGCGGGGTGGAGGAATTTGTTCGTTTTATCAACCACGGGCGCACGGTACTACATAACGATCCCATTTATTTGCAGGGAACGAAAGACGATGTTGCTGTTGAAATATCAATGCAGTATAACGATGGATACCAAGAAACAATATTTACATACGCCAACAATATTAGAACGGGCGAAGGCGGAACTCATCTCTCGGGATTTCGTACGGCGCTTACACGCACGATCAATGCATATGCCAACCGAAATAGCCTTTTGAAAAATGTTAAATTTAAGGTTTCAGGTGAAGATACCCGTGAAGGGTTAACCGCCATCGTTAGTGTTAAGGTGTCTGAGCCGCAGTTTGAGGGTCAAACCAAGGGGAAGTTGGGAAACAGTGAAGTACAAGGTATAGTTGATTCCTTTACATCTGAGGCCTTAGCACAATACCTAGAAGAAAATCCAGATGTAGCTAAGCGAATAATTGACAAAATTGTCGAAGCAGGACGTGCTCGTGAGGCTGCTCGCAAAGCAAGAGAATTGACTCGAAGAAAAGGATTGCTTGACGGGGCATCATTGCCTGGTAAGCTGGCCGATTGTTCAATTCGTGACCCCGAAAGAACGGAAATATTTCTAGTTGAGGGCGATTCGGCAGGAGGCTCGGCTGCCATGGCAAGAGATCAGAGCTTTCAAGCGGTTCTGCCGATGTTTGGAAAACCGTTGAACGTGGAAAAGGCGCGAATAGATCGGGTAATTGGAAATGATAAATTGCTACCACTTATTACCGCCCTTGGTACGAGTTTAGGTGAAGAATATGACTATGAAAAGCTTCGTTACGGCAAAGTAATAATAATGGCAGACGCCGACGTTGATGGTAGTCATATTAGAATCTTAATCATGACGTTCTTTTTCCGTTATATGCGAGAATTAATACTACAAGGGAACCTTTTTTTGGCTCAACCACCGCTTTTTCTGGTAAAAAAAGGCAAGCAGGAAAAGTGGGCTTTTACCGAGAAAGAGCGTGATGATCATCTAGCCGAAATGAGCAGTGATGGCGAGGGGCGGGGTGTCCAGATATCACGTTTTAAGGGTTTAGGTGAAATGAATCCCGAACAACTTTGGGAGACAACAATGGATCCAGAGACTCGAACATTGTTGAAAGTAACACTTGACGATGCTGTTGAGGCAGAACATTTGTTCACACTTCTTATGGGTGAACAAGTTGAACCTCGAAGAGAATTTATAGAAACGCATGCTCTGGATGTAAAAAACTTAGACTTTCATGGTGCTTAAAAAAATAAAGACACAATAACATAGAAAAGAATTAAGATTATGTCGGAAGAACAAGAATCTCGTATAGTTCCTGTAAAAATTGAGGACGAACTAAAAACGTCCTTTCTTGATTATTCGATGAGCGTCATTATGGCGCGTGCTCTGCCCGACGTACGCGATGGGCTTAAACCATCGCAACGAAGAATTCTCGTTGCGATGGACGACTTGAGCTTGGCTCCAAATCGGGGTTATAGGAAGTGTGCTAAAATAGCTGGAGATACCTCCGGTAACTACCACCCCCACGGAGAAGCCATCGTCTATCCCACGCTAGTTCACATGGCACAGCCATTCAGGATGCGTTATCCACTTGTAGATGGTCAAGGTAACTTTGGGTCGATTGACGGTTATCCACCGGCGGCGATGCGTTACACAGAAGCACGTATGAGCTATGCGGCGACAGAGATGCTCGGCGACCTTGAAAAAGATACCGTCGAGTATATGAGCAACTACGATGACACACAAACAGAGCCTGTGGTTTTACCGTCAAAATTTCCTAATCTCATTTGCAATGGGTCGATGGGAATAGCCGTAGGGATGGCTACGAAGATTCCGCCTCATAATATTTCTGAAATTGTAAATGGGTTGAAGGTGCTCATTGATAATCCCGAGTCAGAGATAGCTGATTTAACGGAACACATAAAAGCACCAGATTTTCCAACGGGTGGTGTAATCTACGGGATGAGCGGAGTGCAACAGGCTTATCGAACCGGCCGCGGTATAGTGCATGTTCGGGCACGAGCCGAAGTGGAAGAGCTAAAGAATGGGCGGGAACAGATTATTGTTACCGAAATCCCTTTCTTGGTAAATAAGTCGACCCTCCTGGAAAAGATCGCGGACTTGGTTCGCGATAAAACAATTGATGGACTATCTAATATTAGGGATGAATCTGGCCGAAAAGGTATGCGGATCGTTTTTGAGGTAAAGCGTGATGCACAGGCCGAGGTTGTATTGAACCAATTATTCCAACACAGTATGTTGCAAAGCACTTATGGTGTGATGATGTTGGCTATTGTAAACGGCCGTCCGGAACTGCTAAATCTTAAACAGATGCTTCAGCACTATCTCGACCATCGTCATGAAGTAATAATGCGCCGCACTCAATTTGATTTAGATAAAGCCGAAGCGCGCGCACATATATTGGCAGGAATGCGTTTTGCGCTTGACCATATTGATTGGGTTATTGAAACCATTCGGTCGTCGGCTAATCCTGATATAGCTAAACAACGTCTCGTAGAAGGCGCCTCTCTAGAATTATCAGAGGCAGAAGTCGTTGATCTTTCACGAATTAGTGGAGTAGATGGACAGGTTTTGAGTGAAATTCAAGCTCAATCCATTTTAACAATGCCCCTACAGCGTTTAACGGGCCTAGAGCGTGAAAAAATAGATACTGAATTCAGTGATTTAGAAAAAGCAATCGCAGATTACAGAGATATCCTAGAAAATCGCTCGCGCCAGATGAATATCATCAAAGATGAATTGGACGAAATGGTTGATCGTTTTGGAGATGAGCGGAGAACGGAAATTGTCTACGCTGCGGAGGAATTCGATATAGAAGATCTCATTGCCGAAGAGGATATGGTTGTTACCATATCACACGAAGGTTATATAAAGCGAATGTCTCCTCGAGCGTATCGTGTCCAAAATCGTGGAGGTAGAGGCGTTACCTCGATGAAAACGAAGGACGAGGATTTTGTTCAACATCTCTTCGTAGCCTCTACACATGCCTACCTTATGTTCCTTACGTCAAACGGCAAGTGTCATTGGTTGAAGGTTTATAGAATACCTGAAGGGGAACGCACTGCACGTGGCCGACCCTTGGTTAATGTTTTACAGATTGATCCCGAAGACCAGATATGTGCTATAGTGGCAGTGCGGGAATTTAGTGAAGATCAATGTCTGTTTACTGCAACGCGAAAAGGTATTGTTAAAAAAAGCGTATTGTCTGCATATGGAAACATACGTCGCGATGGTATAATCGCTCTAAAGATACAGGAAGAAGATTACTTGATTGGAGCGGCTGTTATTGAGGAAGGCCAGGACATCGTTCTAGCCACAAGAAACGGGCGGACTATGCGATTTGGCGAAGAAGAAGTTCGAAGAATGGGGCGTGTTTCAACAGGGGTAAAGGGTATATCTCTAAAGAACGACGATGAAGTTGTTAGTATGGTTGTTGTAAGTCCCGGTGAGGGTCAACTATTAACTCTTTGTGAAAACGGTTACGGTAAGAGGACTCAGGAGTCTGAATATCCAAGTAAACATCGTGGTGGCGTTGGGGTAATAGACATAAAAACGTCCGAACGAAATGGTTCAACAGTTGCTTGTAAAGAGGTCTTTGAAAATGATGAAGTCATGATTGTTACACAGAAAGGCGTCTTGATCCGAACAGCTGTAAACGGTATTTCTACTGTTGGTAGGAATACTCAAGGCGTTAAGGTGATTAATTTAGACGAGGGTGACCGTGTGATTGACATGACGCCTTTGCCGGACCAAGAAGAAGATGAAATTACTGGCGATGAAAGAGACACAAACAATGTAGAGTCAGTGGATGAATAGGGGTTGAACACATTGTGTTGGGCTTGACAAATATAGCGACGAGCCTATATTTCCAGCCCTCAAAAATGGAGGGTACGCGAGTGGTTAGCAACCGGTCTTGAAAACCGGGGTCCGAAAGGATTGGGGGTTCGAATCCCCTGCCCTCCGCCAGAAAATTTTATTTGTAAGATCTATTGGAGAGGTGACCGAGTGGCCGAAGGTGGCAGCCTGCTAAGCTGTTGTGCGGGGTAACCCGTACCGAGGGTTCGAATCCCTCCCTCTCCGCCATATTTTTTGCCCTCTAGCACAACTGGCAGTGCGCCTGATTCTGGTTCAGGAGGTTCTAGGTTCGATCCCTAGGGGGGCAGCCAACATAAATTAAT